>NZ_JAOTNO010000007.1:0-259826 GCF_041644655.1 Brevibacillus sp. BD137 | reverse complement strand
GCGCTATCAAGCGCTCCATTTCGTTTCCCAACTACAGATTAGGTAGTGGTGCCGGCGATAGGACTTGAACCCACAACCCCCTGATTACAAGTCAGGTGCTCTACCAATTGAGCTACACCGGCATTTGATTTGTTTTTCGTTGTGTGCGTTTCGTGTGTGTCCCGCTCACGAGATTTAATATAGCACGTATAAATTTTAAATGCAATAGAAAATCTAAAATAATTTCATTCATAATAAAAATCGAATAAAAAAAGAGCAGTGGAATTACTCCCCACCGCTCGTTTCTTCTATAATATTATCCCGCTCGAAAGCCCTCTCCTAAAACTTCCTGAGCAGGGCACAAAATAATGAATGCATCGGGATCAACCGAACGCACCATGATTTTCAGCTTGCTCACTTCACTTTGGCTGACAACTGCCATGAGCACCTTACGCGCGTCTCCAGTATATCCACCTGCACCATCCAGCAAAGTGACACCGCGGTCCAAATCGTACAAGATGGTTTCTCTCAGTGTATCTGTTTCATTCGAAATGATATAAGCGACTTTGGATGTATTCCAGCCCATCTGAACAATATCAATCGTCTTGCTGGTCACAAACAATGCGATAAGTGCATACAATGCTTTTTCCGGATCGAATACAATCCCTGCAAACAAGATCACTAGTCCATCAAACACAGCTACACATGCACCCAAGCTAATTCCTGAATATTTGTGGAGGATTTGCGTTGCAATTGAAAAACCGCCCGTCGATCCTCTCCCCCGAAACACGATACCAATCCCTAGCCCCACCCCGATTCCTCCATAAATACTTGCAAGCAGAAGATTCGTGGTTAACGGCTGCAGGTGACTGGTCAGCATGACACACAAAGGGAGAACAATGGAACCAACCGCCGCCTTCATACTGTATTGCCGATCGAGAAATTTGAATCCTAATAGAAACAAAGGAATATTCATTGCCCATTGCACCACCGCTGGAGAAAAACCAAACAAGTTGTGCAAAATTGTCGATAGCCCAGAAACGCCTCCAGAAGCAATTTGGTTTGGATTCAAAAACAGATTGAAGCTAGTTGCCAATACTAGCGATCCAAGAACCAGCATGCCGTATTCGAGTACTTTTCGCTGTGGACTGTTCATCTGGATTGCGGTTCGTCTTTTTCGTGCCACATGGTCCCACTCCTGACATTATCACGTAAGCAAAATCCGCACATACACTACCATGTTTTGGTGGAAAAGAAAACCCCTTTTTCCTCATCCCTCTTATGTAAGATTTACGCATCCCCCAGAAACATGCACACGCAAGCCATGAGCCGGATAAGATGCGGAAAGAAAAAGTTGACTGCACACAAAATAAAAAGGATAATTATCATATAGTAATTATTATAATATAAGAACGAGGTGACCTGTAATGGACGATCATATTGTCAGTGTCACACAACAAGTCAAGCATCTAGGAAAAAGATTAACCATCCAAAGAAGAGCCGTACTCCTTCTTATGCTTACTACTCGGAAATTCTATACAGCCAAAGACATTTATCACGCTTTGAAAAACGAGATGCCAAACATCACACTCTCAACCGTTTACACCAGCCTGCGCTTTTTCGTGAAAATGGGTATTTTCAAGGAGCATGTTCACCACGACTCCCCCAATCAATTTGAATGTGTGATCACAATGGACGACATTCAGTTGCCAGAAGTCATTTGATTCCTATTCCTATTCCTTTTCTTCAACGCAAAAAAACTCCTGAAATCATCAGGAGTTTTTTGTTTGCTGTCAGCTATTAAAAATCAAAGTTATCTGGGTCTGGACCAACACGGTGATTTTGATTCAGAGAATGAATCATTTCCATGTCTTCTTTCGATAGTTCGAAATCAAATACGGATGCATTCTCGACGATTCGATGCTCTTTGGTCGACTTTGGAATGGTTACGACGCCATTTTGCAAATCCCAGCGTATAATCACTTGTGCAATGGACTTTCCGTATTTTTCTGCAATTCCTTTTAGTACTGGATTGTCCAATAGCTGACCTTGCATAAGCGGAGACCATGCTTCAAATTGAATCCCTTGCTCCTTGCAGTAGGCATGCAGTTCATCTTGGGACAAGCGCGGATGGAATTCCACTTGGTTGACCATCGGCTTAATTTCAGCGTCTTTAAGCAGCTCTTCTAAATGATGAACGTGGAAATTGCTCACCCCGATGGCTTTTACCAACCCTTTTTTGTACAGCGTCTCCAATGCTCTCCATGCTTCTTTGAACTTTCCTTCTACTGGCCAGTGAATGAGGTACAAGTCCAAGTATTCCAGCCCTAATTTTTTCAGGCTCGTCTCATATGCTTGCAACGTGGACTCATATCCTAAATCCGCATTCCATACTTTCGAGGTAACAAAAAGATCTTCCCGAGTAATGCCCGCTTCCTGCAAACCTGCACGGATTCCACGGCCAACACCCTCTTCGTTGTTATAAATAGCGGCTGTGTCAATACTGCGGTAGCCATGCTTGATTGCTGTTTTTATAGCTAGCTCGAGCTCCTGACCTTCCTCTACTTTAAAAACACCCAGACCCATCCAAGGCATTTTTACTCCGTTGTACAGTGTCGTTGTATCTTGCAAATGTTTTGGCATAACTTGTTTCCTCCATCCTTGTACTCTATGGTAGTATGACTGTTCCCAGTCACCTAATGTGCTTCATGTCGTTTGACAAGTGTTATTATGAGATAAACTAACGAAAAGAAAAAGTACGCACTTTTTTGTGTGATAGGCACTAATAAGTACCTATCGTTCAGGAGGAAATCAACAGTGAAAAAGAAGTATAACATTTCAGTGGAAGCTACACTTGAGGTCATCGGCGGTAAATGGAAATGCGTTATTTTGTGTCACCTGACTCACGGAAAAAAACGTACAAGTGAGTTGAAACGACTGATGCCAGGTATTACGCAAAAGATGCTGACACAGCAACTTAGAGAGCTTGAAGAGGATGGTATCATCAGCCGGATCATTTACAATCAAGTTCCGCCCAAAGTGGAGTATGAGCTCAGCGAGTACGGCTGGACCTTGAAAAGTATTCTCGATTCGCTCTGCTTATGGGGCGAAAAGCATATCATTAAGGAGTACGGCGACAAGTATGCTGTATTGGAAGAAAGTATCTTAAATCAATAAGAGAACGGGAGTAGGTGAAGTGACTTGGGAGCACTCGAAACGTCTGTCTTGCGTAAATTAGGGAGCTCAGACCTGATGCTTTCTCCACTAGGTCTCGGCTGCTGGCAGTTTAGCAATGGATACGGAATGGTGGGGAAGTTTTGGCCTGTCATTGGACCTGACAATGTTTTAAAAATTGTGCAGACGAGTTTGCATGGGGGCATTAACTGGTTTGATACCGCAGAAGTATACGGCAAAGGTCAATCAGAACAGATGCTGGCAAAAGCCCTTAAAGACGCTGGGACACTAGCTGATTCTGCTCATATTGCGACAAAATGGTGGCCTGTATTTCGCACCGCAAAAAGCATCGGGAACACAATCGACGAGCGCATTCGTTTCCTCGACAACCGCACCATCCATTTGCATCAAGTCCACCAGCCCTACTCCTTGTCATCTGTTGCAAGCGAAATGAATGAAATGGCCAAGCTCGTCAAGCAAGGCAAGATACAGAACGTAGGCGTCAGTAATTTTTCCGCCAAAAACATGCGAGAAGCCGATCGTGTATTGCGCGAGCATGGGCTGCGTCTCATCTCCAATCAAGTGAAATACAGCCTGCTGGACAGGAGAATCGAACAAAACGGGATTCTGGATACGGCAAAAGAGTTGGGCATTGCCATTATCGCCTATTCTCCGCTTGAGCAAGGGATTCTAAGCGGCAAGTTTCATAAAAATCCAGCCCTTGTTCAGTCCATTACAGGACCTCGAAAATGGACATCACCCTTTCGTTCCACCGGGCTAAAAAAGTCCCAGCCGCTCATCACAGTCTTGGAGGAGCTTGCACGTAAATACGATGCATCCGCTACACAAATTGCCTTGAACTGGTTGATTCACGCTCATGGCGAAACGGTCTTTGCGATTCCAGGCGCGTCCAAGGTCCATCATGCGGAGGAAAATGTCAAAGCTATGCGCTTTTCTTTGACCTCGTCGGAATTGCAAGAGATCGATATGGTTTCCAAACAAGTTCTGTCCATGAACAATTAAAAAAGCTGCCGATCTAATTATCGACAGCCAAAATAGCGTAGTCATACACAGCTCTTCCCAGTAATCCCAGTGTGTTCAGAGCAGATTGAGCGGTTACATCTTTGGATAAGGCCGTAATCGAAAAGCAGCGATTGTTCGTATATAGCAAGCCTACATCATGCTGTCTGCCAGTATCCCAGCCGGATTTACACGGCAGTTCCCATCCAGGATAATTGGGTTCTTCCTCATTTGGTAATTGGGACGGCAGACCATTACGGACTTGCTGCTTTTTCATAATGGCGATCATCTCTTTGCAGGCATGCTGAGACAGATAACTGCCCGTTGCCAAATGACCTAGCATATTCGCAACATCCCCAGCGGTTATCTTATTGTTGTCTGTAATATCGAGTGGATAAATCATGAGTTTGCGTGAATAACAGCTTTGGTGCATTCCCAAATCAATCATAGTCTGATCAATCTGATCTTTTCCTACCAAATCAATCAGCATATTTGTCGCCGTATTGTCGCTCTGAATAATCATGAGGGTCACCAAGTCGCGAATCGTGAGCCTCAAGCCTGGAGATAGCGCGTACAAAATCCCCGATCCCCCCACCAGATCCTCTTGGCGTAGGACAAGCTGATCATCCAATCGAAAATGCCCCTGCTCACTTGCCGCGAAAACGCCAGCCATGATCGGCACTTTGATGACACTCTCCGCAATAAACAGCTCGTCCGGTACATGTTCAAAACGGGTTCCTTTCGCTGAGCCCTGTTCCTCCACAACGACGCCCCAAGTCCCCTCCGCTTGTCCGATAATAGCCGATAACCTTTTTTCCAGCTCCACAGCTTTTCTTCCCTTCTCCCGTTGCTCATAGTTTTTTGTTGTCCCTTGATTATCATACTATTCCGAAAACAAATCAAACAAGAGACTGTGCCGCTTACCGTTCGTTTATCCATCCTGAACTTGGAAATAATACGTAAGATAAACCTACGGACAAGGTGAGGCATCATGCAGAACTCCGATAAAATTGGCAGCCGCCAATTTGTCATCCTCGTAACATTCATCACCATAGGAGATTCCATCTTGATCCTACCTTCCATACCTGCGACTGAAGCCGGTCACGATGGATGGCTATCAGGCTTGATTGGCATGGCGCTGGGGCTAGCCATCGTATACTTGTTTTGTGTAGTCGGTCGTATCTACCCCGAACAAACGCTGATTGAAAAGAACAAGCTCATATTTGGACGTTGGCTCGGGACAGTCTTTTCCATCCTCTTTATGGGGGCCGTGTTAATCAATGGCGCAGTCTATATCCGAACAATTGGCGATTTCATGACTACGCACATTATGAAAGCAACACCTATCCAAGCTGTCATGTTTTTACTTGTTGCCTGTGCCATATACGCTGTTCGTTTAGGCCTTGAAGCTTTTGCACGGACCAGCGAAATCTTTTTCCTCTGGTTTGTCCTTACGTTTGTTTCGTTTTTTCTTTTGTTAACCCCTCAGTTCCAATTTGTGAACCTTCTCCCCTTCTTGGAAAATGGCATGAAGCCCGTTATAAGAGGAGTATTTTCCGTGACCGCTTTTCCCTTCTCAGAGCTGGTTATTTTCCTCATGATGACTCCACTCCTAGATGCAAAACAAAAGCTCACATCTGCATTTTTGCGAGGAGCGATATACGGTGGCGTTTGTCTGCTTGCCGTCATCTTCTTATCGCTTTTGGTGCTCGGCCCAGAATTGGTTTCCCGTGAGACGTTTCCTAGCTACTCCCTCGCCAAACGAGTCCATGTAGGAGAGTTCTTTCAAAGGCAGGAAGCAATGATGGCTCTCATGTGGTTTGTCTCCATTTATTTTAAAGTCGTACTGTATATGTATGGTTTCTGTGTAGGGATAAAGCAGCTTCTCCATTTAAAGGAGCATCAGTCGCTCACCTTGCCCATTTGCATCTTATTTGTCGCCATCGCGATTATCATCGTTCCAAACCAAGCTTTTTTATACGAAACGTATACATACTGGCCATTCTTTGATTTAACAATAGGGTTCTTGTATCCACTGATCCTCATCGTCGGTTACTGGATACGGAAGCAAATGAACAACAAGCCGGCTACCCTCCAGAAGTAAGGTGTCGGCTTGTCTTATGCTTACAGTAGTTGTTTGATCGCTGCCACTCGCTCTGCATCGACGTATCGGAGAGCCTGTCCTTCTTCTCGTACTGCCGATCCAAAATGAACCTCTTTGACACCCGTACGTTTCACGAGGTCTCCCACGTTAGCCAGCGACAATCCGCTTCCTGCCAAAATCGCGAGCTGTGTGTTCTCTGTCAACTTGACGAGCTGCCCGATGCAATCAGCACCCTCGATTGCCGTTTTTTTGCCCCCAGAAGTTAGAATCGTACGAACCTGAGGATATTCCAGAAGAATACGTGCTGCTTCCATTTGATCGACGGCATTATCAAACGCACGGTGGAATGTCACATGTAATGAACCTGATTCACCAAGCACCTGCTCCATCCCCCGCTGATCAAGCCTATTTTCCGGAGTCAGCATGCCAATTACGACACCTGCTGCCCCAAGCTCATGGATAATTCGTACATCCTGCCGCATGACAGAAAGTTCTTCTGCTGTATAGCAAAACGATTGGCTATGCGGTCGCACCATGACGTTTACGGGGATCGAAACCGCCTTGACCACTGCCTCAATCAATCCCCAGCTGGGAGTAATGCCTCCCTCCAAAATTCCCGAGATGAGCTCCAGCCTATCAGCTCCTCCCTGCTCCGCACGTTTTGCATCCTCAACTGAAGTCGCAATCACTTCCACTAGCATGATACTTCGCCTCCATTTTTAGCATTTGTTCAAGACAAAAACTGGTCGTTTCTCCCCGACCACCAACTGATTGTCGTTTTTAATAGCTTTTGGCGCCAGCGCATGCAGTCGGTCGATGGTTTCCGGATTATCATACTGAATCTGCTCCAAGATCGACGCGATTATAAGCGGCCATACGAATTCAGAGCCATTCAGTACCTTCAGGGAGAAGCTGAGTCTCTCCTTTTTCAAAGCAAAGCCGTATACGCCCATCGCTCCGCCTTTGGCGATTATATTTTCATCCATTAAAAGGGCTGTACAAATGAAGTTGTGACTGGCAATGATCTCGGGACTGCTCGTCATCCAGCCTGTCACTCTCTCTACTGCCTCACGTGTCTTCTGATCGTCGATCAGATCCGGGCATGCGAGCTTTAGATAAGCAATCGCCAGGTTCTTGAGCGGCAACGCAAAAACCGGGAAGCCACAACCGTCGACGCTTAGCTGTACCTGCTCTTTTGGATAATCAGCAAGGCTGGCAAACACCTCCAAGGCCTCTTGTTGCGCTGGATGCTCTGCCTTGTAGTAATCATGAGTGGAATATCCTTGATCCTTTGACAGCGCCAAGTACCCCAAATGCTTTCCCGCACAGTTATGAAAGAGCCTGCGCTTTTCTATGCCTTGGGACAAGCAAGCAAACTTTGGCTCCTCGTTGAGCGGATAAGTCGGGCACGTAAGCAATTCGTTTTCCTGAATGCCGGTCTTTTGTAAAATCGACTCCAAGCGTTCTATATGATAGACTTCTCCACGATGTGAGGCTGCAAAGAGTGCTGCTTCGCCGTTATTCAGTCCGAATTTTTCATCAATTTTACATTTGGCGATCGGAATGGCTTGAAAGGGCTTAGCTGCTGAACGCAATAAGGTGATATGATTCACATCTCCTGCCCGATAAGCCACCTTTCCTTTTTCATTTACGCCGCACACGATGCCGTTATGTACGTTCTCCAGAATACCACCGCGATATTCTTCTACTAAAGGGACGTCTCTTATCAAAATCACCAACTCCACTCCATGTTGATCGATTATGAAAAAACACTAGCAGTAGCACCCTCCATCCGTCAATCTTTTTCCAAGCGATAATCCCCCCACTTCTGCGGTGATTGTTGTATAATGTCTCAAGGCACCCACTTGGGTTCCACAAATAAGAAATCCGTGCATCTGCACGGGAGAGGTTCGCGAACTCCCTCTATAAAAAACTAAGCTGGATAACAGTACCTTTCTTTGGTATTGTTATTGTTTTTTTGCAGGAAAGTTCAAGAACTCTCTTTCTTCCCATTCAATTAAGAGGAGATGGAGAGCAATGATGAAAAAGGAAAAAGCCGTTGTTGTCTTTAGCGGAGGTCAGGACAGCACTACCTGCCTGTTTTGGGCAAAAGAGCAATTCGGCGAAGTAGAAACCCTCACATTTGACTACGGTCAGCGACACAAGCTGGAGATCGAGTGCGCCCAGCAAATTGCCGCAGAACTCGGCGTCAAAAACTCCGTATTGGACATGAGCCTGTTAAACCAGCTCGCGCCCAATGCACTCACCCGCACAGATATCGACATTACCCAGGAAGAAGGCCAATTGCCATCCACGTTCGTCGACGGACGCAACTTGTTGTTCCTTTCCTTTGCGGGCGTTTTCGCCAAGCAACGAGGAGCACGTCACTTGATTACTGGTGTATGCGAAACGGATTTTAGCGGTTATCCCGACTGCCGTGACGCCTTTATCAAATCACTCAACGTGACATTGAATTTGTCGATGGACTATCCGTTTGTGATTCATACGCCGCTCATGTGGCTGAACAAAGCACAAACATGGAAGCTGGCGGACGATCTGGGTGCCTTCACCTATATTCGCGAAAATACCCTCACCTGCTATAACGGCATCAAAGGAGACGGCTGCGGCGATTGCCCTGCCTGCCACCTGCGAAAAGCCGGACTGGACACGTATCTTTCCGAGAAAAATCAACCTGGAGAAAAAGCCTGATGAGCGCGAACTTTGATTTTCGTATCGTCGATCGCATGCAGGCCCTGGGTACCCATATTCAAAAATCACAGCTTCGCTACCATAACAAACGTGTTTTGGTAAGCAAGGAATTTACTTTTGACGCTGCACATCATCTGCACGCTTATGAAGGAAAGTGCAAAAACCTCCACGGCCATACGTACACGGTTGTCTTTGGCATCAGTGGCTTTCCGGACGAGATCGGACTCGTGATCGATTTCGGTGACATCAAGCAAATCTGGAAAGAGCACATCGAAATTTATTTGGATCATCGCTATCTGAATGAAATGCTTCCTCCGATGAATACCACTGCTGAAAACATGGTCGTGTGGATTTTCGAAGAGATGGAAAAGCAATTGCAGTCAGATGCCTACCGCGACCGCTACGACGGCGCTCGGGTGGAGTTCGTTCGCCTGTTCGAGACACCGACCAGCTATGCCGAGGCAAGACGGGAGTGGATGATGGAATGATCCCGGTCTTGGAAATATTCGGCCCTACCATTCAGGGCGAAGGAATGGTTATCGGACAAAAAACGATGTTTGTGCGAACCGCTGGCTGTGACTATCGTTGCAACTGGTGTGACTCCGCCTTTACGTGGGATGGATCTGCCCGTGATGAAATCCGGCAAATGTCGCCCGAGGCGGTCTGGGAGGAGCTCACTCGCTTAGGCGGGGATCGTTTTTCTCATGTCACGATCTCCGGGGGAAATCCTGCGCTTTTGGCTGGTATCGGTGACTTAATCGCCCTTTTGAAGGAGCATGGCATTCGCACAGCAGTCGAAACACAAGGCAGCAAGTGGCAAGCGTGGCTTCCACTGATTGACGACATTACGATTTCTCCGAAGCCGCCTAGTTCCGGGATGGAAACTGATTTTCAAGCGCTTGATCGAATTGTGCACGCGCTCTTGGATCAAAAACATCCAGGACTTAGTCTGAAAGTGGTTGTTTTCGACGACGCCGATTTTGCCTATGCACGAACCATCCATCAGCGCTTTCCAGGGGTTCCCTTTTACTTGCAGCCAGGAAACAGCGATCTGACTGACGCTGATACGCCTTCGCTTCGGGATAAGCTTTTAGAGAGCTTTGAATGGCTGATCGATCAGGCGATGGCGACAGCTGACATGAATGACGCGAAGGTTCTTCCCCAACTACATGCGCTTGTCTGGGGCAATAAACGAGGCGTTTAAGCGATATTTTACTTTCATGAAGAAAAGAGGACTGTACTCATATGGCACACCAACAAGAACGCGATTTATCCTCCCTCACTCTTTTGGGAAATCAAGGGACAACGTACAACTACTCCTATGACCCGAGCGTATTGGAGTCTTTTGACAACAAGCATCCGTACCGCGATTATTTCGTAAAATTCAACTGCCCGGAATTCACCAGCCTGTGCCCGATTACCGGCCAGCCGGATTTTGCGACAATTTATATCAGCTACATTCCTGATATCAAAATGGTAGAGAGCAAGTCGCTCAAGCTATACTTGTTCAGCTTTCGTAATCACGGTGATTTTCACGAGGATTGCGTCAATGTTATCATGAACGATTTGATCAAGCTGATGGACCCGCGCTACATCGAGGTATGGGGCAAGTTCACTCCGCGCGGCGGCATCTCGATCGATCCGTATTGCAACTACGGGAAACCGGGGACGAAGTACGAGGAGATGGCTAGCCATCGGATGATGAATCATGATATGTATCCGGAAAAAGTCGACAATCGGTAGAGCGAATAGGTGATGTGAAGGAGAAACCCTTATTTTTTATAAGGGTTTTTTCCTTTTCCAATTAGAAATCAAGATCATGATCGTTGGTGAGATTCTACTCCTTCTGCTACGTTTTAGTGCGGAAGGAGGTGATTACCATGACCAAGCATCTGTATTTCTATGCAAGTTTCGAAGATGCAGCGCGACTTAATCGGGAGTTGATTCAGCTCGGCTACAGGAATTACTATCTGGAGCCACATGAACATCTGGTTGCTTTTGTTTTTGAACCAGTGACCGAAGTGAGTCAAGCGATCTTGAGACACTTGTTTCATGCAGATGGTCCATCGCACCTAGACAACTAGCTTTGCAGTACTGGTGCTCCTCATTTGAGGGGCATCGGTACCTCCATTTACACTGTCGTTCATCTTGTGTTCATGTTCAACGATTACACTTACAAGCGTAGTCAAAAGAAATGAACAGGAGATGATCTTACGTGTTAGTAGCAGCTGTGATTTTTATAAATCTTGCTCTCATTGCCTATACGATTGGGGTATGGAGCGAAAAACGTTCAGGAGAGCTAAAGTTAAAACACCTGATCTTTTTTGGTCTTGGCTTAGCATTCGATACGATCGGAACTACGTTTATGAAACTACTTGCTGAGAACTCCAGTTTAAATTTGCATGGCATTACTGGGTTGATCGCTCTGATCTTGATGTTTCTCCATACAGTGTGGGCCTGTGTCGTCCTATGGAAAAAGAAAGAACATCAAATCAAGCAGTTCCATAAATTTAGCTTGATCGTATGGATTTTATGGCTTGTACCTTATTCCATTGGCGTCGCTTTAAGCTTTATGAAATAGGAATGCTCTCCATTACGCTCCGCACGCGGACAGTCTACCTTTACCTCAACCCTCTCAACCGATGAGAGGGTCTTTTGCTTTTCGCGTTGCTGTTTAACCTATCGTCAACTTTGCCTACCATTCGACAATATCTCTTAAAGTAATCAGAATGATAATTGTATAAAATGTAATAAATTATTATTTCAGGAATTATATTCTTCATTTCAGAAAGGTTGATGATCATGTTTAAAAAAGCACTTATAATCCTGTCATTAAGTTCAGTCGTCGTAGTACCCTCTCTAGCCACACAAGTCCAAGGGGCGGCGCTCGCTCCACAGGAAAAGGCAGCCACGTATGGTGAAGAATTCTGGGTGTCGCTTACCTCACCTATTCCAGCCGGATGGGTTATCGTTAGAACGTTAGGAACGCAGAACCTGATCAGGAATGTGAACGGTGCTTCTTATGGCACGGAGGTAGAGGTGCTACTAGCTTCGCCTATCCCAACCGGATGGGTCATGGTTCGAGCCTTTAGAGGATCGAATGTCATCAAGAATATGAACGGTGCTTCTTATGGTACGGAGGTAGAGGTGATGCTCGCCTCGCCTATTCCAGTCGGTTGGGTCATGGTTCGAGCCTTTGGAGGATCGAATGTGATCAGAAATGTCAATGGTGCTCCTAACGGAACGCAGATTGAGGTAATGCAAGCCTCACCTGTTCCTGAAGGATGGATCATTGTCAGTTCAGGTGGAAATTCGAAAGTAATCAGGAAAATTGGCTAAAACAAAGCGCACATGGCATGCATCTATTCCGCAGGCTGACGTCGAAATGCAATCGGCATCAGCTTGCGGGCTTTTCTTTAATAAGTTTCCATCAATGGTGAACTATATAAGGGAAGCAAACGTCCTAAGGAGGCAAATAATGAGTACATTTTACGAGAAATACGGTGGGGAAGATACGGTCGCAAAAGTAGTAGACTACTTTTATGATTTAGTTTTAGCTGATGACACCGTGAACCACTTTTTCAAAAACACCGATATGGAAAAACAACGTAAACACCAAACAAAGTTCATCAGCTATGCCCTCGGTGGTCCGAATCAATACACTGGACAGTCCATGGCAAAGGTTCACGAAGGGATGAATTTGCAACCCATTCATTTTGATGCCATCGTTAAGCATTTGCGTGATGCCTTGGCTCACTTTGGTGTCAGCGAAGAGGATATTGCCGATGCTCTCGGCAAAGTAGGATCACTACGGGATGATATTTTGTATAAATAACCGAGTTATCAAAACGCCTGATGCAATGGTTCAGGACCCCCTTCCGTTCCCGGACCAGTTCCTCTCAGTGGCCCTCGTTTTCGAGTGGCCATTTTTACTTTGTTCTTACACATTTTGTAAAACTCTTAGCAACTCTATATAATAAGAGCAATATTTCAACAATGGAGGCTGATTCGCAAATGAAAGATCAGTTTGTTGTTGGTTGGGGTACATTGGCCCTCATCAACGCCGGACTCGCTCAAGGAAAAAATCGTAGCGGTCTTAACTGGTTTTTTCTCTCTTTATTCCTCGGCCCTATCGCAACGCTAATCATTGTAGTCTGGGAAAAATTGCCCGAGCAGAAGGACTTGTCACAGTGAAACATGTTGAGAAGGAGGCACGCATGATGCAAATCCGAAATGTACAAGAGCAAGACTACCTCAAAGTTATTACCGTCCTCAACGATTGGTGGGGTGGGCGACCAATGTCTGATATGTTACCCAAGCTGTTTTTTATCCATTTCCAGTCAACGAGCTTTATTGTTGAAGAGAAGGGAGAAGTTATCGCGTTCCTCATCGGCTTCTTGTCCCAGACGTTGCCTAGCGAAGCTTACATTCATTTCGTTGGGGTACATCCGGACAAGAGAAAAGATGGCTGGGGACGCGAATTATACTATCATTTCTTTCAAACCGTAGAACAAAAAGGATGTAATACGATTCGATGCATTACCTCCCCCGTTAATAAAGGCTCAATCTCCTTCCACATGAAGCTAGGTTTTGTCGTTGAGAAAGGAGATAAAAGCGTGGATGGAATTGATGTGACTTCAAATTATGATGGAAAAGGAAATGACCGGGTTACTTTTGTTAAAAAGATCTAATCTTATAGCCACTCGTCATTATCGTTTAAAATATCCAACAAAGTAGGTCGTTCACATGCTGAAAGCACTTGGATTTGGCGCTGTTTTGCAGATTCTCTGTATGATCATAGCGATAACGACAGGGAACATCGATCAAGCTGGCAATTATGCGGAGTATCTTACGTTTGGACTCCTTACACTAGCTGGATTAATGGTCTATAACGCCCTTAGCACTCCCTCAGCCTATTACAAAGAACATGAAGTGCAAGATTATAAAAGCAGATGGAAATGGACCTTTTGTTTCCTGCTCGCCTCTGTCCCCAGTGGCATTTTTGCTGTCATCTTTTTCAGTTTTTTTGCTTAATTCCTTTTGTTTCACAAGCTTCTCTTTTTCATTAATGTAACCCAAAAGCACCGTTTCACGTACTAATCAGTAGCCACACTAAAGTAAATCTTACACGGGGAAGGATGCGGTCTGATTTGAAAAGCGCAAAAGAAATATGGGGCTGGACCAAAACATTGGGCATCTCCCTTTCACTCGCAATGCTTGTTAACGTATTTGTCCTCCAACCTTTTAAAGTGAATGGACAATCGATGGAGCCCACTTTGCAAAACGACGAACGCATCTATGTGTCGAAATTGTCCCACACATTCTCTTATCTCCCCGAGTACAACGATATTGTCGTGATCGACAGCCGTGTAAACCGAGATCGTACGTTAAAAGATGACATCCTTGAAAATCCTCTACTCATGCTTGCCATGGGGAAAAGCGAAGCCAAAACATTCTGGGTAAAACGAGTCATCGGAAAACCTGGCGATACGTTGGAGTTTAAGAACGAGAGTCTGTATCGGAATGGACAGCCGTTAAACGAGCCGTACATAAAAGAAAAAATGGTCGACTTACCTGACGCCAAGATCGTCATACCAGAAAACCATGTGTTTGTGATGGGGGACAATCGTAACAATAGCGATGATAGTAGAGTCATTGGCGTGATTCCACTCGATCATATCATGGGGAAAAAACTGTTTTAATCAGACGTGAGAGAGCCTTTTCCACTGAGGAGGGCTCTCTTTCCTTTTCCCAATAGACGAATGCCCGTTTCGAAACGGCTGACAAACGCATTTACTAGTGATAAATGCATGCAAAGGGGCGTTTCTTGATGAGCTCTCAGCACTCTCATTCATTACGCTTTATCCGATTTGCCGATCGACCCGGGCATTTTCATGGGTATGACACACTGACGAGCATTTCGGATCGTCATCGTCACCGAATCCGTGGCAGAACATCGCCCCCAGAAGGAATGAGAGATCGGCACGTCCATTACTACGAAGGTACCACTACTTTTAATGATGGACATGTGCATCACTACAGAGGATGGACGGGGCCGCCTATACCGTTGCCAGATGGAAGCCATTACCACGAGTTTTCAGGGCAAACCACTTATGATGACGGGCACACTCATTACTACCGGGGCGTAACTAGTGAGGCCCTGTCTTAAAAGAAAAAGGCTGTCCCTCTTTGGAACAGCCTCCCTTCCTCTTCTCATTTTTCCAACATGGACACCAACGGACAGTCCATTGTATACAGGTTGCGATACCTTGGATTGTCCTGATCGTGGTGAAGTAACAACTACTTATTTTTTGACGGATTTCGTTGACAAGGATTCGATGATGTTGCCGATGGTCGCAGCATCGAAGCTCTTCTCTGCCATCTGGTACAGCTCGTACGTGAATCCTTCATGCTCCCAAATCACGATTCCGTTGGCGAAATGTACCTTTTTCCCGCCAATGGTTTCGATCTTGACACCCTCTGTCGTGCTGATGCCGTTTTCGCCACCGTTTGAAATCAGCAAGGAAATAAACTCTTTCTCTTTTTTATACTGAACTTCTACCATTCGCTCGCCTTGAATGACCGTGTTCACATAGGAATAATGCTCTGACAACCATGTCGGTGCGGGAAAGTCCATTTTGCTAGCTGCGCGTGCTTCTTCCACTGTCATCTGAGGAGGGGCCTTTTGTTCTCTAGGTATTTCGATTTCTTGGGTATTGGACTGTGCAGCAGGCAGCTCTTTATCGTATTGAGTAATTTCCATGTTCCCAACCTGGAAGCGTGCCAAGATCGTCTGCAGCATTCCTTGGGCAAACGATGTAGTCGAGAATGCACCTAACAGGCAAACAACAGCAACGGCACTAACTGTGGCAGCTTTCCATTTATTCGTTTTCATAGAGATCCCGTCCTTTTTATTATCATTTTGTCGTATGTTTCCTGATTCCAATTTGAATTTCAGCCGATTGTATATGCTGGCTTTTGGAGTGGCGTCATCCAGCTCCAGATCAGTAAGCAAGTCGGTGAGTTCACGAAAATCGTCTAGATCATGCTTACTCTTCATAACGGAAGCCCCCTTTTTGCAATTCCATTTGCAGCTTTTTCAAGCATCTGTAGAGAACGACACCAATATTTGAACCACTGACACCAAGAAGTTCTGCGATTTCTGCGTTTTTAAGACCAGCCGCATATTTCATGGCGATGATATTGCGTTCCTTGTCACTCAGCTTCGCCAGTGCTTTAAATAAGGCTTGATGATTGTCGTCGCGGATCACGATGTCTTCCGGTGACGACTTCGGCAAGACCAGATTCAGAATCGAATCTAATGAAAAGCTGATTCTTTTTTTCTGTGAGCGGAAGTAATCTGCCACTGCGTTTCGGGCGATCGCAAACAGCCAGACTTCAAAGTTTGATTTTTCCGGTGAAAAACTGCTATATTTTGAAATCACCATTTCAAACACATGGCTACATATTTCTTCTGCTGCGTAGTGGTTGTTGATCCGATAGCAAATATATTTATAGACGCGCTTATAGTACGCACCATACATTTGGGCAAACGTTTCGGTCGACATGCTTTCTACTTGTCTCGCGTTTTCTTCGTTTTGGCAGATGCCTGTGTTCACTTGGGCAATCTCCAACTACTTCCCCTCCCTTCTTGTTGTCATCAACAAATTGCGCAATTTGTCTGGTTTGTGAGCCTCACGATAGTTAATACGGAAAAAGTAGAATTGTATTAACAACCATTTTTAAAAAGCGGAGGAAATGACGTGTGGATACCCTATGAAGAAAAAAAGCAGGCTGTCAACGAATGACATCCTGCTTTTGGTCCATTATTTAGCCCAGTGCGGTGGACGCGTGAACGATGGTGGCAGCTTGGTGCTTGCATCGCCCTTCGCCGCGTTGAGCTGAACCTGCGTGAGAAACAACGTCTCCGTCAAGTTCGCTCCGCTCACGTCTGTATCGCGAAAATCAGCACCAATGAGGTCAGCTCCCCGCAAATCTGCTCCTCTCAGATCAGCAGCAATCAAATAAGAACCGCGCAATAGGGCTCCTCGTAAATCAGCGCCTTTGAGCTTGGCACCGATGAGATCAACGCCTCGGCCGTAGGACTTTCCTTGCTTGCCCCCTTTGTACTTGGCAACAGCGTCCTTGCGTACCAGTTCACTTGTCCGTAGCAATAGTTCGTTAACTTTTGCTCGATGAAGAGCGACGTCCAGCTTCAGGATGGCCTCGGGACTCTGATCCGCCAAGCGCTGTGTCTCCTCCAAAGCTTCCTGCAACGCAGGATGGAGGGACTGGGCAGCTTCCTTGGTCAACGCCTCCGTCATATACCAGAGCAGCTCATGAAGCTGCCACACGATCGGAAATACTTCGTACATTTGTTTCGCTAATCCGGGTTCTTTACGCCAATCTTGGCCGCCATAAGTGACTTGAGACACCTTTTGACCCGCTCCAAAACAATCGTAGACCGTACAACCGCGAAAGCCGATGTCTCTCAGCTTTGTGTGAACACCACACCGGAAGTCTGCCTGTAAGTTACTACAGGGATTGCCTGCGTCTTTATTGATGGCAAAGTCAGAGGAAGCAGCAAAAGGCAATGCCACACAGCACAAGCCAAAGCAGCTTTCACAGTTACCTTGAAGATGACCGCGACTGTTATTGTTAGTCGAATGGATGTGTTCTTGATGTGTAGCCATATAAATGATCCTCCCGGAAAAAAACACGATTCTCTCGCGTGTGGCGAAAAGAATCGTGCTACTTGAATCTGTGAAAAACATCTCGATGTTTTTCATAAAACAGAGTGTGACCGCTTGCGGTCTTCAAATAAACGGTCAATACCGTTTATTTGAATGCAATTTGAGATTCGATCAGGTAATTCCCAAAGACTTCGGCAAATGCTTCTGCTGTATGATAGCCTTCTTCCAAGGTGTTGTTCGTACCACCGAATTCCAAAAGCAGGGCTCCCTCGGAAATGGACTGATTGTACACCCCGTTCCCTTGGTTTGAACCTTTCAGGATAATCCCCCGCGACAAACCGGGATAAGAGGCTTCCAGACGGGCGTTCAGCTCTTCTGCCAGCTTTTTGTTCGCCAGATGGTTCGGGTTCGCTGTTCCGATTACAAACAGCATCCGGGAATAGGTTTTGCCATTGATCGTGATCGCTACCTTGCTGCGTGGCTCATCACTGTCCCGATGAATATCGAAAATGTACTGCAAGTGCGGACTGGTTGCAGCCGCTGCCGCTACCGCCTTGTACGACTCGGTATAAGACATCGAGTAGCTTTTATTTTGTTCCCTCAATCTCTGAGCGAAATCGTCCTGGCTCGCCATTGCCGAAATACCTCTTGCTTGCAACAGCTCGCCCAGCCTTTTTCCAACAAGCGTGATGTTAATCTCGGGATCATCTACCGAGCTCCCTTGTTGGTTCCGTGCAACATTTCGCCATGACTCACGATTATGGGTGTGATAGATATACACTTTCTCGTTTCCAATCATCCCACTGTTGTACTCGTACGTTGCTCCTGTCGGTGGCAGAGTACCCGTTGGTTGAATCTTATCTACGATCCACCCCGCGATGTAGGCAGTCGAATTGTCTGCCAGCCTGATAAGGTACCAGTCTCCTTCGGTTTGCACAACCGGGAATACTTGTCCGGGTTGAACAGTTCCGATGATGGCATGATCGGTTGTGGGACCGTTGCGGATGTTAGAATCAGGGTTTTTGACGCGAATCTGTAGTTCTTGTACAGAGGGAGGCGGTGTTGTTGGCAAAGTCGCTGGTGCCCCCGGTGTTGGACTCGACGGTGGCTGAACGACCCCAGTATGTTCCATTGGTTTGAAGATATAGGCATAGGTCCCGTTAAAGTTGATGGTGTACCAGCCATTTGCATATCCGTAATGATTGATTGTCATCCCGCCATGGATTTCACCAATGACGGTACCAAGAATATCTGGCTGTGCATAAACTTCATAGCCTTCGGTTAATACGATTGTCCCTTGCCCAAATCCACTCCCTGTATTGGATGGGAGTACAAGAGGGGGAGGCGGTGGTGCCGGAATTGTTGTCGGGTCTGGGATTTGTGCTGGTACCTGGGGTGGTTTTGGTGGTGGTGGTGCCGTTGTCTCCGTCAAGAAACTAGCTTTCACCCAGCCGTTCTTTTGATCCGACAGCTTAATTTGTGCCCATTCTCCTTGCTTTCTCATTTGCAAAAACACACCGTTTTTGTCGATGATCTGCAAAATTTGTGCAGTGGCATTTGGTTCTGCCCGAACATTCAGCATGTCCACATTGCTTTTGACATATTTGATCTGTGGAACTTCTATCATTTTCACATACTTATTATTGATCCATCCGGTATTGCCGTTCGGCAGCTTTACCTGTGTCCAATCTTTTTGCTGTTTGGTGATTGGCAATCGCGTCGCTTTTTTGAGTGTTGCAACGATCTGGGTAGTCGTACCTGGCTCACTTCGAATATTTAACTGATCGACCGCCACTTCTACATGGGTGGCCGCTCGCGCAATGGACAGAGGCATCAGCAAAATCAGGAAGAAAACAGCTAGCAAGCTGACATTTACTCGTAAAAGCAAGTTCCTCGTTCCCCTCTGTTTTTCTCTTATTTTTGGAAAATCCGCTAATAGAAAGAACTTCTCGATTCGTCCGCATTTTCCTTCATGTTTTGACATCTTTTGCTCTCAAAACAGCAATAACGTCACGATCATTCTATCTCCTGAAAATAGTGACGTATTTGCTAGAAAAAAGTTACAGAAAAAAGGATGAAGCAAAAAGCCTCACCCTTTTCTTTCTCCTCTATTTCCTTCCTACCATTTCGCTGCCCAAGCTTCTATCTCCACTTTGAGCGAAGGGACTGCCAATGACGGGACGTAAGACATGGTCATCGCTGGCGGTGTCCCCCCATGGAACTTCTCCCACACCTGATTAAAATGCTTCCAATCCATTTGCTCGGTTGCCCATATATTGATTTTGATGATATGGTCCGCAGTAACGGACTCACTTTCAAAATTGCGCAGTATGTTCTGTAGCGTGTTTTCTACTTGTTCTTTCATATTTGTCGGCAACTCTCCGTGAAGGTCCATTCCTACCTGCCCAGAAAGTATGAGCAAATCGGCTCCTTTTGGAACGACCGTCAGATGTGTATAAGGTCCCATAGGTGGAGCAACTGTACCAGGATTTTTGCGCTGAACCTTGGGCTTCACCTGGTCGGTTTGTTCTTCTTTGACGATCGCCAGTGTTTGGTGATCTTCCCACCGCCCATTAATTTTCACGTTTTTCTTGGCAATCCCTTCCTTGTGGAAACCAGCTTTTAGCAGCACCTTGATCGAGCCTATATTATGCGGCATCACTCCTGCTTCCAAACGGTGAAGACCTAATGTATCGAAGGCATAGTCAACGACGAGCTTTACGGCTTCCGTCATGTAGCCTTTTCCATTATGCTCTTTGTCCAGGAAGTAGCCGATCCAGCAGCTTTGCAGATTAACTCTTACGACCTCTGAAAGGATGACTTCCCCAATGATTTCATCCTGTCCTTTTTTTGCGATGACAAAAGCATACCCTCTGTCTTCTTCTTTTAATGCCATCGCGCTCTTGATCCTGTCGATTTGTCCTTCCAGCGTGTAAAACGCCTCTTCTCTCGTCCCTGTGAAGTTTTGAAAGAAGTCTCTGTTTCTCAATTCAAGCGCCAAGAGGCTCTGTGCATCCGATTCTTGTACCAGTCTTACGTAAATGCTCTCTCCGTTTCTTTGCATACAATCCATCTCCCTTTTTCGAAATAAAAAAACACCACAGGAAATCCTGCGGTGCCCTAAAAAGAAAACCACAGGAATGCGACCTGTGGCGTTTTTCCACTGTATCCTGATGAATCCCACTACATCAAAGGATGGTCGCTATATCCGTTTTTGGACATACTTCTCCCGTGATTGAGCAAGATCAAAGAAAACAGCGGTGGAGTATCCAATTCCTTTTGACAAAGAAAGTAATGATCTTTTTTTCATGTGGATACCCTCCTTTCCGCTGTTTTTACGTGCATACCATTTCGATATAGAGACGGTCGTAGCAACAACCGTTACATTATTATCCAGAAACTACTCCACAAGTATAGCGGCAAATGACATTCGTGGCAACAGCATCAGTGTCTCTTTTTGCCGTTTCGCCAAAGTATATACACATTCGCAATGGAGGTCAGTACAAGTAGACCCAACAGGATGTTTGTGACAATCAATGTGTTCGTCAAATGCTGAATAGGTGCATGAATCACAGATACAACGCTCATCAGCTTGTTCGGAATATCATTGATCGAAGCGACAAGATTATTGAAATACTGCACATAGTCCCCCAAACCGGAACACCTCCTCTTGCATACCTTATCCCGTCCATAGCCTTTGATAAAATTCGCCGCCTTACTCCACTGAAGAAGAATAGATCCATTTTTTTGTGGAACAATGAAAAGAAGAGAAGATTTTCATCATTCATAATCTGATTGCAAGAAAGAAGGGAGCTACCTTTATGACGATTCAACGTTTTGTTCGGGAGTCGCGCACGTTCAAAGCAAGCCATGTGCTGCCCCCGGATACGAACAATCACAATACGCTGTTCGGCGGCAGGCTGATGGCGCATATCGACGATGTTGCATCGATCTCTGCCATGAAGCATGCCCGGGGGCCGGTTGTGACCGCCTCGACAGATTCCGTCGACTTTTTGCAGCCAATCCGGGTGGACAATGAGGTTGCACTCGAAGCCTTCGTCATATGGACGCATAACACGTCGATGGAGGTATTCGTCAAAATTGTTGCGGAAGATTTGCTAACGGGAGTACGATGCGTCTGTGCCACATCATTTCTCACGTTTGTAGCGATTGGCGAGGATGGGCGGCCTACCCCTGTACCCAAGATCGTGCCGGAGACGGAAGAGGAGGTATTCCTGCACAATGGTGCTGACGAGCGTGCTGCGGCACGAAAAATCAGGCGCAAGGATAACAAGCATCTCGCGGATATGCTCGGAACGAGACGTCCGTGGGAGCCATTACTGAACACCCCGTAACGCCAAAAGTCCCCTTACCTTTTACAGGCAGGGGACTTTTGGCTGTAGCTTCATACCTTCAGCCAGCAGCTTTTTAAACAACGCACAAGCGATAGTGGAGAAAGTCATCCGGTGTTTCCGACTCCATGTTATAGGGTTCGAATCCATTTTTCAGCAACACTTTTTGCGAGGAGATGTTATTCGGTGTGGTTTTCGCACAGATCATTCTGACATTCAAGTGGGGAGCATGCCCCTCCAAAAAGAGCTTCAGTGCTTGTGAAGCCACTCCTTTTCCAGTGGTATCTTCCCCGACTCGATAGCCGAGATGTCCGATTCCTTCGTCTTTCTCGATGTCTACCAAATTCATTCTGCCCAAGATGTCACCCTGGCTGTTTTTGATGAGGCCAAAAAACGAGATACCTTGCTCCTGCTCGTCGAGCAAGGCTTGCAGACCCCGTAAAAAATGGTCATATTGGTAGTAAGCGTCTCCACGGCTGGGAACCGATTTTTCGAAAAAGGCGCGATTGCGCACTTCAAATTGAAACAAGCTGGCTGCATCTTGTTTGCTTAATTTTTCGACAGTAATCATCATGAGTACGTATCCTTTCTTGAATCGGGGTGGAATGAATTTGGCTGTTGCTTATTTGGAAGAAGGCACGTTTATCGCCTTTATTGCCTTTACGATATTTTTCTTTGTCGCTTACAAGCTCGATCAGATTTCGTTTGTTTCATTCATTGTGTCCTTGGCCGTCTCGGCTTGCGTTCACGCTGCCTTCTATTGGTTAATTGTAAAATATTGGCCGTTTTTTTAATAGCACAAGAATGGCGCAGGATGAACACCCGCGCCATTACGTTTATCTGCTCACAGCTTCGCTTCATAGGCCGCAAGCAATTGAGCTGCTTGCTTATTATACTGATTGACCAAGCCTTGAATGGCTTTTTGCCACTCGGCTTGTGGCAGCGGCACTCGCAGTTGATTGGCCGGCTTTCCATTCACGATCAGCGCTGTTGTAAGCATTTGCTGTTGTGCGTCACTGAGTGAAGTCGTCGTTAACACCTTTGGCTTGAGCACTTTTTTTCCTTTCAGGGAACGCATAAGCTCTGTCATCAAGATGTGCTGATACTCCGCGTACAAATTCATCGTCATGTAGTAGCTCATTCCCTCTCGCACTGGCACAATTCCCCGCTTCTGTGCCCACTCCAACACCTGTGGCGTCGTCATCGCTTGGCTTGTTTTGCCTGTCGCCATGAAATAAGCCACTCGGAACATATCCTCGTCACTCATAACAGAGCGGTTCTCATCTGCCTTGACGATTCCCTTGGACACCAGCTCAGCAAGTACCGCCTGCTTGCCTGCATCCTTCGGCAGATTTAAATAAAGCCCCAGATTGGCAAAAAAATGGCTCTCGCTGTTGCCGCCAGCTGGCCAGCTATACGGTTTGCCGAAATCGATCAGCTCAAGCGGGCGTGCTCGCATTGTATCTGAGTAGGCCGTAAATGATTGGAACGTGATCGGACTATAGGAGACCACAGGTTTTTTCGTCAGGAATCTTGTAGCAAACTGCTCTTGCCCACCTTGATCGAGAAAACCGAACTGGTCTTTGGTTGTGAATACATAAGGCGTCTGAACGTCTGCCTCACTCCACACTTGTGGGAATACTTTACTTGTTGGCAAAATCGCCTCATATTTGGCCGCTGTCAGCACCTTTCCTTCCAGCGACATAAGGCCGTACAATCCCGTCTTCTTGTCCTGGTAGGCAATGGCACCCGTCTTAAGATCATATAAGTGCATATACTTCATGGACTGATAATCGCCCGTGCTTAAGCGGAGCAACTGTGGTGAATAGACATCCCATCCTGTAGTTGACTGAATCAATACCCGATCAAAATAAGATTCCGTGTGAAAACCTTTCACGCTAGTAAGCTTGCTTACGAGCTGGTTCCCTTCTTGCGCCCATACATCCTGCGTGCCGTCCAACCGTGCTGTCATCACGATCTTTTGATTTTGTACTATCATTTGGTTTGCATCACGATACACAAAATCGCTCACGGCCTGGAGTTGCCTGTCATCGACCTTGATCATCGCCATTCCGACATTCCCCGCTCTCACACCCATCGTGTATACGGAATCAGCAACTTTGATCAAGGTAAGAGGCGGTCCGTCGTTGCCTGACTTCCACACCGCGACTTTGATCTCCGTAGTCAACAGCTTGCCATTAGGGGTATAAAGATCCGCCCAATCGTGATCCATTGCAACGATGACATTGGTATCGGAATCCATATAAACATATTGGTAGAGCTTGCTGATTGGTTGGTTCGTCTTGCGGTCCACAATCATCTCGCCTTTTCCCGGCTCATACTTTTTCGTCAAATCATCGGACAACGTATTGGGATTGACAGCTTCTATTGGTTTCCCACTGATGCTGTATCGCAGCACCCTTCCATCGGGCTCTGTCACCAGCACCTCCCCCGTTACTCCCTCGTGTCGAATGATTCGATTCTCAACTGGAGACAGGACCAAGCCTTCATCTTCAGAATAAAGTCCGATTTTGTTTCCGTCCTTAATGCTAAGCATGCTGTAGCTTCCCAAGGTCACATACGAGTCGAACCAAAAATCTGGCTCCTTGACTTCTTTATCCCAGCCTGGGAGGATCGCTTTTTTCCCATCGCTGCGGACGAGCAAACGCGCCGCTGGCGGACCTTCTACCCGCGGATACGCAAAGGGGATGACCGTCTCTCCCCCGACTTGGAGGACACCGTACAGATTCGTTTTCGGGTCCTGTCCCAACACGTAGCTGCCATGCAAGTACTGGGCTCCTTTTTTCAATGGATGCGACGTACCTTTAGACCTGGAATAATACGTGATGACATCTCCAGAAACCGTGTAGTACACATCAGGATTGTTATGCTCGAACCCGATTTCTTTGTAAATGGGCTCTGCCAGCATTCGTCCGTCTTTCCACAGCCCTTGTCCCTTGGGTCCGACCACCTGAAAGTATCCATTGTTCCAAATATAGAGCGCATTGTATTTCGGCTCGAGTACGTACTTGCCATTGCGATCAATCAAGCCTTCTTTTCCACCGGATCGCACCTTGAGATATGCAGTGTCAGGACCGCCTTCGTTTGGAATCAGTTCTGCTTTTGGCAGTGCAAACAGCTTTTTGCCGGAAGCAGGATCGTACATGATGAGCTCTTTGGGAGTAGTCGCGACGAAATAACGCTTTTTCTCCGCCTCTTTATTTTCCGTCTGATCAATAGCAACGAGTTGTACCATCGTCAGCTTGCCTGCAACTGGCGGAATCAGCACCTTTCCATCTACATGGATCACCATCGATGATTTTCCTGAGAACATAATCGCTGTCCCCTGCTCATTGGATAAATAATACGGATGCGCCCCAGCAAACTTCATGGTCGACAGCTTGTGCGTCTTCAAATCGATATATTGGAACCAGCCGCCTTTTTGAACAATCGCGATATTTTTGGACTCCGGAATGTCAATATAATCCCAAATCGCAGGAGTTATTTCTTTCCCTGTCCGCGCGTCGAGAATTCCTTTTTTACCTCCCTTTGTTACGATCATGTTTTTGGAAGATCGCTCAAAATCATCATAAATGGCCTGTGTGACCAGCTTGTTACCGTCCGTAAAACCGATCTTGTAGTCTGTTGTATACGGCTGAATCTGGGAAAACGTAGCCGCATGGACAGAAGAAGTCCACGCACTTGCCCCGAGTATGACCGCGGTAACCAGACTCGCGGTTTTTGTTTTTATGTTCATTGGTGATTGGCCTCCCTTGTCAAACATTCCCTTCCTTTGACGCTTCGTAGGGCGAAATAGTTTCGTTGCACTTTTTCAAACAACTGGAACCTTTTCTTTCCCTCCACTCGCTTTTAAGCGTGCTATAATTGTTCACACCGACGCAGTATAATCATCGTATACGGATGGGAGTGCTGAAAAGAGCACTTGGAAAGGATGTTCCCATGAATTTCTTTGCTGCCGCCTTGCAAAAGCCGGATGTAAGACGATTTGGGATTTTGGCGTTGTTTTGTTTGTTGCTTTACTCCTTGGGAAGTATGCTGAACATGGTATTGCTTACCTTTTTAGTTACCTATTTAATGAATCGGCTGCATCAATACCTCACGCGTCTCACACACAAAGTCGTGCCGATCCATCCCAAGCTGATTCTCATTTTTCTCTATATGTTGCTGACATTCTTTCTCGTAGTGGGTGGGATGAAAGCCATTCCGGCTCTGATTCACCAAACCGGACAATTGTTCCATTCCATCGAGGAAGTGTACCACCAAAATCAGAACAATGAGTTTGCCCCCTATCTTATGTCTGTTGTTGGGAAGCTAGATATGAAGGGCATCGTTCAAGGCAGCCTTGATTTTCTCGCAGTGGTCAGAAACGTTGGGTTCAATGTCTTTCTGGCGATTATTTTGAGCCTGTTTTTCCTGCTCGGCAAAGACAATGTCGTTACATTTACCGCTCAATTTCGTACGAGCAAATTATCCTGGTTATACAACGAGATCGCCTACTTCAGTCAAAAATTCATCCTGACCTTTGGCAAAGTAATCGAAACACAGTTGTTGATCGCCTTATTCAATACGACCTTCACCGTCATCGGTCTATGGATCATGGGCTTTCCAAATCTATTGGGACTCGCGATCATGGTCTTCATACTGGGACTCATTCCGGTTGCAGGTGTCGCCATTTCATTGATTCCGCTCAGTGCCATCGCCTTCAGTGTCGGTGGTATCGCAACCGTCGTCTATTTGCTCATTTTCATCATGGTGATTCACGCGCTGGAAGCCTATGTGTTGAATCCTCGCTTAATGGCAACGAAGACTCACTTGCCGATTTTCTACACATTTATCGTTCTGATCTTTTCCGAGCATTTCTTTGGAGTATGGGGACTGATTGTTGGAATTCCGTCCTTTGTTTTCTTGCTCGACATCTTGGAAGTGAAGAAAATGGAACAACCCCCTACCAAAAATAAATCCGTTCCAAAGGATGTACGAGAAGTACAAGTCAACACGTAACATGATGGACATAGAGAAGGAGCCCCTCGTGAGAAGGGCTCCTTTTTGCCTTTACTTGCCTTCAAACCATTTGATCAAAGCTTGCGTGCCGCTATCTGCCTCGCCGTTTGCTGCCAGTTCTTCATAAAGCGATTTGGAGAGTGCGAGTCCTGGTGTCATCAGCCCCATTTCCTCCGCTGCTTCCAAAGCGATTCCCATGTCCTTGATAAAATGTTTGACGTAAAAGCCAGGGGCAAAGTTGCCCGCGATCATGCGCGGCGCCAGATTCGACAGCGACCAGCTGCCTGCCGCACCCGCCCCAATGCTCGTCAGCACTTTCTCTGGGTCCAGACCTGCTTTTTTCGCATACGCGATCGCTTCACATACACCGATCATGTTCGTCGCAATGCAAATCTGGTTGCACATTTTCGTATGCTGACCTGCACCTGGTCCACCCTGCAACACGACGTTTGTCCCCATGATTGTAAACACAGGCTCCATCGCATCAAATACTTCCTGATCGCCACCAACCATGATGGTCAGTCGCGCTTCACGTGCGCCCACATCTCCACCGGAGACAGGCGCATCCAAGGAATGCAGCTCGTGCTTTTTGGCTTCCTCATAAATATGTTTCGCCAGCGACGGCTTTGATGTCGTCATATCGATCAAATAAGTGCCCGGCTTCGCATTTGCCACAATTCCATCTGCGCCGAGATACACTTCCTCGACATCAGATGGGTAGCCGACCATAGTGATGATGACGTTTGCCTCTTTTGCCAGCTCACTGACATGTTCCTTCCAAATCGCGCCGGCTGCCAGCAAATCTGCCGCTTTTTCCTTTGTCCGCGTGTACACCAGAACTGTATATCCTGCTTGCAGAAAATGGTTTGCCATGCTTTTCCCCATGACACCCGTTCCTACAAATCCAATGATTCTTTCACTTACAGGTAAAGCCATGTGAACCACTCCTTCGTTTCTCTCTTTCCTATTATCTCGACAATTGTACTTCTCGAATCTATCCGAATATTCCTGCTACGCGTCTTCTGTGTTTCCATGAAAAAAGGGACATATGTCCTTTTTTTTCGCGCGCAAATGTCTTTTACTAGAGAGAGTATAACCTGCAAGCAAACGAGCAGGAGGCTTGATACATGAAAGAACTTCACGACCGCACCCTTTTACATACGCTGGTGCAAAATAGTCCCTTGCCCGATATTTTTGATGCTGCTACTCTCCATGAAATGCGCCTGTATCAGGCTGAGAAGGGTGATATCCTCTGTTTGAAGGGCGATCAGCTTCAGCACATGTACTTCATTCTGAAGGGAAAAATCAAACCTGCTGTATCCTGTTGAAAATCGCTTTGCCAGCTATTTGCTCTCCACATTGTCCAGCGATACAGGGTCGACGGCTTCCGAGGAGCTAAAGACGGCGAAGCTAACAGAGGTTGCCGATCTGTTGGGTACGAGCTATCGGCATTTGAACAATCTTTGCGCAGCATCCGTGATCGAACGCAAAAAAAGCGCACTAATTATCAAGGATCGAGAAAAAATCAGTGAGCTTGCAAGCGGAAACATCTATGAGTAATCAACCACATAGGAGGTCTTATTGTGCAAGGCATTCTCTTTTCGTTACTCGCTGGCGTTTTTATTTGTCTGCAAAGCGTGTTCAATGCACAAGCCAGTACAAAGCTCGGATTGTGGCAAACCAATGCAATTGTTCATGCCGTAGGCTTTCTTGTATCGTTCTCGATCTTTCTTTACGTTCGTGATGGCGATTGGAAAAGCATCGGGGAAGTGAACAAGTTGTATTTGCTTGGGGGCGTTTTCGGGGCAGTGATCGTTTTTAGTGTGATGAAAGGCATTACGTCCATCGGGCCAGCTTATGCCGTATCGATTCTGCTCATTTCACAATTGCTCGTCGCTCTGCTCATTGATTCTCTCGGCCTGTTCGGTGTGCAGAAGGTCCCCATTACCTTGAACAAGATCATCGGAATCGGCATCATGATCGCAGGCGTAGTCGTTTTCAAACTCAAATAAAGGAGGAGGGCATTATCGCCCTCCCCTACAGAATCAATCGCTCCGGATTCAGCCCCAGCAACGCCTCATGTACAAACCTTCCGTCTTTTCGAATGAGTACATCGTCAAACCAGATTTCGCCGCCACCGTATTCCGGACGCTGAATGCAGATCAGGTCCCAATGAATCGCGCTACGGTTGCCGTTATCTGCCTGATCATAGGCACGACCCGGTGTGAGATGGAAGCTGCCAGCGATTTTTTCATCAAACAAAGTATCCCCCATCGGGTGCAAAATGTATGGGTTAAACGCAATGGCGAATTCACCGATGTAGCGTGCCCCCTCGTCCGTGTCCAATATTTCTATGAGCTTGTCTGTATGGTTCGCGTACGCCTCGACAATCTTTCCCTCCCGAAAAGTAAACCGGACGTTTTCAAACGTTGTTCCTTTGAAGTTGCTGGGCGTATTGTAGCTGATCGTCCCATGAATCGAATCGCGCACGGGAGAGGTATACACTTCGCCATCGGGAATGTTTCGTTTGCCTACCGCTGTCCGCGTCCCAATCCCTTTGATTGAAAACGTCAGGTCTGTCCCTGGTCCGACGATGCGCACCTTGTCCGTTTTGTCCATGAGGTCGTACAACGGCTGGCACGCTTCGGCCATTTTCCGATAATCGAGTGAACATACGTTGAAATAAAAATCTTCAAATGCATCTGTCGTCATGTTGGCCTTTTGAGCAAGGGCCGAGGTCGGGTAGTTAATTCGCAGTCCTGTAATTTGATTGTCGACATGATGGAAAATGGAATCATACGCTTCTGCGTACAGACGGTATTTCTCCTGCGGAACATCTTTCATCTCACTGTCATTTGTCTCGCCATGAATGCCGATATAGCCCTGTATGCCAAACCACAGGTCCTTTTCAAACTGAACGGTCTGGGCAAGCTGCTCTTCGGTTAGCCCTTTCAACCATTCCCTTTGGACCTTTGGCCGTACAAAACGCAGGTGAGGATACGCTCCCTTCGCATACAGGCGCTTCACCAACTCCATTGCCAGCGCTTCTCCTTCATCCACGACCATGATCATAATATGCTGCTTAGCTTGCACATCCAGGCTGTACGAAATTAAGTTGTCGGCTATTTTGCCTAGTCTTTCATCTCTCATCTGACACGCGTCCTTTCCAGATTATCATTACCCTTTCAGCATAGCGTGCGTTTGTCAGAGGAATATCATCGGAAAAATCTTGATCCCACTGTTGTGGTCGGGAGAAGCTGCGTAGAAGAAGCGAATTTCCAGTCCAAGCGCCTCTGGAGCCCAACCTAGCTTCGGAATAAATGGCGGGGAATTTAAGCTTCACTTATGAAATTCTTCCTCGAAACTTCTACGTTTGAAGCGCTCCCGCCATTTATTCCGGAGCGGACAGTCATACCCCTTGCTGGGCGTAGGCCGAAGCGTCGACTGGAAATTCGCTTCTTCCTCCCACTCAAGTCACTTATAAACGAAAAAGCGATGCTAATGCACCGCTTTTCGATCATTCACTTTCCTAACCGCTTGTGCTGGACATCCTCCACACGCTGACTGATCCTCGCAAGTACAAAGGAAATGATGACCGAGAATATCACAATGCCGTAAAATCCGGCACCGATCCCTATACCAATCCCTCCAGCGAAAAAGATCATGGCTGCGGAGGTCAATCCTTTTACTTTCAAACCGTCCTTCAAGATGACGCCTGCTCCCAAAAAGCCAAGACCTGTGACAATCTGCGCAGCCAAGCGCATCGGGTCCATCATCGTTCCGTTGCCAGGCGCACTGTACAGCTTTGTGCTGTAAATAGAAACGAGTGTGATGAGCGTGCAGGCTACAGACACGTACATGTACGTTTTCAGCCCGGCAGGCTTGTTTCTGTGCGAGCGATCCCACCCGATGAACAAACCGAGAATCGCGCTCACCACTACCCGCACATACATTTCCAAGTCATACTGCACATACAACCATTGAAGAGTCTCCATCCTCGTCACCTTCTTATTGCGATAGAGACATGATATGTGCAGACCCGAAAAATAGACCGACTTTTTCTAAAGCTTACTCCCTTTCAATCTTCACTTCTGGCCCGACAAAGACTTCAAACAACCGCTCCCAAGGAAGCTTGATCTTCCTATCCGTTAGTGCGACGATTTCGCCTTCAAACGTATTCTTGCCTCTCTTTCCGATAACCAGTGATTGATTGGCAAAGTAGTTTTCGTACCATTCTTCCACATGTGGTGTCAGTGCATCCCTCACAAAATCATTGACTTCATCGTAGTCATCTCCGAGATTCCATTCATTTCCGTTTAACTCTTTTACGAGGTTGCGTGCTTCTGCCATGACTTCATTTCGGTAATGATGGTCATTTACAAACGAAGACAAGAGCAGATTGATATGGGTCTCTGCCGCATCTACTGTTAAGGGCACACCGAACTGATTTCCTTTTTCCAAAAAGGCTGATCGTTGCAACGCCTGTCCCAACGCGCTTCCCATATTATTTCCCGCTGTTCCCCATGCCGTGTACGCGAACAGTTCCGGTAGCTTTACTTCTTCTTGTAGTCGCTCGATTAGCTCAGGGTCAGCTTTGTTTGTAATTGTAACGTCTGTAACCACGACCTGCTTTCCTTCCTCCAGAAGTTCATTAATTTCTTCGACGAACTCATCCAGGTCTTCGCGTCTCTCTGCGTTGCTCTGTCCTTTTTTCTTCGGTGAATGGATCATTAATACGATATCTGCATCGTCTTCATCCCCAACTGGTTTGCCGCCTGCTGCGATGATATGCTTCTCGACATTTACATCAAAGGTCGTGTCTTCAAACGGCGCCGTCCACTCACTGCCTTCTATGCCCGAATACTCGACTGCGACTTTGGGATGGATGCGCAGTTCGTTCAAGGCGAATCTACTCACCAACACGGTCCCTACTTCGTCCGCCCCAGGGAAAATCGCTACACGATCCTCTACATCCAACTCCTTTGCTTTTTTGACCAAGGTCTCCCGCTCTGCCCGGTGAAGACCATGGGGAGCAGCATCGTCCTGAGCCAGCACTAAATAATCGATAGTCCCATCCTCTACCCAGTCGATCAACAAGGAGTTAATCTTATGATTCCGCTCGCGGGCGTTCAGATAATCTTCCAGCACAGCCTCGGGAATCTCCCTCTCCAACTGATCGAGTCGATCCTCTTTTTCCGTCATACCGAGGTTGTGCACCTCATCGTATAAAATCGCCCATTCTCTGATTTGTTCATAGTATTTCAATGTTTCAGGATCAGTCGCCGTCACCGCCAAGCGTTGAATCGTATCAAAGACGTAAATTGGCTTTTTGGAATGTTTGTCTCTCAGTCTCTTAATGGCTTCGATATTCGACAGGGCATCTTCATAGGACTGTTGATCAGTACGGGACGCAACCAGCCCGCCATATGCCAGCATACTGACAGAGATGACCGAGCCGTCCACTTTGCTTGCTTGTTTGATCAGCCAATCGCCAATTTCTTCTCCATCGCCCGGAGTCATAAAGTGACCGAGCATATCTTCATCCGGCATAATTGCCTCCACCCCGCCTGCTCGTGCTGACATTTGCGGAAAATACGTATTGACCGGGCGATCATCGAGGGGGACAAGAGCGACTTTGGCAATTGGCTTTGGTGGCGCTTTTTTCGCCGTAACTGTACTCGTCTGCGTAAATGGAATCATGCCTGTTACTAGTGCTGCCATAGCCAGTGTCGAAATGACAACGCGCAACTTTTTCATAGACCCAATCTCCTTTCAAAATGAAAAGGTTTAATCGAGGACGGCATTCGCTAGACGCAATTGTTCCTGTAATTTTGCCACGTGAATCAAACGTGGAGTGGTCTTGTCGTGAAACGCGATGGCCGCTGCTGTACCTGCTGCTTGCCCCGTAGCCATACAGCTTGGAGTAAGCCTGGTCGTAGCCAGCGCTTCATGTGTCGTAGAGATACAGCGCCCCGCCGCAAGCAAGTTGTCGATGGACTCAGGGATCAGGCATCGATACGGAATGTCATAAGCGCCCTCCCCTTCAATATCTGCTGCCACTACGCCTTTGCCAGAAGGATCGTGAATGTCAATCGGATAGCCGCTTCGTGCGATGACATCCGGAAAACGTCTGCCCGCGACTACATCTTCGATCGTCAAGCTGTACTCTCCGACGATTCTGCGTGTCTCACGGATTCCAATTTGCGTTCCGACTGCGGAGACGGATGCCTTCGCGAAACCGGGAACTTTATTTTTTAAAAATTCAGACATCAACAACACCTGACGTCTCCCTTCTTCCTCCGCTTCTGTCAAATCCTCGACATTCGTTCCATCCAACCCCTGCACCCGCGTGCAATTGATCAGAACTTCATCGCTCTCGGGCCCTGTAAAAAACAGGACTTGATCCCGATTAATCGGAACACCTGACTTCTTCCAATGCGTATAAAAGCCTTGGACACCCGTCAGTGGAATGGACGGCAACTGTGCAAACGGCGTCTTGTGATAAAACTCATCTGGATGGTCAAGCATATACTGCTTCACCTGCTCCAGATCGACTCCACGCATGCGAAACTTCATGGTCATCGGCTGTGTCAGCCCATCAGTCTCTCGCCCTTTACTCGTTGGCGCTCCTGATAAATAAGCAATATCTGCATCTCCTGTCGCATCGACGAATACCTTGGCCTTGATCTCGTATTTGCCCGATTTGCTGGTAAGCGTAACCGAAGTAATCTCTGTCCCTTCTACCTTCACCTGATCGACAAAGCTGTGGACAAACAGCTTGACGCCCGCTTCCTTGAGCATTTCCACAGCGACCAGCTTGTAAATTTCCGGATGATACGGCGTGACAGTGCTCACGAATCCCACCGTATCCTGCAAATGTCCAGGGGATCCCCCCTTTTCTTGCAAGCGGTCGACGATTTCCTGTGCAATTCCTTTGATGACTTGCTCGCCTTTCTCCGTATGAAACGTCATCCACGGATAAACGAGCGCAATCGTCGACATCCCTCCGAGAAAGCCGTACCGCTCGATCAGGATCGTTTTGGCTCCCAACCGGCCGCTTGCGAGAGCGGCACTGATTCCTGCGGGTCCCCCCCCTACCACGACCACATCTGCTTCTACTACTCGATTCATTTGCACTCACTCCTTGTTGGACTTCCTTTCTATCCATGCTTCCTCTAGTCTTTTAGGCCCGTCATCGATACGCCCTCGATAAACTGCTTTTGGGCGAAAAAGAACACGATCAAAAGCGGCAAGGTTGCCATGACGGACGCACTCATCAGATGATGCCAAGCTGTCCCTACCTCATCGGTAAACAAGGACAAAGCGAGAGGCAGCGTCATCAGCTCTCTGTCGTTGATGAAAATGAGCGGATCGTAAAACTCGTTCCAGCTCGTCAAAAACGTAAAAATCGTCAGCGTCGCGATGGCTGGTTTCGCCAGTGGCAGCATGATGCTCCAATAAATCCGCCAACGCGAGCAGCCATCAATCATCGCCGCTTCCTCCAGTTCCTTTGGAATCCCGAGGAAAAACTGGCGCATGACGAACACGCCAAAAATTCCACCTGCCCCGAAAATGGGAAGCACAATCAGCGGCACATGTGTATTGATAAACCCTAGCATGCGCATAAACAAAAACATCGGAATCGACGTCACTTCATGCGGGATCATCATCGTCGACAGTAGCACCAGAAAGACGATATTGCGTCCGCGAAACGGGATTCGGGCAAACGCATAGCCCGCAATCGAGGCAAATAAAACCGTTCCAACGGTGACCAGAATCGCAATGTACAGGCTGTTCCAATAGAACAAATGAAACGGCGTATTCGCCAAAACCTCCGTATAATTCTCCAAGCGGATCGATGAAGGGATAAATTCTGGCGGAAAGACGAATATTTGGGCCGGCTCTTTTAACGATGTAGAAAGCATCCACAAAAAAGGCACCAGCATCAGTAGGGAGATCGCCCCTAACGCGACATAGTGACCGCCGATCCCCAATAACTTGCCCGCTTGTAATCCGTGTCGATTACTCTTCATGGAACACCCACCTTTTTCTAAACTGCCACTGCAAGAGCGTAAACACTAAAATGATAAAGAACAGCACAAAAGCAAGTGCAGACGCATAGCCAAATTCAAAGTTTTTGAAAGCACGCTCCCATATGTAATAGACGAGCACCTTTGTACTGTTATCCGGACCACCCTGGGTCATGACGTAAATCTGCCCAAACACCTTGAGCGAGCCGATAATCGTCAATAACGTGGTTAAAAAAACTGTAGGACTAATCATCGGGATTGTAATCTGAAACAATTGACGCGTCCGACTGGCTCCATCAATGCGTGCCGCCTCGTATAAGTGAACAGGAACCTGCTGTAAGGCAGCGATGAACAGTACCATGTTCAAGCCTACATTTTTCAGGACACTCGTCACGATCACCACTGGCATCGCCAGCTTTGGGTTGTACAGCCATGAGGGGCCTGTAATCCCAAACATCTGCAAGATCTGATTGATAAACCCTGTGTCTGTCGCAAACAAATACTTCCACACAATCGCCCATACGATCAGCGATGTCATGACTGGCACAAAAATGGCCGTGCGGAAAATCCCGATCCCCGGCAGCTTGCGCACGAGCAGTAAAGCCAACCCCAACGCCAACACGATGTTTAAGGGGACCAGTCCAGCCGAGAACGCAAATGTATTGCCCACGACCGTCCAAAATTCGGCATCCTGAAAGATCGCTCTGTAATTTTCCAGCCCAATAAATTCGGCTTCCCCCAGTAATGGCCAATCCGTAAAGCTCATGTACAGCGCGAGCAAAAGCGGGCCAAGCAACAGCACCACAAACCCGATGACCATCGGGCTAACAAACAGCCATCCTGTCAGATTCGCTTCCTGGTTGAAGGATTTTTTCCTTATGCCACTTGTTCTCTTGTCAGGAGAGAGCGGGACATTCAACTTGCTCTCCATACGATCCCTCCTTAGTTGTCTATCGCGTTCCGCAATGCATGGATAGAACGGCGCATTTCATCCTCGGTCCTCCCGATCGCCATCGCTCCAGCTAACAAGACACGGACTCCCGTATCCCGCAGAGCCTCTATATCTTCCGCCACAATTTTTCGCTGTGTCGGGACGATGATGGGTATGCCTGCCTTTTCTACAATGTTGCGATAGGTGAGTAGGTCGGCAAACGTAAGCCTCGTGCCATACTCACTCCCCGGAATAATCGACGCCTCCAACGCGGTCATGGAATAATGCTTTACGGCTTCCAATCGGGACAAATCAAACTGATCATCGATGGCAAACGTACTCGCCACCCCTTCGATTTTCAAAAGGGACGCAGGCAAATGATGACCATAGATGGATATGAAATCGATTCCCAGCAAATCGAACTGCTTGATTTCCTCGGGATTGAGCTCCTCCATTGACCCGCCCGGAACAATGCCAATCGGCCCTGCGAACTGGCTGCGTATCGTTTGGAGAAAGTCCGTATATTCAGCCAGAGGACCGAACCGGTTGCCACTGGCACGATGGTACACATTGATGTGCATCTTCAAGCCATCTGCGCCTTCCTCCATCGCTGCTCTGGCCAAGGTCTCATCGTTTTGCGGGAGACTGACCATGAGCAGAAACGGCTTCTCTTCCAGTGCCTGTCGAAATCGATTCATCGTAACCTCCTTCTCAAGTCACAACGGCCTGTATCCCAGACCGTTGTGTCGAGCTTACTTTTTCATGATCGGATTGACTTTCTCTTCCAGCGACTTCACGATCTGTGCAGGCTCTGCCGTTTGACCGAATAATTGATCAAAACCAGCCAGTATCGTCGTGTCGATTTTTTGCCAGTCCACATGGCCAGGTTGTAGGTGTGCCTTAGGCATTTCATCGATAACGGCCTGCTTGATGTGTGCAGGGTCAGGATTGCCTGGTACATTCAAAAACGGATCAGAATTCAGCACAGACAAGCGTGGCGGTACAAAGTAAGTCGAGGTTTCCTGGACACCCTGCTCACTTGCGAGGAACTTGAGGAACAGCTTCGTCTCCTCCAAGTGCTTCGTTCCTTTGAAAATCGAATACCCTGCCTGACCGAGCATCGGTGCCGAGCCTTGTGAACCCGCTGGCATCGGAGCAATGTCCCACTTGAAGTCCTTGATCGTCCGTGCTTTCGAAACGTAGCTGTATACATCAAAGAACATGCCAATTTTGCCTGATTCAAAGCTGACCTGCTCTCCCGCCTTCGGATGCGACCCATCTGTAAACATCATCCGTTGGAGCATGCTGAGTGTCTCCACCCCGTATTGGTCATTCCACGTAAACTGATTCATTTCTTTGTTGAACGGGCCGCTGCCATTTGACCATGAATAGGAAGACAAGATGATCCACGTTTTCCAATCACGGAAAAAGTTGACCCCGTAAATCTTGCTCGCCCCGCTTCCACTCGAGATCGCTTGCGCCGACTTTTCGAATTCCTCCCACGTCCATTTTCCTTCCTTCGCTAGGTCGTTCGGCGATTTCAAGCCTGCCTTGTCAAACAAGTCTTTGTTGTAGAACATCACAGTAGGCGGGGTAGAAAACGGCAGTCCGTACAATTTGTCGTCCTTTTGGAACAGCTCAAGCGTCGACGGAATAAAGTCGTCCAGCTTAAATGCAGCATCGTTCTTTATATCCGAGACATCTTCCAATATCCCATTCTCCATAAACTGCGGCACCATTCGCTCAGACACCCAACCGATGTCAGGCAGCTCCTGACCAGCAGCCAGCACGGTCACCTTTTGCTGATAATCTGGGAACGGCACTGATTCCAGCTTCACCTTGATCGTCGGGTTTTGTTGCGTAAATTTTTCAGAGAGCTTTGTATACAAGTCCAGGTGGGCTTGGTTGCCCCATGTCAAAAGCGTAAGCTCGACTGCTTCTTTCTTGCCCGCTGCGGAATCACCGGGAGTCGTCGCGGTGTTGCTGCAACCAAATGTAAACGCTGTCAAAGCAGTAGATAATGCCAACAGGATTGCCTTTTTCATGGCGTACCTCCTTATCTGTTTTCCCTGTCATCAGTATAAAATTGAGTGAATAGTAAGATAAATCATGCAGGATTTAGATTTGGTATGAGATTTAAAGATCTTTACTGCCTATGAGATCGCGGTAGCTCCCGGGTGTCATCCCGACTTCCTTTTTAAATACCAGCATGAAATGCTTCGCGCTCTGATACCCGACTAAGCGGGCGATATCATACACCTTCAGGCTCGTCTCATGTAAAAGCTGCTTGGCGCGGTTCATCCTCACCTGCGTGATGTAGTCAGAGACATTTTCCCCCGTCTCAGTCTTAAACAATTGACTCAAATAGATCGGATTCAAATGAACAGACTCCGCCAGCGTCTGGAGCCTCAGATCACCGTCCAAATGATCGTGAATGAATACTTTTACCTTGCGAATAATTTGTCTTTCTTTTCTATAGTTGCCCTCGACACTGATTTCTTCTTCCCGGATTTTCTTTTTGCGATCCAGCACCTGCCTTATTTTTGCGAGCGTGCTCACCAGCTCTAATCGATCAATGGGCTTCAAAAGATAGTCGAAGACTTTGTATTTCAATGCTTTCTGTGCGTAATGAAAATCACCATAGCCACTAATAATCACGATAGGCAGTTCCTCGTACATCTCCCGAATTTTCCCGATCAGCGCCAAGCCGTCGACCTCCCGCATGCGGATATCTGTCACAATCAAATCCGGCATTTCCGTACGCAGATAATGCAGGGCTTCTTTTCCATTTTCCGCTTCTGCCATGACGGCAAAACCAGATGTTCCTTTTTCAATTAACGCCCTCAAGCCTTCCCGAATCATTCGTTCATCTTCTACCAGCAGTACTTTGTACATGGCGGGATTCTCCCTTCTGAAAATCAAGTGGAATCTTCATCGTAATTTCCGTACCTTGATCCGGTCTGCTCACAATCGCCAGCCCGTACTCATCCCCGAACAATAAGGTCAGCCGATGGGAAATGTTTCGCAATGCTGTCCCATTATGTGCGTTTTCTGTCATCTCATACTGCTGCACCGGCGTACGCAGACTTGCGAGCAGACGACTCAAAGTTTGCTCAGACATTCCCTTGCCATTATCCCTTACGCTGATTTGCATGACACCCTCCTGACAAAGCCCCGTGAGCCATATCGTCCCTCCCTGTTCCTGATGCTCAATCCCGTGTGCAATTGCGTTTTCAAGTAATGGCTGTAGCAGCAGCTTCGGAATACGCTGATCCGACAAGCTCTCTTCCACGTCCATATACACCTGAAGGCGCTCTCCGAGGCGAATCCTTTGAATACGAACGTAGGATTCTAACGACATCAACTCTTGCGTCAGCGGAACGTGGCCATCCTCTTGAGCGACCGTATAGCGCATGAGTTTTCCGAGCGAGGAAACCATGTCGGACACATCGTAATTACCCGAGCGGATCGCCATCATATTGATCGATTCGAGTGTGTTGTAAATAAAATGCGGATTGATCTGGCTCTGCAAGGCTGCCAGCTCCGCCTCCCGCTCACGCAAGCTGCTGAGATACACCTCATTGACAAGGCGGTTGATTTCTTCGACCATCTGATTAAATTGCTCGCTCAGCTTCCCGATCTCGTCTTGGGAATCGACAGGAACACGTTCATGGAAGTTTCCTCGCTTTACTTGCAGCATCTTTTCTTTCAATTGGACGAGTGGCTTGCTGAGCGAATAGGAAAAATAAATCGCGAGTCCGCCAGCGACGAGTAAAAACATCGCCGCAATCAGCATCGTAAAACTGCGCAAGCTATTGGATTCTGCGAGCAGGATATCGAGTGGTATGAGACTAATCACTACAAGCCCCGTCTCTCTCGATTGATGATCCACGAAGAGATATCGCTGTCCCTGAATCATCATTTGATTCGCATCCCCACGATTGATCCCGTCCGTTTCTTGCAGCAATGTACGATAGCCCGGCGAACCCTCACTCTCCCTCTTTTCATAAAATAGCTCGTTTCCCTCGTTGACGATGATCAAGCTCCCATCCTTGGTAAAAGGCATATCGGATAGTATCTGGTCAAACATGTCCATTTTCATATCGATTTTCATGATTCCTAGCGGTACTTTCGTATACGGCTCACGCAATAACCGAGCCACTGACACATAGTGCTCACCTGAAGCATCCAAATAATAGCTGGGCCGATGCTGTGGAATAATGACAGCTCCCCCCTGTTCCTTGATCACGCGCGAATACCATCCCTCTTCTGCCATATCTCCCTTGCTCTTCATGACGGAAGGATCCAGATTGGAAAAAATCATGCCATTCCCCGCAATGATTTGGATGCCTTTCACTTCCGGTCGGCTATAGGAAAGACTGGAGATATACAGCGTCATCTTCTCCCTTTTTTCCATGGAGAGAAAAGAAGTAGCCGACGTATTTGTCTGAATTTCTTTTAAAATGGACAGGACTTCTGGATCGTAGAGCGGCATGAGTGATAAACGCTTCATCTCCCGTATGTTGCGCTCCAGGTTGCGATTGATCTGACCCACAATCTGCCTCGTGTATTCAGCCGTCCTTATTTCCGTTGAAGCCGAAAACTTATTGTACGTGATGATTCCCTGCAAACTTAACGGGATTGCGATCAAACAGAGAAAAAGCGTGAGTATCTTCGCTCGTAGCGTTCCGTGCAAAAAAAGCATCGAGATTTTCCTTTTCATGATGGCTCCTTTTTACTTGTTTGAATAATCAGTATTTTTTTATCAAAAAAATCCGTCAGGTCAAAATCCTGACGGTCTGTTCCTCAGTTTTTCCTACTATTAAAACAGAAAAACGGACGCCTGTTAACCGCCCGCTTGTAGCTTGTTCAACTATTCCAATGTTTTAAAGTAGAATACGGTATCATGCAGGCTACGAATAATCTGACATCCCTTTATTAAGGTCGATATCCGTACATACTGAAAACAAACAGCAAGCATAGATAGATAATCGCTGCGGGTACAATGGTAAGAGAAATGAGAAACCGTTTCTTCACACCGTTGGCATTTCGAAACAGCCAAAAGTAGATGAACAGCAGGATGAGAAGAAATGGGACAAAATAAAAGCCGAGCATGAGTCCCACCCAATCCGAGTTGGTTTCCCAGAACTTCTCTGGCACGGGCACCCGATGATATTCACTATATATCTCTTCTTTACGAGAGATAAATAGGTAAGATAGCACGAGATAATAACCGAATATAACGAATTTCAGCCAAGGCTTGATCTGTTTCGCGGCGAGTGTTATGGAAAAAACGATTCCCAAAATAAACCATAATGCCATGTATTCCATCTGGATCCCTCCTATGAAGGATTATAGGGACCCGTTCTGCTGGAGATAAGTACCAACTTTTTTTGGTACCTCAACCTCACGGGATTACAAGAGTCGACAAAATTTGGAATCCTTCCTATAATAGACTTGTCAAACAACACGGTATGCGGGTATCTTTGCATATAGAAAGCTCACTACCTGTAGGAGATGGTCACGATAACGTACGCTCTTTCGTTTTTACTGTCGTTTTGTATCGTTATGGTGCTGATTCCGCCTCTGGCTAAATTGGCATTTCGCCTTGATTTTGTGGACAAGCCACGTAAAGACGTGGAAAGAAAAATTCACCGGGAGCCTATCCCATTGACCGCCAGCTACGCTATTTTTGTCGGCTTTGCTGCATCGTTCTTGCTCTTCTCGAAAGAATCGACTGGGCAAACGATTGCTGTTCTGTCAGGCTCACTACTGCTGCTGATTATCGGTACCATTGATGACTGGTACAAAACGCAAGGCAAAGATTTTTCCGCCCTGCCCAAGCTGATCGTCCAAATATCAGCCGCCGTGATTGTCTACTTGTCGGGTATTACTTTTTCCGGCTTTTACAATCCATTGAGTGGCGAATACATACTGCTCCCGCAATGGTTGCAGTTCATCCTGACCATCCTGTGGATTTTCGGAGTAACGACGGTCATCAATTTTTCGGATGGCATGGACGGCTTGGCTGGAGGGCTTTCTGCGATCTCCGCAGGCACTCTCTTCGTAGTCGCTTTGGTAAAAGGACAAAGCACATCTGCGATTATGGCCATCAGTCTGATCGGTGTTGCCCTGGCTTATCTGCGGTACAACAAGCCGCCGGCCAAAATTTTCATGGGAGATGCAGGCGCGACCTTCCTCGGCTTTATCTTGGCGGTTATCGCGTTGGATGGTGCTTTTAAGCAGGCAACTGTTCTCTCCTTGTTCATTCCGATTTTAGCACTTGGTGTGCCGATTTTTGATAATCTGTTTGTGGTGACCAAGCGCTTCCTGCAAGGAAAGCCAATCTACCAAGCAGATGCCAGTCAGGTTCATTATCGCCTGCTGCGTTCTGGACTCAATCCAAAACAAGTCGTCACCTTCCTGTGCTTGATCAGTGTTTGCTTTAGTCTGACGTCTATTATCCTGCTCCTGCTCGGAGTATAGTTATTATCGGTCAGAACGAAAAATGCCGCTTGGGTCTAATCCCTGCGGCATTTTTTTATGAGTGATCATGCGAAGTCTCTCTTCGCTGTCGTGGTCGTCTGAAACGTCTGGAAGCCTGTCCGTTCGTACAACGCTATCGCGGGTTCGTTGTGAGTACCTGTGACGAGATACGGCTGCAAGCCCTTTTCCAGCGTCTGGTTCACAAAAAAGCGGACAAGCTCTTTGCCGTAGCCTTTGCCTTGATGCACGGGATCTACGAATACATCGTAGACTTCGCCATGTCCTGTGATGATCAAGGAGCCTACGAATACTCCCTCATGCTCGAACAAATAAATGTCCTCCCTCATCTCACCCAGCAGCCAGCTTTTCCATGCGTTCATCGTTTTCTCAGGATAATCGGCCAAACGGTATGGCTGAAGATCGATGCCTTTGCGCACCTCATAGTAAGCGTCACTCTGCGATTGGATGTACATATCCATATCGGACTCGGTGAATTTTCGTACGTCGAGTGTCGGTGCAGGTCCGATCTCTCCCGTGTATTTCATGAGATGATGTCCCCAGATAGAAGCAAAGCCTCTCTTGGCAAAAAAATCAGCACCCTGCCCGTGATCTACCCGATAGGTAGCCATGACTGCCCTCGGCTTCTCTGCGTGCTGTTGCAGTTCCAGCCACAGCTGATCGAACAGCCGGGAGCCGATTCCTCGCTTTCGATGGTCTGGTCGTGTATAGACATATATTTCTGCTGTCCCGTCTTCTCCAGAGGAGTTCAAATCATATGTGCCACAGCCGATGATTTGATCGTTTTCCTCCCAGATGTAAACCGTAGCTTTTTCCACGATATCAACAATCTCTTCGGTCCTCCAAAACATACCCTCGCCAATCATCGTCACGATTGTCTCTTTGTCATTGGATTGTGCTTGTCGTATCATCTACGCACTCCTCCTCTCTCTCTCCCGCTAGCTCTGTTGGACGGTTGCTGCTTCTGCGGCTTTTTCCAACTTCTTGCGATGTTGCAGGCAAGCCTCGCACCTTCTGCTTTTTCGCCCGAAAGCCGTGTAGTATTTGCTTTTTTTGCAAGACCGGCACGTAATGTACAACGAGCTCGACAAATTGTAGTTCTCTTCTGGCGTGTTTTCTTTCAAGTGTACGGTCTTGTTATATTTGATCAGCAAATGAGCTGTGTGGATAGCATCGACCAAGGCCGAGTGCAGCCTGCCCTCCTGGATGATTCCTGCCGTGTCGATCGCTTCTTTCAGACTCATCTGTTTGCGATCAGCCAAAAGCAGGCTAATTGGCGGCTGGATGTCATTGTAATTGCGCATCCAGTTGAAGTCCAAACCGAACCGCGCACAATGCTCGATCATCAGCCGCTTGTCGTCTTGCCCCCATGTGCACAGGTAGTATTCAGAATCGTTGCCAATCCACTTCAGAAATTCTGCGAATGCCTGGCGAAACGGGATAAAGGTTGGCATGTTCTCTTTATCGAGACCGATGAACTTACGCGTTCTCTCTGAGATTCGGCGCTCAATGGCTGGAAAGGTATAGCGCTGAAATGTATCGACCTCCACGCCATTTTTTCCGGGTACGACTTTTGCCGCTCCGATCTCAATAATTTCCGGAATCTTGTCTCTCTGATAAGTCAGTGTCGTTTCAAGGTCAAAAACAATGATCTGCAAGCGTAATCACATCCTGTATGTATTGTCTCTATTATGGCTTGTATCGGGTATAGAAAGCAAAACAAAGACAAAGCGGCTGCCCGATTGAAATGAAAAAGGATAGGAACCCATCGGATTCCTACCCTTGTTTATCTGTTTCGCTTGATGGTAACTCAATCTGCTGTGCGTACACTTATCGCTTGCTCATAAATGGCTTTTGCAACACGGGCGATGGTAAGCTCTGCGGCTTCTGTGTCAGTCACATCGCGTGATAAGGCAGTGATCGCAATCATCCCTTTTTCTTCGGGCAAATAAATGATGCCAGCATCATTGACGACTGCATTGACGGTCCCTGTCTTATGTGCGACCTTTGTTCCTTCTGGCAACAAGTACGGTAGACGGCTGTTGTAATGCTGACGTCGCATGATGTCTAGCATCAGCTCGCAGGAGGATTCCGTGAGAATTTCTTTTCGCGCAATCATAATAAGCAGGCGGTTCAGCTCGGCTGGTGTCGCAACGTTATTGTCACGGGTAGGCATCGATACATCGTGGAGCAATTCATAATTGCCTGACTCCTCCCGTCGCATGAACTCATCGAACCCCGCCTGCGAAGGTGCAGGCTCATTCATACCTACACAGTGGTTGAGGAGCTCCCAGCAATTATGCCGCAAATGAATCTGCGAAAGACCCAGCTCATGCATGTGCTCATTCACCTTGTCGATGCCGCCGATCAGCTCGAGGATTTGGTCCGTCGCATAGTTATCGCTGACAATCGTCATTAGTGTCGCCAAGTCTTTGACCGTTAAGGCTGCTCCGGCATCCAGCTCTTGCAAAATGCCTGACCCCGGCACGCGATCCTCCCATTTCAGTGTCACACGCTGGTCGAGACGGATTCGTCCTGCTTCCACCTCGCGCATCATGGTGACCATGATCGGAATTTTGAATGCACTCGCCAGCTGAAACAGCTCTTCATCCAGATGCCCTGCCGTCTCTCCTGTTTCCAAATGCATAGCTGCGATTCCAAAAATACCGGGTGCTTCCTTTAACACGTTTTCTACTGCTTGCTGCCATGTCATGAAAATTCCTCCCCCATCGCTCGCGAAACGGCCCACACATGGATTTTTCGTATCGGCCATTTCTTTTTAGCGCTATTGTTCTTTGTATCCCCACTTGAAGTCGATGTAGCCCAATGGGTCGACTGTGATGCCTTTTACTTTTTCATTTTGTACCCAGGAATTGACACTCGAGTACACACCTGTGACCGGCATTTCTTCCATCAGGATGCTCTCCGCTTCGATCAGATACTGATTGCGTTTGGCCTCATCTGGTTCGGCGTACGCCTTTTTCACCAGTTCCACGTACTTCTCACTAAACCAGAAGGTAGAATTATTGGAGCTGTACTTCTCCATCATCAGCTCCAGGAAGTTGACGGAGTCGTTGTAATCTCCCGTCCAGCCTGTTCGGGAAATCATGTACTTCCCTTGCTCCTGGTCGTCAAACATGACCTTCAATTCTTTGTTAATCAGCTTGACGTCCACACCGAGAGCTTGCTTCCATTGCGCCTGCAACGCTTCGGCAATCTTCTTGTTGAGGTCGGAGGTATTGTAAAGGTAGGTGATTTCGGGCAGCTTAGTGATACCCATCTCCTTCATTCCCTCTGCCAATAACTGTTTCGCCGTCTCCACATCGTTATCCTTGAAATATCCTTCCGGCTTTAGAGAAGCGGAAAGTGGGACGAAGCCCATCAAGGGAGTCTGTCCAGCCTGACCAATGTTTTCAGCAATGTCACTACGGTTGATCGCGTAGGCAAACGCTTTGCGGATTTTGCTATTCGTAAATGGCGGCTTCTGTGTCTGGAACAAGAGATAGTAGTTGGTCGCACGTCTCATGGTTTGCAGCTTGCCTTCGTCGCGCAACGGTCCAATGGCATCCGCAGGTAGTCCACTAATCGGGCCGCCTGCCCAATCCAGCTCGCCGCTATTGAACAGCTCCAGCTCGGTATTCGTATCTTCGATCATGGAAAACTCGATTTCGTTAAACTTCACGACGTCTTTGTCCCAATAGTGCTCGTTTTTCGCCAGCTCAATTTTGTTTTTATGCTGCCAGTTCACCAGTTTGAACGGCCCATTGGTCACGATGGATTCGGGCTTTTTCGCCCAATCGGGATTGGCTTCAACCACCTTTTGATTAACCGGATAGTAGAAGGTCGCAAGTGTCAGGAAGTAAGGGGTAGGGTTTTCCAAGGTGACTTGCAGTGTCTTGTCATTGACGACCTTGATGCCGACATCCTCAGCTTTCGCCTTTCCTTCGTAAAAGGCGCGGGCATTTTTGATCGGATAATACTTGTAGGCGGAGCCGCTAGCTGTCTTCGGATTGAGCACGCGCATCCAGCCGAAGGCGAAATCTTGAGCCGTAACCGGATCACCATTGCTCCATTTGCTGTCGCGTAAAGTAAAGGTGTACACCTTTTTGTCCGCCGATACTTGAATGTCGGATGCAACGGAATGGACTGGCTTGCCATCCTTGTCCAATCGAACGAGCCCGTCGTATAGCGAACGGATGAAGGCACCAGAAATCACATCGTTCGACATGCCTGAATCAAGCGTTTCAGGCTCGGCAGCATTCATGTGCAACGTCTGCTCTGCCGCAGCCTGCACATTTGCCTGCTGTGCTGGCGTTGTTTGCTGCTGCTTGTCTGGTGTGGTTTGAGTCGGCGTATTGCCGCTGCTACAGCCTGCAAATAGTCCTGTAAGCAAAACGAAGAGACTCGTCATGACAACTGGTCTTTTCATGCTGTACCCCCTTGTTTGAGTCGGATATCTGATTATTGAATAAATATTCTGCAAATTCTATGCCATTCGTGTTTTCGGTTGTTCTTTTGTTGTTTTTATTCCCTGCTGAATACTTTTACCGGAGTCGGTCCGACAAGTTTCTACCAATAGTCTCTGTCACGCAAAAAAGAAGTATTCATCGTTGAATACTTCTATTCATTCGCGCATATGGGGGCTGTCCTCTCTAGCTTATCGCTGGTTCATAAATGGCTACCGCATCACATGACCGCCGGCAAAAAACGATCGGGACATGCTTTTGCTTCGCCAGCTTCTTTATATTTTTACTCAAGCTGTGACTCACGAAGTTAATAAAGACAAGAACAAGCTCCGTATCAGAAGGAATCGTCGCCTTCACATCGGATTTTTTGCGACCTGATACGTGATAGACATTCTGGAACCCTTTGTTCTGCAACAAGCTCTCGATTTCTGCTACCCGATCTCCTCCAACCACAAGAACGCCTGCCATAGTCCTTCCTCCTCTCTTTTTCCCATGCTTTTTCTTCTATTTCCCGTTCCGCGCTTGCGAAATCTTTGCCTCAGGCTTTTCCACCGGGAGTCTGTATTTTTCCGTTCGCTCAATCTGAACGACCTGTGAATCGTGAACCACAATATGTATGGAGCCGTATTCCAGACCGTCCAGTGCGCGTGCGATTTTCTCAAACAAGAGATCATCTAGGGAAATCTCATTCTTTGCCACGGGGATCACCTTCCTCTTTTGTCAAAATCAATACACATTATTCCTACCTACTTAGTATGTTTTATAGTCTGATAATACCCCTTGATCCCGACTGCTGTCAATGTCAAACAGTTTAGGCATCAAGAGGCTTTTCTCACCTCATTTTCCTTCGATTGACGAAAAGCTCCCTGCGCAACTAGACAGCTTGGTTGTCTTTGTCCTCGCGGGAGCTTTCGGTCGACCGATCAGCTAATTATTTAAAAACCGATGCATTTACTATGATATGAAAATATTACCATACAATTTTGCTGTCGGTCAATGCCCATTGCTGTTCCTCGTTCCCCAGTCCATTCCCGTTACACCAAATGGCAGGCGACAAATCGGTCCGTGCTAACCTCACGAAAAGCAGGAATTTCCTGTCGGCAAATGTCTTTCGAATACGGGCAGCGCGTGTGGAATTTGCATCCTGCCGGAGGATTCGCCGGACTTGGCATGTCTCCCTGCAGGACGATACGTTCGCGCTTGTACTTTGGGATCGGGAGCGGCACAGAGGAGAGCAATGCTTTGGTATACGGATGGAGCGGCTCCAAAAACAACTCATCACGAGATGCCAGCTCCAGCAATGATCCCAAATACATGACCCCGATCCTCGTGCACAGATGCTCCACGACGCTCAAATCATGGGAAATAAATAAGTACGTCAGCTTCCTTTGCTCCTGCAACTCTGCAAACAAATTGATGATTTGAGCTTGGATCGACACATCCAGAGCAGATACTGGCTCATCCGCGACGATAAAATCAGGATTCATCATAATGGCCCGTGCGATACCGATCCGTTGACGCTGACCTCCCGAGAACTCATGCGGATACCGATCAACATGATAGGGCGCCAATCCACATAAATCCATGACCTCTAAGACCCTTTCCCTGACCTCCGCTTGTGGAAGCAGCCCGTGGTCAAGCAGCGCTTCACCCAGTGCTTCTCCGATTCGGACGCGCGGATTCAGCGAGCTGTACGGGTCTTGAAAAATATATTGCATCCGTGGACGCAATGCTCGGAGCTCTTGGCGATTTAAAGCGTGCACGTCGATACCCTGGAAGCGGACTTCTCCCTCTGTCTTTTCCAAGAGGCGAAGGATGGTGCGACCTGTCGTACTTTTCCCGCTGCCGGATTCACCGACCAGCCCGAACGTCTCCCCTTTTTGAATAGAAAAGCTGACGTCATCCACCGCTTTCACATGGCCGATCGTCCTGCCTAAAAACCCTCCGGTAATCGGGTAATATTTTTTCAATCGGCGCACTTCCAGCAAATTATTTTCCACGGGCGATCTCCTCCTCATACAGCCAGCACGCGACCTTTCTACCGTCTCCCCCATCACGCAAAGGCGGCTGCTTCACCCGGCAAATGGCCAAGCACTGATCGCATCGGTCAAGAAAATAGCAGGCTTCACCAAGTGTCGTCGGATTCGGTACTTGACCAGGGATGGAATATAGCTTGGCTCTGCGTTGATTCAACACAGGCTTGGAGCGAAGCAATCCTTGTGTATACGGATGCTTCGGCTCCTCAAACAACTCGACGACAGAAGACACCTCTACCACTTTCCCTGCGTACATCACGACCACTTGATCGGCCATTTCCGCAACAACACCCAGATCATGCGTGATAAATAGAATCGCAGTTTTGGCTTCCTCCTTGATTTTGCGAAGTAGATCGAGAATTTGTGCCTGAATGGTCACATCCAAAGCAGTCGTCGGCTCATCGGCGATCAATAGGCGCGGATTGCAGGATATTGCAATCGCAATCATTATGCGTTGCAGCATGCCTCCGCTCAATTCATGGGGGTATGATTTTGCGATTTCTTTTGCCCGTGGGATTCCGACTAGCTCGATCAGCTCAATGGCTCGCGCTTGAGCTGCTTTTTTGCTTAAGCCCTGATGCTCCATGATCGGTTCCATGATTTGCACACCGATGGTCAGTACGGGATTGAGGGACGACATCGGCTCTTGAAAAATCATGGCCAGCTCATTGCCGCGGAGCTTGCGCATTTCTTCTTTGCTAACTTTTCGCAGATCATGGCCTGCAAACCATATCTCACCCGAAACGATACTGCCTACCGCCTCTGGGATTAGTCCCATCAATGACATGGCTGCCGCGCTTTTGCCGCAGCCTGATTCGCCTACGATGCATACGGTCTCTCCTTCATGGATACGCAGATCGAGGGCATCGACTGCTTTGACCACGCCTTGTTCGGAATTGAAGTAGGTGCTTACATTTTTGATGTCGACTAAAGCATTCATGCTTGGCTCACCTGCTTTTTTTTATAAAAGTAGCTGGAGTGGAAGGGGAGAAGTGATTTCCAGTCTACGCTTCGGCCTACGCCCGCAAGGGGGTATCACTGTCCGCTTCGAAAAAAATGGCGGGAGCGCTTCAAACGTAGAAGTTTCGAGGAAGTAATCCATAAGTGAAGCTGAAATTCCCCTCCATTTTTTCCGAAGCTGGGATGGGCTCCAGAGGCGCTTGGACTGGAAATCACTTCTCCCTGCGCTGCTTCAGTTTTATCTTGAAAGTAGGTTCAAGAAGTTATAAATCATACAAAAACACCCCTTAACGCTTCTGCTTCGGGTCTAAAGCATCTCGCAATCCATCCCCTAACAAATTAATCGAGATGACAGTAGCGAAAATAGCAATACCCGGAGGAACCCACAGCCACGGTCTTTTCTGAAAATCGATCAACGTGTTTGCCGCATCCATCATATTGCCCCATGTCGGCGTTGGCGGGACGACTCCGAGGCCGAAGTACGATAATACGGATTCGCTCAGGATCGCACCACCGACGTTCAAGGTGGCAACGACAATCAAGAGCGGTGTCAGATTGGGCAGCAAATGGAAGAACAACTTGCGTCTGTCGCGCAGACCGAGTACTTCTGCTGCTTGCATGAATTCACTTTCACGCAGGGTGAGCATCTGGCTGCGGACCATTCGTGCCAAGCCGGGCCAGCCGATCAGGCTCAGCATGACCATGACAATGTAAATGCGGTAGTCGGTCGGGATTTTCCACTCGGAGAGGACTGCGCCCATAATAAACAAGAGCGGCAGACCGGGAATGGTCATGAGCACATCTGCTACGCGCATGATCACTTGATCGACCCACCCGCGGTAAAAGCCAGCCAGTGCCCCGAGAAGGGCGCCAATGGAAACGGAGAGCACCATGGAAGCGATGCCGACTGTCAATGAGATTCGGCCAGCCTGCATCAATCGCGTCAAAATGTCTCTGCCCAAGCTGTCCGTCCCGAGCCAATGGGAAAAGCTTGGGGGCTTGTTGATCATAGCCGTATTAATCTTGCCGGATGCGTACGGAGAAAAAAACGGACCGATGAAGCATACCACTGCCATAACGAGTAAAAACACAAGTCCAACCATGGCCAGACGCTTCTTTTTCAGTCGCAAAAACGCCTCGTGCCACAAGGAAGAACGCAACGTTACCTGCTCCGGTCTCGTCACCTCCGCTACTTCACTTACCGTTGATGCCATCGTATTCCCTCCTATTTCAACCGAACCCGTGGGTCGGCCACTCTGTACAGCAAATCAGCAGATAAGTTTCCGATGACGGTAAGAATCGCCAGGAACATCGTAAAGCCCATCAAGAGCGGGTAGTCCCGTACAGAAAACGCCTGCATGTACAACTGTCCGACACCGGGCCAGTTAAAGATTTTTTCCGTGATGATCGCCCCACCAAACAGAGCTGGCAGCTCAAAGCCTAGCAGTGTAATGGCAGGAAGGAGCGCATTGCGCAGCGCGTGCTTGTGCAGGACGACTTTTTCCTTCAGCCCTTTTGCCCGGGCCGTGCGCACGAAGTCTTGTTGAATGACCTCCAGCATGTTCGTGCGGAAATAGCGGGTCAGCGTCCCCACGCTCAGCAAAGTCAACACTGTCACAGGCAAAAACATATGCTGAACCACGTCCCACGCATAGGTGAGCCCTGTTTCCTTGCTGCCGATCATCATCATGCCCCCTGCGGGAAACAGCTTGGCATCGACGGCAAACAACTTGATAAACAGCAGCCCAACGAAAAAGACAGGCAGCGACATCGCAGCAAAAACACCAATCGTCACGAGCGCATCGAACCAGGAATGCTGCCTTGCAGCAGACAGAACTCCAATTGAGATCGCGATCAGCCATGTAAAAAAGGTGGAGGTAATTGCCAGCAAAAACGAATTCCAGATGTAATCATTTAGCAGCGACATCACCGGCTGTTGGTATTGCAGGGAATAACCAAAATCGCCTTGGAGCGCGTTTTTCATCCAGATGAAATACCGTTCGACGACAGGCTTATCCAGCCCGTACATCGCTTTTAGCTCCAGCTTTCGTTCGGCTGTCAGCTTGGGACTCGTATCAACGAAATCACCGGGCGTTAGGGCATACAGGAAAAAAATCAAAATGGATGCGCCGAAGAGCGTCAATGCCATGTAAAAGACCCTTTTCAGGAAGTAGGACGTCATCGTTGGCCTCCTTTCATGCTTGGGGAAAAAAGAAAGCCCAGCCCCAGGGCCGGGCACAACATTCGTGAGTCAGTTACTCGAACTTGTTACTCGATTTTGATGCCAGGCAGGCTGGTCGAAATGCCCGTGAACGGATTCGGCTCCAAGCCCTTGAGCTTGCCGTTGTGCGCAGACAATATTTTGCGGTAGCCGAGGAGGATGTACGGTGGGTCATCGCTCAGCTCTTTGTACAGGTCTTTGTAGATCGCTTTGCGCTTCTCGATGTCCAGCGTAGATAGACCTGCTTCCAGCAATTCGTCTACTTTGGCATTGGAGTAGCCATTCGTTCCGGTAAATCCGCTCTTGCCCTTTTTCGTCGAGAAGGCGTCAACACCGTCATCTGGATCGATCAGCATCGTGGTTGAGAACGAAGCGAGGTCGTGATCGCCTTTTTCCGTCCGTGCCAATACGGCGTTGTAGTCCATCATTTCTGCTTCAAACTGGATGCCTAGCTCTTTGTAGTTTTCTTTGGCAATCGGGATCAGAACTTCTCCCAGCTTTCCTTTTGTCGTGTAGTAATGCACGATCAGCTTTTGTCCGTCTTTTTCACGGATTCCATCCGCGCCAGGCTTCCAGCCCGCTTCATCCAGGAGTTGCTTCGCCTTTTCCGGATTGTAGGCGTACGGATTGACATCCTCCGTATAGGCCCAGGAAACAGGGCTGATCGGTACATTGGCGACTTGCGCGTATCCTTGGTAGGTCAGATCCAGAATCTTTTGGCGATCCAGTCCGTAGATGAAGGCTTGGCGGACGCGCTTGTCTTTGAAAAATGGCTTGGAATGATTGAACTTGATGTACGAATAAGCGCTGGATGTGTACAGATTGATATTCACATATCCCAGCTCTTGCAGCTGCTCGATGTTATCCGAGTTGACGGTAAAGGAGTTGTAATCCATTTCCCCTGTCTGGATAAACTGTAGAGCGTCGCCCTCTGTCGTCTTGTAGATAAAGTGCTCAACCTGCGGCTTGCCCTTGTAATAGTGCTCGTTTGCGAGATAGCGGACTTCTTGACCAGGAATGTACGCCTCGAATTTGTAAGGTCCAGCTCCTAATGGCTTGCCGTGTAAGGTGCGGAGATACTCCAAATTGCCTGGTTTGTACTCCTTGCCGTAGTACTCTTTGGAGAGCACCTGCCCGCCTAACAGGACAAGAGATTTGGCGTTCACTTTTTCCGTCGTGATCTGAATCGTCTGTGGATCAATCACCTTGATCCCTTCGATCGTGTTCGCTTTTCCTTCCTTGTATTCACGACCACCCTTGATACTTGCTACGAAAATATCCGTTTCGCCGTCGTACGTTTTGTCGTGCAGAATCGTCAGTGTAAAGGCTACATCCTCTGCCGTCAGCGGTGAACCATCGCTGAATTTCAGATTCGGTCTCAGGTGGAACGTATACGTAAGCTGGTCAGGTGATACATCCCATTTTTCCGCGAGCTTGGGTACTGGCTTTCCTGTCGCATCGACATCCACCAGTGATTCGAAAATGGCTGAGGTGACGTTGCCATCGTAGCCGTTGTGGTAAAAAAACGGGTTAAACACGCCGCCCGGCTCTGTCAGTCCCGCAATGAATGTATCGGTCCTTTTGGCTGCTGCTTCCGGTAGCTTGGATAAATCCGTAGCCAAATTGATGCCATCTTTTATGTCTTGCACCTTGCTGACAGCAGGTGCTGTTGCATCTGCCGACGGAGCTGCCGTTTGTGCCGAGGTAGCTGGCGCGCTGCCTTCTGAGTTGCACCCTGTAACCAGGAGCGTCCCTAGCAGTAAAGTTGAAATGATTTGCGAAAGCCTTTTTTTCATGGTGATCCTCCTTCATATGCACTCACTCAGTGAAACCGTTCCTCCGGTGGTCCGGTCGGATCAAAAGATAATAACTTATAATTCCTACGTGTTTACTATGAATTAGATTATAGGTATCTACACCTGAACGGTCAACATTTTTTTCCAAACAAAAAAAGCCCCGATTATTCGAGGCTCTCATAAGTGGCATGTCTTTTATACGGAATGCCTAGTTTTTCAAATGCCTGCATCACGAATAGAGAATGTCGCTCGCGCATGGTTTTCTCCACACTCTTTTCCAATCCCCAATCAGATAGATTCGAGGCTGGCCGCAGTGCAGCAACCAAATCCCAATACGGAAGCTGGGTGTAATCAAGTGTCTTGCTGCCAGATTGATAGCAAAGGGTAAAATCATTCATGGCCTCCACTCCAAATGCCCACAAAATCTCCAGTCTGGCATTGCCGAGATCAGACAAGGGGTCGCCTGTCGCAGCGTCCTCCCAATCGACGACAGCAGCCAGCTTCTCTTCCCTCCACATCGTATTTCCCGGCCAGAAATCGCCATGCAAAAGCGATGCTGCATTCGCTTGACGTAGCGGCCAAACGGACTCCAGCACTTCGCGAATGAGTCCCTCATCCAATGATTTGTCTAGGATCGCAGGTCTTTTGTATAGCTTTTCCGTTATCGCTTCTTCTTGTTTCGGCAAATAAATGCCCGCCAGCCTAGAAGCGTCTACCGAATGGATGCGAGTCAGCACCTCAGCTGCTTGCTTTAGATAGCTGGATAAGTCGGCTGGTTTGGTGACTGTCTGGCCTTCTATGAATTCGATGACAAGGCACGGTGTGGGAAATATCTCGCTGGATGCTTCGAGATGATAGGGCGTTGGAGTCGGCAAGTCAGCGGACTTCAGTATTTGCAAAAGTTTGAATTCATCTGATGCGATCTGCGGATTTCGATTGAGGTCAGCCTGACCATGCTCGCGGACGACTACTATTTTCTTCTTGCCGTCAGGAGTCTCCATTTCAAGCGCGGTGACCTGTGCAGAAATCCCTCCTTTTAGCTCCCATGCACGGAGGAGCTTGGCTGACGGGTTCATGTTATGTACCAGGCGTGTCCATTTCTCATTCATTATTTTTTCCCCTTTATGCTCCACTGTCTGATTGTTTATACAGCCCTACCTTCATTATATCCATGTACGATTCTAATTCCGCAAAAAAGGATTGGACATGTGCAAAGCCTTTGTCGTTGGCTTCGTAGTTTTCGCGGACGTACTTTTGCGTCAATGCCTCTACAGCCGACAGCAAAAAATGCAGCGCCTTCTGTGGACCGAACTGCGCTTTGATCAATGATGTATCGACGCGCCTCTGGAGCCCGCCCCGCTCATAAGCGTGAAATCTTGCTTTTAAAGCACATAATTACGTTTAGATTTATCCACATGTGGGGAATTGTTGATTCTTAAATTGCAGATTCATGATGTATTCAGAAAGACAACCTGTGCTAGAATGGGAATAGATGCATATAGTAAAAAGAGCCATAGGTGCTGTAACACCTACGGTCGCGCATAATAGCCGCCCCCTCAATGGGGTCGGCTCAAGGGTTATGTGGAAATAGACCTCTCCTGGTTTGGGACTCAAGGGAGGTCTATTTCTTTTTGTGGAACGACAGGATCAACACAACGAGCGTCGCGAAAGAAATCATCAACGTCAATGCTTGGAACACTGTCACGGGCCTCACTCCCCCGTTTCTGTCATGGGAGATGAGCCGACCACCCTTGAGGAGCCGATTCAATTGTGCGAGGAAATTGTAACATAGCAAATGTTTCCAGACAATTCTATACAACTTAACTAAAAAGAAAAGGAGCCGTAATGGCTCCCTACTTTATTGGATTTTGTTTATGTGTGAACCCAAGAGGAAAATAGATTTTGTTGTTCCTCCAGATACATTGTCAAAGCTTTCTGTACTAACTGGTACCCCTACAATTCTTACGTTATCTCCCTTTATAATGTCTCCGGTCGATTTCATGATAAACATTCGGTACGAATTAAATGAGTCATCTATCATGTGAACTAAAGAAACTGTTCCAGTGCCTACACCTTCTGATGGTACCTCTTCAACATTGAGGACTGTTCCAGTAGCAGCCACCATTTTGTTTATGTATGGAGTTATATTTTTTGCCATGTGTCCGTATTTGATCTTGTTATCTACTTTTGCAAGCGCGGCTTTAACATCTGCTTCTGGCCCTGCTGGGAACAGTTTATAGTTCGCAATAACAAACTGTTTGGTTTCGTCTTTGATCACTACGCCTCCCGCAATGGCGGGTATGGCGACTGATGCGTAGTTAATATTTTTACTTTTCACTTCTTCTTCCGCGAGTTTTTTAGCCTCTTCATCAGCCATCTTCTTAGCTTCAGCATCCGCCTTGGCTTGCTCTTCCTCTGCTGCTTTGGCTTTAGCTTCTTCCTCTGTCTTCTTCTTTGCATCATCTTCTGTCGGTTTTACTGGGTCTGGAGTGGATGTGGTGGCTACGGAAGAGGAAGATTGAGTGGAATCATTGCTGGATGTGGATGTTGTTGGACTAGCTATTGCGACCCCAATAATGAATGATACAAAACCAGATATCAATACGATCAAAGGGACTTTCAATTGTTGTTTTTTTCTTACGGCATTTACAATTAATAAAATAATCCCAACAAACATAGCTAGAAATCCTAATAAGCCAAATAACGCACTCAAAAGGTACACCTCCAAATATTTTATCATAGGTAAATATTCCTATATCCAGATCAACAATACACAACATTGTAATATTTGTCAAAATGAATAAAGTATGCCGAAAAAGGAAAACCTCTTAACATATCTAATGTTCTGGAAGGATTCAAAGTGGTTGTTTGTCCTGGATGTGATCGGAAACATAAAAAAGGCGGCCTGTGTGCCAAATGCACCGCCGCCATGAAGAAGGCTGGAAAGTGGTTGGAAAAGAACTGCTAGTCAAAATACATGTATTCCATCTTTTTATTGTCCACCATCACTGGAGAGATTTTATGACGAGGATTCTTGCAGAAAATTGATAACATCCTTGCTGTCCAAACAAAGCATAAGCAGTTTTTCAGCCAATTTTGTTTTGGTCATGTCGCAGCGGAGAGCCTACTTGACCAGTTTGTCATGGTAGTACGAATCAAGTTTGGACAAGACGCCGGTCTTCTTGTCTGACCTTACCTTCCGAGTAGGCTCCTCCACTCTGCTTTCTGCTATCAAATTTAGCCCCTTTTCGCGGATATCTCACTAAATCATTAAATGATTAAATCATTTAGTCATTTAATATTGTCTATGCGCTTCTTTGTATGTAGTACAAACAAAAAACCGCCTCTGCAGGCGGTCGTCGATTAAATGATATCTCCACGTTTAATTTTGCCAGAAAGTGCCTGCTTCACTAATTCAGGAGCTCTCAGCTCCGTCTGCGCTCCTGTAGCGCGTTCTATGACTTGGATTGCACCTTTCATACCCCGCGCACCTCGTAAGCGCCAGGGGCTATTTCTTTTTGTCCTCGCGTGCCTACGAAAATGATCGCGCTCAATAGCCAACTTGGCGAGACTGGTTGTTGAGGTGATCGATATGTTTGGGATCGGCAAGAGGAGGACGCACTTTGGGGAGTTCATAGACAGCGAACGGATCCTCCAGAAAGACGTGGAACAGGAAACCAAGGTAAGCAACCCAATCATCACCAAGCGTGCAATGATCCGAGGTACATACCCCAAAAAGTTGTTGGAGTTCGTACGGCGGCGTGGTTGGAAGACAGCAAAGGCGCATGATTTGTGGCCACTATGATTTCCGCGGTTATTTGAGTGCCCTGCCCCTGTACAGACGATTGCAGGGGTATTAGTGTTATTTGAGCAACATTACTAAACATTTCAGCAACTTTAGTAACCACAAATGGGTTTCTGGTTTGAAGCGCTCCCGCCATTTTTTCCGAAGCGGACAGTGTATACCCCTTGCTGGGCGTAGGCCGAAGCGTAGACTGGAAATTCGCTTCTTCCCCCCACTACAGCAACGTTTATAAACATAAAAAGTGCCGGTACCAAGAGGTGTGCCGGCTTTTCAATATCATCTTTTCGGTAAATGAACCTGCCAGGATAATCCGAAACGATCTTGAACCCATCCGAATTTTTCACTGAACGGATATTGCCCAAGCGGCATGAGTATTTGTCCATCTGCGGAAAGCTGTCCAAAAACCCGGTCAACCTCTTCCTCCGTATCGCAGTCCACAAACAACGAAATCCCCGGAGTAAAAGCATGATAGTCACCGTTCGTATTGTCGATACACATGAAGGTCTGGTCTTTTAAGGTGAAAGTAGCGTGCAGGACTTGTCCATTCTCGTGATGCATGACCTGCTTGATTTCGGAGCGATCAAAAATAGAAGTGTAAAACTTCATCGCTTCTTCCGCTTGTCCGTGGAACATGAAAAACGTAGTGATAGCTTGCACTGACAATCACTCCTTTTCGTGATAATATACGTCTCCATTCTGCCCATTTCTCCCATATGCATAACCACTAGTTTCACACGTAGAGAAATGATGCGGCGACTCGCTATTGAGGCTTAGACTCGGTTACCTCCCCTTTTTCGGATATACTTGCCCCATAGGAAATACGGTTGAGCTTGTCGATGATCCTCTGTTTGTTTTTCTCGTCCATCGGAGCAGGCTGACCGTTCGTGAGCTTCACCGGGATTACGCGGCTCTTGCTCCCGTCTTTTGAAAAGGTCAGTTGGACCATCATGGCTTCGCGACCTTTCGGATTGCGCGAGGTGGTAAACACAAAATTCCCTACACTGTAGTAGATTGGCGCCTTTTTATAAAACTCAACGCCCATAATCGAATGGCTATGCGACCCGACAATGGCATCCACACCGCTGTCGATCAGCTTTTTCGCCATCTCACGCGCATATGGTTCTGGGTAATCCTTATATTCCTGATTCCAGTGCATAACCGCAATCGTAATGTCTGACTCCGCCACTGCCTTTTTCACATAGGACAGCATTGGTTCATACGAGTAGGCATGTGCAAGGCCTGGCTTGTTTTTTCGCGCATACCAACGCTCATTTGGAAGGACACGGCTGATCCCGATGATTGCCACGCGTTTTCCCTTGATCGTTTGGATGTAGGGAGCGAATGCTTCTTCCTCGTTTCTCCCTGCCCCCACGTAACCGATCTTTGCCTTTTTCAGATGCTCCATCGTGTCAGCGAGTGCGTCCATTCCGAAATCCAGCGAGTGATTATTCGCCAGGTTGACCACGTCGATGCCAGCGTTCACGAGCCCCTTCAACGACTCTGGCTTCGCACGATAGGTATATTCCTTTTTCTCCGGACGTCCCCGCGTACTGACTGGTGTCTCCAGATTGCCAATCGTCAGGTCCGCCTGCTTGAGAAAATCGGCGGTTTTTTGAAACGGATAATCTACGCCGTACCGTCCGATCTGATTCCCGACGCTCTTATCGAAAATCATATCCCCGACAAACGCTACCTGAATGGAATCCTGCTCCTGTAACTCCCCTTCGCTGCTCGCCCCGACGGCGCCAGAAGATTCCGTTCCCATCGCAACACAGAGCATCCATGTAGCTACCACCATTACAGCGTGTTTCCATCGTCTCATCTTCATGCCTCTTTCGCCCACTTCTCTTTTTTGCTTCCATTCTAGAAGCGGCGGGATGTGAAGCCTGTTGAAGCATGTCTGGCTTCCGTGGAAATTTCTCGCCGAAAAGTGACGGGCATGCAAAAGATGGCGGTTTGGGGCCTACTCCTCAAGTCAAAATATTCCTCATTTTTCCAAATGTCGATTTTTGCCGATTACAAGTATAATGGACACATAAAATTCTAATACATAGGACGGTATAAACATGCTCCATCATTCCATTATGCTGAAAACCAAAACAGCAATGCCCGCCGTTCGGTCGAATAGCGTTCACAGGAGCCGACTGCTGCAAAAAATGGACGCTGGTCTACAATGCCGACTAACCACACTATACGCCCCAGCCGGTTACGGAAAAACGACCTTGCTCAGTCAATGGGCTCATCAGTACGGCGGTTCCACCGTATGGCTCTCACTCGATGAAATGGATAATGACCTGATTCGCTTTTGGAGATACATCGTATTTACGCTGTCCGAATCTGGCTTCGCTGAACTCTCCGAGCGAATGGAACCAGCCATGAAGGCAACCAGTCATACCTCGATCTTTACCTTTATCGATTCTCTGCTCAATGAACTCGCTGCTACGACACGGCCACTTGCTATCATTCTCGATGACTATCACGTCATCTCGGATGAGACGATTCACAACAGCTTGGCTTATTTTTTGGAATATCTCCCGAGTCATGTCCATCTGTACATCGCCAGTCGCAACACGTTGCCTTTTTCTACAGTCAAATGGAACGTACGCCATGAAGTATGTCACATTGAGGCAGGGCAATTTCTTTTCAGTCATCAAGAGACGGATAGCTTTTACCGGCAGGTTCACGATTTACCTCTGACCGAAACACAAATTGAACAGCTGGTGAAAAGTACGGAGGGCTGGATCGCCGGCTTGCAGCTCGCAGCTATTTCACTCGTGAATACGGAGAATCACGATCAATTTTTTGCCGGATTTACTGGCTCTCATCGCAATATTTCGGAGTATTTGTTTCATGAGGTAATCATGCGACTTCCGGAAGAGGAGCGCAGCTTCTTGCTCAAAACCTCTGTGCTGGCGAGAATGGACGCTCACGTATGCCAAGCTCTGACCAGCCTGCCCCAGTGCCAACAAATGCTGACCCGCTTGCACCGCCAAAACATTTTTTTAATCCCGCTGGATGATTATGGGACGTGGTATCGATACCATCACTTGTTTGCCGATTTTTTGCGCAGTCAATTGGAGCAGTCGGCTCCCGGAGAAGCACGTAAGCTGCATCGGCTAGCCAGTGAGAGCTATGCGGAGCGTGGAATGATGGACGAAGCGATCGATCATGCGATTGCCGCTACCGATTATACGCTGGCTGCAAGCTTCCTTGCGCAACATATTCCGGTACTGCTCCAACGCGGCGAGTTTTCCAGCTTTCTCAGAACGCTGGACAGCATCCCTGATCACGAAAACCATTTCTCACCACTTTTTCGCCTGATCTATGTGTTCCTCTTGGTTGCTTGCGGTTTTACGGATCGAGCAGAGCTTGCCCTCACCCAATTGGAGCAAAGCGCTGCGAGCCTGGAAGACTCGACGGAGCATCAACAGTTTTTGAGCGGGCTGTTTTTTGTGCGAGCGAATCTAGTGTTTGCAACCGGAGATTTTGAGAGCTGGATTGCCAGTTCCTCACAGTTAAGTGGTGAGCTGCCAGAGAGTCCGTTGTTTTACCATTTTAATTACAACACGACTGAGCCGTTTATTCGCCGTACGCGATTCGGGTTAAAAGGGATGCTGTCCGATCAAACAGAGGCTGTCGGCAAGCATTTTTCCAGCATACTCGAAGCTCATGGCTGGAAGGATTCTTTGATCAACCTGTACACCATTCAGGCGTTGGCGGAGGGGCTGTATGAGGAAAACAGGCTGGAAGAAAGCCTCGATCATCTTCAGCGAGTTCGTTTAGTCGCACTGCAAAAGCAAATACCTGGCCTGCTCGTCCCCTATGCGCTGACATCCGCCAAGCACAAGCTAGTGGAGGGGAATTTTGTTGCGGCACGAAAAATCATTTCAGAGACACGGGAGACGGTCACAAGCTGGGGTGGTTCTTATTGGTTAAACCCATTACAAGCATTTCTCGCACACATCGCGATCCAGGAAGGGGACATTGCTTTGGCAAAAACGGAGTTGTCCAAGCTTCCCCCTTCCATTTTGAATCAGCCTAGCATTCAGAGAGAATTAGAGGCTTTGACCTATGTCCGTTTGCTGCTCGCCCAGCAGCAGGAGCAGGAGGCCTTGCGTATTTTAACGATCCTAAAGCCATCCAGTATTCGCGAGGAGCTATTGATCAGCCAAGTAGACATCGCCATTCTGCAAGCGCTCGCCCATCAGCAGTGCGGCAACAAAAAAGAAGCACTGGCTTTCCTCCACGAAGCACTCTTGATTGGCGGAAACAACTGCTACGTCCGAAGCTTTCTGGACGAAGGTACGGCGATGTCTCACCTCCTGCACGATTACCAGCTACGCTTGAAAAAACGATCCCAACAGCCAGGTCCGCCCGTATCGGCTGCGTACGTCAATCAGCTGCTATCCCTTTTCCCTAAGAAAATGGAGAAAAGAAAAGCTCCTTTGATCGAGCCGCTAACCGGAAAAGAAATGATTATCCTTTCCATGCTGGCCGAAGGAGCATCCAACAAGATGATCGCCGATGAGCTAGGGAATACGCTTGGGACCGTCAAAGTGTATTTGCATCGGATATATGGCAAACTCGGTGTCACCAATCGCACACAGGCTCTGCTGAAAGCCCAAGAAATTTCGCTGTTAGAAAATAATCCTGTTGATTAACGGAACTTTTCACTATGTACTTGCAGAAAAGCGTCCAGCTGGCGAGGTTCTCTGCCGAGGACACGCCATACGTCATCTGTCGGCTTTTCCGGGATCGTTACTGACATCGCTTGAATTTCAACGACATGACTGGCGAGCCACTCCGGCATGTTTCCGTACTCCATCAGATCGCGTCGGAGTGCTTCGCTATCCTTGTTGATGTACGTGATCGGGCGGTCGAGCAGCTCGGACAGCTTGCTCGCAATTTCCGGATAGCTAAAAACCTCAGAACCCGTCAGAGTGTAGACACGACCTGCTTTTTCGGGATGGGTCAATGCCTCTGCGGCAACATCGGCGATATCCCGGCAATCGATAAAGTTGCAGGCTGTTTCGCCCATCGCGCCGAAGAAAACATGTTGCGCCTGAATTGTCGGTGCGAAACGGAGCAGATTCTGCATAAAGGCATACGGTCGCAGCACAGTACTTTTCATACCCGATTCTGATAAAGCACTCTCGATTTCCTGGTGCCATCTCGCTACGGCGACTGGCGCCTTTTCGTCGTAGGCTGGACTGGATATTTTCACAATGTGTTGGATTCCAGCCTCAGCTGCTATGCGAATTATCTCTGTTTCTAGCTCGACCTGGTTGGGACTGTTTGAAAGGGAAAGGAAGAGCTGATTCGCACCTGCGAACGCTCGGCGCAATGATTCAGGGTCAGAAGCTTCCACTGCTGCGACTTCCACCTTAGATGCTGCCTGCTCTCCTATTAGCATCTGAAGTTTTTCCGGCGTTCTGCTCAATGCCCGGGTTGGGACTCCAAGCTCTATTAATCGTTTCAAAAGTGCACGTCCTATGGTTCCTGTCGCTCCCATGACTACGATCATTTTCTATCTCTCCTCCGTAACTGATTCCATTTTTGTCGGTTATGGCTGATGGCACTACGCCACCGCCATGTGATTAACGTGCTGGCGATTATCGCTGAAAGCGGGAAGTCGATCCAGACACGACTTAGCCAAGCTAACGATTCACCGGGAGCAACGATAACGAGTAACTCCGTTGTTAGCCATGCTGCCAACAGACCGATCACCGCCATTGTCATCCCCATGACCGCTACCAGCGCCAAATGAGGCGTGTGGGTAACCCAGCGTCTATGTATACCTTGGCTCTGTAACCATCGTCCAAGCAGTGCGGCAATCAATGCAGACGTTCCGCCAATCGTGGTCAATGCTCCTATTTGCAGCCCTTTGTCAGCGGTGATCCAACCTCCAATGCTCGCCATGATCGCAGGAGACAAATAAGCCATGATGACCTCTCGCCATAAAGCAAACAATTTCCGCTCGGGACTTGCCCTCTTGATCGGATAAACACCTCCCGATTTTGCAGGATCATGCATGTTTTTCACCTCCTTTCCCTTGTTCTGAATAAGTAATTAGGAACCTAACTATATAAGAGTGAAAATGGGCTAGCTACCTAGCCCGCTTTACTGCTTACTATTCTTCTGTCAGTGCCGAGATACCTTGTGTCACACGGCCCAGCAGGTCGAGAAACACACTGCGCTCCTGGGTATTGAGCATTCCAACCATCGCTTCCAATCTCGCAAAGTGCTCAGGCGCCATTTCACGCAGCTTGCTTGCCCCGAGCTCCGTTAACATGACCGATTTTTGCCTGCCATCTTTTGCACTCGCTCGTCGTGAGACTAGGCCATCGCGCTCGAGGATGTCGATCAGACCGGTAACAGTTGCACGTGTTACACCCAGATGCTCTGCCAATTGTGACGGCAGTACTTCCCCTCCGTTATCTTCAAGGTCTGCCAACAACCGATATCGTCCCGTTGATAAGCCGAATCTGGCAAAATGTATTTCGGCCGCATGCCCTAGCTTGGCTCCTGCCTCCATCAGCCTGGCGGCGACGAGTATAGCTTGTGCATCAACGTCGAGTCCATACCGATCAATCTGGCGTTGCGATTGAACTAGTGATGGGATCGCATCTTCTTGTTTTCTTCCGTTTGAATGGTTTGTCATGGATATAGTATGGCACCTAACTACCTCCCTGTCAACACGTCCTCTCTATTTCGGTGCCATCCTGATTGCCCCATCCAGCCGGATCGTTTCTCCATTCAACATCGGATTGGTGAGGATGCTGTTCACGAGCATCGCGTATTCTTTCGGGTCACCCATGCGAGCGGGAAAAGGAACAGTCGCACCCAACGCAGCTTTTTCAGAGCGCGGGAGCTGATCGAACATCGGCGTGTCAAATAGCCCTGGAGCAATCGCCATCACGCGTATGCCATACCAAGCTAGATCTCTTGCTAGTGGCAGGGTCATACTTACAATTCCGCCTTTGGAGGCGCTATAGGCAACCTGCCCCACCTGTCCTTCAAAAGCTGCCACCGATGCGGTATTGATGATGACACCTCGCTCCCCTTGTTGGTTCGGCTCGTTTCCTGCCATTTGCTCCACCGCCAACCGAATGACATTGAAAGTACCGATCAGATTGACTGAAATGACTTTGCTGAAGGATTCCAGTGAATGTGGACCGCTTCGCGACAGCGTTTTTTGTGCCAAACCAATCCCCGCACAGTTGACCACGGCGTGAATCGTACCGAATGTGCCAGCAGCCTGATCAATGGCCTCCCTTACACTCGCCTCACTAATGACATCCGTATGCACGAACAAAGCATTCTCGCGCCCCAACTCATTCGCCAGCGCTTGCCCCTTCTCCACCGTCAAATCAAGAATGGCTACTTTTCCCCCGTGTTGAACTACATTCCTCACAGCGGCTTCTCCCAAACCGGAAGCACCACCCGTTACAATGGCAACCACTTCCCGCATATCCAAGCCATTCTCTCCCTTCCTCTGCTATTGCATCCGCATTCAGAAAAAAGCTCTGCAAGTTGGATACCAACCGAGCTCCCCCTTGTCGCACGCGGTTTTTCCGAAGCGACAAGCAGTCTGACCTTCTCAAATCCAGACAGGTGTGAGACATCTGTGTCCGGGCAAAGGACAGTTGTGCTTATCCATCTCCAACATTTTGCGAGGGCGTGCGGCCCGGCTCTCTTGCAGGCTAGCCGTCACGTCCTTTGGAAGCGCTCCTTGTTTTTATTTGTAACCGGAATATTGCTTTATCTCGGTGGTTTAAAACATGGGTAAAAACCGGACATTAGTTCGAGAGAGGACCGTTAGAAAGCTTCATGCCTAAAATAAGTAGGTAACCATTCTGTGGGTTCATCCGTCTGCTATATAGGAGAATTTTACTAATCATACATACACCTATTTCGAAGTAGTCAGACGAACTGGAGATGATCTCATGAGTCCTATGGTTTTTTTCAAAAAGGCTGTCCCCGCGAACGCGGAGCAACTCACCCAAATTGCCACTCGCTGCTTCGCAGAAGACGTCCAAAAGTACGGAGAGGGCCCTGCCGGACATGACCAGCCTGACCAGCATATTTTATTCATGCAAAAGGCCCATTACTATACGATCTTGCTGGATGACCAGATCGTCGGCGGTTTTTGCCTCATTCCAGTCGACCATGAGCATTTGGAGCTGGGGATCATTTATGTCGATCCTGATAAGCAAAATCTGCGTATCGGAAGCCAAACCATGCAGTTCATGGAAGCCGCGTATCCACACATCAAAAAGTGGACGCTCGATACTGGCTATGAAGCGGTGCGCAACCAACACTTTTACGAGAAATGCGGTTACAAAAAGGTCGGCGAGACTGAGCCGAACGCAACAAATGGTTTTTATAAATTCAGGTACGAAAAACGGATACCTAAATAGATAGATGGAAACGGGAGAACAGCTACAGGCCATTCTCCCTTTTTCTATTGTCGCCCTTATTTTCGAATGCCCTTCTTGGTCGCCAATTCCAAGTAGTATGTTGTTTCTGCCTGTGTTTCCTTCGTAAATGCTTCACTTACCGCATATGCTGGCTCCACATGGATTTCACTCAGCTTTTGCAAAAAGGCTGGGTCTTTTTCCATCTTGGCAATCGCTTCTTCCCACTTGCGGATAATCGACGCTGGCGTTCCTTTTGCAAAAGACACTCCCGTCCACCAGAAAACCGACAAGCCTTGAATCCCTTGCTCCTCCGCAGTAGGAACGTCAGGCAGGAACGGACTTCGCGTGTCACCGGATACGGCGAGGATTTTGACCTTGCCCGCTTTCAGCATCGGCATGATCTCCCCCACTGTATGCACCGCCAAAATCGCGTGCCCTCCAGCGACTTTCGGGACGGAGTCGGAGGCGCCTTTCGTCACGATCATTCTCGTCTTGGCGAAGTCAGCCCCGATCACATCCAACCACTCTGCTACCCCAAACGCGGAAAAACCTGCTGGCCCTACAGAAGTCCATGTTAACTGCTCCGGATTCCCACGCACCCACGCGGAAAATTCAGCGAAATCTTTCCAAGGTGCGTCGGCTTTCACAGCAAAAGCAAGCGTCCCTTTGCCAATCCTGGCTGTATAGACTTGATCCTCGTTTGTAATCGGCGGTGTTTTCATCCCGGCAGCGAGCATTGTCGTATTGGATACATTGACAGCAAGCGCTGTGTAACCATCGTTTTTGGCTTGCTTTAAAGCATACTCCGCTCCTACCGCCCCACCACCTCCCGCCTTGTTGACGACGACGATGGGCTGCCCCCATTCCTTGCTCAAATAATCTGCTGCCGCTCTGGCCACGAGATCGACTCCGCCCCCGGCAGAATACGGCACGATATACTCCACCTGCTTCGATGGATAAGCCGATTCGGCTGTACCTTGATTTCCACATGCGCTAACGGCTGCCGCCAAAAGTAACGACAGGATGACAGCTGCCCATTGTTTATACCCTTTCAATGACTCTTCCTCCCTACGCGACGACATCTACTCCCCGGTCTCGCTCTTCTTTCAGCCGTTGCTGTGTCCGGCGGTTCAGCACCATGGAGATGATCAAAAGTGCTCCAGCTGCCAGCAAGATGGTCAACGATAGAGGCCGAAACAAAACAATACTGAAATCACCTGCGCCCATCGCCATCGTTTGAATGAAGGATTCTTCCAGAAGAGGTCCCAAAATGAAGCACAACACCAGCGGAACAACCGGCCATTTATATTTGGAAAAAACATACCCAAGTCCGCCAAACAAAAACGCTACCCACACATCAAACATGCTGTTCCGCACACTGTATGCCCCAATCGTGCAGAACATCAGGATGATCGGAGCCATGATGCCATACGGTACCCTCGTCAATTTGACCCACACCCATACCATCGGGAGGTTCAGCACGAGAAGCATCGCATTCCCCACGAACATCGAAGCGATGACCGTCCAGACAAAGCTCGCATTTTGTTCAAACAAAACAGGGCCTGGCGTCAATCCATAGATCATCAAGCCGGCTAACAAAATCGCCAGTGGCGGTGAGGAAGGAATCCCGAGCGAAAACAGCGGGATGAAACCCGCACTGCTCGTCGCATTATTCGCCGCTTCTGGTGCTGCCACCCCTTCGATCGCTCCCTGACCAAACTTCTCGGGATGCTTCGATAGCTTTTTCTCCATATCGTACGCCAAAAACGACGTGATCGCAGCCGAACAGCCCGGCAGCAATCCAAGAAAAAAGCCGATAATCCCGCCCCTCAGCATAGGCCCAGCACTTACTCTCAAGTCTTCCTTTTTCGGGTAGACACTACCTGGCTTGCCAAGCAGGGTAGCTGTGCGTTTTTCATCAATTCCTTTGAGGACTTCCGTAATCGCAAACAACCCGATAATGATGCTAATCATGTCAAAACCGCCGACCAATGCGGGGACGCCGTAATCAAAGCGCGGCATGCCCGAAGAGGGTCCCAGTCCAACTAGTGCGAGCGTATAGCCGAATGCCCCCATCAAAAACGATTTGACCAATGATCCTCCTGATAGACTGACCATCAGCGTGAGCGCTAAAATCATCAGCGCAAAGTATTCAGGCGGTCCGAATTTTAAGGCTTGATCTGCCAGAATCGGTGCGAAAAAGACAAGGCCGATTACCCCCAGTACCCCTGCACCAAACGAAGCCAGTGCGGATATCCCCAATGCCGGCCCCCCTCTCCCTTTTTTCGCGAGCGGATAGCCATCCAAACACGTGGGGACTGACGATAGCTCCCCCGGGATATTGAGCAGAATGGCAGTCGTCGAACCGCCGTACATGGCACCGTAATAAATCCCTGCCAGCATGATCATCCCTTGTGTCGGCTCCAGTACGGCTGTCACCGGAAGTAGAATCGCGATGGCAGAAGTGGGACCGAGACCGGGCAATACGCCTACAAAGGTGCCAATAAGAGCGCCGAGTGCTGCCATGAGCAGATGCTCCGGCGTGAGGGCTGAAGCAAAACCAGCCAATAGTAATTGGAACGTCTCGATGATCAGCACCTCCTTATCATGCTTGCTCTAAAACCAATCGCCTCCAGGCAGCGTGATATGCAGCGAGTAGATGAACACCACATACAGCCCCCCTGTCAAAAGGACGGAGTATACGATGGACGTACGCCACCGATAGCTGCCGATCAATATAAAAAATGCAAAGGAGACAAAGAGCGTCGCCATTGTGTAGCCGATCGCGCCGAGCAGCCAGACATACAGCAACAGGAATAAAAAGCAAAGCAGCAGGCGCAGCCTTTTTCCAGGAAAAAGCGGTCTGGGTTTTGGCGAAGAGGCTTCCTCCGTCACACGGAATGATTGGACCAGCAGCACACCTCCGAGCATGAAAAACAGTAAGCCGAGAATGGCAGGCAACGTGTGATCCCCTACGTACAAGGACGTCGAAAATGCCTCCAGACGATAGGCCTCGAATGATAGGACGACTCCAAGAAACATACTTAGGAGGGCACCGATAAAATCTGGCTGATTATCCGGGCGTCTCATGTGTATCACCTCAGCAAAAAAGCTACCACCAGCCTATGGCACATGCGCCCATTGTGTGCGAAAGCATAAAAAACTACCATAGCCAGTCCGTATGGGACACAGCATATGGTAGTCATTTACATTTCGATTTGGTCGCTCAGACGAATAATGGCATGAGCGACCTTCGCTTCATACGTCTCATTGCTTTCGAACTCGCTCCACAGCTCATTGATATCACCGTTCGAAACATCGTGGATCATGAGCATTTTCAAAAGCTTCTCCATATTGGCTTGATTGCGGATCAAATGAGGCTCCATCCGCTTAACCACCATCCATAATTTTTGCGAATTGACCATCGGCGTCGTCACCATCTGCATCCGCTACCTCCACACCAATTATAACTACATATAACTAGTTATAATTAATTATAACGAATTACTCAAGTGAAAATGTTGTCTTCCGAAGTCACCTTTTTGCGTATAAGAAATGCCCTCCAATTGGAGGGCATTGATTGTATGGTTCAGTATGTTGCTTATGTTTCTACTGTCAGAGAAAAAAGAGGATTACCAAGGCTCCGGCCAGCCATATTGTATCATCAGATTGGGTTGCTTGGCTGGTTGTTCTACTAAAACTGGCATTGTAATGAAGGCGGTTAACATACACAAAGACAATATCCATTTCTTCATGACCTATACCTCCTGTTTGGATCTATGATTACTTCCATTATACACGTTTACCAATTTATGGAGTATACCAAAAGGAAGATTTTTTTTCTTTGACACATAGAATTCAAAAAGTACGCTCAAACTCTTATCTGCTTGTTTGATCTCATTGATTGCACGATAGTAATTCACGCTCTCCACAAGGCTATCGATTCCTAAGTCTGCTTCGTTTTTTTGAATGTAAAAGGTGCCCTTTGTTCGGAAATACAGTCCCATTTGATTGTATTGATTCGGAGTAGTTAAATTCTCTGGCAAGATCGATGCTTCTGCCAAAAATATTTCACGGATTTTCTCTTCTTCTCCTACCTGGATATAAATCTCTAGCAAATCATTCGCAATCACAATTTTTTCATCCTGTGCTTGTTCCGCAAGACACTCTTGTAATACCGGAATGGCTTTATCAAATTTCCCTGTCTTTCCGTATAGTTTACCCCGAATATGTCTGGCATGTTTATGTACCTCGGGATAATCGAACATTTCGTATCTCTCCAGATAAAAATGTCCTAATGTGTAGTCCTCCAACTCAAAATAGGAAATGATGATCGCAAGAATCGCTGCTGCTTTTTGCTCACTCTGACTATGGTCGATTTCAAGCCCTTGTTTACACAGATGAATACAATCTGAATAGAATCCAAGACGCAATGCATGGAAGGAAAATTTATAGTAGGTCAAAATTCGCTCATTGATATGCAGATAGGACGTGTAGTGTAATAGCTCCTTGCCTTCTACATAGGTTTGATCTAATTGGCTTAGATTTTCACGTCGAATCATGTAGCGTTGGAAAAGCGATCTTGCCAGATACAAAGGAATTCCATGCTCACGTGAGTAATCACAAATCACGTCATAAAGAGCCAAGCGCAGTTCTTCATTCCCTTCCATTCCCGCGCTTTGATACAGATAGTCTAAAGAAAGAAATGTATTGCTTTTGGGACAATTTAGCAATTGCAAAGCTACTTTGTTGGTAAGAACCACATTCTTCTCTTGCATCACAGCCTCTAATAAAGACCGCAGTGTCGCTTCGCGCTTAATTTTATATAAATAGGGTACGATCGCTGTATAAAGTGGAATATCTAGTACTTTTGCCAGCTTCATTACATGCTGCATATTTGGTAAAGTAAAGGCATCGGATTCTATCTTACTAATGGTTCCAGAAGCTACACCTGTTCTTTCTGATAACTCAGTCAGTGTTAAGTTTGCTCTATTTCGATATACTCGTAATATGCCCCCAAAGGTCTTTCCCTCTGAAATCACAGCAAATACACCCTCCTGATGATTCCTTTTTATGGATATGATAGCACATTAAACCACGAATGATATAATCGATTTGAATCATTTTTAAATAGATTACACTTTTTAATAGAGTGAAGGAAGAAAAAATGGATCGATCATACCTATACTTGACAACATAAAAGGCTACATCCAAATTTGAGTGGATGTAGCCTTTATGCGAATAGAGCACTTGGTTTACTGAATGTGGAATCCATTCCTTACACAAGTACCCAAGATTGCTTACTGCGATTTTTCGGGGTCGTAATTGATTTCCACCAATGCTTCGGCCGCAGTCTCCCTAATATAATCAGTCGGAGAATTTAAGTAAGGTTCAATTACATTGATAAATTCTTGGTTTTTTGAAGCACCAATTATGGTTAATGCATAATCTAGAATAGGGTCGTTTAGAGTTGGTATAACGTTTGCTAATTTATCCCATTCTATGGTTTTGGCTACTTCTTGAAATGTTACTGCATTTGCAATTATTCGAAACAAGCTCTCTTTTATAGCAACGTTTTCTTCTACTATCGCAAGGTCTAGGGCATACTCTGTGATATTAATAACGTCATCACGATTGAGTGTTCCATACTCTATTAAATCACCAATTTCTTCTAATCTGTTAAATAGATCATCACCTCTATTTAGGAATAACCTTTTCAGATAAGTGACGTCGATCATATTATCCTCCTATGGGTGTTTGAATTGGTATATGAGTATCATTACCCAACTCTTCACTATAATTGGGGCTGTTTTTATTGAAAATTCCTCTTGTGTGCCATTTCCTTTTGAATCCAAGTACTTGTTTCCTCTTACAACTCTTACTATCCAATTATTTCTTGCACTACTTCCTTCTGGAGCTGATGCGTCGGGGCCATGAACTCTCACTCGCCATGATACCCCATCCCCATTTTCTTCCCAGTGGTATTCAAATCCTTTTTCTACCTTCCCTTTAACTGGAGTTAATTCACGTCTTTTTGCATAAGTGGGAATTCTTGAAATAATATCATCTACTGTAGATCCTCTTATTCCAATAAAATCTCCAACACGTCCTGTTCCTAACTTCGCAACATTACCAAATATGATGCTCCCACGTTCACTTTTTAAGTAAGTGAATGCACGCTTTATAAACACACCACCTCTGAGATAGACAATAGTGCCAGTAACTATTGGACCTACCACCCATCCAGCTGCTTCGGCAACAATAACTGCATCTCCAATAAGGAAGATTTCGACTGTTTCACCATACCTATCATGTCCTAGTGATGCATCTGCATAAGCATAACCTAACAAGCGATCAGTGATTATACCATCTTCCTGCAAGTAACCCATGTTTCGCTCATAAACACCTTTTGCAACATGGGTACTCCACTTGTTGAGAATGACTTGATATGAAACTACACTCATCAATAATTCACTGTCATAACACCCAGTATTGGTATGGATATAGATCAACAGCAATCATATTATGCGTACATGAAGGTATTTACGAAAAAGCCGCTTAACTAAACAAGCGGCTTTTTTGTGCCTATCTACTCCTATCTTCTTTAATACTATCCGTGCTTTCAATCATTTCGTAGAATCACGTTGTTGTTGTCGATGCTCATTTAGAGCATCCATCCAAATCGTAACGAGCTCTGCAAAATGCTTTGTTTCAATGATCGACTCCAATTCTTCGCCAGTGTCTATACCCTTTTCTAGCTGATCCTCAACGTATGAGTTATAAATTCGAGTATAATCCCTCCGTATTTCGGAACTGTATAAATTTCCAGTACCATCTGATACTTCCTCTTCACCAGATACCACTCTTTGTATCCGGTCTAAAATTAAGTTCTTCGAGAGTTCCGATCGAACCTCGACTTCTAAAAATTCTTCTACAATCGATAAATGTTCTGGTAAGCAAATTCGTAGTTTATCTGCCTTATCATCGAAAACAATTTCGTAAGGTATCATAGGGTTCCTCCTAGATTACGGTTCATAAATTGGGTAAGCTGTAGTAATCCTTCCATCCTTGTCTAGCCACATTTCAATTTTAATGCCAGAGGAATGCCTACCTTCCCATTTTTGTATTATTTCCGTTCCATTTCACTTTATGGAGGGGATTGCTCACGATGCCATCCTACAGCTCTTCCTTTTTCGTTAATTTCTCCTTCAAGGATATGCCTTCTAGCATTTGGGGCAAAGTACTTTTCAATATCATCCCATTCGCAATTACCAATATTATGAACCCAAATTCCTAAGTCAGTCACAAAATACGTGTTGAACATCAGCGTGGGAATAGCACATAGTAGTCACCTATATTGGGTCGGTGGATGAATAATGGCATTGGTTCATACAAATAAAAAGCTGTCGCCCAGCCCATGCTTACGAAAAGCATAGCCCGACAACAGCTTCACCTATCCCTCAACTACTCCATCGTCAAAACAACCCGACCATTGATTTGACCTTTTTCCAAACGCTCCAATACATCGTTGATCTGATCCAGCGGCTGCGTCTCGATGATCGCGCGAACCTTGCCGCGTGCTGCAAAATCAAGTGCTTCTTGCATATCCTTGCGCGTCCCCACGATGGAGCCTTTCACTGTCACTCCATTCAACACCGTGTCAAAAATCGGAATCGGCAGCTCTGCATTCGGCAAGCCAACAACAACGAGAGAACCGCCACGTCGAACGGATTTGTAGGCTTGTTCAAACGCCTTCTTCGTAACGGCCACGCTAATCGCCCCGTGGACACCGCCCACCTGCTCTTGAATGGCTTGTACCGGATCTACCTCACTGCCGTTTACTGTCACATCTGCCCCTAGTTCTTTTGCCAAGTCCAGCTTCTCCTTGTGAATATCGACAGCTACGACGTTGTAGCCCATCGCCTTGGCATATTGGAGAGCCACATGCCCCAAGCCGCCGATGCCGTAGATCGCTACCCATTCACCCGGCTTCACGTTTGCTACCTTCAATGCTTTATACGTTGTTACCCCTGCGCACAGGATCGGTGCGGCTTCCACATCACCCAGCTCGTCAGGAATGCGTGCCACGTAAGCAGCAGGCGCTACACAATATTCGGCATAAGCACCGTCTGCGGAATAGCCCCCGTTTAACTGCTGCAAGCACAGTGTCTCCCACCCTGTTAGGCAGTAGTCGCATTCGCCGCAAGCGGAGAATAACCACGGAATGCCTACCCGATCACCAATTTTCAGCGAGGTTACGCCTTCCCCCAGCTTTTCGACAACACCTACGCCCTCATGCCCAGGAATTAAAGGCAGCTTTGGCTTCACAGGCCAATCCCCGTGTGCCGCATGCAGGTCCGTATGGCAGACACCACATGTCTTGATTTTTACCAGAACCTCACCGTGTCCGACCTCTGGAATGGCAACTTCCTTTACTTCCAGCTTTTGATGGAACTCGTTGACTACTGCTGCTTTCATCTTGACCTTCCTCCTCTTTTATCCCCTTCAGGCATGTGCGCAAAGGGCAGATGTTCTTCCTGCCTCCTATTAATTGCAAGCAGCATGCCAAAATGAAAGCGCTTTAAAATCGAATGATTATGCGGTTTCCTTTCTTCCATGCAGCCGATATTGCGGCACATGAGCCGAAAAAACGGCCCCACTTGCCAACCTTTTGGCCGAAAAAGGGTATTCCTCCCTGCCTGCGGTATTACTACGTAGTGGAAAAAGGGGGCGAACGCATGCAAATATCCAAGTTCATGACGCCGGAAATCATTTTCGGGAACCAGTCTCTCGGCCAGGTAGGGGAAAGCTTGCGCCGATTGGGAGCTTCTCGTGTCTTTCTTGTCAGTGATCTGGGTGTGGCAAACGCAGGCTGGGTCGAGCGGATCATCTCTTACTTGCAGCAGCAAAAGCTCGATTACCATCTATGGACCAACGTGACAGCCAATCCGAAAGATTACGAGATTCATGCCGGTATTGCTGAATATCGGGCCAAGGAGTGCAATGCCATTCTCGGTGTTGGCGGTGGCAGTGCCATCGATGCAGCCAAGGCAATTGCACTGTTGGCTACCAACGAGGGCAGTATCGTCCAATACGAAGGCGTCGATAATATCCAGCATCCCCTTCCTCCCATGGTGATGGTACCGACGACAGCCGGCTCTGGTTCAGAGGTTTCGCAATTTTCCATTATTGTGGATAGTACACGCAAGGTGAAAATGGCGATCATCTCCAAATCGCTCATACCCGATATCGCTATCATCGATCCGCAAACCTTGATGACCAAGGATAAGCTGCTCACTGCCAATACAGGCATAGATGTGCTGACACATGCCATTGAATCGTATATTTCGCTCGCCGCAACACCGCTAACCGAGGTGCATTCCCTGCAAGCCATGCGGCTCATTGCCAAGCATTTGCGCCCATCTGTCGCCAGTCAATACAATACAGAGGCCAAGCAAGCGATGGCCATGGCGAGTCTTCAAGCCGGAATCGCTTTTTCCAACGCCATACTCGGTGCTGTGCATGCCATGTCCCATCAGCTCGGAGGATTCCTCGATGCTCCACATGGCGAGGTGAATGCCATCCTGCTCCCCCATGTACTTGAGTACAACTACATCGCGGCCCCGGAAAAATACAGGAAAATCGCTGAGTGCCTCGGTGAAAACACAGTGGGCTTGAGCACACATGCCGCCTCTCGTCTCACACTCAAAGCGGTCAAGGAGCTGGTAAGTGATCTGGAGGTGCCCCAATCCTTGTCGGCCATTGGGCTGCATCCGGAGCAAATCGACCTGCTCAGTTCTCTCGCCGTACTCGACGTGTGCATGACGACCAATCCTCGCGACATGACCGTCCACGATGTCGCGACGCTGTTTCGCCAAGCCTTGTAGGAGGTTCGCCATGCATACCAAACAAGAGATTCTGGAAAAATTGACCGGGATTCAATCCTCGCGAAAAAGCTATTACAGCGAGCTCGTCTATCTGATTGAGGAGATGAAAAAGAAAAACAAGCAGCTCGCCGTCATTAACCAGCTGACACAAATCCAGATCAACGCCACCTGGCAACAAACAACCAGTTATATCGCCGCCCAGCTCTCGCAAATTCTCGTGTTTGAGCATTTTGCCTTGACCATCGTGAAGGGAGGCATGCTCTCCTCTTATCTCGCCAAGTGGAATGATGCGGATTGGCAATGCCACACGCTGACACAGACCGTTTCTGTGGAAGCCCCTGTGCTCACCGGCCAGGTTCATCTTACCCTTGCCGAAGTGCTGCCTGAGCATCACGCCACCTCAGTTCCACTGCGCAGCCAGTTGAATCAGACCTTTGGATTTCTAACGCTTTTACGCCAATCAAGGCAGCTAATCGATCGGGATGAAGCCGAATTGATCCAGCTCGTCGCCAGCCATGTCGGTGTCGTCGTAGAAAACAGCCTGCTATTTCAAGACGTGAATGAAAAAATCAAAATCGAAGCCCAACTGATTCAATCCGCAAAAATGGCGGCGATTGGCGAGATGGCTGCCGGCATTGCCCATGAGTTGAACAGTCCGCTCACAGCCATCCTCGGAAACTCTCAATTGCTCATGCGCGAGAGGACAGATGCCCCAGAGGCTCCCTTGATGAAAGACATCTATCAATGCGGGGTGCGCTGCAAAAAGATCATTCAAAACCTGCTCACTTTCTCTCGGCAGGAAGAGTACTTGTTTTCCACTACCTCTATTGACGAGGTCGTAGAGGACGTACTGGGGCTGATTGGCTACCAGCTATCTGTTTCCGGCTTGACCATAACCCGGGAAATGTCCGAGCCTCCTCTGCTGTTTCATGGAAGTCGTCATCAGATTGAGCAAATTGTGATCAATCTCCTGTTAAATGCCCGGGACGCTGTGGCAGGCAAGGAAGCTCCACACATCGTCATCCGTTCCTTCCTCGTACAAGAGGAGAATAGCTCTTACGTAGGCTTATCCGTTTACGATAACGGCACAGGCATTTGTGAAGAGCAGCTTTCGCAGATTTTTCAGCCCTTCTTCTCGACGAAGGAACGGACAAAAGGGACTGGTCTCGGGCTTTCCGTCAGTCTTGGAATTGCAGAAGCACACGGTGGGAAGCTGTTTGCCGAAAGCGTGGAGGGAGAATACAGCAAGTTTACGATGCTTTTGCCACTGTTAGCTGACGAGGAGGACAACGATGGAGAAAAAACGGATTTTGATCGTGGATGATGAAACAGAAGTGACTACCTTTTTCACCTATTTTCTCAAGAAAAAAGACTGCGATATCGTCGTCGCCAATTCTGGCAAGGACGTGGAACGGCTGCTTCACTCGGATTCTACCGGCTTTCACGCTGCACTCGTGGACCTGAAGTTGCCAGATGCCGACGGGTTGACGCTGCTCAAACAGATCAAGGCCGTATTCCCCGCCTGTGAAGTCTTGATCATGACGGGCTTCAGTACGATTAAATCGGCTGTGACAGCGATGCAATGGGGCGCTCGCGATTACTTGGAAAAGCCTTTCGACGATCTGGACAGTCTGGAGCAGGTCATCGACGCGGTGCTCTCCCCTTCCAGCAAACACAGCGATCACCTATCCCAAGAAGCCGCCCAATATGGTATCGTGTATTCATCTGACAGTCCGATGGCTAATGTGACCGCAATTGCCAAAAAATTAGCAAAAAAGGCGATCCACGTCCTTATTGAGGGCGAAACGGGTACCGGCAAGGAGCTGATGGCCCGTTTTCTCCACGGAGCAAGCAATCGCGCCCAGCAGCCTTTTGTCGCTTTTAACTGCGGCGCCGTGCCGGAATCCTTGCTGGAAAGTGAGCTGTTCGGCTATGAAAAGGGCGCTTTTACCGGAGCGCTCAAATCACGCAAAGGCTTGTTCGAGCTGGCACATAACGGAACGCTGTTTCTCGATGAGATCGGGGAGGCCCCCCCTTCTATCCAAGTGAAGCTCTTGCGGACGCTAGAGACGGGAGAATTCATGAGGGTCGGTGGCGAGCAGATCGGTCAGAGCAATATTCGCTTTATTTCTGCTACCAACCGCGATTTGGAGCATGAAGTCGGGATGAATCGTTTCCGCAGTGACCTGTTGTATCGTCTGGAAGGGATCAAGCTGTCGATTCCCCCTCTTCGCGAACGACTTCAGGATATCCCCACAATCGCGCACAACTACTTGCAAAAGCGCGGTGGAGAGCCATGTGAAATCGAGCAGGATGCCATCGAGCTCTTGCAGCGCTACGATTGGCCAGGCAACGTTCGCCAACTGATCAACGTACTGAATCAAACTGTCGCGCTGCACGAATGCGAACGACTGCGTGCCGAGCATTTGCCAGCGAATTTGCGGAGCCGCACGATACAGGTGCAGCCGCCCACTGTCCCCAAACGGATCGAGCACGTTATTGATCACGAATGCGAGCGCTTTGTCGATACGATCAGTCGCCTTGTCACCTCTGTAGACGGGATCGACTTCGATTATTTGATCAAGCGGATTAAACAGCTCGAAGGCGAGATCGGGCGAACGATTATCGAAAAGGGCTTGACCGAAACGAATGGAAACAGACAGCTTTTAAGCAAAAAATTAAACATCACGAAACGGACGATTCGCTACATTTTGAACGAAAAAGCATAACGCCTGCACTGGCGCATCTAGGAGGCATTCACGTCGTGGTTCCCGAAAAATCTTTCTCGACCCTAAAAAAAATCCCTGCTGACTTCTCTCTATCTGCCGTTATTGTAGGACTCATCGCCACGATGGTCTCCTATGCAGGACCATTGCTGATCGTCTTTCAAGCTGCCAAGGGTGCAGGACTCAGCGATGCTATCCTCGCCTCTTGGATTTGGGCCATCTCGATTGGGAGCGGCTTGACGTGCATTGTGCTCAGTATCTGGTTTCGCACCCCGATCATTACGGCTTGGTCGACGCCGGGGGCCGTTCTGTTAGTCACCAGCTTGACGGTATACTCCTTTCCCGACGCGATTGGCGCGTATATTTTTTCGGCCGTGGTCATTACGCTCGTCGGTGTTTCCGGTTTATTTTCCGTCTTGATGAAATACGTCCCGCAGTCGATTACGACCGCCATGCTCGCGGGGATTCTCCTGTCTTTTGGCGTAGAAGTCTTTGTTTCCATGCAGCACCTGCCTGCCTTGGCTCTGCCGATGATCTTTTGCTATTTGTTCGCCAAACGCTGGTCGCCACGGTATGCTGTCGTGCTTACGCTTTTCGTCGGCTTGGGTGTCGCCTTTCTATTGGGGCGTTTGCAAATGGACAATGTCCAGATGTCCCTCGTCCAGCCCGTCTTTACGATGCCGACGTTTTCTCTCGATGCGATCATCGGCTTGGGAATTCCATTGTGCATCGTCGCGCTTGCCTCGCAGAACGCTCCAGGAATTAGCGTTTTAAAAGCAGACGGGTACGATACACCTGCTGGACCTCTCGTAACGACAACTGGCATCGCGTCGCTCTTGCTCGCTCCTTTTGGTTCACCAGGAATCAATCTCGCAGCAATTACAGCCGCGATCTGCACGGGAAAAGAAGCTCATCCGGATCATACCAAGCGCTACATTGCCGGAATTGCCTGCGGGGGCTTTTACTTACTCTTCGGGATGTTTGGCGCTACAATGGCTTCGGTGTTCGCTGCTTTGCCCAAAGAATTGATTGCTGTCATCGCTGGCTTGGCTCTGTTTGCCTCGCTCAGTTCCAGCCTCGCACAGGCGATGAGCGAAGCGAAGGAACGGGAATGCGCCTTGGTTACGTTTCTCGTCACGATTTCCGGCATCTCTATTGGCGGAATCGGCGCTGCTTTCTGGGGCTTGATTGCGGGGGTGATCACCCATCTGACTTTGAATGGCAATGTGAAAAGCTGGTTTGGGAAAAAGAAGAATACGCAGCCGTTGGCATAGCTGCCTGAACGTGAGGAGAGAGCCCCGTGAAAAAATGGTTTGGTGTCATTACTCTTTCAGCTTTCCTTCTAGCGATCAGCTCTGCTTGCACGACGAAGGAGCCCACACACTCCTCAAGTGGTTTTGCGCTATCGAAAACTTTTTCATCCACAGAAGAAATCACCCAATGTGTATGAAGTAGCCGTGGACAACGCGGATCATAAGCAGACTGAAATTCCAGAAGGCGAGTATCTTTTGTTTCTCCACGGTGGTTATGATGAAGAAGTTGGTCACGTGAGATGGTTTCCAAATACCCCCAACCAGTTATTTAAGGCGACTGGTGGGGACAGCGGCACCGCGTATAAGAACGTGTTTGTGTCAGACGAGATTCCCTCTATTACGGAAGAGAAGGTACTGGATGCAATCTAAGAAACGGCTCCTCGGATGCATCTGAGGAGCCGTCTTATATGTTCCCTGAAAACTAGCAGTAAAACCCTTGTTCCTCTGCGTAATTTCCCCAATGCGGGCGGCTACCATCTCGATCCGTAAAAGGATACTCGTCCGACAGGCCCCATGTACTGAGTGTTTTCCCTGTTTTTTCTGCGACTGCCGGGTCCGAAGCCAGCGCAACCACCGCTCTACCGATGTACGTAGGTGTTTCCGACATGAGGAAGTGCTTGTCTTGCTTTGCTGCCTCTCTCCACGTCTCTTCTGTCACGCCAAATTGATCGAGCATCGCTTCTGAGCGCAGGAAGCCCGGTGTTAAAGCCAACGCGGTAACCCCGTGCGGGCGCAGGTCCTCTGCCATCGACACCGCTAGATGAATCGTCGAGATTTTTGCCAAGCTGTAGTACAGATTGCCGCGGTACCGATAGTCGATTCCGTCCGTGATCTCGATAATCAGCCCTTTTTTCTGTGCGACCATGAGTGGAACCGCATAGTGACTGGTAATCATATGCGTACGAAGGGCGCGTTCTTGCATCAATAGACCGTCTGCCAATGGCTGCTCCCAGAACGGCGTCCCCCAGTGAGTCAACGGATCTCCACCCCAGATGTCATTGACCAAAAGATCGAGTTGTCCATTTTGCTCCGCCTTTACTCGCTCAAAGAATGCTTTTACCTCTTGTTCCTGCGTATGATCGACTCGCACAGCGATCCCGTTTCCGCCGCTTGCCGTCACGAGCTCTGCTGTCTCTTCAATTGTCTCCTGTCGTGCCATATCAGAGTGCTGACCACGCACCGTGCGTCCCGTCACATATACCGTCGCCCCTGCCTCTCCCAGACTGACCGCAATCCCCCGTCCTGCTCCTCTTGTGCCGCCTGCTACCACTGCTACTTTGCCTTGTAATGGTTTCATTCATAATGCCTCCTTATCGATTCATACATGGAGCATAACGAAGTAAATATGACAAGCGCTGTCATATTCGGTACGATACAATCAAAGTAATGTTGTTTTTATTTCTAGGAGGGCTTTTTATGCGGGCAGATCGACTCCTTGCGATTTTGTTACTCTTGCAAAACCACGGTCGTATGACTTCCAAGCAATTAGCTGAAAGGCTGGAGGTGTCCGAGCGAACCGTTCATCGTGATATGGAGGCTTTGAGTACGTCGGGCGTTCCCGTCTATGCGCTGCGCGGTGCAGATGGGGGCTGGGCTTTGGCTGAAGGGTATCGCAGTAATTTGACCGGAATGAAAATAGATGAGCTGCAATCACTGCTAGTAGCGTCCCCCGCTGCCCTGTTGAATGATCTCGGGCTGCATGAAAACTATGAAGCTGCTTTTCTCAAGCTGCTGTCCGCGCTGCCAAAAACGGTTCAGCAGGATGCCATCCACGTACGTCAGCTCCTTCATATCGATGGGGCTGGCTGGCATGAATCGACGGAGACGTTTCCGTTTTTGTCTACCGTTCAAGATGCCGTATGGCTCTCCCGCAAGCTGTTCATTCGTTACATGCGCGAAGATGTGGCCATAGAGCGCATTGTCTGCCCGCTCGGACTCGTCGCCAAGCGAAGCATTTGGTATTTGGTCGCAAAAGTAGACGAGGACATGCGGACGTACCGGATTTCACGACTATTGGATGCAGAACTCCTAGATGATGGCTTCGTCCGCCCCAGTGATTTCGACCTCGCTTCTTATTGGGAACAATCCACAATGGACTTCAAATCCAGCCTCCCGCGTTATCCTGCGCGGTTACTCGTTAAAAAAGGAACGTTACCTGCTGTAAAACAGGAGCGTTATATAAAAATAGCTTCCACCCAAGCCGCAACAGACGACTGGATGGAAGCAGAGGTTGAATTTCATACACTTGCATCGGCATGCTCGCTGGTACTCAGCTTCGGCCCGCACATTCAAGTGCTGGAGCCACAAGAACTGAAACGTGAGGTCCTAGAGCAGGTGCGTGCTATACTTGGCCTGTACGAGGTCCCGAATTAGCAAGGACTTTTGTTTCTCGTCCGTACATGAGCAGGACGATTGCTCCGACGATCAACACCGCAGTAAACATACTAAAAATGAACGTGTAGCTGTAATGATGCGACGAGTAGTAACCGACGAGATACGGCGCGATAATACTGCCGATTCTTCCGACACCTGATGCCATACCGGAACCGGTAGCGCGCAGCGGTGTCGGATAATTTTCCGGCGTGTACGCGTACAAAGCACCCCAAGCACCCAGATTGAAGAAAGACAAGAAGGCTCCCGTCACCAACATCTCCATGGTGCCACTGCTTTGTCCAAAAGCGAACGCCATCACACCAGTCATGAACAAGAAGGTCGCCAGCGTCCATTTCCGTCCCCATTTTTCCACGAGATAGGCTGCTGCGAAATAACCTGGCAGTTGGGCCAACGTCATGATCAGTACGTACTGGAAGCTTTTGATCATTGTAAAGCCTTTGTCGACCAATACAGATGGCATCCATAGAAACATGCCGTAGTACGAGAACGCAATCGCAAACCAGACGACCCACAGCGTAATCGTCTCTGTGCGATGAGACGTCAACAGCTTTCCAACCGGAATCTTTTCGGCCTGCTTTTGAAACTGCGGAGATTCAGGAATACTCCTCCGAGCGAACCAGGCGTACACAATGGGCAACGCCCCGATCATGACAGCCACGCGCCAGCCATAGTCCGGAATGATGAAATACGATATGACAGCCGCCGCGATCCAACCGACCGCCCAAAAGCTCTCCAGCAATACAACCGTACTTCCTCGCTTCTCCGGCGGCGCAAACTCGTTTACCAGCGTCGACGCTACTGGCAGCTCGGCACCCAAACCGAGTCCCATCAGGAAGCGGAACAGCAGCATGGTCGCAAAGCCAGTTGCGAAAGCGCTCGCAAAACTCGCCAAGCCAAACAAGACCAAGGTCAGCAAAAATACTGGCTTGCGGCCAATTCGGTCAGCCAAATAGCCACCTGCAATCGCTCCAATCGCCATGCCGACGAGATTGCCCGTCCCTAATAGCCCGGCTACTTCCCCCGTCAAACCCCATTCCTGTCGTAATGCCACCATAATAAAAGATAAAAGTGCAACATCCATGGCATCGAACATCCAGCCAAAACCGGCTGCCCAAAAAACTTTTTTGTAAGGCTTTGACATTCTCTTTCCCTGCTTTCCTTTCTTTTGCGCATGATATTCGCGCCTAGTTATCATTTCACTTTTTCGTCCAATATCCTGCTCGCGGAAAGAAGTTCGACTATTGTGATAGTAGGCTTTCCCAAGAAGCTCCATTCTAACCAGACCATGCCGAAAAGGCAGTCCAATATTCGTAAGACCGCCATTTCAAAATAAGGAATTCTTGTTCTCTTATTTAAGGAAGCTGCTGAATGAATCTGTTCATGAGCAAAGAAAGAGAAATCAAGATGGGAGGGTCGTCCGGATGAGGCACATGAAGAGTAACCTGCTGATGAGGGACGATCGTAGTTGGTGTGACAATGATAGGTTTCTTGGAACGTGTGCGCAAGGTCTCGTACGGCAAGAGAAAATCCATCGCCTGCATGCCCCAGGCAACAGACGTTGCCATCAAGTAATACGTGCCCGGCTTGACATTGGTAAAACAAAAATCGCCTAACGAGGGCAGCAATGTTCCGTATAAAGGAAGACCTTCTGGAATCGGCTTAGCAAACAATCCAATCAAAATGACGCCTTGAAAAGGCTCTGTGGACTCGATTGTCCCTGCAATGGTCATCGGTCGCTCGGGGGCCGGGTGTAACCGAGTCCACTCTGTCAACTGCTGCAAGGAACGGAGACGGTCTTCTGCTAGCTGAGCCGTTTCTCGAAATTCGCTAGGCGATACCCCGACACGCTCCGTAAAACGGGTAGAGAACGTACCCAGACTCTGCTGACCAATTTCCAGACCAATATCCCGAACACTCATGTTTGTGCGTAGCAGTAAATCCTTTGCTCTTTGGAGTCGCATAGTCGATACGTAATAAAGAGGTGGGAGACCGATTCTTTCTTTAAAAATTCGCGCAAAATGATACTGACTATACGCAACATGATTCGCCAATCGAGAAAGTGGCAAAGGCTCGTCTAAATGCCGATGTATATAAGCAATCACTTCGTCAATTTCGGTATACCTGTCCATCAATCGAGCTACTCCCTCCCTCTTCTGCACAGCGAAATACAGAACGTTTGTTCTGAAATAAAATTTACCATATTTTTCTGAACAATGGAAGGAGTAAATTGCAGCAGTTACGCTTTCGCTTTTTGCAAACGGATTTCGTCCAGAAACGCTTGCATCGTGCTCGTTACAAATGAATCTTTTCTACGAATAAAAACGGTTGTCACCTCATGATAAGGCTCCGGGATGCGATGAATATGAACTGTTCCGCTCTCGACCAAGTGATGTACGGCCGACTTCGGCAAAATGGTAATACCGATCCCAGCTGCTACGCCCCCGATAATGGTCTCAAACGTTCCGAACTCCATCACTTTTTTCGGAATCAAGCCCTCCACCTTCATCCAGGTCTCTAACCGTTCTCGATACCCGCAGCCCTTTTTGTAGAGCAAAAGAGCTTTCCCTGTGATATCACTGGCGGTGAAGGAACTGTTTTTCGTTACCAGCACCAACTCCTCTTGAAACACTTGCTCCTGCTCGATCAAAGGATGGTTGATTGGTCCACTCACGAACGCTCCATCCAGCGCGAGATCCAATACTTTTTGTAGCAAATGCTCTGTCACGCCCGCCTTCAGTGAAAGATCCACATGCGGATACTGGCTGCAATACGAGGATAGCAACCTCGGAAGGGCATTGATCGTCTCGACCATCCCAACCTCCAGCACCCCGGACGGCTCGGAAGCCCGATGGAAGTACTTTTGCATTTCTTCGAATTTGGCGATGATCTCTCGTGAATATTCGAGCAGGCGCTTCCCTTCCGTATTTAAGGTCATGCCTCGCTTGTTGCGATAAAACAAAGGTGTCCCCAGCTCTTTTTCCAGCAGCTTGATCCGCGCCGTCACATTCGACTGAACGTAGCTCAGCTCGGCTGCGGTCTTGCTCACGCTGCCCAATGTGGCGACCATCTGGAATATTTTCAAATCATTGATCTCCACGTTTCTCTCCCTCTTTTCATCCATCACTGAAAATGATACATAAAGTTATTATCAATCATTATACTAACATATTTCCATCCAGTATGATGTGGTAAGTCAACATCTAAGCAACTAAGAGAAAGTTCAAAAAGACGTCTTTTTGAACACATAGGAAAAGGGAGAAATCGCATAATGAACAAGCAACTACTTTTAGGGTCTATTTTCTGCATGGTCGCTAGTATGTCATGGGGGGCGATGTTTCCAGTTGCACACATCGCACTGCAAGAGATCGATCCATTTTACTTCTCATTTCTTCGCTATTTTTTCGTAACGGTCATTTTGTGCGGTTTGCTCTGGGCAAAAGAAGGCTTGTCTGCTTTTCGTTTTGAGGGGCGCGGGAAGTCTCTGCTGTTCTTTGGAACAATGGCGTTTACCGTCTACAATATGGGGGTATTTCTCGGGCAGGATTTGATGGGAGAGCCAGGCACGATTGCCGCGTCCATTATGGAAGTGCTCATGCCGATGATCTCGATTGTACTTTTGTCCATTACCACTAGAAAGCTGCCGCCGTCCTATACGTTGGCGACGATTCTCGTAGCCTTGGTCGGCGCTGTCCTTGTGATTACCAATGGCAATCTTACCTTCTTTACTACTGCAAGTGAGCATTTGATCCCGTTGTTCTTCATTTTCATTGGTGTCGTGGGTTGGGTTGTCTACTCGATCGGCGGCGGGCGTTTTAACACGTGGTCCACGCTTCGCTACTCCACGTTGACGTGTCTCTTGGGAACAGGAGTGAATTTCGTGATTGTCACGACTTCCTCACTCTTTCAATGGCTTCCAGTTCCTACTGTCGAAACGGTGATGTCCATCAAATACGAAATGGCGTTCATGGTTCTTTTACCCGGCTTTGTCGCTCTTTTGAGCTGGAATGCAGGCATTAAGCTGCTCTCTCCGCTCAACGGCATTTTGTTTATCAACCTGGTTCCGATCACGACCTTTGCCATGATGGCGTTTCAAGGATATGAGATCAGCCGTTACGAATTGTGCGGCACCTTGCTCGTGATCCTGGCCCTGATCGGGAACAACCACTTCCAAAGAAAGCAACTCCAATACCGTTCCGTCACCAAGCAACAACCGAGTGGAAGAAAAGTTCCGTCCATGTAAGAAAGAACTACAAAGGTGAAGATTAACTACTGTCGTGCGTCCCACAAAATTTATGGATAGAAATCCAGCTAACCCTGGATCTCTATCCATTTTTTATTTGTTAGGAAAATTGGTTAAATTCGCCATGTTTCGACATAAACGAATTCAGGGTATCCATTAACTATCTAATATATTAACGCTGAGATGCAGACAATGGAGGAACTTTATGGCATGGCGTAACACTATCTCATTCAAAATGATTTTATCGCTGACATGCGTCATCCTCATTACCTTTTCTTTGTTGGGCTACTGGATTTATTCAGAAACACGCGCGTTAATTGTGAGCAATGTTGAAAAAAGTCTCCAGAAGAACAGCGAAAGTATTGTCGCAGATGTAGATGCTCTGTTAGAGGAGAAAGCGGTTCTGGTACGGCAAATGGCGACCAATCAACAGTTTCTCAAGCTGCTTGGTTCCGACCTAGACAGGGATACCGTTCAGACGGATACGCGTTATCAGGATGTGATGGCTTCTCTTGATGCGATAGCTGGCACAGACCCGCTGCTGTCGTTGGTATGGATTGCCCATGAACGAGGGAACTTTTTGTTGGGGAACGGGAAGACACTTTCCAAACCGGATTGGGATATCCAAACACGCCCATGGCATGAAAAGGCTGGAGCAAAGGACGATGTATGGTTTTCCGATCCTTATGTGGATACGATGACTGGTAAGCTGGTTATAAGTGCCATTCTGCCTGTTAAAGACGGAGGAAAAGTCCTTGGATTTGTTGCAATTGACCTCCTGCTGGACAAGCTGCCGGAAATCATGAACGTCTATAAGCTGGGAGAGTCGGGATACAACTTCCTGCTGTCCGACGACAGTACGGTCCTGTATCATCCGCAGACTGAATTGGTGATGAAAGCCAAGTTTACAGAGCAGGAAGGGGATCGAGCCCGTATCGCCACCAAAATGATTAAGGGCGAAAGCGGGATTGAGGAAGCCGAGATCGATGGTGTAAAAAAATATGTTGCCTACTCTCCCATCCCTATAACCGGGTGGTCCGTTGGGGCAACCATTACCGTAAAAGAAGCGCTGGCAGAACTGGAGCAATACAACACGATCCTACTGGTGGGGATGGTTTTATCAGGCAGCGGACTTGTGCTTGTGGTCTATATCTTGACTCGCCGTCTTCTCAAGCGTTTGTTAGGCTTGACTACAGTCCTTCAGGTATTGTCCACGGGCGATTTGACTGTAAAATGGCGTGATTCTTCCCGGGATGAGCTGGGGGTCGCTGCGGATAGTCTGAATACGATGATCGATTCGTTCCGCACTACGATTCAGCAGGCGCATGACACGGTTGCGATTCTTGCAGGCTCTTCACAGCAATTGACGGCAGTCTCGGCAGAAGCCGCACAGATGGGCAACCGAATCGATGCGGCGATGAGAAGTATCATGCAAGGGACAGATTCTCAGCATGAAGGGGCGCAGCAGACGGCGCTCGCGATGAACGAAATGGCGGAAGGGGTCCAACGAGTAGCTACATCTGCAACTGAGGTCTCCGCCTTAACCCAGGACTCGCAGGCAAACGCGGAGCAAGGGAATCTTTTGTTGCAGCAGGTTGTCACCCATATGCACGGCATTCGCAAAACAGTAGGTCAATCCTCAGAAGACATGGACAAGCTGGAACAGATGACCAAACAAATCGGAACCATTGTGGCAGTCATCAATGAGATAGCCATGCAAACGCAATTGCTTTCATTAAACGCCTCGATTGAAGCGGCTCGCGCGGGCGAACACGGCAGAGGTTTCTCTGTTGTGGCGAGCGAGGTGAAAAAGCTGGCGGAACAAACAACGAACTCCCTTGGGGATATCACCAGCATGATACATGATATTCAGTCCATGACAGATAAAGCTGCTACAACCCTTTTATCAGGCGTAGCAGAAGTGGAGCAAGGCGTGCATCTGATCGAGCAGGCAGGAGAAATGGTTGGGGGCATCTACCGAAATATCGTTGAGATTACTGGGCAGACGGAAGAGGTTTCTGCATCTACGGAAGAAATCTCAGCGGGTACGGAGGAAGTGGCTGCCTCCATGAACGAGATCGTCGCGATCAGTCGCTCCGCTTCCGAACATACGCGAGAGGTAAAGCAATCAGTAACATCACAGCTGACAGCGATGAAAGAGATTGCGCAAGCAGCTGAGTCTCTCAGTAATACCGCTGAGCAGCTTCAAGAAAGTCTGTTCCACTTTTCGGTAGAAAATGAGGGCAAGGACCAGAATTCGCAAAAATAATACGAGGTAAAATAGGAAAAGCTTCCTGCAAATACAGGAAGCTTTCCATCCATTTAGCACAGGTGATCTGCATAGTGTCGTGCCAGCACCTTCGTCGTTTCAATCCAGAGCTTGCGGTGCAAAATCGTCGGCCCCAATCTTCTTTCCATAAACCGCAGCATGGGCTCGTTGTCATGCTCGATAAAGCAAATGCCAAAAGGAAACGTTGGCTGCGCCTGTGCAATTGTTTTCATCAAAAGCGTAATTCCTCTTGCCTGCTTCTGATACTTTTCCTGGACAAACATCGTTTTGTATAAAAGCAGATTCCCGGCCATTCGCTGTACGATTACCCAGCCAATGACTTTCCCCTGATAACGCAAGCCTGTACTGTAATCGGGATCGAATTTTCCTTCTTCAAAAAATGGCGACAAAAGCGACGTGTACCATTGCCCTTCACCTTGCTCAATTTCCAGACGCTCTGCTGGGGTCAGGTCTTTCCACGGAAAGAGGGTAAAACCTTCAGGGAGAGACAGCCTCTCTACCCACTGGCACTCCCCTAGCCGCATCGAGCCGAGTGTGTACATATAGGTTTTTACCTTTGGCAACTGCCAGTCTTCCCTGATCGCAATTTTGGAGAGCCATGGAAAATCTTGTGCTTTGATGAAACCAGCAAACTGTCCGTCGCTGATGCCTTGCTCTCTCATTTTTTGCTCAGCGTGCCACAACAGCTTCATACCCATTCCCCGCCGTTGATGCCCCTCTGCTACCACAAGCTCGATGATCTTGGCCTGTCCTTCGCTTACAGCAGATCGCCCCAAAACGATGCCCGCAGGCTGATTGTTGTTAGAAGCCCCGAATCCCCAAACAGATGAACTGTTGATCTGGTCCAGCCACTCCAGGTGCTTGGGGTGCACCAACGATTTATACGCCCGTGCAGTGCTAGCAGTCAGTTCTTCTAGTTGCAATGTTCGTACCTCCTCGATGGACTTTGGCTTACTCATTGCTTGGGTTTTACAGGTGCTGTTGCTGTACCTTGTATGAGGTTCCCAGCCTTATCCCTTATGAAGCCTGGCTCAAAGGAAACCTTGCTCTGTTCTGTGATGAGAGCCCCGAACATGTTGTAGAACGTATCCTGAAACGTTACGCGAATGGTGTTTCCTGACACCTGGAATCTGGCATACCCCGTCACTTCTCTCTTGTCGTCAAAATTCCCGGAAGGTGAGAATAACAACCGCAAATTGGGATTTGGGTCATTACGAAGTGGCTCTGACGCCGACAATGTATAGGTTGTTCCCTCTTCGGTAACGGCTGGGGACAATTGTGGGTTTGTAGCATCAAACCCGACACCGATCTCCTCTGTATCCAGCAAATCTTGGCCGCGATACAGCTTGAACACTGCATAAGAGTTGTCATCTTCTGTAACCGCTGGTTTGGCCTTAAACGTCACTCCATATTCTCCATGGGTCATTTCCAGTAAAGACTCGTCGACCTCGACGGTGATGTACTCCTTTTCATTGATGACAAAACGATCCAACTGCTTGTCATAGTTGTACGAAAGAGGCTGATTTTTTACAGATACCTCAAGATATTCGCTCAATGCCCTTTTGTCCATTGCTGGCTCCCATTTGTCGCCAATCGTAACTTGACGGTTCTGAGTCGGAGCAATCGGCAGCTCGATCTTCGCATCTGGCAAACGATCTACGCGTGGATTGTTGAACAACATTTGTGCTTTTTCTACATAGGACATCCAGTGTGTTTTTTCTGGACCTTCTCGCAGAAGCTCGACCTTCGAATAGGCTGCGTCGATCATTTCCTGCGTGACCTTGGGCCTTAGTTCGATCATATCATTCGTTGTAAAAAGTCCCTCAACTGCTCGCTTCACTTCCTCCGGGAGATTATTCCCTTGATCAAATAGCTCCTGTGCTTTTTGAATGTCTGCCAACAGCAATACCTTGGCCTCCGAACCATCCTTTAGCTTATCTACCTTTTCTTTCGCTGCATGAATCGTGCTTTGTGTCACTTCCGGTTTTAGCGCTGCCAGGTTTGCATCGGTGAACAGGTCACGCACGGCTTTTTTGGCATCAACGAGCAGCAAGTCGTCATACTGGTCCTGTGCCTTCTCGATATCGGCAAGCAGACCAGGCTTTTCCTGCACGCTATTATCCAGACCTTCGACCAGCTTCTTGGCATCATCGATCTGTTTCTGGGTCGTTCCTTCCCGCAGCTCCTCTTTCTTTCCATCCGTAAACAACTCTTCGACAGCTCTCTTCGCCTTTAGCAGAGCCGGGATCGGTGGAGGATCGATTGGGGACGGAATCACAATGACGGGGTCTCTGAAACGGATGGAAAAACTGTCACTTGTGACATCTTTCTGTGCCCGCTTGATGTTTCGCTTGTCGATCGTGAAGCTGACCTCTTTTACAGTGTCCGCGACGGTATGCTTTTTGGCCTGTCCCGTAAACAAAATGATGAGCTCGTCATCGCTCTCTTGGTTGACCTCAATATCCAGCCCCTCAGGCAGATTATGTACTTTGATATCATCGGCTGATAGTTCACCAAGGAACTTGCCATTTGATAGCTTGAGCGTTTGTTTGGCTGTGATGCTGCCATCATTTGCCCCCGCCTCTTCTATCACTGTCTCGCTGACAGAAAGCGCTGGCAAATCAGGCAGCTCGGCTCCATCTACGGCTATCTCAAAGACGGCTTCTGCATCGTCCATTTTTGCTGTAATTTCAACGAGTCCTTCGTTCTTGGCTGTTACCTTGCCCTCGATGTTGACGGACGCAATTCGTTTATTGCTAGAGCTCCAGAGCAACTCCCGTTTCATAACGATACGATTATTTTCATCGAATGCAACGGCGACCAGCGGCAACGATTTATCCGTACGATCTTTGGTAGATAGCTGGGCATCCTCTGCGACCGCTACCAGCTCGATCCGCTCTGCTTTTGTCCCTTTTTCGGCAATCACGTATGGTTCAAATTCTTCTTCTTCACCGTCATACTGCAAGCGCAGGGAAACCGTCTGTTCTTTTTTCGTGGCACGAATCGGTGAAAAGCTGAGCAATACAAGCTGCTCTTTCTCTAGCCAAATAAAATTTATGATTTTGATCCGTGTAGGATTTCGATCATCTATAGCGGCCGTCAAGCGGAAATTCTTAGCAGCAGGTGCCTTGTCTGGAGCATTCTCCAATCGATAGGCAATAAATCCATTCGTCGCTGTGTGCCCCTCTGACTCTAGCAAGGACTCCCATGACTGGTTCTTTTCTACTACTACTTCCTCTGATGCCTCTCGTACTTCCCCATCCGTTTGCTCTTCTGCTACTGAAGCGCTGGCTGTCCCGATTGTCTGGATTTCTTTAATCGGATAGGAAACGGCTGCATAGGCATTGCCGACAAAAGAAAGCAAAAAACCCGTAGATACAACCGCTGTTAGGATTGTTTTGGCTTTTGGCTGCTGTTTGCCCATATGTAAATACCCCCTCTTTTTCTTTTGTATGACAAAATCATGCAAACTAATGCTATCAGAGGAGAAAGTGAAAAAAACCTAACAAAAGTTAGGTTTTTGACGTTCTTTTTTTAGATCAGTAACAGATCGATAAAAGATGCTTGATCCAGATTCCCGAAAAACTCCTGAAGATTGATGGCGGCGAGTCTCTCACTGATTGAGGAGCGATCGTACGGCGTATCTCGCAGCAATGCTTCCAGCTCCGCTATATCACGTACACCGAAGAAATCTCCGTATATCTTCGCTTCTTTCATTTTGCCTTTTTCAATATCAAGCTGGATCTCCACGGTTCCGATATCAAAACGTTTGGATTGACGGTAATTGCTTTTCGGTGACTTGCCGTAGTTCCACTCCCAAGTCTGGTAACGGGAACGGGAAAGCTCGTGAATGTTCTCCCAGTCCTTTTCAGTCAGCTTGTATTCTTCGATCTCTCCTTCTCCAAAAATCGAACGGAGAACCGCCAGACGGAACTCTTCAATGGTCATCTTCGTCTCCAAAAACTCTGAGATGTTGGCGACACGGCTGCGAATCGATTTGATCCCTTTGGACTGGATCTTCTCTGCGTTTACTTTGAGAGCAGACACGACGTTTTCCATCTCCGAATCAAAAAGCAGCGTGCCGTGGCTGAACATGCGTCCTTTGGTCGAATACTGTGCGTTGCCAGAAATTTTCCGTTCCCCGACCTGTATGTCATTTCGTCCTGTCAGCTCTGCTTCTACCCCTAATGTTTTCAAGGCTTGTACCACTGGAGCCGTGAATTTGCGGAAATTGTGGAAGGACTCACCGTCATCATTCGTAATAAAACTGAAGTTGAGATTGCCCAGATCGTGATAAACAGCACCACCGCCAGACAGTCTGCGAACGACGTGGATATGGTTTTCTTCTACATAAGTCGCATTAATCTCCTCAATAGTGTTTTGGTTTTTTCCGATAATAATAGAAGGTTCATTGATATAAAACAGCAAGTAGTCTTCACTGTTGGGCAAATGCTTCAGGGCGTACTCTTCAATCGCCAAATTGATGCGCGGATCTGTAATCCCTTGATTATCGATGAATTTCATGAGAGGGCCTCCATCCGTAAGCGTTCTATCTTCCTAATCATACCACTTCCTATCTGTCTGTACTGCTTTCGAATCTGCTCATGTATGAAGCATTGTTTCCTAATCTAATATTTTTTGCTGATTTTTTGAAAATCCTCTATAAAAACGTTTACATATTGTCGATAATTGACGTAATCTAGGGGCAATCATTTGGTGTTTTCTTTTCTAGATAAAATACTATGGATCAACGAGGTGTTCTTTATGAAAACAGCCAAGTTCTCCCGTTCAAGCTCTCTGCGAACTAAGCTCGTCCTGTTATGTCTCCTGCTATTGGCACTTCCTTGCCTTAACATCGGAATTCAGGGCTATTATTCTGCAAGCTACAGCTTGGACGACTTGGGCAGCCGCATCTTAAAAAATAACGTGAACTTGACGATTGAAATGATTGATGTTCTCCAGAAACAGGTCGAAGCTGGAAAAATCAGCAAAGAAGATGCACAAGAGCAAGTAAAACTTCACATCCTCGGCCCCAAACAGTCGGATGGAACCCGCTCGATTAACAAAAATGTCGATTCGGGTGCCAGTGGATACATGTTCGTTCTGGATGAGAAAGGAGTCATGCTGGCCTCTCCTTCCATTGAGGGGAAAAATCAATGGGATACAAAAGATTCTGACGGTGTCTTTTTTACCCAAGAAATGATTAAGCGCGGTCAGGAAGGTGGTGGCTTTACATACTATCAGTGGTCGAAGCCATCGGAGCCCGATGTTCTCTATCCGAAAATCGCCTACTCCAAGCTAGACCCGCACTGGGGATGGATCGTAAGCGCAAGCAGCTACATGGAAGACTTTAATGCCGCTGCTGAAAGTGTACTGGCTGATTTGCTGATCGTGCTGGGAATCTCCTTGATCGTCGGATTCATCGTCTCGTGGTATGCCTCCGGGTTCATTTCCAGACCTATTGCCCTGGTTGCCGAGCGCGTGAAAGAAATTGCCGGTGGTGATCTGTCCGGGAAAGACATCGTCGTAAAAAACCGTGATGAAATCGGACAATTGGTCCATGACGTCACCCATATGACAGAGAATTTGCGCGAGCTCATCTCTCGTGTCCGCACCAGCTCTCTGCATGTCGCTTCTACCTCTGAGGAGCTGACGGCGAGTGCAGAACAGACGAGCAAGGCAACGGAGCAAATTGCCGTCACGATGCAAGAGATCGCTGTCGGAGCAGAAGATCAGTCCAAAACGATCGATGGAACGGTCAAGACGATCAACGACATGTCCTCGAGTCTGCAACAAATTGCATCCAGCTCCGAACAAGTCTCTCTGACAGTCGATACAACGAACATGCTGGTCTCAAACGGCAATGAAGCGATTGACGGTGCCATCGCTCAAATGAATTCCATCAACACTACTGTCCAAGAGCTGGCAGAATCAATCAAAATGCTTGGTCACCGCTCTTCAGAAATCAGCAACATTGTTGAGGTCATTACATCCATTGCCGAACAGACGAACCTGTTGGCGCTAAACGCTGCGATTGAAGCGGCTCGTGCTGGAGAGCATGGACGTGGATTTGCTGTCGTCGCCAATGAAGTACGAATCTTGGCCGAGCAATCAGCAAAATCTACGCAGCAGATTAAAGACCTCATTAGCGCGATTCAAGTCGATACGAACAAAGCCGTATACGTGATGGAAACAACGACATCTGAGGTTTCGGCTGGAATCGAAGTCGTACATGAAGCTAGCAAGGCCTTCCAGGAAATTTTGTCTGGAACGACAGAAGTAGCACGTCAAATCCAGCAAGTTACCACAGCCACTCATCACATGACAACCGGAGCAGAGCAAGCTGTCCATTCCATTGAAGCGATTGCCACCACTGCGGAGACAACGGCTTTCGGAACACAAAACATTTCTGCTGCCGCTGAACAACAATTAGCCTCTATGGAGGAAATCTCGTCCTCTGCTGCTTCCCTGTCAAAAATGGCGGACGAGCTGCATGAATCGATTCAACAGTTTAAGGTGTAAGAATCATCTCTGAAACGAAAAAGGCTGCCTTTGCTGGTCACCCCTGACCTCGCAAACGCAGCCTTTTCCTCTCCCTATCAGCCTATTTAGACCCGAGGTGGTTGCTCCGCTTCCCACGCAATCGAAATCGTCGTCCCCTGCCCGACAGCTGTTTTCACCTCGATTGAACCACCAAATGCTTCCACTAATGCCTTTGTAATGACCATCCCTAGGCCAGAGCCTTCCGTGCGGGACTCGGTGTCTGTGCCACGATAATACCTCTCAAATAGTCGATCTGCTGTTTCTTCATCCATCCCGCTACCATTGTCGCTAAAAATGAGCAAAGCTGTAGCTGGCCCGACTGCTTGTACGCTGATGGACAAAATCGTACCGCTCTCGTTGTGAATCAAGGCATTGGCAACCAGATTATCCACGATACGCTGAAACCAGGGCTTGTAGATGAGCATGTAAACAGGTTCGGGAGAGGGAGTAAACCGGATGCAGCCTTCCAGGTACAACGGATGTTTTGCTGCTTCCGTAATGGCTTCAGCTGTACAACCATTCAAGTCAACGAGCTCGACCGTAGGAGCACCTTGTCCGTTCCTCAATCGATACGTCAACGCCAAATCGTTGATCAAGTCTTCCATATACGCTGACTTGTCCAAAATAATTTTGGCGAAGGTATGTACCTCTTCTGCCGTCCACGTATACTCGGCATTCCCTAATAGATGCGCGTACCCTTTGACAGAGGACAGCGGCGTTTTCAGATCATGGGAAACGCCCGCGATCCACTCATTTCTCAATTGCTCCGTTTCATGACGAAGCTTTTCGTTGCGGTTAAGCGTTTGCGACAAGGAGTCCATCGAATCGATTACATCTTGGTAGATACGGTATTTGCGCTTTCTCTTCCCTCGCTTGTCTTGGCTGAGCGGAACACCATCCGCATTGGCAGGCTCCTCGTACTGCCCCCCACGCAGAAAGGTCAGCCACCGTAATACGTGAACAATCGGTGCGCCAAATCGCTGTCCGAACAAGTAGGACACAATCCCGAAGACGAGCATCGCCGACAAGAGCAACATGCCCATCCCGATATATAGGGCCTTACTTTCCGGTGTCAAAAGCGGTTCTTCCCCGGGAGTCGTTCCTGGCAACGGATAACTGAGTACCCAGGTTTGGCCGCTTTTTTGATCATAATGCGATACGATTGTTGCTCCGTAGCGATCCGGGTATATCGAGCGCAGCGCCAGTTCTTCCACCGTGAAATCCTTGATTGCTTTTGCAGGCTTATTAAAGGATGCCAGCTCTCCCCCTTTCGGATCTAGGAGCTGCACCCAGCCCGCTTTCCTCTTCAATTGATTTTGGATGCTTGGAGGAAGCAGGATCTCGTTATTTTTATGATCCGCCGCCTCGATCACCTGTTGCAAGAAGTCGTCATCGCGGTTCGTCATCCCATACAGCAAGGTGTGAACCACGCCGTCTTTTTCCTGTATCCATAACGATAGCTGATAGGGGAACGGGCTTTTTCGGAGCCAATAAGCCGTTAATTGGCCAGGACCGTAGTAGCTGGGTACGTCAGGCGGGGTAAAGAAAGAGTCCGTGACATACCCCTTTTCATCAATCCGCTGAAGCCAGCCTCCGCTATCTCGCACCTTCTCCAACAGCTTCGGGTCAAAGCGGATATCCTCTCCCTCTACTTCTATGGTCTGAATCAGCCTCTGCAAGCCGACGCTCTCAAATTCACGTGTGGACTGTACTTTTGACATTTCTTCAAGCGTCCAATATAACGTAAACCCAGCTAGCATAAAGAGAATGAGGCCAACCAGCACCAACCACATGACCAGATGGAGCGCAATTCTGCTCTTAATATTCATAAGGAAGGCCCTTTTTCACCATTTTGTACCCGAGTCCCCTGACGTTCACCAAAAACTCTGGCTGTGCTGGATCGGGCTCGATGCGCTCCCGAATCCGATGGATATGTACCATGATGGTGTTGTCGTCACGTAAGCTATTCACGCCCCATACTCGTTCGTACAGCTCGCTTTTCGAAAATATCCGATTCGGATTTTTGCACAAAAATAGCAACAGTTGAAAAACAAGGGACGGACAAGGAATGACTTTCCCCTCCACACAGAGCTCCCCTGCTGCTTCATGGACTTGAAACCGCCCAAAATCATAGACCCCTTGAACGGGTGCTGTCGGTACAGCCGCGTTCGTTTTGCGTGTACGGCGAAGCAATGCCTTGATGCGTGCAACGATTTCCATCGGGTTAAACGGCTTCGTCACGTAATCATCCCCGCCAACGGCAAATCCGGTTAGCTTGTCAAAATCGGTATCTCTCGCACTCAAGAACAGAATCGGCGCCTCCGTCAGACGGCGGATGAATGGGCACGCTTCTATGCCGCTCATATTCGGAAGCGTTACGTCCAGAACGATCAGGTCATAGCTTTTTCGTTCGCATGCACAGAGCGCCTCCTCGGATGTTTTCACCTTGTCGATCGAGTGGAATCCTTCTTTGTGCAGTACGGTCTCAAGCAATTGGAGAATCGCTTGCTCATCGTCCACAAGAAGGATAGCTGCATCTTTCACGATCACTTCGCTCCTTTTGCGCTTTTGCGTTATCCTCCATTTTATCATGCGTAGTGTCGGTACGCGTCCGCAACAACCTTAACGGAATCATAATTTTGCCGCGACAAATTTAAGCATCCTGTAAGCTAGCGTTTCATGTCCGATAAGAGTGGCTTTCTATAATGAAACGAGCACTTAGAACAAGATAGGAGTGGCGACATGAAAAAAGTTTGGATTTCACTTGTAGGAGCAATTCTTTTGACAGGATGTACTGCGCAATCAGAGTCAACCGCAATCCCCTCTACTACTGAATCCCTCACAAAAGAAGGTGCAAAGACGATGATGGATCAAGCGGAGTCTATTGTGCAAGCTCTCCTTAACGGAAAAATAGGGGAGGTATATGAGCAAACAAGCCCGTCATTCAAACAGCAGGTTTCAAAAACACAGTTTGTAGAAGGGTATACTGCTTTTAGCTCGGGGTTGAAGTCGTGGAATCAGCATTCCCACACGTCCGTAAACGGCAGCTATTATGGTACCTGGGTGGATCAGGACGCCAAACGGGGCCTTGTCCTTACGACGGATGAAAAAGGAATCATTACGGGTGTTTTATTAAAGCCGCTGCAAAGCTACCCTGACACCGACAATGCTTTGACAAAGCTGGCGTATAGCGCACCGTTTACAGGTGAGTGGTATGTGTTTTGGGGAGGTCAGAATGTCCTTTCAAACTATCACTACGAGGTGAAGAGCCAACGCTATGCATACGATCTGATTCAGGTCAAAGACGGATTATCCTACAAGGGGGATCCTGCGAAAAACGAGAGCTATTTCGCATTCGGGCAAGAAATACACGCACCGCAGGCAGGAACTGTCGTACATGTCGTCCATGATCTCAAGGATAATGTCCCTGTCGGAACGATGAACGCACAAGAGCCCGCTGGCAACGTCGTCATCCTCGATCATGGCAATGGGGAATTCAGCTACTTCGCCCATTTGAAGGAAGGCTCCGCAAAGGTAAAGGTTGGCGATCGTGTGGAGAAAGGGGATTTGCTTGGGCTATGCGGCAACTCTGGCAATTCCAGCGAGCCTCATCTGCATTATCAGGTCTCTGACGGCAAAGATTTGTTCCAGAGCAAATCCATTCGCGTGCAGTGGGAGAACGGATTGAATCCGCGTCAAGGTGAAAGCATTACCGCGAAGTAAATCGTATAGCTGTTAGACAGCGGCAGTCCATCTCTTTGTCTTGTATCCAAAGAGATGGACTGCCGCTTCTTTTTAGAGGACACTATCATACTCCATTATCTTGGCAGTCTGTTCTGCTACTTCCGCACCTACTAATCGTTTGATTTTACTCCTTTTTGCCCGATAATAAGCCTACTTCTGCTTTTCGCGAACATCTCTAGTTTTTTTAGCTGTAGGATTCTGCTAGAGTCATTGATAGAAGATAAATAATGATGGAGGAGGTCCGCTGTCTGATGAGTACCAGCCCGAATATTATAGAGGTCGCGTCCCTCATAGGAGAACCATCCCGCGTCGCCATCCTGATCAGCCTGATGAACGGCAAGGCACTCCCCGCCAGTGAACTCGCACGAAACGCAAAGGTCACCCCCCAAACGGCAAGCACGCATTTGGCAAAGCTGGTGGAAGGCGGTCTTTTGGTCAGCGAGTCACACGGTCGACATCGCTACTATCGCCTAGCCAGCCCTGATGTCGCCCATGCCCTGGAATCGTTAATGACGATCGCAGCACCTAAGCCGGTTCGTTCCTTGCGCGAGTCTGACCAATTGCGAGCCATCCGCTATGCGCGTACCTGCTACGACCATCTCGCTGGTGAAGTAGGCGTTGCCCTGACGCAGAAAATGCTGGAGATGCAGTTGATCGAGGCATCCGATCAAGATTACGTGCTCAGTGAAGCGGGAAAAATCAAGCTGCAATCACTCGGCGTAGACCTTGTGGCCAAACCAAAGAGCAGACGTCGCTTTGCCCGTCCGTGTTTGGATTGGAGCGAGCGTCGCCATCACTTGGCAGGTAGCCTCGGAGCCTCACTCACCAACCGATTTTTTGAGCTTGGCTGGATCGAGCGAGTGCCAGGAGGGAGGGCCGTCCGTGTCACGCCGTTAGGCAGCTCTGGTTTTATGACCGAGTTCGGACTGCAAGTAGATGAATGCAAAAAGCACAGCTAGCTACTCTGCCAGCTGTGCTTTTTCACTTACTTGTCTTCGCGGGGCAAACGTCCAGTTCACCAGGAAGATCCCTGCGAAAATCAACAATCCCCCCACATACACATGCCATTGCACTACCTCACCCAGCAACACCCACCCTGACAAAACACCGAAGAACGGAGCGAGGAACAAAAAAGCACTCGTCCGGCCCGGGTCTCCGTGATTCAGCAAGTAAAACCACGTCGCGAACTGCACAATGGAAGCCATGATCGCAAGCCATACGACGACGAACACAGCGGTCGGCGTCACAATCAGCTTCGGCGTTTCCAGCGTGACCCCCATCACGAGGAGTAGAATTCCTCCGAACAGCATCTGATAAGCTGTCAGCACCCACACATTGAAGCGGACTCCCCACCTTTTAACGAGAATCGTAGCCATTGACCACGCAAGAGCGGACCCGATCCCAAACAGCGTTCCCGTCTCCCATTGCAGGTGGAAGCCAAGCGTGATGAACACCCCTACCAGTCCAACCAGAACCCCCATCCATTGCGTCAGTCGATAGGATATTCCGAGAAACAACGTGCCCCATATGACCACAAGCAGTGGGTTCATAAACGTCAGGATCGAGGATTCACCCGCTGTGATCGTACGCAGACTCAAAAAGATACACCCCATGACGGCTGCCGTCTGCAAAAAACCGATCAGACACAGCTTCCCCCAGTCACCCGCCGTCTTCGGGAGCGGCTTTTTCCATACCCACGCTCCCATGATCAGTCCTGCCAGCGTAAAACGCAGTCCTACCAGCAGCAATGGTGAAAAATAGGCCAATCCAATCTTTCCTACCGCAAAAGACGAACCCATCAATGAAGTCGTCACGACGACAAGTATCCCGAACAAAATTCGATTCATGGCGTTGTTCCCCCGTTTCAGGCAAGCTACTTGCTTCTTCTTACATGCAGTGTACCTGACGGTTAGTTCGATGAGGATCGAAGTGTGCAAAAGATTTACAGTCTGTACTTCTCCACCAGCTTGATCCCGATTTGATTCAGCAAGACAGCGAGCACCTTCCAGACCGCTCGACGATAAAACGGCAAATGTTTGACATACACCGCTGTAAATTCCGGTTCTCCCTCGGCTCCCCTGTCCGCTTTGAATGCACCTACACCCGCACTTTGATGGAGCAGAATGCCCTTGCTCTGTGCTTCTTGTACCAAGAGGCACGACAGCATCCGATACAGCCCGGTCTCTTTGGGGAGTGTCGTATCATAGCCAAATAGCGGTGTCGTCATCACACCATTTCGTTCAAAATAGCCAAGAATGCCGTCCAGCTGTCCGTCTTTTTCCAAGCCGATGAGGGTCAATGTCCTCTTTTGCATCGCCAGTCGGACGAACTCCACCGAAAACTGTGGATTATGCCGGGAGTATTTATCCAGATACAGCGCGTTATATAAAGCAACGATTCGCTCGACATACTGTTCTCCCAGCTCCTCATGACGCAGGATACGATAACCCGATTTGGCAAGCATTTTTCGATCGCGGTTGAGCGTATTGCGGACCCGCCACTTGCCCTGTGCGGGCCAGTCGGGATGAAAGAGGTAGACGTAGCGGCTGGGGACCATGAGATAGCCCTTTTCTACGAGCCCCTTGTGAAAATCCGGATACAGCCTGCGACAAACAGATCGAAACGCGATGATATGACTAGGGAACTTTTGGATGCAGCTTTCCGTGATGTCCTTTACTTCCTCTGCACGCACATCATGATACAGATTCGTCGATAACAGCCAATTGTTGGCGATGACCATTTTGTTGCATTGGCTTTTTTTCATCCAGCGTCCAAGCCCTGTAAGTACAGTCGACAGCGCCTGCCTCAGCACCGCTGAGTCGAGCATAACTAGCTCTTCCTTCGCATACGTCACGTAATGGGTAAACACCGAACTGACATACGAATTATCGTACTCGGTATCGTTCACCGTTATGGGCATGATCCGATCACCTACACGGAGTGCATCCATCCGTGTCTGTACATTTTGCACATAGCGGGATGGTTGTTCCGTCATCATGGGCAACAAGTAGCTTTTGACGTAGTCGGCATCCTGCGCCTGTTCCCAAGGGATTTGCCCCGCCGAAGTCCCTTCATACCATTCAATCAATGGCCTGCTCACCTGGAACAAACATCCTTTCTACTCGCCGCAGTTTTTTCGTACCGAGATTCAGTTCGTACGGTGCGAACACAATCGCAGGCAATTGTCCTTGCTGATCGGCAATGATTCGCTCAAGACTTTGGCGTACTCGTTCCTGATCACGCATGGACGGTCCTTCCCCATCCTTCATGAGCAGTGCTATCTCAACTTGCTCGTAGCTTAGCTGCCGTACCGTATACTCTTCAATCGCATCAGACGAGGTAATGACGGCACGCCGGATGAAATCTGGAAAGACTGATATCCACCGCGCTTCGTTTTCATGGCGAAAAACAAACAGATCATCTGCCCTGCCCTCAATCGATTCCAGCGCCATAAACACCGAGCCGCATGGACATGGCGTACGCTTTTTCGTCAAAATGTCGTTCAATCGATAACGGATAATCGGCTGTGTCGTCCTGGAAAAGTCTGTGATGATCGGAAAGAATCGCTCCTTTTTCTCATCGAGATATTCCTTTTCCACCACCACGAGGTCTTCATTGACATGCAACGTCCCGTGTGAGCAGCTTGTCGCAAGCAGACCTTCTGTGCATTGATAAATTTGATGCACGATTTGCCCGAACACTTCTGCGATGTACGTTTGATCCAACGGGTCCAGCACTTCCGCCACCGAGATTACCTTGATCGGAGATATCCGCAATTTCCCCTGACGCTGGGCAGTCGCGAGCATTCTCAACATCGAGGCTGGCGCAACCACCACCGTCGGCTGATACTGATTCAGATGTTCAAGGTGCTGATCAAGCGGTATTTGCAAATCGAAGAACGAGAATTGAATGCGACGCCTGTTGACCGCTGTATACAGGTTGCTATTCGCTCGCAAGAAAAAAGCAATCCGATGCTTCGACCATAGCTGACCAGGCAATGCTTTCGCCAAAATCACCCCTGCCCATTTCGCCTGCTCCTGCGGTCCCACGAGAAAAAGCCCACGATTGCCAGATGTCCCAGAAGACAAGCCTACGGTCACGCCGTTTAATTGGGGAGTGAAATTGCGTGTCGTTTCTGCTTTCAGTGCAATCGCAAATGCTTCTTCCTTCTTGATCCCGCACGTATTCAGCTCGTCAAAATGGTCCATCATGCTCTTTTTATCGATCGGCTCCATCTGTCTCCATTGTTTTGGTGTTCCCAATCTCTTTCGGTAAAAAGGAGAAGCTGGCAAAATGCGAGTCAACATTGCTCTGACCTGCGCTTCTTGCCATTTCACCAGCTGCTCACGCGAGGAAAACCGACGGGCAAGCCACTTCGTTTTTACATACTGCTTCAAGATCGTCATGATCTCCATGTGAACGCTCCTCTACTGGCCTGCCAGACATCCCCGCAGTGTGTCGGCATGATTTTCATGTCGGGACGTCGGCGGGATAGCACATGCAGCCTGTGCAAATGCTCGCGATACGCCTGTCGATCCGCCATGATCAACATAGCCAGCGGGTGAGGCAACAGGTTGCCACGATAGGCCTCACTCGACCAAGCAGCATCCGCGCACAAAAATACATCCCCATGATCCCGATCACGCAGGAACACACCAAACTGACCGAGTGCATGTCCGTTCAGATCGACGATGTACAGACTTTGATCCGCAAACAAATCGTAGCCTTCGGTGTATGGCGCGTAAGCTTCAGGCAATGCCACAAGCTCTCCTCGATCAATGAAAGTCACCCGCTCTTCGAAATCGTCAGGCATCAAATCAGGCAAGAACGCCTCCCGCAGCGCCGCCCAACCCGTCTTTCCCTTCACGTGATTGTAGGCACTCTCGAAGCAGTATAGTCGCGCATGCGGAAAATCACGCAAACCGCCGATATGATCTGCATGAAAATGGGAAATGAGAATACCCGCTATGTCTGTCGTATGGATTCCGCGTGCTGCGAGCTGCTCAGCAATACTCTCATGTGCCTTTGAGAATACGGGCGTTATTTTGCCGTACAGCGAATACGGAAGCTTGCTCGTGGCTTCAAAAAAGCGCTGTGAATAGCCCGTATCAAAGAGCAGCAAGCCGTGGACGGGATGCTCGATAAGCCCTGCGATGGCGTGAAACGGAATGTTTTTCATCCGGCCGCCCTTTCGTGAAAACATTTCGAGCTGCTGGCAATAGCCCGTGTCCATCAGCGTCAGTTTAACATCCATCCTGCGTCCTCCACCATTCTGTAAAGGTCTCAATACCTTGGGCAATGCTCACCCGCGGTTCATAGCCCAGATCGCGCTTCGCCTTTGAGATATCCAAGGTTTGTGATTTGGCGAGCACACCGACCGAGTAACGTGTCAAAACCGGCTCGCGATAGCCTAAAACGGTCTTGGAGAGTGTCTCCAGCACCCAAGCTGCGGCATACGCCTTCCAATATGGCAGCTCGCGCGTTTTCAGCGGAATCCCCAAGCGCTGAAACACATCTGACAACACCTCAATCATCGTCACAGGCTCCCCATTTGTAATGTTGTAAGCCTGTCCCCATGTGTGCGCTGGAGAATCCATGCACAAGATCAGCGCGTCCACGACATTTTCCACATACGTCAAATCAATGATCGCCTTGCCTCCATCGATCAGCGGAACGAATTTCTTTTCATTGGCACGGATCAATCTGGGAAGGATTGCATTGTCTCCTGGGCCAAACAAGGCCCGCGGACGAATCGTGATCGTCGGTAGTCCTGCAAGAAACGCCTTGTCGACTTCCAGCTCCGCCTGGTATTTCGTTTGTGCGTATGTATTGGCAAACCGAACGGGCATCGGTTCATCTTCGCGGATTCCCAGCTTGTCGTCAAAAGCAAAATAAATACTTGGCGTCGATACATGGACCAGACGCTGGATGCCGTGCAGCTTGCAGCCCTCGATGACATGAATGGTTCCTGTCACATTCGTCTCGTACATGTCACGGTACGTTCCCCACGGGGAGGAAAAAGCAGCAGCGTGATGCACGATATCCTGATCGCGGCAAGCCTTCACCATGGCTTCTCTGTCTCTTAGGTCTGCCCGAAGGAATCGAATGCCTCGCTCCTGGAATAGCTGGCCGATTCGCTCGTCTCGTCCTTGCGCTGTTACGTCATAGCCCATTTCATGCAGTCGTGTAGCCAGCTTCTGTCCGAGAAACCCAGTCGCCCCTGTTACTAGAACTCGCTTGTTCATTTCTTCCTCACTTCCTTACGCCTCTTCTCCGTTCCATTCGATATCGCTCGTACTGCAAGCAATCATGCTTTTTCCCGTTCGAAAGCTCTGCCAAGCCAAATCTGCCAGCATGGTGAATTGATCAAAAAAAGGTCGTGGATCATCCCACCTAAACAGAACATCCCTTGCAGAAAGCAGGTCGCTCACCCAACGCTTTGCCTTCTGTCCATTTGTCATGCCAGCAAGGCCGTATGTCAGCATCGCCATCCCTAGCATGCAAGTTTGATTTCCAGCAGGAACAACGGTTTTTCCCCGATCAAAAAAATAGGCGGTAGCCGCCTCTTGCTGTCCTGTAAACAAATGCACACCGCTTGTCAGGCGTGGATTGCACTCAATCACATACAGCTCTCCCTGCTCATTCTCAATGAAATCAAATGCGATTTGTCCACGAAACGTATGCCGTTGCACAAAGCGACTAACAAACTCTCTTACCTGTGGATGGTCTGAATAGGCAAAGTAAATCGAGGCACCCTGCCCTGCTGTATGTGTTGTTTCGTAATCGGCGTACAAGGTGAGCTGTCCATCCAGAGCAACCGCGTAGCTGCACACCTGTTTCCCTTTTATAAACTGTTGGACTAGCCATGGTTGCCCAACTGTCGGTTCGGGCAGTGTGGACTGTCCTGCCGCAGATAACGGGTCAGCCACGATTTGTACATGAGCTGCGAAGCGAGAATAGACGGGCTTCAGCACCACAGGTCCTCCTGCTTGCAGCATGGCCTCCCTCAATTGAGCCGAAGATTGTACCCGAACCGTATGTGGGACCAGTGCCCCCACCTCGCGCGCCATTTCGGCAAAAAGCCATTTGTCGTGTAACGGACGCAATACCTCGATTCCTTCCACAAGCACTTCACCATAGTCAAGCAATTGATCCCGCCCCTGCGATACGTAAAAGATCTCCTCGCAAGTCGGGATCAACAGATCGATACCCTCACGCTGCATGATTTCACACAGCTTTTCGATATAAGCATCGGGCTGCTGTCGGGGTGGAGGTACTTGGTAGGAGCGCTCTACATAACGAGAGTGCTGGCAAAGATGTCGCCGCGCACTCTCCGCTACAATCACTCGATGTCCCGCAGAACCCAGCAAGCGCGCCAGCTCTAACGTAGCTGGAGCTCGTCCTCCTGTCAGCAAGACTGATTGTTTAGTATTCAAGCACAATTCCTCCGAGAGACAAGCCAGCAGATGTGCCCAACAGCATCAGGTGATCGCCTCGCTGTACTCGTTTCTGCCCAATCGCTTCATGCAGCGCCATCGGAATCGAAGCTGCGATGACATTTCCATGATCCGCCAGAATGTTCACCATTTGCTGGTCGCTAAATCCGAGCTTGCCTGCCATGATCCGCATCGCCATCCCACTGGCCTGATGAGGAATGACGGTACGAATTTGCTCCTTGGTTACGGAGGCTGACGACAGCAAACGATCCACGAATCCGGTAATCAATTGCGAGGTCAGGCGAAAAATTTTCCGTCCATCCATATCAAATGCAAAGTCCGCTTCTCTTCCTTGGGCAAATTGTCTCGGGTGGATCAGCGTGCCGCCACCCCTTATTTCGGAATAGTGCGCGCCTTCACTGTATGTTTTCATGCTTGAACCCAAGATGCGGGAGCTTTCTGTTTCTGGTGTCTTGCCGATGACAACAGCCGCCGCCCCATCTCCGAACAGCACGCAGCTCTCTTTTTGCTCCCAATTCAAACCTGCGGAGGATATCTCTGATGAAATGATCAAGACTCGCTCGTAAATACCAACCGCCATCTGGCACGACATTACATCCAGCGCAGTGACGAAGCTAAGGCATGTCGCATTTATATCAAAGCAGGGAATGCCTGATTTACTTAGTTGAAGCTCTTCTTGAATCAAAGCAGCCGTGCATGGGATTTCCTGCTGCGCCGTCCCGCTTGCACACACGATACAATCGATCTCGTGAAGGGAAAGTCCCGCCGCTTCCAAAGCACGCCTAGCAGCGATGGCACCCATCTGTGCTGCCGTTTCATTCGTCACAAAATGTCTGACGCTTACCCCGGACTTTTTCTCTACCCATCCAGCCGCAAGTCCCAGCTTTTCTTCCAGTTCTGCTGCTGTCACTCGCCGAGTCGGCAAGTATTTCCCTGTTCCGAGGATTTTGATTTTTCTCTCCATATTCTGTGTCTCCCTTAGCTCGCATTCCTACACACTATTCGACATCTGCCATTTATTTTACCTAAGTTTGTCGATTTATGGGAAACAGAATAAACACTTGGTACGAAATACCCAAGTGTTTATGTATGCTGCATTTCTTCTACTACTATAGTAAAAAGCGATAACCGACACCCCACACCGTCTCGATGTATTGCGGCTTAGCCGGATCACTTTCTATTTTTTCCCGCAGCTTGCTGATATGCACGGTCACCGTCGCGATATCCCCGTATGAATCGAGACCCCAAATTTTTTCAAACAGCTCCGTTTTGCTAAACACCCAGTTGGGGTGGGTTACCAAAAAGAGCAGGAGGTCGTATTCCTTGGAAGTGAAAGCTACTTCATTTCCATTGATATAAACTCTCCTCGCCAGCTTGTCGATGCGAATCCCACGAAGCCTGATCTCCTCTTTTGCCGTAAGCGGTTTGGAATCGGAAACGAGACGGTCGTAACGGGCCAGATGGGCTTTGACCCTCGCTACCAGTTCTCCCAAACTAAAAGGCTTGCTGATATGATCGTCGGCGCCTAGACCCAGGCCACGTATCTTGTCGATGTCTTCCTTTTTCGCAGAGACGAGCAGGATGGGAATATTTTTGACTTTCCGGACTTGCTTGCAGATTTCGAAACCATCCACGATGGGGAGCATCAGGTCTAAAATCAGGAGGTCATACTCCTCTTGCAATGCCTTTTGCAAGCCCCTATCGCCGGAAGTAGCAACATCGACCGAGTATCCGTTTGCCTCCAAGTAATCCTTTTGCACCTCTGCAATCACCGTGTCATCTTCAATGATTAAAATGTGCTTCATTCCGTGTTACCCCCGACTCTCTTGATATCTGGCAAGGTAAAACAAATACGGGTCCCCCGCCCGCTCTCACTCTCCACCCATACACGACCACCGTGCCCCTCCACAATTTGTTTGACGATGGCGAGTCCAAGACCGCTGCCTCCCATGGCCGAATTACGTGCAGGGTCCGCCCGATAAAAGCGGTCAAAAATATGGGGCATTGCTTCTTTTTCAATCCCTGTTCCATTGTCGGAGATCGCCACTAGCACATCACCGCTGGCTTTCTCCACTTCCAATCGAATCAGCTTCTCGTCCTTGTTCAAGTACTTCAAGCTATTGTCCACGATATTCATGAGCACGCGATGGAGTTTTTCCTGATCAGCCATGACTGGAATCCGACTTTCATTATGCTCGTCATAGCGAATAGATACGCCGTGCATTCGCGGGTCTAGTCGCAGCTCTTCGGCAAACTGTGCCATATAGGCTCGCATATCGACTTCTTCAAAGTGAAAGGGAAGCTTATTCAAATCCAGTCTCGAGAATAAAAACAGCTCATCAATCAGACGGTCCATCTGCTCTGATTTGATGGCAATCATCTTCATATATTTTTCTCGTTTCGCTTCCGTATCCGCAATCCCTTCCTGCACCGCTTCCACACATGCCTTGATTCCTGTGATGGGTGTTTTCAGATCATGGGAGATACTCGAAATCAATTGTTTACGATTTTCTTCATACTGAAGCTGCAAATGGATAGAATCATACAATCTGCTGCGCATCTCTTCAAATGCTTCCCCCAGCTCTCCCAGCTCATCTTTGCGATGGAGTTGAACAGGACGCTCCAGATTGCCTTCTTTGATTTCGTTCGCGGCCTGCTTTAAGGCGTACAAAGGTCGAATGATACTGCGCGAAACAAGAAACGTTAGTAAACCGTTCGTCAGCGCCACAATCGTTAGAAGACTGAGAATCAATGTGCTAAAAAAATAAATGCCGGTCTGCATATATGGGAAAGAATTCGCAAGGAAATAGAGCTTTCCTTTCCTCTGATCAGCAAAAGTAAACTCGTACGTATCAAACGTGTAGCCGTCCTGATTAAGCTGCTTCCAGCTATGCATGCGCCCTTGGTCCGGCTGATCCCGTAAATAATTAGGTACGTCAGCGCGATCAATCGACGGGGAAACAAATAGCACATGCTCGTCCTTGGTCAGAATCAATGCTCCGCCAACTGCTTGTAGTTCCTCATCCGTCTCTGTTAGCAGCTTCTGGTTCGTCAATTGATTGGGAGCGTATTTAGCCATGAATGTGACACCAGCAAACAATTCGTCTCGTTTATTGAGCGTATCACGAAGGAGCGGTTTTCCTGCTTCTTGTTCCCCCCAGAAGTAATTCGCCAATCCCGATGCCACCAATCCAAACAAAACAAGGGGGATGATAATCATGGCAATATAGGAGAGCAAAAGTCTTGTTTTGATCGACATGTTTCATTACCCCCTTGCAGTCATGGTTTACTCGGTATCGGAATGCTTCGTCCAGTCTTTTCTCCATTTGTTCTTCATGTCCTCGCGGGAAACCTTCTCGACTTGCTTGCCAGTAAGATCGATACGATCAGGTGTGGTCGTACCCAAATCGGACAGGCGGATATCCAAAGAAAGCTGGAGCTTGTGCTCTTTCCCAGACGTGTCTGTTCCCGAAAGTTGTACCACAGCAGATTGCTGCTGGATTTGATTTTCCCCATCGATCTTGGCGTTCAGCAATACTTGGTCCACTTGGAAATCCTCTTGCAAGCGGGGAAGCTTCACAGATAGCCCGTTCTCAGAGGAAGACGCTTCTTGACTATGTTCGACGAGCTTATCGTAAAGAATAGGTCCCGCTGCCTGGATAAATGCCGGAATTTGCTCTTCGGAGAGCTGAAGCGACGTACGCTTGCCTCCATCCGGTAGATTTTCAACGGTCGCGTTTTTTCCGAGATCGCCGAATACCGTAGTAAGCAGCTTATGCATCATTGCTCCGCGCTTGTTATCGGCGTCATTTTCGGATTCGGGTCTTCTATCCATTTTTTCCATGACCCGATAAATGTTACTATCCCCTTTTTTAACCACAACTTGATCCTTTTCCAGAAAGGCTTGCACGCTTTTCGCGCCCAGCGTGTCTGTAATAGTCGCATTCACATTCCCAATGTGCTGGTTATGATCGATCTTTGCAACTCCCTCGAGTGTGAGCAGCTTCGTTCCGTTGTCTGTGAGCGCTAGCTGCGCGTGGGCCGTCATGCTCTTCGCTTCCTTCGTTTGTTGCAGGGCTGATTCATACACGCCCATCGTCGTGCTATCCGCACTCGCTGATGCCCCGTATCCCCAAATCAATGCTCCTGTGATCCCAACAGACAAGCCGATACCCAACCATTTTTTTCGCATGCTGATCCCTCCTAGTCTCATCGAAAGCAACTGTCATCGCTTCCTATACCAGTGATGATAAAGAGTAGGTCTAAACATGCTCTAAATCAATTCTAAAAAAAGTGTAAAAACAATTCCATATGCTATATTGAGAGGAAGAGAGATCAGTATGAACCTGAAGTGGAGGCATTATCGATGAATAGGCAAGAAGGCTATATTGAAGTTCCTGGTGGAAGAGTATGGTACAGTCGTGTCGGTGAAGGGGAGACAACGCCTCTGATCGTCCTTCACGGCGGACCTGGCAATACGCATGATCCGCTCAAATCAACGCTTCATGTCTTAGGCAACGACAGACCCGTCATTTTCTACGATCAGCTGGGATCAGGCAATTCCGATCGCCCGACAGATCTGACTCTTTGGAAAACCGAACGCTTTGTGGAGGAGCTCACTTGCATCAGACAAGCCCTTGACTTAAAAGAGGTACACATCCTGGGACATTCGTGGGGCACAATGCTGGCAGCAGCTTATTTGGTGGATGCCAAGCCGGAGGGGGTACAGAGCATCATCTTCTCCAGTCCATGCCTGAGCGCAGAGCGTTGGAAACAGGACGCAGATCGTTTAATCGAGCAATTGCCAGTAGATACGCAACAAACCATCGCCACACACGAGGAGCAGGGCACAACTGATTCACAAGAATATCAGGATGCCATGAAGGAATACTACAAGCGCCATGTGTGCCGCCTTGATCCAATGCCAACCGTTATGACAGAAAGCCGTCCAAAAGCGAATAAAGAAGTGTACATGACGATGTGGGGACCGTCTGAGTTTTGCCCAACAGGGAATTTGAAAACATTCGACTACACACCCCAGCTGCATCAAATCAACATCCCTTCCCTGTTCGTTTGCGGCCGCTATGATGAAGCGACGCCTGAATCGACTGGTTATTATCAGTCTCTGGTGCCAAAAGCCGAGCTCCATGTCTTTGAAAACAGCTCGCATGTCGGCTATCTGGAAGAGACAGACGAATACGTGCAGGTTATCCGCAGCTTTTTGCAAAAAGCAGATTCGAAATAAAAAAACGGAAAAACTTCGTATCACCGCCGATGCGAGTTTTTCCGAACCTCTCATTCTTTTTTTAAGTAAAGAAGGAAATTAAGGATGTTTAACCCTACAATGATGAAAAACATATAGGTAGACATAGCGTCTCCACCTAGGTTCAATTCATCAGCTATATAACCCATCATCATAAGATTCGTTCCTGAAACGGTTACTGAAATTGCTGAAATCATGCTCAGTGTGAATCCATTGACAAGATTACCTTGTTTCTTTTGAAGCAATAAAGCAACGGAAATAACGACTAAACTTATGATAAAAGTAATCATAACGAATCTTAATAAATCGTTTATCTCCACCCCTGCCATAATCATCCCCCTAATCTGTCAAATGGCTAAACGAAGCTGCCCGAAGTAGATCCTCGACGGAACCACTTCGAACAGCCTGTTATTTCAATCCGATATGCTTGTCATACACTTCGTACACGGAACGTGAAATGATCGCCGCCGATCTTCCCCCATAACCACCCTCAGGAACGATTACGGCTACTGCCAGGACCGGATCATCGACAGGCGCATACGAAATGCTGACACCATTCGTAATGCGGGCGTGCATTTTCCACTTTGTCTTTTTCTGTCCTGTTTTCTCATCTGTCACCGTCACTGGTACATAAATGTCTTGTTCAGATGTACCTGTTTTTGCTGCTACCTGAAACGGCATTCCTGCATACGCGCGGACTGCTGTTCCCCCTGGTTTCGTCACCATCACCATGCCTTGCTCTAAAACATCCCAATATTTATCTGGGTGAGGAAAAGTGCTCATCGTTTTTGACGTGTACGTTTTCACCAGGTTTCCTTTTGCGTCTGTGATCTTATCTACCATCTGCGGCTGCAAACGTACACCTTTATTCGCAAGTGTAGCCGCATACTGTGCCAATTGCATCGTCGTCGCCCGAACTTGCTGTCCGAAGGAAGCCTGCACCATCGATGCTAGTGGACCGTAGTTTTCATTCATCACTAAATAGTCTTCTTTCCCCTTGTTTTCATTCGGCAAATCTACACCAGTCTGAACGCCTAATCCGAACGCATGATAGTACGATTGCAGGACGGACGCTGACTCTTTTCCTTTTCGACGGGACAGCTCCTCTCCGATTCTCGCCATATATGTATTCGATGACTTTTGCAGGGAAATCGCTGGGGTAATCATGCCATGCGCTTTGGAACTGTCGTTCTTAATCCGATCCGTACCACGTCCATAGTGATACACACCTCCATCATTCCAACGATCGGAGGGAGTAATAATGCCTTCCTGCAAACCGAGCAATACCGTAATCGGCTTGATGACAGACCCAGATGGCACAATTGAACCCGGGTGCTTGTAGCCCTCCTGGATGGCCGCCTCGCCCTTTAATGGCGCTGTATTGTATGGGGCTTCCCGAATGGTTCCATTCGTCACCGCCAGCTTAATCTGGTCATATATTTTTTGATCCGGTCCCTCAATCCATACGTTTGGATCGTATTCAGGATAGCTGACCATCGCGACGACCTTGCCTGTCTTAACCTCGACTGCCACGACATATGCTCCCTTTGCCCCCCTCGCCTCAGGGATGGTTGCACGCAGCTTCGGAAGAAACTCTCGGATCGAATCCCGGATACCTAGCTGTACCCGCTGATCAATGGTGAGATACACATGATTGCCCGGGACGGATGGAACTTCCTCCACTTGCTTCACAACCGTCTGATTTGCTGCGACCTCATACATCCGGTAACCGTTGCTCCCGCGAAGCTCGTTTTCGTAAGACAGCTCAATCCCATCGAGCCCGACTAACTGGTTCGGCAAATACCGCGTACTCTCATCCTTGTAGGAGGCGAGCTTCACATTTTCAGCAATATGAAAGGGCCGGACATATCCAACCGCCTGTACAGCGATTTGCTTCGGATCGTATTTTCGGATCGGTTTTGTCACTACCTCAATCCCCGGCAGATCGCCACGATGCTCACCCAGAACCGCGATTTCTTTAGCCGTCAAATCCACCTTCAGCTCTTTCTCCAAATAGCGCGGCAATTGTCGTGCCGCTTCCACGTACTTTCCATTCTCGTAGGCATAGCCGACATCCATCTTTTTTAACAGTGTGGCCTTGTCGAGACTCAGTATTTTCTCCAGCTTTTCCACCAGGTCAAAGTACGCTTTCTTCTCCATGATCTCTTGTTCACGAAAGACGGCGAGATGAGAAGGCCGACTTTCGGCAATGACATATCCGTTGCGGTCATAAATGTTTCCTCGCATAGCGGGAATGTAATCTTTTTTGTACGATCTGTCTGCCAGCTCATTTGCATAAATGCTCCCTTGCTGGATTTGAATTTGCGCCAATCTCAAAATGATACCCACAAACATCAGAAATACGACGATATAGATGATTTGAAGTCGGTTCACACGATCGTTTTTTTCTTCCTTCATACTTGCTCTCCCTAATTTTTCAGTACCTTCGTGAAAATCCGTTTGATACGTGCATCGAGTACATGACTGCCACCCCGACCACGGACATCCTCTATCATCATGGTAACCAGCAAACGCGGATCATCTACATTAAAAACGGCGAACCATCCGTTTTCCAACCCTAGCTCGCCTTTTTTTTGTTTCAGCTCAGCTGTTCCAGTCTTACCCGCCATGCGAATACCAGGCACCCGTGCTCCTCGACCGGTACCGCGCGGGTCTTCCATAACCTGTATCAAATGCTGCTTCACCGTGCTCGCCACATCGGCAGGTATGACATTCGTCTTCCAATACCCATCTTTTTTGTCTCCCTGCAACAGAGTTGGATTCACGATATTCCCGTCATCTGCAAAAGCGCTGTACACCAACGCGAGGTGAAGCGGCGTCATCGTTACCTCGCCCTGACCGTAACCGGAGTCTGCCAATTGAATCTCGTTTTTGAAACCATCGTTATACAGCTTCGACTTTTCTAGTGGATATGGAATCGGAAGTGCTTCATGGAATCCAAACAACTCGCTCTTTTTCACGAATGGCTCCTCCCCAATGGAGAGCGCCGCTTTCGCAAAATAAATATTGTCGGAGTACACCAATGCTTTTTCCAAATTGACAGGTCCCCCGTAATCGCTGACCCGCGTTACCTCGTATCCACCCCAGGATACATCCTTTTGCCAATGCAGTCCGCGGACGTGGATACTATCAGCAGGGGTAATAGCTCCTGACCCAAGGCCAATCGCTGCCGTAATCGGTTTGAAGGTGGAGCCCGGCGCAAACCCGCGCGCGAATCGATTGAGAAGCGGCTTTTGTGGGTTTTCATTCAGTTGCTTCCACTCTGTAGCCGACATCCCAAGCACAAACGCATTTGGATCAAAGGACGGAGAATTGACGAGGGCCAGTATTTCCCCTGTCTTTGGTGAGATGGCCGCAGCCGTCCCTGCTTCGTTTTTCAGCTCCTGGTAAATTGTCTGCTGTACGTCTGCATCTATGGTTAATGCCAGTGGCTGTCCATGATTGGCCAAGCGTTCCACCACGGTCTTTTTTTCCGTTCCATCTGCATCCGTAATGACGATACGCCCACCTGCACTCCCTCTTAGCTTCTCCTCAAAAATCTGTTCCAGTCCTGATTTTCCAATCACATCGGACGTTTTATAGCCCTGATCCTTTCGCTTCTCGTACTCTTCCTGATTGATCGCTCCTACATAGCCAACCAGATGGGCCGTCGCGTCCTGATAGGGATAGTAGCGGACTTTCTTTTTGTGCAATTGGAGCCCTTCTGTTTTTTCTAATTGTTTGATGCGTGCATCGTCCTGCGGTAGCGTAGCGATCCGGATAAACTTGGCCGACTTGCTTGTCGTAGCTTGGACCTTCGAGGTGAGGTCATCCAACGGAATTTGCAAGAGCTTGCTGACCGCCATTTTCCCAGTTTGTGACGTCTGGTTCCATTCTCCCGGATTTATCCCGATATCTATCACGACACGCTCTGTTGCCAAGGGACGCCCTGCCCGATCCGTGATTTCACCTCGTCTGGGATACACCGTATTGGCTCTTACTTTGTCCCCTTCTTTCATTTCGGGAAAAATAAAAGTAGGATTCCAATGAATGTACCAGTCCTCCAAGTCGTTCTGCGTTTCTTTGACAAGCGTTGCTTTCCCTGTAAAAGAAATCGGTTCGACGAAGGTTTCCATCGTCAGCCGATAATGAAAGTTGATCTGTCCATCCTCACCTGGCATGACGTCGCCATTGTACATCGGCTCGACCACAATCGCTTTGGCCTCGACTCCTCCGTAAATGTTTTGGTAACGCGAAACGAATTCTTCTTTGCTGATAGTCTTTTTTGTATGTAAAGAAAGCTGCTCGTACATGTCTGAGAACTTTTGTTCTTTCCATTTTGTCGTATACGCTGTGAATGCGGCCTTTGCCCTCTCACCATCCGACTGCGTGGTGTCCTTCCAAAAGTCCCAGAAAAGATAGAAAAACCCTGAAAGAACAACGACAAAAACCGTCCAAAATACTATCCATGTCTTTTTCACTAGTCATTCACCTTCCCTACCACACGATATTACAGTCAGATACCATAATATATGGAAAAAAGATGATGGCAGGATGAGACTATTCTCATAGTACGATGATAAGTGTCAGATAGTTACATCAAATGCAAAAAACACAGGAAATGAATCCTGTGTCTGCCGTACTGCCTACTATTCTTCCCACATGTAACCAAAGCGCGGGATCGTGGTAACATTCTCGCCATATCTGCCCAGCCGCTTACGCAAGCGATAAACGAGCGCGTTGATCTCGGCTCGTCCAACATCGGGAACGCTGCTTACCGTATTCAGCAACCGCTCTGGCCAGACGAGTACCATGATTTCCTCATAACTGACCGCCTGATTCGCACGTTGGTACAAAAGCATGAGCAAATCCATATCTTTTCCGGTCAAATGGATTCTTGCGCCATCGAGACGGATTTCCCTGCGTTCCAGATTGATGACCAAGCCGGAAGTGGAGGTGGTTTCTTTTGGATTCATCAAAGGGAATGAGAACTCCCGCGTCACATCCATCTCGCTACCCTCTGCGAAAAATATCATTTCGACCACGCCTTTGGCCAGCGTAATATGATCACCATGATAAAGAAAATGGGGTGCTTGCTGTATCGGCATTCCGTTTACTTCTGTCCCATGCTTGCTTTGCAAATCAGAAATCGAATATTGATTATTGATTTTCCTTATCACTGCATGCCTTCTGGATATATACGGACTGGAAAAAGCAATGTCTGGTTGTAATTGATTGCCCCGTCTTCCAATCGTACACTCTTCCTTATGTAGAAACTGACGCTTTTGAAGCTGTTCGGGGTCTCCCTTTTTAATCAATACATATATGCCGTCGTCCAACATTCATCACCTCGAAAAGAGTTGGAGCTATCATCAGTATTTATTACAGTACAAATTACGCATAAGTCAACACTTTTCTGAACATATATTAATAGCAAAAAAGCCGCCAATTGTCCAGCCAACGAAAGTGACCGGTCGATTGACAGCTCTATATCATCGCTATCCACAAACGAATAGCGCTCGATTTTCTATGTTGATCGTCTTAGGAGCAGCGCTTGAGAGCAGCAAATTTTTTCGGTTCAATCGCCAGTAGATGACAATCGCCATTCGGGATAAACAGCTTGTAGGACACTCCCTTTGGCACAACGATAAACTCTCCGGCTTCCACCCATATATTACGCTCGTGGTACATCAGCAGCAGTCTGCCTTTAACGACAAACAGCAGTTCATCTTTTTGGTCATTTTGTTGCCAAGGATACTCACCTTGCAGCTTCTCTAGCTTTATAGACTTATCATTCATCTCTCCGACAACCAGAGAGCTCCAGGAATCTTGCAAGCGTGATAAATGTTGTGCGACGTTCACCTTTTCCATGATGATCCTCTCCCCTTTGCACTCTACGATAATATAATTTGCAGGGGAGAGACATAGTAACGAAATGATAAATCATCTCATAAGGAGATGATAAGATACTGAAATTTCTGATATAGTAAACAATAATAGGCAGTTACCCTGAAGGCCTGCCCGTTAACTAGACTGTTCATCTTTATCGTCTCACTACTCTGTCGTGCCAAACCGTTTGGCGTTTCTTGCGCGAGCTCGCTCGATTTCGACTTCTCGATTGCGTGGGTCTGCATTCGTCACGAGCGAATCCAGGAGATTTTTCGGAACAACGGAGACCTCTTGGACCGCACGATGAAAAGCCTCTTCATTGGCCTTCGAAGGCGTGTTGAAGCCCGAGAGCTTTCGCACGAATTGCAAGGCTGCTGCTTGAATCTCATCTTCTGTCGCAGGTGGGTCGAAGTTGAATAAGGTTTTGATGTTTCGGCACATCGCTTACACCTTCTGTTCCCTTTTTTGTATCATTCTACTATACGTAAGCAATGAATCCTAGGTTGGGCTGATTGTGCTTCAAAAAATCTCACTGACGAGGCGTTGTAATGTTAATCGTTTGGGGGTAATTGGTAATCCTTGATAGAATAAATAGGAAGATGATCAGGTAATAAATTTGTACACATAAGGAGATAAAACTATGGCAAATAACAAATTACTAAGAATGGACAATGTTGGCATCGTTGTAGAATCCCTTGATGACGCAATCTCTTTCTTCGAGGAGATTGGCTTGAAGCTTGAAGGGCGGGCTACTGTCGAAGGTGAATGGGCTGGTCGCGTAACTGGGCTGGGTTCACAGTGTGTAGAGATTGCTATGATGGTTACCCCAGATGGCCACAGCAGACTTGAACTTTCGCGATTTCTCACCCCACCTACTATATCCGATCACCGAACCGCTCCTGTAAATTCCCTCGGTTATCTACGCGTCATGTTCGCCGTTGAAGACATTGACGAAATGGTCTCCAGACTCACTAAGCATGGTGCTCAGCTCGTCGGCGAAGTGGTTCAGTACCAGGACTCGTATCGGCTTTGCTACATTCGTGGAATTGAAGGACTTCTAATCGGTTTGGCGGAAGAGCTCGGTAATAAATAAGTGATGTTTAAAAGAAGACTTAACTGAAATATACATTACTAAATACCGCGTTCACGCTCGGGGATGGATGAACTTTTTAACGGAAATCAATGCAAAATCAAATGAAAGGGATTCAACTAACAGGGGCAATGGTTTAATAAATATCTAAAGCGCGGCTGCCGGTATAGATCGGCAGCCGATCTCGCTAACGGGCAGATTAGTAGGATGGAAGGCGTTAGCATTATAAATCACCTCTTTTTTTAGATTTCAACAACAAATCAAATATGAGCTGTCAGAAAAAGAGGTTCGCCGAAGTCTATAATATGGAAACGATTGGGAAATCCAAGCATGTTGCTGTAATGGAAATTCCTAATGGAGATGTTTTCGTATGGTTTGGAAAGTAAGCTGTTCGGGGAAGTGGTTAAAAATTGAACGTAAGATTTGCCGTGGTTGAGGATATGAAACAACTTGAGTCATTTTTTTCAAAACATATCACTCGCGAGAATAAGGCTGTGTACAATGAGGAGTTTCTTTGCCCATTAGGACTTCGAGCAGCCGTAAAAAGACGATCTGTTGTTGTTATGAATAGAGAAGACATCATTATCGCAGCAGCAAGAATCTACCTAAAGAAAAACGGCACAATCTCTCTTTATCAGTTTGCCGTAGAGGAACAGTATCGACATAAGAATCTCATGAAATATCTACTATCACAAATTGGTTACCCGATATTCTCCGCATGCCCGTCAACTCTTGCGTTCAATAATTATTATATGGACTCGAAATGGTCGTTTGTTGAGACGAAAAAGGGAATGAATATTTGGAAGCTTGAACCAGACTTACTTTCTGAGTTGACCTTTCCAAATTGATCGTTGAAGTAACGGGGCCAATAGTTTAAGAGCATTTACGGTGAACCGTATCACAAGTAACGGTAAAGTTGTTTAACTAAGGAGGTCAACCAGTAACAACTGGCTAACCTCCTAATACGAAAAGCAGTAGTTCGCCACAGAGAACCTATTTAAAAATACGATCAATTTCGTTGATTTCTTCTTCTGTCAGGTGGACGTCTACTGTTTTTAAATTATCCAGCATTTGCTCTGCTCTTTGTGCTCCGGGAATGACAACATCCATTGAATCATGTGTGAAATACCAAGCAAGGACTATATGGGCAACTTCGGCATTCTTTTTATTTGCAATTTCACGGAGCTGCTCTACCTTTTCTAGATTTTTTTTGAATTTGTCGCCCTGGAAGTGAGGCATATCTTTGCGTAGATCATTGAATGTCATATTCTTCTTGTATTTACCGGCAAGCAAGCCTGATGCTAGTGGAAAGTATGGAATAAACGAGATGCTATTCTCTGTCGTATATGGAAAGAATTCTTGTTCTGCTTCACGCTGCAGCAAATTATAGTTTCCCTGTAATACATCGACATACCCATCCTTATTCGCTTCTTTCAATTGTTCCAGTGAGAAGTTAGAAACGCCAATTGCTCTAATTTTACCTTCGTCCTTTAGCCGTTTTAGGACTCCAACCGCCTCATCTTTTGGTGTATCCTGATCTGGCGCATGAATATAAAATAAATCTATGTAATCTGTTTGTAGCCTTTTCAAACTATCTTCAACGGCTTGTTTTAAATAAGCAGGCGAATTATCCATGGTAACATCATTGCCGACAAGTGTAAGGCCACCTTTTGTTGCAAGGATGAGTTCATGACGCTTTCCTGCTTCTTTTATCACTTCACCTATTAACTCCTCTGAACGTCCTGTCCCATAAAAAAACGCTGTATCTAAAATATTCACTCCATGGTTGATCGCAGCCCGCACCAAATCTTTTCCTACTTCTTCATTTAAATTAGGATAAATATTGTGGCCACCCACAGCGCTTGTTCCAAGTCCGATTGGATTGACAACTAAATCTGTTTTACCAATTCGTGTTTGTTTCGTCATTCTCTTCAACTCCCTCTCATTTTTATGCTTAGCGTACGTTTTCGCGCGAGGTTTTACCGGTATTTACATCATAATTCATTACGTTACGTAAGCTTCAAGTGCAAAATGGTTTTTTTTGCATATATATATCTCTGCAACTACAAAAGCTGCCCCTCACAACAACGGGCAGCTTCCTTTACCACGATTTTATTTATACTCATAAAAACAAGGATAAGAATAGGCGAGAAATTCAAAGCCTTTTTTCTCCAAAATCGGTCGACTCATCGGACTCGCATCCACCATCAACAGCGGATAACCGCGTTCCTGTGCCGCTTGTACCCGGACTGCTACGAGGGCCGTATAATAGCCTTTATTTCGGAAGTCGGGCAAAGTAGAGCCTCCCCACAGACTGCCAAAGGACGTATCCTCATGCAAGTACATCCAAGCAGCACTCACTGCCTGATCGCCACTGTACGCAGCGTAAACGAGCAGATGCTCAGGATTTTCGGTCAAATCCCGTTTTAATCTCGCAGCAAGCTCCTCATTAGCACTGCCCCATACCTGCTCCTTCAAGTGCATGATATCATCAATGCCCGCCGCGTCGGTGATTTGCCGTATCTCTGGCGGAATGACAAGGCTTCGTAGCGTCTCTGCCTGCGCCACCTCCAACACAAGCGTCGCTTCCTCCTCATCAACTGTAAAACCATGACCTTTCAGCCTCTCAAGCAAATTAGCCGGTTGGTCATAGTCAAACAGCTTCCACTCAAAGGATTGCTGAAGACTCGAGAAATATTCGAGTTCCTGCTTGATAACTTCCTCTGCATTTTCTTCAGACAGCCTGGAATACAAGACGACTCCGGAATCATCCGGGGTGGGTGAGACGTGACGAACGAGGTGTTCTGTCTCCTCCCGGCGGAGGGGCGGATAGGTGATTTCCAGCCTCATCTCTTTGTCAAAAAGCCGCAATACTTCTGTCTTGTTCATGTTTTCATCCTCCCTTGTCTACATCAGGACTAGTGCAAAATGTTTAGCAAAAACGTTAATGTTCCTATACTGATCACTGTCGTAACCAACACGCTGCTGGAGACGAATTGCGGTCGCATGTTGAATTGGATCGCATAGATCGCTGTAGTGGCGGCAGAAGGCATGGCTGCCAGAACGACCAACACCTTTTGCAGAAGCGGATCAATCGGGAATAACAGACAAATGAGGTAAGCCAAAAGTGGTGACGCCACTAGCCGAATGACGCTCGCAGCACTGAGTCCCTGCCACTCTAGGGCTTTGGTAGAAACATTGGCGAGCTGCATACCCAAGATGAGCATCACAACTGGAATCGCCGCCTGTGCAACGAGATCAATCGCCTGGTAGTAGCTTTGCGGGATGACGATTTGCAGCTGTTGTAGCAAAATCGCGAGAACCACTGCGTAATTGGACGGCTGCTTGAAGATCGCCTTGATGGCCGTCCCCATTCCATTCCCGCCTCGAGAGGCAAAATACACGCCGAATACGCCCATCATGATCGAGTGGAAAACCATGATTTGCACCGCATACGTAAAGCCGGCCTCCCCGAAGGCAAACAAAATAATCGGCGTTCCGTAATTGCCACTGTTCATGAAGGCGGTCGCGAGCATCAGTGCGCTTTCCTGTTGCTTGTCGTATTTGAACATGCGTGCCGTCAATTGCGTGATCACAACGAGAGCAGCCAGCAAAAGCAGCGAAATTACCACGATATAAAATAATTGCAAGTCGAGCTGTGTTTTGTAAAACGTACGAAAGACGAGTGCCGTCGACAAGATGTAAATCGCCAGGGAAGGGATCGGTTTCAAATCCATTTTGAAAATGCGCTGCAAAATATAGCCACTAAGAAAAATGAGCAGGACGGGTAGGATGACTTCCACAAAAATCATGATTCTTCCCTCCTACCGTGCTGCTTCCATGAAGCTTTTTACCTCGAACAGCGTAGGCATGGCGGGAATGGCACCTGATCTCGTTGTCGTGAGTGCACCTGCGGCATTCGCAAAGCGCACCATGTCCTCTAACGTGGCTTGTGGGATATCCAGCATACTTTCCCCCACCTCAAGAAGCTGATAGAGCAGCGCGCCAACAAACGCGTCTCCCGCGCCAGTCGTATCGATCGCGGTTACTTGAAAGCCACCAACTGTGCCGAAATGGTTTCGTGTGCGGTAAAAACACCCCTTTTCCCCCAACGTGACAAAAGCAGCTTGCAGATCATATTGCCCAAGCATCCACGCTGTCGCCTCCACGACATCCTCGCTCCCCACGAGAAAAGCCAGCTCTTCCTCAGACAGCTTGACGATATCGGCCTGCGCCATTCCCTTGAGGGCCAACGCCTTCGCTTCCTCCAGATCGCCCCATAAGGACGCCCGAATATTCGGGTCAAAGGAAAGGAGCAGCTGATGCTGTTTGGCGTACTCGACTGCTTTCCATGTTGCTGATCGGGCTGGCTCATGCGTCAAGGACAGCGTACCGAAATGAAAAATCGCTGCCTGGGCAATCAGCGCCTCGTTCACGTCTTGCTCCCGCAGCATTATGTCTGCACCCGGATTGCGGTAAAAGTGAAAAGAACGATCGCCTGTCTCATCGAGATGGACAAAAGCCAACGTCGTAGGCGCTTCCTCCGTGAGTACGAGCCCTTTTGTGCCAATATTCTGTCTGATCAAGGTTTGCTGCAAAAAACGCCCAAATACATCATTTCCCACCGCACCGATAAAGGAAGTCCGTTTCCCAAAGCGCGATAGAGCGGCAAGTACATTGGCAGGTGCTCCTCCAGGGTTTTGCTCAAATGCGTTGCTGCCCGGCTTTTCCTTCTGCTGTACAGGTGTAAAATCAATCAATAGCTCCCCACATGCAACCACATCTACCATGTTGATTTCCTCCGATGACCGTGATAGCTCCAGTATGTCACAGGTTCTTTTTTTTGCCAATGAAAGCCAGCGGATGTACGAGCATACAACAAAAATGTTAAAATAAGGAAATCAATTAACGTAGTTTTTATTTATCAAAAAGGGGGAATTAATGCAATGCAAGAAAAAAACTCTTTATCCACTGGTCCTTATAACACTCTATCGACAACTGCTTATCAACAGTTGAACAATCTAACTAACAAGGCAGACGGATTTGATTGGGAGCAATTATTAAAAGATGTTTGGCATGATGTTTACAATGGACAAATTACACGAGATTACCTTCAGCTTGCAACAGACAATAATATCGATTATCGTGCCTTAGTCACAACTATATTAAGCTATGCTTCTTCTTACATTCCTTTTGTAGGGTCTGTAATAGGCTTCTTTATTCCTATTATTGATTTGATTTGGCCCCCCTCACAACCCGATTTATTTGATATTTTGCGGCAGCAGATTCAAGATTTAATTAACCAAGCGTTAACAACAGACACATTGAACAAATTACAGGCACTGCTACAAGGTTGGAAAAATGAACTAGATGTTTTAGCTACAGAAGTCAAAAATTTAACCGATCCGAAGACCTCAACTATAGGGAGCACAGTTAATACGATTCACCTTCAATTTGTTCATGATATACCCCAATTTACACTAAAAGACTATGCAGCTTATGCACTTCCTTTATATGTTCAAGCAGCAACCATGCATCTAGGCCTTTTAAAGGAGGCCATTTCTAAACAAACCGATTGGGGAATTAGTGATTCAGATAAAACTAACTTTCTGACTTATCTAAAACAGTGGATCGTGAAGCATAGTGAGAATGTTTATACTCTTTTTGTAACAGGATTACAAAACATACAAGACGATGAATCTAGCCAAATTAGCTCTGCCGACTTTATCTACACGTCAACATTATATGGGTTTGATATTGCTGCATTATGGCCTACTTTTGATAAATGGCCTACTAATGACAGTCCGGAAGTTTATCCAACACAAACAGATATAGAACAAACGAGATTCTTATTTTCTGATTTAGTAGGAAGGGTTGACTGGCGAGGCTATCCATCCGCTGGTGATCCAAGCACGTACCTGTATGGAAATTTCCCTGGTGAACTGACGCAAATTTCAACGAGAACATGGGATCGAGTGGATCAGATTCAACAAGTATTAGATAGAGGATACAATCAATCACAAACATATACTTACGGTGATTCTGGTGGAGCTGCAAATGACCCTATCAACATTTCAAGAGACAATCCTATAATTGGAGTAACACCACGGGTTATGAGCCCGTATGTTGGGATCATGATGGATTTTGCAGATGGGACTAGTATAACTAATGGCGGAAGTTATGGATATGACAAGAGGGTTGTAGCACCTGATAACCATAAAGTTCATTTTGTCTTTCCATGGACAGATGAGCTGGGTTGCCAAGATGCAGTGATGAATGCATTTGTTTTCAAAAATCTATATTCCGAAAATGTAATAGGCCTATCAGATCCAACAACTGGAGTATTTACGATTAAAGGAATTCCAGCTGAAAAAGGTTATATTGAGGATGGGAGCTCACTTAAAGTTGTCCAGGAAAGATTGAACGGGACCAACGCGGTTCAGCTTCCACTAGGACCTTCCCTCGTTGTACCTATTACCAATAAACTTGCTGGTCAGTATCACATTCGTGTACGTTATGCAAACCCTTCAGATTCAAGCATTGATATTTGGCAATCAGTTAATGCAGGAAAGCAGACTATTCAAGGCGGTAATTTTACATTTCCAAGTACCAAAAACGTTCAAGATCAAGGGTACGTGCCAGGACAAAATGGTAACTATATGTTGCTTACAATCTCTCTTCCTGATCCTATCTCCTTGCCTTTAGGAGAAATCGATGTACGTCTCGGACAATACACCAGTCAAACCCAGGGTAATCTTTTTATTGATCGGATTGAGTTTGTTCCGGTTCCTGCACCTGTTACTTTATTTTCAAACTCATACAGTGTTTATGCTCCGTTTGGTTTGCCTGCTTCACAAACACTTTGGAGCGGTAATACAATTAACAGTCAGATTTCAATAGAAGGAACCGCAGATCCTGATAGTGACTCAGGAGTACTCCAATTTTATCAAGATTCAACTTTGCAAAAACAGATTGATATACCTGGTTCAGGTCACCATTACAAATATCCTAATACATCGATTCCAAACGGTTTTAATAAAATTATCCTTTCCACAACCCATAGTGTTTATAATGGAATAAAAGGAACAATGACAATTTCCTTGATTACTTAGTTGTTTATAAATAAATTCAAGGTACAATGGACAAAAAGAATGGCTAAAGATCCAGACATGATCTGTGATCTCTAGCCTTTTCCTTTTAATAGATCGTCAAATCCCACGTACTGGTCTTTTGTCTCTGTATACGGATACGGAACTAAATTCATTCCTTCCTCGTACAGATTCTCACAAACAAATCCACCCTTCTCCAAACAAATGGGAAGGGATGGCGTTGGTGAAAAGCAAATAACTCCGGATTCCCTACCGAAAGGAGTCGTACCATGAATTTTAATCTGGATGAAGCGATTGAGGTTCTAGCGCGTACGCCACAAGCATTGGAATCCTTGTTATCGGGCTTATCGGATGGGTGGTTGCTGCACAACGAAGGCGACGACACCTGGAATGCCACCGACGTGATCGAACACCTTATTGAAGCTGAGAAAACGAATTGGCTCCCACGTCTGGAAATCATTCTGCAAGAGGGAGAGAGTAAACAGTTTCCTCCCTTTGATCGGTATGCTCACTTACAGGACAACTCGGTTAGACCGTTCGAGCAAAAGCTGCTGGACTTCAAAACGCTTCGAGCCCAAAACATAGCCAAGCTGCGAACGCTCGTGGAACCGGAAAAGCATCTGGAATTAACCGGACTCCATCCTGCTTTTGGCGTCGTAAAAGTACGGGAATTGCTCTCTACGTGGGTCGTTCACGATTTAACGCATACGGCGCAAATCGTACGGGTCATGGCAAAAAGGTACACGGCTGATGTAGGGCCATGGAGCGAATATTTAGGTATTCTAACCAAATAATTGAACAGGCAAGGGTAGCTCTGAACGGAAATGTACGTCATCGCTACCCCTGCCTGTCTTTTTACGGCAAAAACAACTGTGGAACCGTATAGAGTGCAGGGGAACCACCCGTATGCAGGAACAATACTTGATCACTCTTGTTAAAATGCCCTTCGCGAATCAAGCCAATCAACCCTGCCATCGCCTTTCCGGTATAGACAGGATCAAGCAAAATCCCCTCAGTCCGAGCAACCAGCTGAACGGCCTCGATCATGCCATCCGTCGGAATCGCATAGCCTGGCCCGACAAACCTGTCATCGCAGAGCACAGCTTCTGCATGTATGTCCCCTTGCAAATCAATCAGTGCTGCTGTACTACGTAGCAAACCCATCACCTTTGCTTCTTGTGCAGCCCGATCGCGGCTTACGTTAATCCCGATCACCTGCGTGTTAGACTGACGCGCCATAAATCCCGCAAGTAAGCCTGCTTGGGTACCGCCGCTTCCCGTTGCCGTCACGACATAATCGTACGGAGTCATCGTTTCCCAAGCCTGCTGCTCGATTTCTTCCGCACACGCCATGTACCCCAAGGACCCGACTTCGTTGGAGCCTCCTACAGGGATCAGATATGGTTTTCTGCCTTGTTTTCGCAGACTTACAGCGAGCTCTTCCATCGCTGCAAGCAAATCTGCCTCTGCGGGAATGACCTCGATTTTTTCTGCTCCGAGCAAGTGGAACAACAGATGATTGCCACTCGCTTGCGGTTGGTAGTCCCCCGTCTCAGGCGCGGACAGCACGAGCTGGCAGTGCAGACCTTCGCGAACTGCCGCCGCAAGTGTCAACCGGCAGTGATTGGATTGGACAGCTCCGCATGTAATCAACGTATCTGCCCCTTGCTCGATTGCCTCCGCCACCAAATACTCCAGCTTTCGCGTCTTGTTTCCACCTGCTGTCAAGCCAAGCATGTCGTCTCGCTTGATAGAAATACTCGGTCCGCCTAACTCTTTGGACAATCGCTCCAGCCTTTCGATTGGTGTATGGCCCTGCGTGTATGTTCTGCGATGGTAACGGATTTTGTTCATGCTTTTCTTCCCTTCTTCTCTCGTATCTTGGAATTAGCCCTGCCAACTTCCTTTGCAAAAATCGTAGTTTTCACAATTGACCTTACCCCTTTCATTCTATACCATTATCTGGTATCCACAATTACGAACAGAGAGGTAAGAAAACACGAATGAATGTCCAAGTTGAAGAAACTGTAAAGAAGCCAAAAGGATTAGGCGGCTGGTTAATCTGGCCGACGATTATGGTCATTCTCAGCCCATTTTCCGTGCTTGCATCCGTTATCGGCATTTTTCAAGATCATGCTGAAGCAATGGAAGGACTCCAACCGTTTATGGAGCAGAGTCTGTTGTTCACTTTGTATTACTACGGCAGCATTTTGTTAGAGATAGGTTTGCTCGCATTTTCACTGATCCTTCTCGTTTTTTATTTCCAGAAAAAGAAACGTGCTCCCCATTTATTTGTTGGCCTGATTCTTTTTTATCTCATCTTGAACATGATCGATTTGTTGGCTTTGGCGAGCTTTGACAGTCTTTTCGGAGATACAAGTCAGTTTGTCAAGCAATCGGGACTAAGATTGCTCCAGACTGGCATTACCGCAATGATCTGGATTCCCTATTTCCGCTTGTCCATACGAGTAAAGAATACATTTGTGAATGAATGAGAGATGGGAATCCCCTCTTCTTGAACGATAGAAAATGCCATTGTAAAAATAAGTAATTAATTAGATAATGTACTAAGTTTGGAAAATTACTATTTTGTTTAGGGGTGGAAAGATGAAGACTTTTTTACGTTTTGCAATGGCAATTGTTCTGCTATTTACCTTGTCTGGCAACGCCTTCGCTTCTCAATCGATGGACCCAAAAGGATATGTAACCAAGTTTACCAGTTTGAAAGAAAGCTATAGCATTGGGGAGCGTGTGAAATTAACGGTGAACACGCAAACGGGTGGTGAGCTCACGAATGTAGTATTTAAAGTGGCCTCTGTCGGAGGCGATAGTATAAGCAATGCGATCACCAGTGTTCAAACTACATACCGAAAGTCTAATGCAACGTATACAACAACAGGTAACTTGACACTATCCTCGGAAGGCGTGTACTTTGTTCAGTTCCAAGCAAAACTAAAATTGAAAGATGGCGAAATAACAATTAAAGAAACCGCCACTATCGAAATACTAAATCCAAATAAAATTACAATGACTGTCACTCCCGGTTCCGTACATGTAAAAAAAGGGACTGAGGTTCCCATTCTGATCAATTACTCTTCGAAGTACACACCGAAATTTACTTACAACACAAAAGTTACAGAGCTTTCAACAACCCGAACCAGCAAGGGAAACAAAAAAGTAATCTTATTCAGTGCGGATCAAGCTGGTGAATACATGCTTACCATCGAAGCAAAAAACAAATACGACGCTGTCACTGACACTGTCAAAATCATCGTCGAATAAGCTGCTTCTACCAACGAAATCCCGTTCCCTTTTTGACAGGGCAACGGGATTTTGTTGGTTTACACCCGCCCCAATGCTTCCCTCAATCGGTCCCGATGCACCCATAACGGCTTTCGTAGTCCCTCCTTCTTCACGATGCCTTCTACAGTTAGCTCATGGAGCGTCTCTGTTACGGTTTCACGAATACACCCCATCATCGTCGCCAGCTCCTGATGCGTCAGGTTCACTGCCAGCTCGATCCATTCTGGTGCGTCAGCCTGGCGCTCTCCTCCGTATTTCTCGCACAGCCTACCGAGCAAATATACGAGACGCTGTCGCACACTTCCATACGCCATGAGCTCCATCATTTCTTCTACCTCTTGCAAGCGATTGGAAACAATCTCGATAAAATGCAAGGCAAGCCTCGGTTTCTCCAGCATCAGCTCTTCAAATTGTCCTTTTTCAATCGAACAAATCACCGAATCTTCCCACGCTTCGGCGTACATATTGGTTGAACTAATCGTAAACGACCCGATCTCGCCAAACACATGACCTGTGCCGAGCAAATCAATCGTCAGCTCTTTGCCGTCAGCCGAAAGCTTGTATAGACGAACCTTCCCAGCCTTGATCAAAAACAGCCTTCTTAGCTCCAGGTAAGGGGAGGAAATTATCGTTCCTTTTTTGACCACTTCCATAGGAGTCGCCGGTTCCAATTGGGCTAGCTCTGCTTCACTTAACGACTGAAACAAATTGATGCGGGATAAAAATTTCTCCTTTTCGATCACCCTGTACTTCCTCCTGCTCACTGTAGGCTGGACTACATATTCTATGGATCACTCCCATTATACTCCTCGTTAAGCAATGGATTTCGAATGAACAAAGGAGTGTAAATCGTTGAACACATTCATCATGATTCTTTCACTGATCTTGGCTTTGATGTTTTCCATCTCTGTGTTAATGAAATTTTTACGCGCAAACTCTATGCTTCAGCACTGGAAGGAATACAGGTACCCCCTTTGGTTTATGGACGTGATTGCCTCACTTGAGCTGGTCGGAGTTATCGGCGTAATTAGCTCCTTTTGGATTCCCGGAGTCTTACCATTCGCTTGTATCCTGTTCGCCATCCTCATGCTCGGTGCTATCCATGCCCATCTTTTTCGGGCAAAGCATAAACCCGTCATGGCGATAAATGCAGGAATTTTGCTTATTTGTTCATTGCTTCTCCTTTGGCTTTAATCGTTTCCGAGCGCTTTCCAGTACGTCTTTTGTCCGTTACTGATCAAGCTTGCTTGTTTCGGAACTTGCTTCATCACCAGGAAAAGATTCAGCATATCGACCGATGAAGCGATTGCGTTTATCAAAATCATAAATTTTAATACAGTAGTGAACAGCCCCAAAAAACCTAGAAGAAAAGGCAACATAACCGAAATGAGCATGAATGGAGCGACGGTAATCAGGATGTATCTTGCTTTTGGAATCTTTTCTTCTGTTGCTACAAACCCGCCAAACAACGTTAGCCCCATCCATGTTTTTTCTGATCTCAAGAAATTCGGGATAAAAATCAAATGCAAGCATTCATGAATAAAGACCAAGGCGAGTAGAGAGAATATCACACCGAAGTCAATGGATATGGATAGCGAGTCAGATGTCAGCCCCAATTCCTGCAAGGTTATTGGCGAAAAAATATGGATGATCCCAAAAACGATGAGTGCATTGATCAGCATGAAAGGAATCGATAAAAGAGTTGCCCTGCCCAAACTCTGTGGTTCATTCAGTGGAACCCATTCATTTTTCATCAACTCAACATGTACATTTTCATGATACTGTGGCAATTTGGTTGTGATTCTCATAAAAAAACCTCCCCTTTCTAGTAAGACGTTCACCCTTTGTAATCAGTTTCTTTAATGGGGAGATAAATAAAAAAGGCTATCTCCAGAGCTTGCTTGGAGACAGCCTTTTTCTCATGGTCATTTATACTTGGTTCAACAAAAACTGTTTGCCATATTCCCCGTGATCCAGAATCGTCGGGTGCTCGATTTGAATCGTCGAATGGTCAATTCCATACTTCGTTTGCAAAATGTGATTAATCGCCAGAATGACACAATACGGCTGGATGCCTTCACGAACGAACACATGCGCTGTCAGGGAGTAATGTTCCGTGGATACCGCCCACAGGTGCAGCTCATGAACATCCTCCACACCCTCTACTTCACTAAGGTCCTGACGGATTTGATCGAGATCAAATTGCTCTGGAACAGATTCCATCAACACGAGCAGCGACTCGCGAATGATTTTGGCACCACCTGTAAAAATAATGCCCCCAATCACCAAGCTAATCAACGGGTCGAACAAGTAGTAGCCGGTCATGTAGATGAGAATCGCCGACGTAATTACACCGACGGAGCTGAGCAAATCTCCAATAAAGTGCCATAACGCGCTTTTTACATTGAGGTTGTCTTCTTCCTTCATACTGCGGGAAAGTACGATGGTCAGCACAATGTTTACAACCAAACCGATGGATGCAATGGTCAGCATCAACTGCAAATCAACGTCTTGCGGATTAATCATCCGCTTGATCCCTTCAATCACGATCCCGATCGAAATCACAGCAAGAGCCAAGCCATTCAAGAACGAAGCAATAATTTCAAAACGGAGAAATCCGAACGTGTACTTCTTCGTCGGCTTACGTGTCGCCATATAAATAGCGGTCATACTCAACCCTAATGCAACGACGTCAGAAATCATATGGGCGGAGTCAGACAGGAGCGCGAGTGAATTGGACATCAAGCCCCCCACAATCTCCACGATCGTAAAAAACAACGTCAATAGGAGCGTAATCCACAATGTTTTCTTCGATGTTTGCTGTTCTTTCACATGATCAAGATGGTGAAAATCACCCTTTTTCATACCTATCACCTCTGTCCATTCAATTTATAAAAATTATAATATAAGAATAAATGTAATCATATCCTCTTTTTCGCTACTATTCAAATGAACATTTTATGGATCATACAAGTGATTTTCATTACCAGTCATGTGGTACCAAAACAAAAAAAGCCTCATCCAAAAGGATTAGGCTGATCACTCCTGATTATGATTCCCTTCCAAAACTCGTCGGATATTGCCCTTGTACTGGGTGAGCAAGCGGCTTGCGTCCTCTGCCTGCAGCCCTGTTTTTTGCATGACGATTGCCAGTTTGGCGTCACCATCTGCCTTCTGCAACAGTACGTCAGCCTCATCAGTGGAGACGTTGGTTGCTTCTGCCACGATTTGTTTTGCCCGTTCCTTCAGTTTCTCATTGGTTACCTGCACATTGACCATCAAATTTTTGTACACTTTCCCCAACCGTACCATGCATCCGGTCGTAATCATATTGAGAACCATCTTCTGGGCCGTCGCTGCTTTTAAGCGAGTCGATCCGGTCACGACCTCTGGCCCTACTACCACATTAATCGCCACATCCACACCTTGGCTGATCTGCGCCACCTGGTTGCAGGACACCGAAATGATTTTTGCCTGCTGCCTTCTTGCTTCCGCCAATGCTCCGATGACATAAGGTGTCCGACCACTCGCTGCAATTCCCACCACGGCATCCCCTGCCTTCACGCCATAGGCAATCACATCTTCCCTGCCGTTCTGCTCCACGTCTTCGGCTCCTTCGACTGCCCTGACAATCGCTTTTTCTCCGCCAGCTATGACCCCCTGCACCAAAGAGGGGTCCGTCCCAAAGGTCGGGGGGCATTCAGCAGCATCGAGCAAGCCCAATCTCCCACTCGTTCCCGCTCCAAAATAAAAGAGTCTTCCGCCGTTTTCCAGACATTCTGCGATCAAATCAACGGCCGCTGCAATCGAAGCCAGCTCCTTTTCAACGGCAAACGCAACTGTTTTATCCTCTTCATTCATAATCTGGACAATTTCCATCGTAGAGAATTTATCCAGCTCTTCCGTATTCCGATTCCTTGTTTCTGTCGTTAAATCACGCAGGTGAAACTTCATCCAGTTACCTCCCACCCATCTACACTCATCTTCTCTTTCTACCCCATACCATGCTGCTTTTTCTCCGATGGAAACAGGCTGACCGGAAGATGTCCAGCGGCCTTTCGTTCGCCGAACAAAATGTCTGCCACAAGCTCTATGGCTTGGTACGTATGGTCGTAAACGGCAAGATACGCATCCACCTCTGGCATTACCAAGAAATCATACGGGTTTCGCAGGGCGACAGCCACGACCTTTTTCCCCTGTTGAATGAGCCGATTCACCAGCAGCGATTGGCCTTTAAAAATATGGGCATTGTACGTAAAAACGACGATTTGCTCCGTGGCTAACATCGCATGCGCCGCCATCTCCACTTCATCCTCAGTCGGGTTGAGCGTCGACATCATATAGTATTCAACTTCACGGTATTTTCTCAATGGTTCGACCAGATCGCCAGAAGCTGCTTGCCCATCCTCTGCCAAAGTAAGGTTGGCAATCCCAGGAAAAATGACACCGAGCAGATGCGTGCTTCTCTGTAAAGGAAGTAGCTGATGTTGATTTTTCACTAAGGTTATGGCTTGGGCGAGTGCACTTTTCGCCATGTCTGCATGCTGGACACGGTCAAAGGAAGGGCCTTTTGCATGCAAGCAATGTTCCCAGGAAAGAAATCGTTTCTTTAATTGAAGCACGCGATTTACAGCTTTGTTGACCCGCTCCTCCGACAGCTCCCCCGAATGAATGGCTGCAACGAGTCGATCGTACGTTTTTTGCTGAACTTCATGCGTGTGGGAAACCAGCACAAGATCAATCCCAGCCTGCACACAACGAACCGCCGCTTCTGCAACCCCGATGGTACCCGCAATGGCTGCCATCTCCATGCAATCCGTAATCGCGACCCCATCAAAGCCGAGTGACTCACGCAATATTCCCGTTACGATCTCCTTGGAATACGTAGCAGGAGAGCCCGACTCATCCATACTGGGCAAACTGATATGTCCAACCATTACCATGGGGACTCCTGCCGCAATGCAGCGCTGGAATGGAATCAACTCGACTTGATCCAATCGCGTCCGATCATGCCCAAGCACAGGAACGGCTTCATGTGAATCGATGCTCGTATCACCATGACCAGGGAAGTGCTTGATAGCGGGAATGACACCACTCGCAAGCAAGCCTTGAATGGCGGCCTCACCAAACCGCGCTACCTGCTCTGGCGCTTCTCCAAAAGATCGCACCCCAATGACAGGATTGTCCGGATTGTTGTTCACATCGACTGTCGGGGCGAAATTGACTGAAATCCCTGCTGCACGTAGCTCCTCACCTGTTGCCTCGTAGATGCGCTTGGCTTGATCGAGATTGCCTGTGGCCCCCAAAGCCATCGCTCCTGGGAAGCGCGTCGCCCCTTTTTGCAGACGGGAAACCACGCCATTTTCCTGATCAGTTCCGACCAACAGCGGATAGGGATGCCAAGACTCATACGCCCAGCTCTGGAGCTTCTGTACGCGTCGATAAGTCTCCTCCGGTGTCCCGATATTGCGGCTAAAAAGAATCACGCTGCCAATCTGTTTTTGTTTGATCCACACTTCCATTTCTTCGGGAATATCCAGCGTAGGGTAACCGATCATCAGCAGTTGCCCGACCTTCTGTTCCACCGTCATATGTTCGGCTTGCATGGAATCCTCCTCCCTACTGACCCACTCTTGTTAAGAGAATGTTTTGCCGTACTTCGCATACTGCTTCCAGCTGCGATACCCGAGCCTCGCATAGAAATCGACCAGCGTCGTCCAATCGATGACAATGTTTGATATACCGCGATTTCGTAAAGCCACAATGCCTGCCTCCACAATCGCCAGTCCCAGGCCCCGTCCTCTGTACTCCGCATCCACGCCCAACGGACCGACGCCGCCCAGCCCATCTGCAAACAAAGGTGCCCAGTAGACGTTTTGGGCAATAAATGGGGAATTGGCATCATTGATCCGGCAAAAACCGACGATCTCACCGTGCAGCTCCACCACGACAAATTCGCGTCCGGTTCCTCCCCGCTGAAAATAGTGTATGGCTTCATACTCCCAGCGCCCCGGAAAGCATCGATGCAAGAAGGTCAAAAAGGCATCTTCGTCCTCCCTCGTCAACAGTCGAAAGCGGCCATCTGGTACCTCTGGCAACTCCAGCTCTGCTGGTTCGGGATACTGCCCTAGCAGATCGTTCTCCAACCGATCCTCCGAGTGATACCCTTGTCGCTCAAACCATGCTTTTACCTCCGCAGATTCATCGGGTATGCCCGGGAAGTAATGATACGGATCGCGCCCCAGCAAGACCTTTTCCACCCCTTGCTCTCGCAATGCATTTTCTGCTCTTGCCAGCAATTCACGTCCGACCCCTTGCCCGCGATGTGCTGTAGACACGAGCAAGACCTGTATCCAGCCAATGCCTTTTCCCAACTGAATGTCGAGCCTTTCCTGCCAGCATTTGGCTACGACAAAACCTACGGGACGCTGCGTCACAGCATCTACCGCAATCCACGACCCGGCTTTGACTACATTCTGATCCTCGAAGCTATTTTGCCGCATGAGCTCCGTCCGCATGGGAAAGCGATCACCCAACTCCTGATTCCACAGCTCGCACAGAGCGTCCGCATATTGATCGTCCCAAGGTACGTATTGCATCGGATGCTTGCCTCCCTTACGCCCTATTTCAATCCAGAAGTTTTGGAGCCTTCCACAAAATATTTCTCGGCAAACAGAAACACGATCAAAATCGGGATCAAGCTGATCAAGGCCCCTGCTACCAGCAGTTGATCCTCTGTCTTGTATTGACCGCTCAAAGACAAAATCCCGATCGGCAGCGTAAAGTTCTCGTCCGAAATGAGATAAATGACTGGCGCCAAAATCTCATTCCACTTCCCCATAAACGTAAAGACTGCCAGTGTTGCCAAGGAAGGCTTGCACATCGGCAAAAACACTCGCCAGTAAATCTGGAACGGATTGCAGCCATCCAGCTTTGCCGCTTCCTCGTAATCCTTCGGGATATTTAAAAATGCTTGCCTCATTAAAAAAATGGCAAACGGCTGTCCGAGCCACTCCAAAATCCAAAGCGGAGCCAACGTGTCGAGCAGTCCCAAATTTTTAAAGATAATAAACTGCGGGACTATCGTGACGATCCCCGGGATCATCATCGTTCCCAGCACGATCATGAACAGCGTATCGCGGAAAGGAAAACGCAGCCTGGCAAAGGCAAAGGCAATCATCGAGCTGGACAATAAAGCCCCGATAACAGAAAGAATCGCGACAATCAGACTATTGATCGTATAGCTGCTAAAATTCGCCTGTTCCCACACGGTTGTATAGTTGCTCCACTGTGTTGGATTGGGCAGCCATTCTGGCGGAAATTGCATGTACTGCTTGTAGGTTTTCAGCGAGTTAAACACGGTCGTCAAAAACGGTGCCAGCATAATCAACGCACTCGCTATGACAAACAGGTATCCAACGATTTTATTGAGTGGAAAACGCTTTTGCATGGTTACCTCCTTGCCTCTTAATCATAATGAACCCATTTCTTTTGCAGCTTGAATTGGATGAGCGTAATGGCAAGCAGGATAAGGAACAACACCCACGCGATAGCAGAGGCGTAGCCCATTTTGAAAAAGCTGAATGCTTGACGGAACATGAATAGCATCAGGACGAGGCTGGCGTTATTCGCACCACCTGTCGAGCCTGCCTCTGTAGAGCCACCCGTCATGACAAAAATCTGTTCGAAGTTTTGGAAGGAGTAAATCGTGTTCAAGATGATGACCAGAAAGGTCGTGCCGGAAATCATCGGGACTGTCACCCGCCAAAACTTTTGCCAAGCGTTCGCTCCATCAATCGAGGCTGCCTCGTACATGTCAGAAGAAATTCCTTGCAGCCCAGCGAGAAAAATAATCATCATGTAACCGACCGATTTCCAGATGGCGATGAGAACCAAGACCGGGATGACCCAGAATTCATCAATCAGCCAGTTTTGCGGGGCGATGCCCAGTTTGGTTAGAAAAGCATTGGCAAAACCGATCCGCTGGTTAAATACCGCATCCGCTACATACGCGATCACTGTCCATGAGGAGATCACCGGCAAAAAGTGAACCATCCTGAAAAATTTCAGGCCCTTTAGCTTTTGATTCAGGGCTACCGCTAATAGCAAAGCCAAAAACGTTTTGGCCGGAACGTACAGGATTGTAAAATAGACCGTATTCCATAACGAGCGATAAAACAGCGGGTCTTCAAATAGCTTTGCGTAGTTGTCCAAGCCCGTCCACTTGGGCGGATTTAAAATATCGTAATCCGAAAAGCTAAAGTACAATGACGCGACCGATGTTCCCACGACGAATACGAGAAAGTGGATGAGATAAGGGGAGACCAGGAGCAGTCCCCATCTCCCCTCGCTATCCAACCATTTTCTCTTTTTCACAGCAGGCTTCGCCTGTTGCTTGGTTTGCAGCTCTAGCATGGTTGGCACACATCCTCACTGATAGATGACTACTGCTTCTTGAAGAAATCATCCAGAACTTTTTGAATGCCTTGGTCTGTTTTCGTAATGAAGTCGTCCGTTCCGTATTTATCCATGAACAGCTCCGCCAGATTATCCGTGAACACCTTCACCCACTCGGTAAAGACAGCGTTGGTATCAATCGTGCCTGCGAACTCCAAGGTATCGAGGAACACTTTTTTGTTTTCCGGCTTCGTGGCTGGGTTTAGGAACATTTCGGAATTCGCCACTGATTTTTTCACGGGAATAGCTTCGCCTACCTCTGTCCACTCTTTTTGCGCTTCATCAGATGTCGTCCAGTAGGTGATCCATTCTTTAGCGGCCTTGACCTTCTCTTCCTCTGCTTTTTTGTTGATGACCCATGAGTTGGCGATGACGGGCGCGAAGCGTTTGCCGTCCGGCCCTTTTGGCATAGGAGCGACATCGTAATTCAACCCTGCACCATTCATCGAGGTTGTTGCTGCGTAAATATCGATTTGCATCGCTACAGCCCCGCTCAAAAACGCTTTGAAGTTGCTTTGGAACGCCTTCAAATCAGCCGGATTCGGGAAGAGCTTGCGTTGCATGCCGTCGACCATCCACTCGACCGCTTTTTTGTTCTCCGGGCTGTTGATAATCGATTTTTTCAACGTCGGGTCCAATACCCCGCCACCATACGCTTTCAGGATGTTAAACGCCCCGCGTGAGCTACCGAAGAACGCGAAGCCGTACTGCTTCACTGATTTTTTGTCAAAAGCAGGATCGTCTGCATTTTTCCCGTTGGCATCGAGGGTCAGCTTGACGGAAGCCGCCTTTAAATCATCCCAGGTCCAGTCAGCCGTAGGGTATGGTACGCCCGCTTTGTCGAACAAATCCTTGTTGTAGAAAAGCGCTCCGACTTGGATGCCCTGCGGCACGCCCCAATACTTCCCGTCAGAGTCTTTGTTGAATTCCAGACCGTTGAGCTCCTCTTTGCTGATTTCTTTCGTGACGTAGTCGGTGATGTCGAGAATCGCGCCACGTTGAGCGTAGCCAAATACTTTTGTCCCGTCGCTCTGCCAAAGATCAGGTGCATTCCCAGCCGCGATCTGAGTCGTCAGCTTTTGATAGAAGTCATCATAAGGTGCTGTCATTGTTTTGATTTTGATGTTCGGATGTGACTGTTCGAATTTTGCGATAATTTCTTCCATCTTTTTCTTCGTGGGCGGATCAGAGTTGTAGCCCATATACAATTCGACTTTGTCCCCCTGCTGTGTGGAGGACTGGCTGCTACATCCGGAAATAAGTAATGCCGCGGTTAAGCCAATCAAACCGAGTACTGAAAGAAACCTTCTCTTTTTCATGGAAAACCTCCCCAATTGCAATAAATGAAAACTTGCATAGCTAACGATATTTCCAAACGCCTCACGTACTTCTAGCTACATGTGGATACTTTGAAGGTAATGGACTCTTTACTAACTGATAGGATAAAAGGATAAAGGCAGGAGTTTGTGTAATCTAAGGAGGAAGTGGGAATCAGAATGGCGCAGAACAGCTCCTTCGTTTTGTTCAGAACGCTTGATATTGTGCAACGATTCGCGGATGCGCAGCAACCCGCCATTCAACACGATATCACCCCTTTAGTCCGCAGAATTATTAAGCGCTTACATTATGATGAGACGTGGTAATGGATTACATATTTTGTATTATAGACGCTTGAAATAAAATATCAAGATGAATTGTCAGATTTGAAATAAAATTTCAAAACTATTTTTCGACACTTTCTCCCTTCGTTCGTCTGTTATAAATTTTTCACAATTTTTCCCGTTACTTATTCGAATCTCTTTCCGTATTAAATCATGTACACCCAACTGACAAATAACGGGGATGATCAAAATGACCAAGCGTAAGGTACTCGCATTCACCCTGATAGCGGCACTCCTTTTGCCAAACACACCTATTCTGACCAACGAAGCCGCAGCAGCCTCTTCCCACAAAGAGAAAGCAACTGTAACTGCGACCAAGTTAGAAGAGCTTTCCATAAACGATCTGAATCAAAAAGCAAAAGCGACTCTGAATCACGTCAAAGAAGCCATCCCTGACCTGAAGAACTATCACATCGCCTCCATCGTAAAAGAGAAAGTTGCCGCCACTTCTGGTCCGATCGAACGTCTGGAAGTGATCTTGTCGAGCAAACCAGACGGTACTACCCCAGACTTCGGAGTTGTTCATGTAAACGCAAGTACAGGAGAGCTGATCAGCGTCGACATTCAAAACGGACTCCCCTCTTCGAAAGAAGTTTTAGGTGATGAGGAAGCGATCAAAAAAGGCAGGGAGCACCTCAAGCTTTTGTTTGGAAAGCAAGCAGAAAAATACAAGTTCTCACAGATCAACTCCTCTACTGTCCAGGAAAACAAGACACAGGTTCTTGTCATTTACACTTCCCCGGATCATACCATCAACGTGACCCTGGATCGTGCCGGAAAATTAAAGGCTGTCAAAAAAGACATTTATCCCAAAGCAGCGGGCAAAAACAAAAAACAAAAAACTTTTGCCCAATGAAAAAGAGACGGTTCTGCCGTCTCTTTTTTGATGCTACCGAACCAACCTTACAACCCTGTAATATTTCGTAAGGTAAATCAATTTCCCGTTTCTCTCTTATGGATTAAAATTCTCCTGTTACATGTGTAAAGGGGGATCTCCAAAATGAATGGCATGGAAATCAACATTCACTATTTTCGCTTGATTAATGACTTGGGGAAAGAGTATCCGGCTCTCAATCCCGTGTCTTTTTACGTAGCGGAGTATACGGTGTTTATTCTCGCGTTGAGCGCTTTGGTGTATTGGTTTACGAGAAAAAATGAGAATCGCATCATGATCGTTTGTGCGACGTTTACGTTTGTCATCGCTGAGCTATTCGGGAAAGTAGCTGGAAGCCTTCATGCGAATAATCAGCCATTCGCAGAGCTTGCGAATGTCAATCAATTGGTACAAAAAGCGGTCGACAATTCATTTCCGAGCGACCATACGATCTTGTTTTTTTCCTTTTGCATGACCTACTGGCTTTTTAGAAAGACGACGGGGCCACTCTGGATGCTGCTTGCTGTTTGTGTCGGGCTTTCTCGCATTTTGGTAGGCGTTCATTATCCGGCAGATGTCATTGTGGGTGCCTTGATCAGCATTGGGTCTGCCTTAGCGGTCTATATAATCGTGCCGAGATTGAGTTTTGTCCATACTCTACTGGCTTTCTATGAAAAGGGAGAGCAAGCGATCTTGCCTACCAAATCGAAGACGAGAGACTTTTAATTCACCGCTACGTCCCTGTTATCGTTCCACCATTGACATGCAATACCTGGCCCGTGACATATCCCGAATCATCCGAGGCCAGGTAGACATAGGTCGGAGCCAGCTCAAACGGCTGTCCTGCGCGACGCATCGGCGTGTCGACACCCAAAGTTGTGATGTATTCTGCCGAATAGCTGGATACTTGCAGCGGTGTCCAGATTGGTCCAGGAGCAACTGCATTCACCCTGATGCCTTGCTTGATCAATTGAAGGGACAAGGAGCGGGTAAAGGAGACGATGGCCCCTTTGGTTGCTGAATAATCAACCAATTCCGGATGACCGGCATAGGCAGTAACCGAAGCCGTACTAATGATGGAACTGCCTGGCTGCAAATGCGGCAACGACTCTTGTGTGATGTAAAATAAGGGGAAAAGGTTGGTGCGAAACGTGTCTTCCAGTTGCTCGCGACTTATCTGGAGGATGCTTTCTTGTGGAAACTGTACGCCTTGATTCAAAACAAGCACATCCACTTTACCAAAACAAGCAACCGTTTGGCGTACTACCTCCCGACACCAAGCCTCGTCGCGCAAGTCTCCAGGCAGCAGCAAACATTGCCCTCCGTAATACTCAACGACTTGCTTGGTCTCCTCGGCGTCGATGTGCTCATCCAAATAAGGAATCGCTACAGCTGCCCCCTCCTTCGCAAAAGCAACCGCTACGGCCCGGCCGATCCCGCTATCTCCACCCGTTATAATCGCTACCTTTCCCCGAAGCTTGCCGCTTCCGATATAGTCAGGATTATCGAAAATCGGTCGCGGACCATCAAGTATTCCATCCCCGGTTGTCGCTCCTGATGCTGAGGCGGAAACGTGAGGGGAGTCTCTTCGCAAGTAGTTTTGTAACTGTAGTATGGGTATCTCGGATACATGGAAAATACCTCCTGTACGGTTTCAGTCGATATCGCCATGATATTCGCCTACCCTCCTTGATGTGCGCCGTGTACGCCATCAAGGGCACAACATGGAAGGAAAGTGGCATGTATGTATGACATGACCTTTTCCCGAGATGGAAGCTACCATTTATGAGACAATCATCTTGATGAACTGAAGAATAAGAGGAACACCTTGTACAGGAATGTCACTCAGAATCAAAACTCCCGGCTGGACAACATACAAATTGGGAGGTTGTAGCATTCCATTGATGAATAGATTCACAACCGAAACTTCATTCGGATCCAGAATCCCAGAAGTACTGAATGGCATGACAGCATCACTGTTGGTATACACATTTTTGACTCCATCTGAAATTGCTGTATACTGATAGGTTTCTGTTCGTATGATACCAGGCGTACATGGACATGGGGGACAGGGCGGCACGATTTGCAGACTCTGTCTCCTCACTGTGTATGACTGTGTGACATAGTGCCTCATGCAATCACTCGTCCTTTCTCGAAATGCTTCGAACCCCAGGCACATTCCATCCATCTGGGGCCACCATCCTATTCCTCTTAGGTAACTACAAACTCTACAACTATAGGTGTACCACCGTTTTCGGCATCTCCATCTGGAATCGTGATCGCTGTTGTTGTGATTGTAGAAGTATTGCCTGCCTGAATGACCCCATTGATGTAGAGATTGTAAAAAGCAAACGTACCAGGAAATGCTGTGGCAGCAGCGCCCGCGTCAGTGGTAAATGCAGTTGCCGCAATGGCAAACGTTGCACCAGTACCAGTTCCAGCACCCATGGTGGACGTAAATCTCAATGAGGTTAGATACGGTTTAACAATCGGCACTTCGAACACCTCCTCTAATTAATCCCTACTAGTAAATGATTGGTTTCATTAGATTGAAACCGACAAATGACAGTAGAAACATGCACATTTCCCCTCAAAAGAATATAATTAGAAAACGAAATCACCCTCCCACTTTTACCAGTAGGAGGGCTACATGATTTCTAAGCTTGAAACAGTACTCGCAACTGCTCTTTTTCTGCGTCACTCAATACGTATTCTGCCATCGGGAAGAGCACACTCTCTTCTTTAAAGAAATGTTCCATGAGGATTTCTATTGACTTCAGCAAATGAGTGTGGACCGCTTCTATTTCAACTGGTTCAGACTTTTCCTTTTCTACGATTCGCATGAACGACATCAGGCTTTCATGAATAAGATCATGCTCTTCCTCCATGACAGCAATCGGTCCCATCTCCCGTTCGATATAGTTAGCCATCAGGGGATACAGGTCTTCCTCCTCACGTCTGGAGTGTTTCTCCAGTTCCGCTCGAAATGAGGACGCCAGCTCATGGAGTTCTGTTAAGCCTTTTTTTCGTTTCGTAGGTTCGGCAGTAGCTTTCAGGTTATTTGCCAGATGAACGAGCTCATTCATCTGCTCAGCTAATGCTAGGTGCTCGTCTTTCAGTTTTTCCAGGGCTGGACACAACTTCCTTCTCCCTTCAAACTCCTGCATCATCCCCATACATCCTATAGGCGGTGGTCCCATTACAATCCCTCCATCTACTAGTGGGAGTTAGTTACCAAAAGAAATGCGATACGCTAGCTGTCCCCGATTGTCCCTAGCAACCATTCGAATACAGTCATCCTCTTGCGAAAAAGAAACCGGTCCATTCTGGATGGGAATCGCAAGAAACTGGCAAGGATTAAAATAGAGTCGCAGATGCTCTTCATCCTCCGTGATCTCCCATTTTGCCAGCTGCCTTTCTAAGAGAGCCGGACTGTGTGGTTCAGCATTATCCGCCAAATCTTGAATGAGTATCCCCATTTTTTTATCTACCAAGGCAGGCAGCTCTTGGTGAAGCTCGGCAATCGTTTGCTTACTAGGATTCATGGCAACTGATCACACTCCCTTTCCCAGATTATTTCTCTTGTTCTCTTCGATCTCGCTGGTCTTTTCTCAATACCATCCATGCTAGTGGGAACAACACTACCGTTGCACCGCTGAGCAAGAGTACCTCCATATATCGCTGTGCAAAATACATGTTGACTGTGTACTGCGTGCAAACAATGCTGGCGAACAAGATCAATGCTAATAGGATGACACCTCTATAGCTGCTCTTCATATTTCTTCACCCCTACAGCGTATACGGCTCCATCTTTCTCTTGCAGCAAAATTTCCGGAAGTGGTCTTCTTGGGGGACCAGCGAGCGGATTACCTGTGGCAATATCAAATTTCCCATGATGGCAAGGACATAGCAGCTCTTTCTCATCCCGGTCCCAAAATACCGGACAACGCAGGTGGGTACATGCATTTTGATACGCCTTGTATTCCTTTTCCTTCACATAAACGAACAACGCGCTGTCATGCTCTCCTGGATAAGCAAACTCAATCGCATCTCCGGGTTTTATATCGCTGAGATTCGCGATTTTTTGTGTGGGATACGACTTGCTGGATGAACTCATCAGCTCCTTGGCAGCCAATGCTCCCCATGGCAGAGTAGATGCCGCGAAAAGACCGGCCGCTCCTACCATTGTTTTCATAAAACTCCGTCGATCCAGACTACGCTCATTGGAACGATTGATGTTATGCGTGTAATTGTCATCCTTCAACGGAATGGGGCGGGTTTTCTCGTTCTCCATAAGGTATATCTCCCCTCTAGAATAGCTTCTGTTTGCCCTGCAGAATGCCAGGCAGGCTAATTTTCACATTGGTTTCGCCTTCCAGCACATCCGGGTCGTGGCTGGCAGTCCATTTGCCATTGGCCAAAGGAATCTGTGCCCGTTTTTCTTCCAGCTCTGCTTCCTCAATCCACTGCAAGGTGTTTGTCGGGCAAACCGAAGCGCACATCGGCGGGATTCCCTCTTTCGTACGGTCGTAGCATAGATCGCACTTGTACATGAGATTCTGCTCTTGATCAAATTTAGGAATCCCATAGGGGCAGGCAATCGTACAATTTTGGCAACCGATGCATTTCTCTACCAAGGCTGACAATACGGCCCCATTATCCGCGATTTGAATCGCCTGAGCAGGACAGCTGCGGGCGCAAGCAGGATTAACGCAATGGAAGCACATGAGTGGAATCGTTTGTCTGCTGATAAACGGGTCGACTTCCAGTACGTAGTTTCGGTTTCGGCTGTCGTGACCTCCACACTGTGTACACGCCGCCAAGCAGCTTCGACAACCAATGCAATTATCCATTTCGATGTATAAGACTTGTTTACCCATGGCGAACTCCTCCATGTTTGTGCTTGATGATTTTCGCGGCGCACGCTTTAAACTCTGGCATTTTGCTATATGGGTCCAATGCCGGGTTGGTCAGCAGATTGATAGACTGCGCTTTTCCCCAATGGTACGGAACAAACACCGTATCCTCTCGAATCGCCTCGATCACTTTCACGCGGTACTGCGCCTCGCCTCTTCTCGTTTTCAGAGTGACCAGCTCATCGTGTTCAATACCGTAACGTGTTGCTGTTTTTGGGTGAACCTCTAGCAGCGGATCAGGATACATGTCCTTCAAAAACGGGATTCGTCTTGTCTGGTTCCCGGACAAATAGTGGAACACAACTCGTCCCGTCGTTAACCGCAAAGGATATTCTTCATCCGGCTCCTCCGCTGGCGGACGGTAAGGCAGCGCACATATTTTGGCTTTGCCATCCGGGTGATAAAATTTTTTATCCAGGAATAAATGGGGCTGTCCCTCGTCGCCTTCCTCGCGGCACGGCCAGAAAACACCGTTGTTTTGATCAATTTTCTCGTAGGTGACGCCGTAGTAATCAGCTACCCCGCCTTTGGAGACCTGACGTATTTCATTGAAAATATCCTGAGGAGACTTCAAGTGAGTAAAGAATTGTCCGCGCCCCATTCTTTTGGCGATTTCTATCTGAATCCACCAGTCAGGCTTGGATTCGGCAAACCATTCCTGTGCCTGACGGTGACGAATGATGCGTCCTTCGAGATTGGTTGTCGTTCCATCGTCCTCTGCCCAAGTCGTAACGGGAAGAACGACATCGGCGTATTCAGCTGATTCCGACAAGTAAAAGTCGCAGCAAACCATAAAATTCAGACTTTTCAGGGACTCCCGAACATGATTTAGATTTGGCGCACTTACAACCGGATTGGAGCAGAGTAAGTATAAGCTGCGAATCGTTTTATCCTTCATGAGCTGGAACATCTCATAGGCAGAGACACCTTTCTGCGGCATCTCTTCCGCGGGAATGCCCCAGGCACACGCTATTTCACGCACATGTTCAGGATTGTCCAGCTTGCGGTAGCCAGGCAATTGATCGGCTTTTTGTCCGTGTTCCCGCCCACCTTGACCGTTTCCTTGACCAGTAAGGGTTGCAACCCCTGATTTTGGGCGGCCAATCTTGCCTGTGACGAGCGACATGTTCGTGTAGGCCGATACGTTGTCTGTCCCTTTCGCTTGCTGTTCCACTCCACGGCAAAACATCACAATCGCATCGGGTGCCCTCCCGAAAATGTCGGCAGCCCGCACAATCTTCTCCACCGAAACTCCTGTTATTTCGCTGACATACTCCGGTGTGAAGGTAGCAACCACTTCTTTTGTTTCTTCAAAACCATTCGTATGATTTCGAATAAAGTCTTCATCTATATGTCCATTCTCGATCAGGAGATGAACGATTCCGTTTGCCAGCGCCAAATCCGTACCGGGCCGCAGATCCAAGTGGATATCAGCCCGACGTGCCAAAGGCGTTTCCCTTGGATCGGCTACGATCAGATAGCCGCCTCGATTTTGCACTTCCCAAATACGGAACATGCTGGTTGGATGACACTCGGCCGCGTTTGATCCGGCCAAAAACAAGCAGTCTGTTTGGTGAATGTCCGTCCAGGGAATGGTAGAACCGCGGTCAATCCCCAAGCTTCGATTCAATCCTGCCGCTGCGGAGGACATACAGAAGCGGCCATTATAGTCGATATAGCGAGTTTGCAAGGCAACCCGCGCAAACTTACCCGTTAGGTAGCATTTTTCGTTCGTCATGGAAACGCCAGAGTAAACAGACAAGGTATCTTTGCCATAGTTGTGCTGCAACTCCTTGAACTTGGAAACGATCAAGTCAAGCGCTTCTTCCCATGACGCTTCCCGAAAACCTTCCGCCGTGCCTTTTAATGAAGCATCTGTTCGAATCAACGGCCGCTGTATCCGATCCGGATGGTTCACCTGCTGATAAGCCGTCACCCCTTTTGGGCACATCTTCCCCAGATTGACAGGGAAATCGTATCGTGGCTCCACTCCAATAATTTTGTTCGTCGTTGTATCTACACGCAGGTTCATCCCGCATTGCATACCGCAGTAGCTGCAGTGCGTGCTGACCAATTTCTCATTCGGATGTATCTTGTTTTCCATTACTTTAAAAAATTTATCCTTTGGCATGTTGATTTGCCTCCCTGGCATTGATCTCGTGCGTAGGAACTCCTGTAAAGCGGAACATCCGGTATTTTCTGCGGCACGGCAAGCAAAGTTCAGCCAAGTGGAATCCTTCTTCCATTTGAAAAGCCATTTCGTTTTTACCCAGCACGTTGATTACATCTGCGGACTGTTCCGCAGAAACAAACTCATTGCTGCACACTTTGCACTTTTTCATTTCCTGCTCGCCATAGTGCTCACGGTAATTTCGTGCAAACACACTCATGGGACGGAACGGTATGTGAGCCAGTTTTCCGAATGGCAGATATATCAATGTTACAATCACTGCAAATTGATGAGTGACTGATATGACCGGGTGCCCAAAGCCCCCTAAGAACATATTGCTTGCGGTTAACATCAAGCCTGTCACGCTGATAAACAGCAGCAGGTATAAAGGCAAAAAGTCGTAGACAAAGGATTGTTCAGCCCGTGCCTGCATGTTCTTTAATCTGCGATACAAGGCCATGACTGCTCCACCGATGACCATAAAAGCAGTAATGTTCAACGCGTTGTAAAAGAGAAACGCAATCCAGCCATCCGCTTGTACGGTCAGAACATCCACACCCATGAATACGACCTGATAGTAGCCATTGTCCGTCATCGTGAAGTACATCCAGCCAAACACTAACGGAAAGGTGACAAACGCGGCCAAGATACATCCCCATCCGAGCAAAATGTGCTGTGTCCAGCGGTACCATCCCCGATTCCAAATAAAGCGATAGATGGCCAGATGATCCACTGCTGTATTCGCCGTGCTTTTACGAAAGAGAAGGCGTAGCCCCTTTTTCAAAATGACATTCGTTGGCGGGCGATCTGCCCACGCAGAAAATCGATAAAGGAAACCTCCGATAAAGACTAGGGTCCCCACCATATAGCCGTAAAGCGCCAAATCAATATGCGTGAAAAAACGTGTTCCCACGTAACTTAGGACGAACAAGCAAGCAATGATGATAAAAGCACGCTTCGCCACTTTGGAAGCAAATAAATAGTTCATACAACACCCTCCCTGCTGCTGCTCATTTTTTCCTTTCGCTCGAGACCATTGTAGCAATGGCTCGAAACCCAGGTTGTGATTTACCTCACACCACTGCCACAATCAGGACGATTTTCTCTTCCCAAACTATTGTTTACGGATGATATAATGAGTTACCTATATATCCTTGTTGTAAGGGGGACCCACATGACCGGAAATGGTACAACGTTTGTCGAGCAGATTTCTTCCGATTTTGTGAATTGCCTTGAAACGTTTTCTGTTCGGAAAAATTTCGTTTGCGGAGCCGTTCTGTTTTTGGATGGTGAAAGAGCCGATCAGCTTTTCTTAATTTCGTCGGGCCAAATCAAGCTCACAAAAAACACGAACGATGGAAAAGAATTAACACTGCAAGTATTTGGTGCAGGAGAGCTAGTTGGCGTTTCCGGGCTCTTCGAACAGGAATTAACGTACACCTCCACAGGAACCATGTTGATGGAGGGTGAGGTATGGATCATCCCGCGACAAGGGTTGGAAAAAATGCTCATCAAAAACGGCCAATTTTGCGTAGACTTCCTACGTTGGATGGGATTGATGAACAGGCGGATGCAGTCCAAATTTCGCGATTTGCTACTCAATGGCAAAATCGGCGCCTTGTATTCAACGCTAATCCGCATGAGTAACACGTACGGCAAGCCACACCCCGACGGAATCCTCATCGACCTTTCCCTTACCAATCGTGATTTGGCACAATTCATTGGTCTGACACGAGAAAGTGTCAACCGGATGCTTTCCGATCTAAAAAAACAGGATTCTATCGATCTGCTTCCCCACGGGCATATCTTGATTAAGGACCTTGCCTATTTAAAAGAAGCGATTTATTGTGATGATTGCCCACCTGATATTTGTCAAATGTGAGCAAAGTCTACATATTTTCCTGCACAAAAAAAGTCCTGGACTTGTCCGTCCAAGACTTTTTTTCATCAGTGATTCAAGCTTCTTTATCCATGTCTTTGCTCCGCGAGCTCGCTGAACATGCCAGCATAGTACTCGACGTCTCCTGCATCGTCCAGAATCGCGCTAATCGTTAACCATTGGAGATACTGATCCCCATTCTTCCGACGATTCCAGATCTCTCCTTGCCAATAGCCATTCTTCTTGATCGAGTCCCACATCTTTTGATAGAAATCGGCATTCTGCCTGCCTGATTTTAAAATATTGGGGGACTTGCCAATCACTTCATTCATCTCATAACCAGTCACTTTCGTAAAAGCGTGGTTCGCACTTTTAATGACTCCTCGCGTATCGGTAATCAGTATCGCCTCTCCCGTCTTTTCCATAATGGTGGCGGCGAGCTGCAGCTTCTCTTGGTAAAACATCCACATCACCAAGACCAAGCTTACCAGTGCAAACTGCGATAACGCCATGAAACCGATCGCGTAATGCCCGGTCAGATTAAACAACAGCGTTAGGATCAACGGCGGGAAAAATCCTCCTAATCCCCCCATAGCAGATACGATCCCATTTACAATCCCCGCTTGTCGCGAGAAATACATCGGCACTAATTTGAACACAGCACCGTTACCGATTCCGGCACATGCGGCTACCAACAAGCACCCTACTGTATACATCAAAATCGATGGCGAAAACGATAAGACAAGACCAGACAAGGCCAGCCCTGCAAACACAATCATCAATGCCTTGAAGGGGTTCCACTTATCGCCTAGCCAGCCCCCCAATGGTCTTGCAAGTGTCGCCAAAAGAATGAACCCTGCTGTTCTCATACCCGCATCTACTTTATCCAGTTGGAAATGGCTCACTAAAAAATTCGGGAGATACACGGTGAAAGCAACGAAGCAACCAAACGTAATAAAGTAGAACAAACTGATTAACCACAGCTTTTCGTTTTTGTAGACACTCTTTATCTGCTGACCAAGAGGAGTGACTACCTTAGGTTCATTTTTATCCCCCATTAAGAAGGTAAGCACTGCGAATCCCACAAGCAATAGCATAAACATCTGTACAGTGGTTGCCCATCCAAACGATTTAGCCAGAACTGGCGCTGCAAAAGTGGTGATCGCTGTACCAATATTGCCCATGCCGTAGATTCCGTTTACAGAACCATGCTTCTCTTTCGGATAGTATTTAGGTAGAGACGTGACACCAACGGAAAACACCGCTCCACCTATCCCTATAAATAACCCGCCGATTAACAAATCGGTATACGTGGTCGCCTGGCTAATATAGAAGACAGGAGCCAGCAGCAAGAGAAAGCTGATGCTAAATAATAGCCTCGCGCCAAATCGGTTACTCCAATATCCAACTGGGATTCTCAGCAGCGATCCAAGAAGAACAGGAATCGCTGTCACCCACGCCACTTCGCTTGCACTCATGGGTACGGTTTCTTTGATAAAAGGCATGAGCGATGACAGAATGACCCATACCATGAAACCGACCGTAAGACTCAACGTCTGTAACGGCAACTGCCATTTTCGTACCATAAACAACACCCCTCACTTGGGAAATCTTCTTCATCCACTATGATAAGAGGCAAAGTTTGGTTTCGTTGTGATTTTAATCACAGCTCCTTCCGGGCAATCCGCTTATAATCAAAGCGAAATCTTGAATCGAAGGAGTGGATTATACATGTTTTGTTATCAATGTGAACAGACTCCAACAGGTGGTTGTAAGGTCATCGGCGTTTGCGGAAAGAATGAAGATCTTGCGAGTATTCAGGATACCATTATTTTTGCTTTAAAAGGAATTGCTGCATATGCCACACATGCTCGGCAATTAGGCTATATCGATCCTGAAGTGGACGGGATTACACAGGAAGCTCTTTATTTTACATTGACGAATGTGAATTTCAACTTGGACGAACATTTGCAAATGGCCATGAAAGTAGGGAAGTCCGCGATAAAAGTCATGGAGCTTTTGGATCGGGCTCATACGGATCATTTCGGAGTGCCGCAGCCAATTACCGTCTCGCAAAACAAAATAGAAGGAAAATGCATCGTTGTTACGGGGCACAATCTGTTTGCTCTCGAAGAGCTGTTAAAACAGACAGAAGGCAAAGGAATCAATGTATATACGCATTCCGAAATGCTGCCTGCACATGGCTATCCCGCACTGAAGAAATATCCTCATTTGAAAGGGAACATCGGGAAAGCATGGTACGATCAACGCCAGTTGTTTGAGAAATTTCCCGGCGCTATCCTGGCTACAACAAACTGTGTGATGCCTATTCGAGGCAGCTACGCCGATCGTTTCTTTTCGTATGATATAACCGGTTTGGAAAATGTAACGAAAATCGAAGAAAACGATTTTGCGCCGCTCATTGAAAAGGCATTGTCTCTTCCTGAGGTTTCCATCGAATCGGAACTGACACTGACGACGGGGTATCATCATAAAACGGTTCTGGGTATCGCCCCTGAAATTATTCAGGCAGTCAAGGAAGGAAAGATCAAACGCTTCTTCGTCATCGCTGGTTGTGACGCTCCTGGCAAGGGAGGCGAGTATTACCGTGAATTGGCTACGTCCTTACCACCAGAAGCAGTCATTCTTACGACCTCCTGCGGAAAATTCCGTTTTAACGATGTAGATTTCGGCACCGTACCAGGTACCGACATCCCAAGATATATTGATTTGGGACAGTGCAATAACTCGGTTTCTACCATTACGATTGCGGCTGCATTAGCCGATGCCTTCGAGTGTGAAGTGAACGAGCTGCCGGTAAGTATCGTTCTTTCCTGGTTTGAACAAAAAGCGGTTGCCATCCTGCTCGGTCTGTTTAGCCTGGGGATACAAGATATACGGATTGGCCCAAAATTGCCTGAGTTCATTCAGCCCGGTGTTCTGCAAGTATTACAGGACTTGTTCCATATTCAGTTGATTGGTGATGCTCAAGAAGATATGAAGCAAATGCTCGGAATCACTCAATAGGCTGTCACCTGTAACCGCACATCACAAAAGGAGGCACCTTCTTCTAACAGGAAGGTGCCTCCTTTTTCCTTACAGCGGCAAATGCGTAACGGCCGTCCATGTTCCCACTTCTCCTGCCCGCACAGATGGGGGCTTCATTCGAACCGATCCTCGTAATACATAATGTCGCAACCCAATTGTTGGCTCTTCTTTGTAAGCCAAGGTGCCAACAAAATTGGCATAAGGTGATTCAATCGTGATTTGCCTGGACCTCTCATCCCAACTTCCTTGTATGGGAGTCGGAGTACCACGGAAATTAACGGTACCGCTGACCCTGCCATTCGAGACATTGGATATCACCAATGTGCCCAACGTGGTTGGTCTTCCACCGAAGCTCGCTTGAATTTCCCATGTAGAGGGGTACGGTAAGCTGACCCGAGTCATCTGTCCAATTGCCACGGTCGACCTCTCCTTTCGATTGACTTGAGCGTGAAGTCAAAAGCGTACGTTACAGTATACGTAGCCATCAAGAATCTTCCCGTAGGCGGACGCACAACTTTATTGATTAACGAAAAAAGAGACGGTTTCCCGCCTCTCTATTACTTCCATTCCGTTTCCGTTTTGTGTTCAATTACGTGTACGACTTTTGGTTCAATTTCTTTCATCATTTGTTTCAGTAAATCATCGCTGATCGTTACTTTATTTTTTCCATTTTGAAGCTGTCCTTCTGCCTGTGTTTTTGCAATCACATCAATTACTTGTTGTTTCGAGATATTTCTGGCTGCTGCAATCTCCACAACAGATTTCCCTTTTGCTAGTTCTTCTTTTAACTCTGTCGGGGTCATTTTTAGTAAAGAGAACAGTTTTTCATCGTTTAAGAAGTTATCAGCATAATAATCAGGCTTACCGTCTCTAGAGAAATAACCTTCTACTTCAGCGTTAGATGGTTCAAAATCTACCGGAGCAAGACTAATGCTATTCCCCTGAACAAATGCTTGGTAACCCTCTCCTTCTGATCCCTTCTTGGTGTAATTCAAGATAAATGTTTTTTGATCTGGATTGTCCATGTGCTCCATGCCAACCTCGTAATCTTTGATGTTGCCATACAATTTATCAATGAGCTGATCTACCTTCCCCTTGATTTCCTGATCAGATAACGTAATGAGTGCTTTCTCCTTCGGCTCCCAATTCTCTTGAGTCAGGTCTTGAATCTCATCCGTAATACCGTTTGTATGGAGGGTAATCTTTTTGCCAGTTCCTCCTTTTTCCTGCAAGATGATGCTTAATTGGACCTTTTTGGTTGAATCATTGAGGTCTCCAAGGTAGCTTGCATTGATAATCTCAAATGATTTTGTTTCAGGAATGGCACGATACAGCTTCTCAAGTGTTGCTTTTCCAGCCTCATCCAGCTTGGCTTGTTCAGAAGTTATTGGTGCTCGAGTAAGCATGTCAATCACAACAGGGGCCGCAAATGCTGCGGTTGGAATCAAAATCGCAGCAGCAACTAATCCACCAATTAATCGTTTTTTCATCGTTATTTCGCTCCTATTTCGTTGTAAATAGTGAGAATAGGATTGTTCGATTCGTTTGGAAATGGCCGGCGGGCACTCCATCGTTTGTGCCTCTTCGTGCAGATGTTCACGGATTTTGCGTTCAATAGTCATTGATTTTTTCCATCCTTTCCAGGGGGAGATTCCCTAAGTATTTTCGAAGCGCCTGGAGGCCAGCATGATATCTGGACTTGACTGTACCCAGCGGAATATCGAGCAAAGTCGCAATTTCCTCAAGCGTATAGTCATGATAAAAGCGGAAGATAATCACTGTCCGCTGTTTGTCGGTCAGTTCTCGTATGGACTGAGATATCATTTGGTTTGTACCATCCATCAACGCTGTATGTTCATCCAAATAAGACTCTTCGTGGGAGAAGGCACGAATGCGTTCAAAAATGCGGAATCTCCTCCAGCTCTTGACCCGAAATCTCTGCACTTGACGGATTACCAGGCCATGCAGCCAGAACTGGAAAGGACGGTTCGTATCGTAATTAGCAAGTGAGGTCCACATTTGCATATAGATTTCATTCATGATATCTTCCCGATCCTGCTTATGATCAACCAGAAAGGAGACGGTCCGGTATACGTCCTGAAAGGTGGCATCATACATCGTATGAAACGCTTGTTGATCACCCTCTTTCATTTTTATAAGTAATTGATACATTTCTTCGTTTTGCATTCAGAGGGCCCTCCTGAGTGAGCAGCTTACACCCTATATTGTCTCTCAATCGAAAAAAGGTTCGGTTTTCTTCGTATTTTTTTTTCAAAATGTAACGAGCCCTTTGGCGAAGCACGAAAAAGAGGCGGTAGTTTCCGCCTCTTTTCTTTCCATTAATCATTTAATCCCTTTCCCTCGAGAATTTGCTGCATACATTTTTCAACCCTTGACTCTCGCGTTTTGGCTTGTTTGGGTGCTGAAAAATGAAGCAGGTAGGCTCTTTGCCGTCCCGGGGTCAATGCTTCAAAGGCAGTTTTCAAGGCAGGGATTTCATCCAATTTATTTTGAAATTCTTCAGGAATGGCATATTCTTCATGCTTTTTAAAGTCCACTTCCAAACCAGCTTTTTCAACCTCAATGGCTTCCTGAATATAGGCCTTCAAAATAGATTCCATTTCCATGATTTCTTCCACACCGGTGAACCGGATCTGGCGCGCAGCCTGTACATTCTCCGTTTGTTGAATGAGAATCCCATTTGGATCTTTTAACAAAGCACCTTTTTGAAACAGTAGCGCACAATATTCTTTAAATCCATGTATTAAAACGATGTTTTTTTTCTCAAACGTGTAACAGGGATGCATCCACTTAAAGTCTTCAGTCAACTCACAGTCCAGAACAATCCTTCTTAACTTCTCGTATTCTGACTTCCACTTTTTCGCCTTGCCTAAAAATTCATCGACCTTAGGATTCGTTTTACTTGTTGTCATCAAGGAACACCCCTCATCTCGTTGGTGTCATGTCAATTTTTAGTTTTGACATTATGGTATTTGTATTATTCGATCATCAGCTATTCAGGTTCCTTCTTTTAATGGCCTTCATCTTTTGACTAATTTTATTGTGGTAGAGGGAAAACTAACGAGAAATGTCAGATAAGGGGACTATACATGATCTCAGAATTCAAGCGATTTTTACTCGGTAGACCTATGAAATCAAGTGAGCTTGCCGAAGAAAAGTTAAATAAAGTAAAGGCTTTGGCGGTTCTTTCATCTGATGCTCTGTCTTCTGTCGCTTACGGAACAGAACAGATTCTTCTCGTGTTAATTTCTTTGGGCGCAGTAGCGATGTGGTACTCTCTCCCCATCTCCATTGCGGTTGTCTGTCTTTTAACCATCCTCATTTTGTCTTATCGCCAGACCATCTTTGCTTATACAACAGGCGGTGGAGCATACATTGTCGCTAAGGACAATTTAGGAACGACTACGGGACTGGTTGCAGGTGGCTCTTTGCTCGTGGACTACATTTTAACGGTCGCTGTTAGTACGTCTGCTTCTACAGACGCTATTACTTCGGCATTTCCAGTCCTACATGAACATCGCGTTCTGATTGCACTGTTCATGATTGCCATCGTGACGGTATTAAATTTACGGGGAATCACAGAATCGGCAACGATTTTAATGTATCCTGTTTATTTGTTTGTTGTCGCGATGCTCGTCCTAATTATAGGCGGCGGATATCAATGGCTGGTGGGAAATGTTCAAACTCATCCCCCAGCATATGGGGCAGTTGTTCCAGGTATAACCTTATTTCTTCTATTGAGAGCATTTAGTTCAGGGTGTTCCGCATTAACAGGGGTAGAAGCCGTATCCAATGCCATTCCCAACTTCAGGGACCCCGCACCCAAAAATGCAGCATTAACTCTTATCATGATGGGACTTATCCTCGGAGTTATGTTCATGGGCATTAGCCTGTTGGCCTATTTGTACGGTATTTCACCGAATCCTAAGGAAACGGTGGTATCTCAAATAGCTTCTACTGTTTTTGGACGAGGAATCATGTATTACTCGATACAAGCTGTTACAGCGCTTATTTTATTCCTGGCGGCTAATACTGCTTTTGCAGCCTTTCCTTTACTCGCCTTTATGTTTGCCAAGGACAGATTTATGCCAAATATGTTCATGGTTCGAGGCGATCGTCTTGGGTTTTCAAACGGGATTATTTTCTTGGCAGTTCTTTCCGCCCTATTAGTGATTGCGTTTAAAGGTGAAACGGAAAACTTAATTCCTTTGTATGCGCTCGGTGTTTTTATACCGTTTACCTTGTCACAAGCAGGAATGATGAAACGCTGGATTTCCAAAAAGCCCCGAGGGTGGTTCACACCTTTCATTATTAATACGTTAGGAATGCTAACGACCCTTACCATTTGCCTGATCTTTTTCATTACAAAAATCACGCAGGTATGGCCGATTTTTGTGTTCCTTCCTATCGTCATTTTCATCTTTAGGAAAATAAATCAGCATTATAGAGATTTGGCAAATGAGTTACGACTCGATATGGAAACAGAAAAGCCCGAACCCAAAGGGAGTGTCATCGTTATTCCTGTGGCAGGGATTTCGCAGGTGGTGAAAAACACCATTAGTTATGCGCAATCCTTGTCAGACGACATTGTCGCAGTCTACGTCGGGTTCAGTGATGAAGACATGAAAAAAATGGAGGAAAAATGGGAGGTCTGGAATCCGGGAATACGCTTGATTGTCCTGCGTTCCCATTATCGCAGTATAATAAGACCTTTGTTTAAGTTTATTGATACGGTTGAATGGAAAAAAGCAGAAACAGACCATGTTACTGTCATGATTCCACAGTTTATTACCAAGCGCTGGTGGCATAACCTACTTCATAACCAAACGAGTTTATTGATCCGCGCGTATTTATTCGCCCGCCAAGATGTAAAAATTGCTACGGTTCCATACCGGTTAAAGAAATGAAGCAGTATCCATTAAGCCATAAACACCGAAGAAAACCCGTCCCTTTGTAAGGAGACGGGTTCATCATTTTTGATTACCTTGATCATCACGACTATGATTCAAATCCAGTATGAGCCTAAAATTAGATTGAAGGACAACCCAATCATACACTTTTTTTACGCGAATGATTTCCGGCTGAATACTGTTGGGGACTCCAAACGTGACGGTAACCACAAAGCTGCAAGAGGCCGTATTTCCTGACTGATCCCTAGCTGTGCAGGTAAGCATCGTCATCCCTACAGGAAAGTCCATGGTAAAAGTTGCAACTGCAATGGGGGCAGGAGGGGAAAAGGAACGTGTCATCCCATGACAAGTAATTGAGGTTACCCCACAAGTATCAGTGGCAGTGACCTCATAGGTAACCGTAGCGGAAGTTCGCCCCGGTAAAACATTGACTGTGATGTCTTCAGGGCAAGTAATGGTTGGAGGCTCGTCAATAACCGTGATGGTAAATGAACATACTTCCGTATTCCCAAATATATCTTGTGCCGTACAGGTGACAACAGTATCTCCCACTGGAAAAAGTGATCCGGAAGGCGGAGAACAAGTAACAGTGACTCCGGGGCAGGTGGCAACAGGTGTTGGATAGTTTACGATAGGGCAGGGTACTACCATGTCAGGTGGGCAGGTTGGTGGCTGCACGCAGCCATTGAGCAAAACAGAAACATTGTCCGAATCCTCGTTTGCAGTAGCGATGTCAACTCTTCCGTCTCCGTTAAAATCAGCTACTGTAATGCTGAAAGGACCTGCTCCTGTAGGGAATTGAAAGGGAGTCGAGAACCCTCCTGACCCGTTGTTTATGAGTACAGAAACGTTATCAGAACCTGCATTTGGGGTAGCCAAATCAATGGCTCCATCACAATTAAAGTCCGCCGCCGTTATATCAAAAGGAAAGGCATCAGTGCCCAAGGGAAAGGGACTCCCTGCTGCTTCTGTAAAAGAACCGAATCCATTGTTTAGAAAGACGGTTACATTACTCGTAGCAATATTACCAACAGCAATATCGATAGACCCATCACCATTTAAGTCAGCTGCTACAAGGCTAAGGGGGGATGATCCCCCTGGAAGTACAGAGAAACTCACTCCAGGAGTTTGGAACGTACCGTCCCCATTCCCGTTAAATATCGTTATATCATTCGTGTCCCGATTGGCAGTGGCCAGATCAAGGTTCCCATCTCCGTTAAAATCAGCTGCTACAATATCAAAAGGGGCCAAACCAGGAGTAGTGGCAAAAGGACTTCCTGGCGCCATGGTAAATACACCTGATCCATTATTCAACAAGACAGTAATGAAGCTAGTTCCTGTAATTTGGCCTACATTTGCTATAGCTAAGTCCACACCGTTTACACCATCAAAGTCCCCTGTAGCAATAGCAAAAGATTGCGAAACAGCAGGAAACACACCTGTACTATAAGCTACAGGTGCAGCAAACGTGCCATCCCCGTTATTCAAAAGGATAAAAACGCGGTCATTGGGAGTTTGATCCGTTACAGCCAAATCAATAAAGCCGTCTCCATTAAAATCTGCTGCTGCAATTTGCCCTAATAAAGACCCAGGGAACAAAGTATTGAAGGGTATCGTTTGGAATACGGAAAACACGCCGGACCCATTGTTGACAAGAATAGAAACATCGTTGGACCCAATATCCACTACAGCTAGGTCTATTAAACCGTCTCCATTAAAGTCAGCAGATGTAATGCTGGAAGGAGATGTCCCTCCCGTATTATATTCGACAGCAGGCTGAAAAAATGGGCAGGCCAAATTGGATTCACCCTTTCTTACAGGAATACAGGAATACAGGCAGCCATTCTCTTCGAAATGCTTCACTCCAAACATAAATAAAGGATAAAAAATGCATGTGGTGTATACGATGCAAATGTCTTTGATCATGATATGGCTGTTTAGGTGTGAATGTGAATCCGCTAAAATAAATGATAATTATTAGGCGATTTCCCGGTACGCTTCTTGTATGATCCCCCGAGTAAACCCATCTCTAATATGAGGGCCGTTGCTAATTTCCAGCATTTGTTTTGTTAACATTTAACATTGGTGAAATAGTTTTCACGTGTTGTATAGAAGATTTATGTTTTTATAGAAAGGGAAAGTGAACTTATGAAAATTACTTCATTAATCAAGGGTTTGGGTATTTCAGCAATTCTATGTTTACTATTGCCACTAACTACTTATGCTGCTCAATATGGAGATGTATTGCCAAAAGTTGAAGACGGATGGCAACGCTATGAAATCAACAAACCAGATCCAAATATTCAATATCAAGGGTCTTCTTGGTTTGTGGACACAACAGCCCCTACATACACTGGAAAGACAAGTGGAAACTCAGTGGGAAGTAGGACTGTCGGGGAAAAGATCAAGTTTGATTTTACTGGGACAAAGTTGAATATTCGATCCTATCTTTATTCCGGAGTCTATCAATTAAAAATTGACGGTGTAGAAATTGGAGACATTCATTCAAACGGTAAAACAGCTTATGGGGTGACCTATGTAAATGAGTCACTAACAAATTCACGTCATAGCGTTGAGATTACTGTTAAGGAGCCAAATTTTTGGATAGATTCAATCGACATCGATGAAACAGGAATGGTTATTTCTCCGGACACTCCAAACCCAGATCCCGAACCTGAACCAGAGCCAACTCCAACCGGTAATGACGCATTGCTTGTTATTAAAATGATCAGTGGTCTTGAAAAAGAGTTTGAGTTATCTGCTGCTGAGATTGAAGACTTTATCAACTGGTACAACAATCGTGCTGAAGGTAACGGCAAGGAAACCTACATGTTTGAAAAAGACTTCAATATGGGGCCTTTCACCGCTCGAAAAGATTATGTAGCATTTAGCAAGATTCAATCATTTGAAGTTATGGAATATACCAAATAACACGACGAGGCACCTCCTGTAAAACAGGCAGGTGCCTTGCACTTTTTAAGACGCTGCTTAGGCTTAAAGAATTCGCCGGATTTCTCCGAAGGAGCGCCTGCATCATTTTATCGTGAGCTTTTATACCTTAATTGAGGTTCACTTGTACAGGAGAAGTCTTATAGTTTGTATGTCCTACGCCTAATTCTCCATGATCATTATAACCCCAGCTCCATACGGTACCATCAGATTTTACCCCAAGAGATACATTCGTCCCAGCCGACAGGGATTCAAAATTAAATAAATTCGTAATTTCGATAGGAACTGCAGTGGAAGTCCTCTGTCCATTCCCTAACTGACCTACTCCATTTTCCCCCCAGCCCCATACAGTTCCATCGCTTTTTTTAGCAAAGCTGTGAGTCTGTCCTGCTTCGATGTAAGTAACATTCTCTAAGCCCTTAATTTGAACAGGTGCATACGTATTACCCACTACAGACGCTCCAAACAAATCTGAATTCTTACCCCAGCCCCATATGGTTCCATCCTCTTTTAAGGCAAGCGAAAATTCACGTCCGGCAGATACGGCAACTACATTTGAAAGTCCTTCAACCTGCATTGGTACTCCTGTCATTTGTACATCCTTACTCACACCAATTTGTCCAGTACTATTCTTTCCCCATGTCCACACCGTTCCGTCGCTTTTCAAAGCCATTGCATGATACTTTCCTGATGAAATAGCAGAAATGCTTGATAGTGTCTCTACGTGAATAGGTGAATACGACTTTGGAACCTGGGTTGGTGACAGCACCGCTTTAATCTCTCTAGCACTCCCTATTTGTCCGTTTGCGTTGCTTCCCCATCCCCAAACGGTTCCGTCATTCTAAACAGCCAACGAGTGAATAGAGTTACCTGCTGCTACAAATTTTACATCATCAAGAATTTGAACAGGTGTTGTCTGCTATTTAGTATCTGCAGTACCATCTCCAAGATGTCCCCACAGTGTGTTATAACCGGTTGCCCAAAGTGTCCCATCAGGCTTCACAAAAAATGAATTGTTTAGATTGGTGCTTACTTGATACTTTCCATTGGGCTCTTCACACGCATTTGCACCAGCCGATAAAAAAATTAGCTGTGAGCAACAAGGTGATTGCACTTAGAACAGAAAATTTTTTCATAAATTTCTTCATGAAATACCTCCAAATAACAATATTTTTCATAAGATGAATATCGGCTTAAACTATATTTACGGTTAAACTTTTCCAAAAAATTCAATAAGATTAAACCAAGTGGATATAGGAAAGCCGCTTCATGCAAAACATCCGCAAAATTGGCTACATCCCTTGCTTTGAGTTGGAGACTGGTTGTCCGTAGTAACCAAAGGACTCCGATCATTTTTTTAGCTAATTTCTGTCTATTTTATTTTTCAAAGGGTTATCCTCCTAACTGTAGTAGAACTTTGTATTTGTTATTTTCTATTTTACTGATTATTTCTTTGCTCGCTGAAAACGTCGGAAGTGTAAACTTGTGTCACTAAGTGTAAGCCCATGAAAACAAAAAAGAGGCGGATAATCGCCGCCTCCTTTCTCTGATCAATCCCAAGCAAATCTCTGCTCTTTCCATGGATCACCATACATTTATTAATGTAACCATAATACGATACACTGAAAAACTCGACTTCTTTAAACGAGAACAGGTTGTTATTTCTTGAGTGCATCCAGTCTTCTCATATCGTAATCCGGATAAATTCTCTGTCTCATTACAGTAGTGTTGCCCAGCCTAATAGCTGAGCAACAGGGGCTTGACCAATATTTTAACTTAAAGGAATGTCTAGACTACCAGAATTCCCGTTTAGTCCCACCCATGAATTCACGGTTTTTTTCAAATTATTCAGGATGATATATTCAACTTTCCAGTCTGATTTATGACCACTATCATCTTGAATTAAAGTAACTGATCTAATTGCTCCAACATCTTTTCCTGAAATATAAAATGTTTCAAGATCACCTCGCTCAAAGCTACCATTAATCTCTTTTGTGAAAGAATCTTTTGATCCTCTTATCGTGACTTTAATATTAGCGTCAGTGCCTGAATCTTGATCATCAGATGTCTTAATTTCCAAAGTATAATTTTTCAGAGCTTGTGAGCTAGCATTTTGGGGAGCAGCAAATGAAGAAATAGGAGCTACAGATACAAGAATAGCGATAGTAGCAAATAAGGAAGCTATTTTTTTCATTAGTAAAACCTCCACCATTTGGTATATTGATACAATATATAAAATAGCACACATATATTTAATTGTAAATATTTCCAATTATGTTTTTTTGTGTGAATTTATAATTCTTTAATGAAGCCTCCTGACTCCTCTTCCTTGGTCATCCATTTCCTTAATAAAGCAAAACTGTCGGAGAAAAGATAAAATTTGATTTTACCGAGACAAAGTTAAAAATTCGATCATATCATTAATTCTGAAGTCTATAGCTTGAAAATAACTATGATGAGGCTTTGTTTGTTATAAAGATATTTAGTGTACAAGTACAGGACTTCTCAGATTGGTATAATGGCAAAGAAATATATATGTTGTTCAATAAGAACTTTACAAGGGGCCATTTTCCTCTCGAAAAGACTATGTAGCTTTCAGCAAGATCCAATCCTTTGAAGTGAGGGAATATACCAAATAAAAGTAAGAGGCACCTTCTGGAAAACAGGAAAGTGCCTCTTACTTTTTATGACTACTCTGTTCTGGTTATTGATCCCCATACGGAGAAGATAAAGTCGATGAATACTCGTGATCTTCTCCATTAATGATTGTTCTTGTCACGCCAAAATGCCTGAAATCCACTTATCATCTGAAATTACAGACATGGTTTTGATTAGAACAATTGTTTGTTTCGCTTTTGTTTATCTTTATTGGAGAGCCAAATAGTTGGGTCAGTTTATTTATGCTTTAACTATTTGGTATTTCGCAATAGAAAATATTGTAAAATTTTATATATATATGTAACGTTTAATTGAATCCAAAAACTAGGAGATGATAAATTTGAAAAAGTTTGCTCAAGCAGCTTTGCTCGCATTACTCACTGCATCTTTTGTTATTCCAACAGGAGCAGAAGCCGCAAGTTCTCAACAAACTTCTAATACGGTTGCACCTGCTTCAACCAAACAAGTAGCAGATTACTCAAACCTTGGATCAAATGATCCGACTAAGAAGTCTTCAACCTTCAATGTAACTACACCTGGCTATGTTACAGTTAATGTGACACAGAACCATGGTACGGAAACAGCTTACATGTACTATGCAATTGTTACAGACCTCCCGGATGGTACTACAACCTCCTATGGCTCTTCAAACATCGAAGGAAATGGCTCTTTTAGCTTCACAAGTAGTAAACCACTACCTGCTGGCGAGTATTACATCCGTTATAACAGCAAACAGCGTGGCCGAACTTCTGGGACTATTTCAGTCACTACACCATAAACCTAAACTTTTTTCAAAGAGGCTTTCACCAGAAGGCCTCTTTTTTCCTATTATTGGTGCCATTTCAACGTTTTAAAAGTTCATTCATGATATCAATGTCAATCAAAATGCCTTATAAGATCAAAACCTTTGCTCATAACACTCCTCCACTCTCCACTTGAAATATTAAGTTAAGTTGAACTACAGAGGATCTGCAACAAACAATGGTCGGGTCAGTTTATTCATGTTTTAACTATTAAATAAGGTATTTCTTGCAGAAAAATGTTGTTAAATTTTGTATATACATGTAACATTTAGTTCAATCCGAAAATTAGGAGATGACAGATGTGAAAAAGTTTGCTCAGGCAGCTTTGCTTGCATTACTCACTGCATCTTTTGTTATTCCAACAGGGGCAGAAGCCGCAAGTTCTCAACAAACTTCTAATACGGTTGTACCTGCTTCAACCAAACAAGTAGCGGATTACTCAAACCTTGGATCAAATGATCCGAGTGGGTATTCTGCAACCTTCAATGTAACTACACCTGGCTATGTCACATTAAATGTGACACAGAACCATGGTACAAAAACAGCTTACATGTACTATTCAATTGTTACATACCTCCCGGATGGTACTACAACCTCCTATGGCTCTTCAAACATCAAAGGAAATGGCTCTTTTAGCTTCACAACTAGTAAACCACTGCCTGCTGGCGAATATTTCATTCGTTATAAAAGCAAACAGCGTGGCCGAACTTCTGGGACTATTTCAGTCACTACACCATAAACCTAAACTTTGTTGAAAGAGGCTTTCACCAGAATCAATTTCTCTTTTGTTAAATAGAGCTTTTCAGGAATGCTAAGCTTACCGCGTGAGGCACAGTTTCGGTGACAGGTGGCTTTATCGTACTGTCCTTTGGCATGCTCACCCAGTCCTCAGATTCTTCGCAGTATTTCCAAACGCGGCCAAGGTATCAGCCTTTCTGAAAATGCTCGTATTCAAGGTAAATCCCTTGCTTTTCAGCTTCCTCCACTAGAACGCCCATTCCTTGCCACCTATTTGAGAAGTAGACCGTTCCCTTCCCCCAATTCCAGAGTCCTTGCTGCCCTTTTGCTGGCACCAGATCAATTTAGATGGTTCATGGCAAAATAGCAGATGGCTTTTGCTAATGATGTAATTAGCCTAGATGACCTCAAACTCCACATACATGAAGAAAATGAACGTGAAGAGACTATCAGGGCACAACTCATGGCAGAATCATCTATGGATAAAATGATACCTAAATTGTCAAAACAAGATGTCATGACATTTGCAAAGAGCAAAAAGGAAAACTGGCCACATCTTGAACTTGATCACAAGAAAGTAATTATGCAAACTGTATTCTCCAGAATCGTAACAGATATATATGATGAAGCTGTTGGGGGTCCTGGTAGAAGAGCAGCATGCAAAAATTATTTCATTTGAAACAAATGAAGAGGCGGTTTCCCGCCTCTTTTCAATTTCCCCTACATACTTTATAAGGGTGTCTTCAAAAAAGTATTCTGCACTGTCAAATTTACGTAATCATTCATCTTCCGTTTGATGCTCTTCATGTAGCGCAAAGGTCGGGCCATCAAAGTAGCGAGGCCAAAAGTATTTAGGGTCTATTCGTATTTGAATAGGTAATATACTTCCCGTCATACTTCCCTTTATTATTTGTATCGATTTATGCCTATGCGTAAGTAGTTCCGTTCCCCGTACTGACAACAGCTGATATTGCGAGAGCTAGACTAAGAAAAAGGTGGTAATTTACTTGTACAAAAAGTTAAGAGTATTCTTGTTGCTTTCTGTCGTTACAATAGCTGGATGTACTGCTAATAACAATGCGTTATCCATGCAAGCAAGTCCCCAGCCTCCATTGGTCGACTATAATAAAAAGCTAGAAATTCTTGATCGATTAGAGAACCACGACACTACCTTAAGTCGAATGACAGAAATACTAACGATTGAATGGCATCATTTATTTACACAAAAGAATGAAGAGGATTTATGGAATACATATTTTGATCTCACTTGGAATTTACGTCCAGACGAAAAAGAACGAGTAAAGAAAGAATTATCTACAACCCATAAAGAACTCTCAACATACTTGGAAATGCAGAAGAAAGGCATTCTTCCCGCAAAGGAAGTACATGTAAAAAATATTATGGCTGAAAGAAACACCGATAATGACGGTTATCTCGTAAAAGTATGTTACCTTCTCACACTAAATGACGGCTCATCGAAAGAGATTTGGGTAGAACTTCATGCAGACGACAATATGGAAACTTTTAATCCTCGTTTTAACACTATAGCTACTGGAGAAAATCTTCCTGAGCCTCAAAATGAACAAGAGGAATTACGTCGTCAATTTATTTTTAGGGCCCTTGACTACAATGTGATTAAAAAAATGACTTATGATGAAATTTTAGAGATGATCGACATGAAGTCGGTGGATAAGTATTAAAAGCATTATAGTTTGATTTTCCCGGTTTCCTTCAGTAATTTAACGAAAAGAACAAGGGAATAAGTAATGATTAGCATCGAACTTCCCAATCCCGTTAGGCTACTATAAATTAACTCGTCTACTCTTGTTTCCAATTCTAATGATGATTCTAGGCTAGTTGACCACCAACCAAATATAATGATTTGAACAAAAGTATTGATGATCAGTATAGAAATTTTTCGTAGTAACGATAAGAAAACCACAAATAGTGAAAACAATACGCCAGAATACTTTATAAACCGAATAAACTCCCCTTCATCTAGTACTACCGGAATATCTGCGCCCATAAGCAAATTAAGAAATAGTTGAATGCCACTTCCAATTAGTAACACAATGAATAGTAACCAATTAAGAAAAGCTGGCATACTTCCCCTCCTTTATGGTTCTTTCGTTTGAATAAAAACATACTTTACGCATGATTCTTTCCGCATTAAATGGGATTTATAACCAACTGTATAGTGATTTCATTTTTATGTAGAGAACCCGCCTAGACATTTCGCCTGGCGGGTTTTTACTGCTGTAATCCTCGCTACATACTATGTGCTCCCGTTCGCCTTCTGTTTGGCGTCGTACAGAATTATTAAGCCGTTCCGTTCCTTCCCACCCATCCTCCCTAACTGGCTCCTATATACAAGATTCACCAGCAGAGGTTTTGCTTGGCGGGAGCTTCCGCAACCGAATCTCCACATCCTGTTGGAATCAACGGTCTAGTTGATCATGCCGTTTTCCGGAGTGACAGTAAAATCATAAAAAACCCCTTTTTTATTGATCGATGCCGTAACGGTGGGTTTTCCCTTTTTCGTAAAGGTATACTCGTTGTATTTCGTTGAAACATGGTATCCCGTCAAATCCATATGAAAGATTTTCTTCACCATTGGATTAGCGGCAGCAATCGCTTTTTCTTTCGTATAGAACGGTTTGGCAAACACTTTTGGAATATCTTCGTCCGAAACATAGTTGCTATCTCTGAATTCATTGTACATGATGGCTGAAACAACTTTCCCTGTTTTCGCCCCGATGAAGACACTATGTGTACGGTCACGATCCATGAAGCTCCACACCTGGTCCAGGTGATAGTCCGAATTTTTCAGGAGCGAGACCTCAGGGAACAATGCAGATGCTTTTCCGTTTGATAGTGCCTTCATTGCCTTTTGCGCTGTATCGACCACTTTGGGGTTAATTTTTTGGCTTGTATATTTTATCGAAACAACCTTGAGCTTCCCTGTTGTCGCATCGATGGATGCCGTTACATTCTCCCCCGTAAACACCCAACTGTTTTCTACATCCGAGCTGATTCGATCTACCTTATCCAATCTAAAAGCCTGTGTGCCATCCATGCTTTTCAACGTGCTTATGATCGTTTTTTGCAAATCTGTAGCCACTTCGCTGAACTTGAAGTTAACATGTACAGATACGACCGTCCCCTCTTTTTTGGTAACCAGAACCTCGCCTCTGTTGTCTTTGGCTGAGATTACCCAACAATCAGCGTTCATCGCTGTAATCTCATCCAACTCGATCGGCAGACTGCCCGCCTCCTTCTGCATGGCTTGTTTGGCAGCCTCTACGACATTTTTATCCAATTGTGCGAGTTTCTTCATTGGTTCAGGCGCCAATTGCGTCTGAGTGTCTGCATAAGCTGGTGCTGGCATGCTCGCAAATGGAACTGCTGCTGACAACAGCACTGTCATCATACTAACGGCAAAAAACGTTTGTTTTTTCATTTCGTTGACTTCCCTTCTACTTTTAGATCACTTATTTGATCCAGCTGGAGGGATTTCGTGACAATGAATTTCGTTTTTTTGCAGTTAAGAGACAAAAACACCCTTCACAGATTCCGTTGAAGAGTGTACTCCCATATCCTATATTATAGTACCCCTTAAGATACGCATGAGTTCAACTTGTTCGTTCGGGCATTCGCCTAATCTTGCCGCAATAATCATAGATAAATAATCATGTATCATTGTCTTTCTAGCTTGTCTATACCTATTAGTAGGCGATGTAGTGGGAATAGTAAAAGATAGAACACACCTTGAGGAAGTCCGACTTTTTGTAGCGCAAGCTTCATCCAATCAAAATTACTACATCCAACAATGGGTCTCTCGATCGTTTCAACTCATTCAAAACCCAGAGCTTTTTGATTACAAAAAATGGTGTGATGGGATTGATATCTTTTCTTTCTGGGAAGATTAGGCTTTCCTTTATTCCAGTAATGTTTTGACGTTGTTGTAAGATAACCCCAATATCATCAGCTAAGAGGAATGATTATGTGATTACATCCGCCGAAGAATTTGTAAGACCGAGAACAAGTGAGAATCCTGATGAATATCTTACTGCAGCTTGGGATGAAGCCCCATTGGATGTTTGGAAAGAAGTAATTCAAAAATATCCAGACATGTCTTTTTGGGTTGCTCAAAATAAATCGGTACCTATTGAGATTCTTAGCATTCTTGCTACCCACCCGGAGGAGAGTGTTCGAAGCATGGTTGCTTCGAAGAATAAGCTTTCAGAAGAGCTGCAAATCAAGCTTGCCAGCGATCCCGAATTTTTTGTTCGAAAACGTATTGCTTATAACAAGAAAGCTACTTTTAAAGCTCTACAAATACTGAGTCAAGATAAAAACGATGAACTAAGAACTCATGCTCTGAAACGAAGACCGATGCCGTTAACAAATCGTGTGGTTTGTTAATCGAATCCAAATATTGTAAAATATTTTAAAAACTAAGTGGTGATAATTCAAATGAACAAATTCGAAAAAGGAATTGTTTATTTCTTTAGCTTTATTTTCTTTCCCATCGGACTAATCGTATGGATCACTTCATTTTTCAACCAAAATCAGCAATTTAAAAGTGTAGGAAGAACAGCTTTATATATTGCTGCTGCTTCCCTTTGCATCCAGATTCTAATAGGCGTCTTAAATTTTGTTGTGTAAACTAACATTACTCTCAAATGAAAATAAATGTGATTGTTTTTATAGTTGTTTTGTTTATACTTGGAATCCATTCTTATAATGCTGAAGATTGGACTGGGTGTAAGCCCTCTTTTCCCCAATCAATCCCAAGAAAACCTCTGCTCTTTCCAGGGATCACCGTACATACTCTTATGTAACCATTATTCGACTAATCATTAATAAAACCCGTCTCAACAAATAGGACAGGTTATATTTGTGGAAATTATTCCCTCGAGAGGCGTTTGTACGTTTCGGGAAGGAAACACTGCGCATTCAATAAACGGTGTAAGGATTTTCCTTACATTACTACAGTTAGGAGTTGGTTGAATGCCGATTACCAAACCATTTATGACGTCGCTCAGGTTCACTTCAACGATGGGGGCTGGAACAGGGACTGGCGCAACATTTGCCATTGCAGCAACATCATTTACGAATGATGCAGGTGCTGCTGCCACTGCATTTCCTGGTTCGTTTGCTTTTTACAATCTCTACATTAATGGAGTACTTCAGTCAGGGAGTACTTCCACAGTCACAACAACTACGATTACAATTCCCGACGGTGATGTTGAAAACGGCGGAACACCAATAATCGTAGAATTCGTCATCAACTGACAACTAGAAAGTGATTAAGAAATTCCCCAGGAGAGGATACACGCCTGGGGAATATTCCATCCAAAGTGTAACAAGTCCAGAACGCGTTGTAGCCTCAGATTCTTGCACATCTTCATTACTATGGGAAAGGGCTGGAGACCATGCAGCAAAAAACCAGTAAAAGAATAGTAGTGACTCGATCCAATAATCTGAGGACCTGTTACCCAGTAATGCCGCCACTCGGGTGCCCTGATATCTTTCCCGGGCAACCTTGCCCGACCTGTCCACCCTGTCTTCCCTGCCCGCCGTGCCCCTGTACTCCTGGACTGCTGACTACATTGATTTGGCAATATACGACTTTTTCGGATGGACAAAAAAATGTATATACGAATGCCGATGCCTCTCTACAGTTTAGTACTTCGGGAATTCTAGACCCCGGCAGCGTATCCATTATCAATCTTTTTATCAACGGCATTCTTCAGCCTACAAATACGTATGTGGTTCAGCCGGGCGCCTTGATGCTGAGTGATGTCCCGTTCCAAGGTGTTCCTATAATCCTTCAGTTTATCCAAATATCCAATTCCTAATGAGATGCCGATTGTACTTGGAAGATTAATCACTCAGCTTGGGGGTGACCTTTGACTTTACTTGAATGCATTTTCTTACATAGGAAGGAATTAGGTATCTTTGTAAACAGAAAAAGGACCCATTAATCCTATCTTTCTTAGGATTACCATGCACATTTGTAAAGCCAGCCATTAAATGTTTATTAACCCGTCTCCTCAAAAAAGGGACGGGTTGTTGATTTTGGTTACTTCTGTGGATTTCGTTCCCTATTTCTTCCTCTCAAACCGAAGAGACCAGCTAATCCAAGCAAACCTATCCATTCCCAGTCTGAATCAGTGTCCACTGCTGTCGTTCTGTAGGTGTTGTTATTGACACCTGTGTTAGGAGGTGCCCCATTTCCTGTAACGCCTACACCTGTATTGCCCGTCATATTATTTGGGGTGTTTGTTCCTCCAGTGTTCCCCGCACCTATGGTACCACTAGTCTCAGCAAATGCAGTTAAACTCATTGTTACAGTTAACATTAAAGCTAACATAATTACCTTCAACTTTTTCAACTTGAAGAACCCCCTTACTGTATTCTTAATTACTCCATGTAATATTTATCAATATGCGAATAATTATTCAGACCATCGCTTTTTTGTTTGAACACTTTATTTAAACAAATAAAAACCCCTCCCTCTTTAAAAGAAGGAGGTTTGAAGTGGGACCATTGATATTACCTTGCTCTCATTACGATAATTTTATCCAAGGCAACACTATGCAGACAAAATGAAATCTACAAATACTGGTGATCGCAGCATGCCGCTATTCGTAATGATATTTTGTATTTATATTGATTTTCTTCACTTAAATTCTAATTCTATTTCTATTTACCCATTAATTTTTCACTCGCTGAAAACTCTGGAAGTGTAAACTTGTGTCACTAAGTGTAAGCCCAATGAAAACAAAAAAAGAGACGGGTAATCACCGTCTCTTTTCCTCAATCAATCCCAAGCAAACCTCTGCTCTTTCCAGGGATCACCATACATATTATATCCATTCTTCTCCCAAAACCCTTGCTTGTCTTTCTCCATAAACTCAATCCCACGCACCCACTTGGCGCTTTTCCAGAAGTAGAGATGCGGGATGACAAAGCGCAGCGGCCAGCCGTGCTCAGGGGTCAAATCCTCGCCGTTATGTTTCGTAGCAAACAGGTTGCCGTTTTTCATGAAGTCGACAAGCGGAATGTTCACAGTCCATCCGTGCTCAGCATGCAGCATGACGTACTTCGCTTCGGGCTTCACCTTGACCAGCTTCAGAACTTCTTCCACCGGAATGCCTTCCCATTCATTGTCCAGCTTGCTCCAGCCTGTAACGCAGTGAATATCGTTGGTGGTGCCACCTTTTGGCAGGGCCAGCATTTGTTCGTAGGTCAATGTTACTTCTTCTTCGACGAGACCGAAAAGGCGAAAGCTCCACTCCGTAGAGAGATCTGTATATTCGGGAACCTCTCCGTAGTGCAGGACAGGAAAGCCTGTCGTCTGTTTTTGATTCGGTGGAATGCGATCGCGCTTGGTATCAGCCGCTGGGTTGATAAACATGTTGTTTCCACTCCCCGATTGTTAAGTCTCTTATTTTCCAACCCGCAAAAGGGCGTGGTCTACCTTGATGCACATGTCCTGCACAACCTCGATGCCTTGATCTGCAACCAATTTTGCTGCGTCTTCGTTGGCAATGCCTTGTTGCATCCAGAACACTTTTGGCTTGTGCTGCATTTTCAATGCATCCTCGGCAACAGGCATCATGTCTTCGCTGCGGCGGAACACATCAACGATGTCGACTGGTTGATCGATCTCAGACAAGCTGGCAACCACTTTTTCACCCAAAACCATTTCACCCGCGATGACAGGATTGACCGGGATGATCTTGTAGCCCACGTTCTGCATAGCTTGCGATACCATATAGCTGGTGCGGTCAGGCTTGTTGGACAGCCCCACTACTGCGATCGTTTTTGCATCCTCCAGCAGTTGACGACGTACTTCGTTGCTTGGATTTTGTGCCATGTGAAAACACTCCTTTTTATATTGAAATGGGAAATTGAACTACCTCTTATTCACTACGGCTGGAAACAAACTCAACAATGGTGCGCGTCATCGCTCCGGTACCTCCAGCTGGTTGCATGTCGCCAGCACTTGCTGTGTACGCCGTACCTGCGATGTCCAGATGTACCCACGGTGTATCGCCAACGAATTCTTGCAGGAAAACACCACCGATGATGCCGTGGCCATAACGTCCACCAGAGTTTTTCAAATCGGCAAAACGGCTCTTGTTCAGGCTGCGATACTCATCGAAGGTAGGCAGCTGCCACAAGCGCTCACCAGCCACGTCTGCTGCGTTCATCAGCTCATCCAACAGTGCTTTGTCATTGGTCATAGCACCAGAGCAGAAATGACCGAGTGCGACCACGATACCACCTGTCAAGGTAGCGGCATCCACCAGGCAAGACACACCTTGCTCTTTTGCATAGGTGATGCAATCAGCCAGTACGAGACGACCTTCTGCGTCTGTCGTAATGATCTCCACCGTTTTGCCGCTCATGGTCGTGATGACATCGCCTGGACGGAATGCCGTTCCGGATGGCATATTTTCCACGGTACCGACGACAGCCAGAACGTTTACCTTTGGTTTAATCTGTCCCAGTGCCTCCAATGCGCCGATCATCGTAGCTGCTCCGCCCATGTCCGACTTCATGTCTTCCATGCCTGCTACTGGCTTGATGGAGATCCCACCTGTATCAAACGTCACGCCTTTACCGATCAAGCCAATGACATCGTCCCACGTGTCTCTTCCTTGATATTTAACTACGACGACATATGGCTCGAGCTCGCTGCCTTGTGCAACAGAGAGAACTCCGCCCATTCCCAACTCTTCCAGCTTCGCTTTTTCCATGACTTCCACAGTCATGCCATAGCGCTCTGCTACCTCGACCATTGCGTTCTTCAAAGCGCGTGGAGTCAAGTAGTTAGCTGGTTCATTGACGAGCGTACGCGCCAGATTCGTTCCGGATACGAGCGCCGAGCCACGAGCAACACCCGCTTGAACCAATGAAGAATCGGCAGCTGCTGCCAAAATCTGCACCGTCGCAATTGGGTCAAACTCGCGCTTTGCCTTTTGACGGTAGCCCTCGTAATTGTATTCGGCAAGTCCAAAGGCTTCCGTAACTGCCTGCGCCAGACGGTCGGCACTCATATGCTCTGTTGTTGGCAAATCAATCACGACTGTTTTCCCGTTGCCTTTTCCTACAACTGTTTTGGCTGCACGTCCCCATGCATTTCGGGCTGCGACGAAATCAAATTTCCCCGGTTCACCCATCCCGACGATCAACAGTTTTTTTGCAGCTACCTTGTTCATTCCGTGGACAACCGTAATTTCTTTTGCCTCACCTGTAACTTCCTTGTCCTGCTGCAAGCCACTCAGACTGCCCCCAAAAGCTTCGTCCAATTCCGGGTATACTTGCGAAAGCTCCTCACCCTTCCATAGCGGGACAATCAGTTCATCACACGCGATATTTACAAGCTGTATGCGATTTTCTACTGCTACTTTCATATACTCTTCCCTCTTTCTGTGTGGTAGGATACTATATGGGCACATTTGTTTAACAGGATGTGTCGACATATAAGCGCAAGGGTGGAAACGTCATGGCTTTTGCCTCTGTGTAAGAAATGACATCCTTTTCCGGCAACAATTTCTCGCATTCATCTATGTAACGAAGAACTCTTGTTACGTCCAGTCCCCAATGAACTGGCTGGTAACGAGTCAAATACTTTCGTGCATTGCCTAACATCCAGCGAGCACCTTTGATATTGCCGTACTCTTGGTGGTACAGTCCGACTGACAATTGCAGCAATCCTTGCAAAAACTTGTCTGACTTGTCTTCCATCCAGATGTCTTCCAACAGATCGTGGCATTCATAGTATTCTCCATCATTGAATTTTTCAATGAACTGCAAATACTGCTCAGGATATCCCATGGATGCATGCCTCCGTTTCGAACCTTCCATCTTCATGGTAACACAGATTGGCAGTCACTTTACATCCAAACAAAAACTTCACGGATTAAGACAACGCCCTTCTGTTACAATAATCCTAGAGATAAGCGCACAGTAGAAAGGAATGGATTTTCCGTGGCGGATTTTTTTGAAAACTTCCCCTTATGGGCAGCACTGCTAGCCATAGGGATCGCCCAATTTATCAAAATTCCCCTTCATTTTTTTGCCACAAAAACGTGGCAATGGTCATTGCTCATGAGTACAGGCGGTATGCCCAGCTCTCACTCTTCTGCCGTGACAGCCCTATCCACAGCCGTGGGACTGCGTGAGGGCTTTGGCAGCAACATGTTCGCTATTTCCGCGATTCTCGGTGTGATTGTGATGTTTGATGCCGCAGGTGTCCGCCGCCATGCCGGTATGCAAGCCGTTGTCTTAAACAAGCTGGTCGATGAATTCAACCACCTGTTAGAAGGTATGAAATCGTTAAAAGTACGCCCTAGCCAGGAAAAAGCAAAAAAACTGAAAGAACTGCTTGGTCATCAACCGATCGAGGTATTGATCGGCGGTTGGTTAGGCGTCATGATTGCGTTATTGCTCCATCCGTTTTTTTAAAGGAGGGCTCCCATGCGCATTGTTTCCATCTGTCCCAGCAATACCGAAATCCTGTATTATTTAGGCCTGCATGAGCATGTCGTCGGTTTGGATGATCACTCTGACTGGCCGCTGGAGTGGCAGCATCTCCCCCGGGTTGGACCCGATTTGACAATCGATATGGACCGGGTCGCTGCTCTCCAACCGGATCTGGTCGTAGCGTCCCTCTCTGTTCCTGGCATGGAGAAGAATATAGAAGCTCTGGGCAACAGAGACATTCCTCATATCGTCCTGAACCCTTCCCGCATCGGGGATATCGCTCATGATATCCGACTCGTCGGTGAGGCGACAGGAACACAGAGGCAAGCCGAGCAGCTTGCGATCCAATTTGACGAAACCATTGAAAGCATCCGGCAAAAGGCAGCGACGTACGAGCAACGCCCGAAGCTTTACTGGGAATGGTGGCCGAATCCCATCTACACACCGGGTCAGGAAAACTGGTTGACCGATGTAAGTGACATTGCGGGTGCCATCAATATTTTTGCAGATTATCCTGTCGCGAACGTCAAGGCTACGCGGGAAATGGTCATGGAACGCAATCCGGATCATATTTGCGTCGTCTGGTGCGGAATTGAACTAAAGCGAATCAAGCCTGATCTGATCACCAATCGCCCAGAGTGGGTGAATATGACCGCAATTCGAAACAATCAGGTCCACTTGTTGGAAGAAGGCCTCTATTGCCGCCCTTCTCCTCGCATTTTGGAAGGATTGGAGAAGCTGGTTGATTTGATTCATACAAAATGACACAAAAAACGTTCAAAGCTTGTGCCTTGAACGTTTTTTCTTTTTTCTTTCATGCCACCGATGCGGCATCCATTTGTTTTCATTCGTTGCTATTCAGTTTGTTGTTGGCCGCTGACGGGCTCCGCCATGGCCGCGATTCCTTTTTCATTCAAGCTATTCAGAAAAGCTTCCGTTACTTTGCCTTCGCCTTTTTTTACGATATACACGTCCACCGACTTTTTCCCCCATTGCGAGAATACGTCTTGCTTGGTCTCGAAATACAGGTCAATCTTATGGCCGCGAATCGCTCCACCTTTGTCAGCTACCACACCATATCCATAACCGGGAATGTACAAAATGGTCCCCAGCGGGAAAACGCGCAAATCAGCTGCAATCGTGGAATAGTCGTCTCTACGTACTTTTACACCTGAATAGGTAATGCCATAGGACGGGTGAGATGGATTTTTGCCCGTCGATTCGTATCCGGCATAGTAGCCTGTCGCCACTACACGTACTTTTGGATATTGATCGTGAAATACATCCGCTTTATCAATCACTTGAGTAAGAGAACTGGCAGATACCGTCCGTTTTTTGACGACACGTTGCCCCTCTTTCGTTTCCTTGATTCCAAAAGTGGACGAGACACCGTAGTCTCCCACAACATTATAGCTGTATCCATCGCTTGCGAAGGCCGTCAAGACCAGGATGAACAGCGCGACGATACTTACGAACTGCTTTCCATTCATTTCTTGGTAAACCTCCTCTCGTTTCTAGTCATGTCCCGACGAGGAGGAAAGTATACACAAATTTTGGTTGATTATAGAAATATTCTGTCTGTTGCTCATTTTTCTAATCCAATGCCAAAAGAAAAACAGGCCCGAAACGAAGGCCTGCTTGTGCTTGTTTTAAAACATCCGATATCCTTTTTTGCGAAGCGTGTGAATGGTCCAGCCACTCGCCACTGTACCTGCCATACCGCAGCCCAGAATGAGCGAATCCCAAATTCCCGGAACGATTTGTTGATAGACAAGTGCACCTACGACTACACCAACGCCGATTACAACTGGAAACCATGTCGTTTTCAAAATCATGTTTAAAATAAACCCAATGCCAAACCCTAGCACGGAGAACAGAACAATGGATACCATAAATTGCATCAAGTTCATCGCCGAAAAAGACCTCCTGCCACCTTCTCCACCTTTTGCCACTTTTTATGCAAATACAGGAAAGGCGGGCTATTTTCGGTATTAAGTGTAGCAAAAAGGCGAGGGATCGGTCAATAAGAGAAGCCAAGCGTATGTGTTGCACGCTGACAGAAAAAACCGCCGATGCATTCGCTTCGACGGTTTTCTATGCGAGGTTCCTTACTCATTATGGATGAGAAGAAACAGCTTCCTTCTGAGCTTCCTGTGTACCGGCTCCGTCACAGTTAGGGCAATTCTCCGAGCCCCCCAGGAGCAGTTGGAAATACCCTTGGCCATGGCAGTATGGGCACTGTTCTTGTTTTTGTCTCATGTTGAGCTCCCCTTTCGGCATACATGCGTGAAGATTAATTGCATGTATTTTCAGATTATTTTGATGTATCTAACTATATCAGAATCTCCCCTTGGTTTACAATGCAGTTCATCGCGAAAAAAACATAAAAAAACCGCAATGTAAACGGAAACATTGCAGTTTATCTAGCTTATTCGCAGGATTGCTTAAAGATTTTATAGGAAGTGTATTGAAAAATGGGATCGATTGCAAACGATTGACCTGTCATTCCCTGTTCCCGTTTGATATAGTCCGGCAATATGATTTTCAAATAAGTCGAAGACAACGGATCATGAAGCAGCTCTTGTATGGGCATAAATCTCGCCTCCGCGATCTCACCTTCCTGCGGACGCGGTTCTCCCCCTATGTAATCCATCCAAAAAACGACCATATTGTCACTAATGGACTCTCGAATAACGCCTGAACGGATTCCCGCTACTTGTCGCACGACTGCCTCGACACCCGTTTCTTCCAGCACCTCACGCACTGCTGCTTCATCTACTGTCTCACCCTCCTGCACGAATCCCGCTGGAAATGACCATTGCCCTTTTAGTCCGCTGTACGTTTTTTTGACAACCAATGCTTCTTGCCCACGAATGACAATCCCGCAGGCGCCTAGCCAAACCTTCCCTTCGCGCATCCGACTCGCTCCTTTTATGTCCTAGCTAAACGAAACCCCCGGCTCTTCATCGCCGGGGGTACCTGTCAATCATCCTCGTCATCTAGGAGCCCATTATCGATCATGTATCGCAGATTTTCCCGATCCCTCTCGCGGCCCTTTTCCTTGAGCCGTTCGATGGCAGGCAGGATGAGAATATCTACTTCACGCTGTACATGCCATGCCAAATCGTGTCGCCCCTGCTCTTCCAGATAAAGGCCCACTTCCATCATAGCGTTGTACCGCTCCATCTCTTCGCGGACCATGAGCCCCCGGACTTGAATGCTCGCGTGACGCATCGTTTTACAGCTTTACTTTCTTCAGTGCGAGACCGACGCCACCAATTTTGTACAAGTAGCGGAGGTCGCTCGCTTTTTTCATCATGGCTGCTGTGCTGCCGAACAGCTTTTTCGAACCAACTTGCCCGATACCCTCACCTTTTCCAAGAGAGGCCAGTGTCCCTTGCAGATGTGGGATGAATTTTTGCGGAAGATCGCCACGGATCAAGGCAGCGAGATTCTCACCCAGCGTCTCGCCTTCCTGCACCGCGATTTGCGCAGTTGGTGGATACGGACGTCCTTCTTCATTGAAAATCAAGGCACAATCCCCTACGACGAAAACATTCTCATGGCCAGGCGCACGCAAGTATTCGTCTACCTTGACGCGACCGCGCATGACTTCAAAACCTGCTTTTTCCACGATGCTGTTGCCGCGGACACCTGCTGCCCAGATAACGGTCTTCGATTTAATTTCTTCTCCGGTATTCAACAGTACGCCATCTGGAGTGCACTGCTTGATGGGTGTTCCAATTTTGAACACGATGCCTTTTCTCTCCAATACATTTATGGCGTATTGGATCAGCTCTGGGTCAAAGCCAGGCAATGCAGTTGGTGCTGCCTCAATGCAGTAGACTTTCACCAGTTCAGGATCAACATCAAATTCTCGGCACAGCTCTGGCAGACGATCGCCGAGCTCTCCGCAAAACTCAATACCTGTAAAGCCAGCTCCACCCACAACAAACGTGAGGTAGTCCATACGATCCGGCTCATTTTTAAATTTGGAGAACATGTATTCAATATGCTCGCGAATATTGCGGACCGCATTGATGCTGCGAATGCTAAACGCATGCTCCTTGAGTCCCTCAATTCCGAACGTTTCTGGCTCGCTGCCCAATCCGATGACGAGATAGTCATACGACAGCACCTCGCCATTATCGAGCGTAACGGTCTGCTCCTCTGACTGAATGGCTTGCACCGTTCCTTTGACAAAGTTGACTTTGTCCTTGTTCAAAATGCCATCCAGACTGACACGGGCGTGATCCGCTGGTGCAGTACCTGCAGCCGGCTCATGCAGCCAAGTCGTGATGTAGTGATAGTTGTGCTTGTTGACCAAGGTGATTTCCGCCTCATTGTAGTTGAGCTTTTTCTGAAGCTGCAACGTTGTGAGCAAACCACCGTATCCAGCGCCGAGAATCAGGATTTTGGGTGTACCCATCAGTATCCCTTCCAATCATGTATGATTTCATTGTTCATGGTAACTTCAGGAAGATTGTGCGATTTTTCACGTGGTCTGGTACAAATTAAGATGCCCCAATTTATGATCCGTGTAGTATCGGAATTATTGCCTCCGATGCCATCTGAACCACTCTGTGAAAAAATGCACAAAGTCAGCCATAGAAAAATGTGACAATTTCTTTACAGTCATCCTCATCTTATCGGCAACCAATTGGTTTTGCAAGGTTTTTTTGCCTATCATCTTTCGAATTTTCTCTCCTGTTTTTCCACTTAGATGGGTTATAATGGTTGAGGAGTTCGCTTACGATTAATTCGGAGGTGCTTTGGATTGAATTTTCTGCAAAAGGACGAGCAAATCTACGACATTACGATCATTGGTGGAGGCCCTGCCGGGTTATTTACCGCTTTCTATGGCGGGATGAGGCAGGCCAGTGTAAAAATCATTGAGAGCATGCCCCAGCTAGGCGGGCAATTATCCGCTCTTTATCCGGAGAAGTACATATATGATGTTGCCGGATTTCCAAAGGTTTTAGCACAAGATTTGATCAATAATCTGAAAGATCAAATTTCCCGCTTTCAGCAAACCGTTTGCCTGGAAGAAAAAGTGGAAAATGTCGTAAAAAAAGTAGACGATGTGTTTGAAATCACTACGGACAAAGGCACTCACTACTCCAAATCCGTCATCATCACTGCTGGGGTAGGAGCGTTCGAACCTCGCAGGCTGGAACACCCAGATGCCGTCAAATATGAAAAATCCAATCTGCACTATTTTGTTACCGATCTGAACTCCTTCAAGGGACAGCGTGTAGCTGTTATTGGCGGCGGTGATTCCGCTCTGGACTGGTCCCTCATGCTAGAACCTATCGCAAAAGAAGTATACCTCATCCATCGCAGAGACAAGTTCCGCGCACATGAACATAGCGTAGAAATGCTCATGTCCTCCAAAGTAAACGTCACGACACCTTACGAAATTTCAGCTTTGCACGGCGAGGAGCGCATCGAAAAACTCACGCTGGCCAATTGCACCACAAAAGAAGAAATGGATCTGGAAGTCGATGCAGTCATTGTCAACTTCGGCTTCATCTCCTCTCTCGGTCCAATCAAGAACTGGGGGCTGGAGCTCGAAAAAGGCTCCATCGTGGTCGATACACGCATGGAATCAAACATCCCTGGCATTTTCGCAGCAGGCGATATCGCTACCTACCCTGGTAAGGTCAAGCTGATCGCTGTCGGATTTGGTGAAGCACCTACCGCTGTAAACAATGCGGTTTCCTACTTTAATCCGGATGCCAAATTGCAGCCTGGTCATTCTTCAAGTATGGACAACTTCAAATCGTAAAAATGTTTCGTCCCTGTTGTTGCCTCCGATGGCTACGACAGGGATTTTTCATTCCTTTGCATAACCGCTTTTGTTGGCGTGCACAGTAGAAGCAACGAGGAGGCGATTACACTTTGAATCATCTCTGCCCAGTTTGCAATGGATTCACACCGCTCCAACAACCCTGTTCAGCATGCGGTCAAGCTCTGCAAGATGCAGGCCGTTTGTATGACTTTTATGGGAGCTACAGCCCGTACCGGGAGATAGACGATGCCAAGATGGACAACGGTTACTTAGATCGTACCCGCCACCAATGCGTCCATACAGGCTGGTGTCCTTCCTGCCAAATGGAAGAGAAGGTCTTTCTGAATGAATGGACCCCCGTTATGCTTGTAACCGATATGGAAAAGGACGCGTACCAGTAAGTCGGCCACGTCCTTTTTTTGTTCGAATCGTTATTTTTTCTTCATGGCCAGCTTTTCCGCCATGCGAGAATTATTTGCTTGCATTTGTTCCAGCATTTGTTGAAGCGACTCCTTAATCTTGGCAGTATCACCAGATTCAATCGCCGAGTCAAAAGCATCGTGTGTCTTTTTCATTTGCTCGATTCGGGCTCTTCGGGCGTCACGCTCTTCTTTCGGCCCCATGTTTTTGTCTTTCCATTCCTTGAACTGCTTTTCCATCTGTTCGTTGGTGATTTCGCCCTTTTTCACTTGTTCGTTCAGCTTGTTGATCAGTTGCTTGCGTTCTTCACGCTTCGCCTGCCACTTCGGGTCGTCACTCAACGCCCCGAACTCGTTCATTAAACGATCACGTTCTTTAAACGCTGCCTGCCATTTCCCCACGCTATCTGGTGCATATTTTTCTGCCAGCAAGAGCATGTACATTTTTTGATGAACGCCTCTGTTTGAGCTATGTCGCACCTTCATGTGCTTTTCTCCATGCTCTTCATGGCCGTGAGTCGGCTTGGTCACCTGAGCAACTGTTGCAGACACATCCCGGGCCAACGCGATACCTGGCATCGCGAGACCCATTACCAGCGCTGTAGTCATCATTCCTTGCTTCCACATCTTCATGCTGTTCACTCCTTCTTCTTTTAGAAAACGTCTATGATTGATCCGTTAAAAAGGACGCAATTCTTCTCTATCCAGCCCTAATAGCTTTACCAGGCCCATTTGCTCCAGATCGCTTTTCGTTTTTTCGGTGCCATACTGATAAATAAGCTGGTAGATGGCCCGCAGGTTATCATCGTATTCGTCGTTGTCCCGATCCGGCATGTCAGACCATAGCGTATGCCCATGCATCCACATCATGAAATCGCCGTGCACACAGTTATTGAACAGATCGCGCATCATGCCAACTTCTACGTCGGTCGCTTCGATCTCAAAATCGTACGTGGCGGAGCCTTTTTCATCGCGGATTTCTGCCACGGTCGTTCCCGCTTGCAAGGTCACGTAGTAGTGTTTCTTATCCAGTGTCACTCATCTCCTTTTTGGATCGCATCACCGACTTGAAAACTTTTCCTCCTTACGATGTGCAAAAATCGCGAAAACATGTATATAACAAGCAAAAAAGCCCTCCGTCAGGGGAGGACTCTTTCCTACTTTCGTTTTAGCCGGTATGTTACGATCGATCTTTTTTCCGCAGATTATGCCCAGTGTTCTCTCCCGTTTTCGGAGGAGTGCTGCGTGAGCCAGCGGATGCTTCCGTTGGGCGTTTGTCTTTGTTGTTGTGCTTGGACATGTGGTTCCCTCCCTTACTCGATGATTGGCTGCTCATGTAGTATGTCCCCACTAGTGAAATGAAAAAACACCTTGACCTGCTATGCAGGCCAAAGTGCTTGTTTGTTGTTTTTATGCTATTGAAAGAATCGAATTATTTCACGACTAATTTTGCTACCATTTTGCCATGATCCGGTCCACAGATCACGTTGCAAAAGATGGTGTACTCACCAGCGGCATCGATTTTCATCGTTTTGCTGCCATCTTTTTGAAGGTCTACATCCAGCCCTTGGATACCAATACCGTGAAAGCCTTCTGTCGACTTGAAGTTGAGCGTGAACTCTTCACCAGCTTTTACTTCATAGGTTTCTTGATTGAATTTCCAGTTACTAGCTTCGATATTCACTTGTGTGCCAGTAGTCGCTGCAGCATTCGTGCTAGCAGCTTGCTCCTTGTCTCCGCCGCATGCTGTCATCAACATTGCAGACAATGCAACTGAAGAAATCAATAGACCCCACTTCTTGTTCACTTTTGACCCCTTCTTTCTTCTTTTTCTACACTTCCATCTTACTCGATGAGACCAATCCAAAATCTGACATCTTGTGAACGAACAGTGACGAAATGGGGAACGATTGTTGAACTTGAGCGTTCATGATGGATTGATCACATATACCGTGATCTCCGGAAAACAATTGAGCCGGATTGGCAGCCTGGAAGCACCTAATCCGCGACTAATGCCAAATACGCCAACGAATGGATCATCTATTTGCCCGATATGAAAATGCTTGTAAGCACCGACAGTACGATTGAACATGCGGACTTGTCCCCCGTGGGTATGTCCGGTCAAGAGAAGGTCAGCTTTCAAACCCTCGTTGCGAATCAACGAGATAATGTTCGGAGAGTGAGCTAAAAAGATCGTCAAGTTCGCCTGCCGAATCTCTTTTTCCGTATGCCGTTCATTGCCGTAAATCGAGTTATCGAAGCCGTATATCCAAATGCGACTGCCGTCTTTTTCTATCACGGCACTCTCGTTTTCCAATACCGTCATCACCTGCTGCCACGCTTCTTTTTGGGAACGGGAAACAGCAGCGGAATAGACCCTTTTCTGAAATCTTCCTGCCTCTCTCTCGTAATTACCAGGAACAAAGAAGATTCCATCCTTGCTCTTTACTTTTGCTAGCTGATTTAACACACGCGCCAACTGCCCACTGTGCTGGGTCAAATCTCCCGTCACCATCACCAAATCCGGCTCGTGTACATTCACCAGTTTGTGCAGCTCTCCATTCCAAAACCGTATTCGTCCATGAGGATCAGAAAGATGAACCAATGTAAGTGGAGGGACAGAAGGGATCGTCAGCTTCACTGTCGATGTTTTGACATAAGTCGTATGGTAGGCGAGAAATATTATTCCCACCAGAATACACAAAAAAATCGTTGCCATCATTTTCGGAACAATCCTCTCTGTTCTCCGTCTTATGGTTTAGAGGAGTGGATCAGTGATGATTTTCAGGAACGTTCAAGGTAATCTTATCGTTTTCTCGTTCGTGCTTCTTTTCACCTTTTTCATCCAGCCTTTTCCTGTGTCGGCTTGTAGTTGTGCCAGACCTCCTGACCCTTTAACAGCAAAGGATCAGTCTGCTGCTGTATTTACAGGCAAGGTGCTCCAGGTAAATGAGCGAACAGACTGGCTTCGTTGGCTTCCCTTTTGGGATAAACCAGAGCGAGGCGGCTTTGATGTTATTTTCGAGGTGCAGTCCACGTGGAAAGGGGTAGATCAGACACAAGTTCAGATCGTCACCAGCGGTCTTGGAGGTTCATGTGGCATTCCTTTTCAACCGGGTCAAGAATATCTTGTCTATGCCTCTTATTGGGAGCTAAATGAGCTAGAAACCAATATCTGTACACGAACAGCCATCAAGGCCGATGCCGGAGAGGATCTGCAAGCGCTAGGTCCTGGTGCCATACCTATCCGTTCTACCAATCTAGTATGGACTGATTATGTCTTTACAGGGATCGTTGTCATCATTATTGTGGGCATCTTGTTCTATCTCTTTTGGTTCCAAACAAAACGGAGACGATAAATCCCCTCGTCTCCGTCCTCTATTTTCATGGCTATCTACTTCAAATTCTCGGCAATCGTCAGTAAATCTTTTTTCGTTAAGGCAGAATTCAGGGCAGCCACTTCGATTAGTCTATTTTTATCCTCTTGATAAACCTGTACCTTTTTTTCTTCTTTTCCGTCCAATAACTTCTGGACTACATACATTCCCTCGTATTTTTGCACTTTTACTTTTTCTACGATTCCATCCTCTCCTACTTCTTCCTGGATCCATTTCATACCTTCAAAGTTCGTGACGGCAATGTAGACGTCCCCATCCGGCTCTGCCCCTTCACTCCCTTTATACACCGTCAATATTCTATCAAAATTTGGCTTAGGCGATACTTTTCGTACAACGATTTGCTTCTTCTCGTTCTCTGCCTCCTTGTACATTTCTTCGAATAACTCTGGTTGATTGTAAACAAACGGATAGTTTACATGCCCATTTACAAATTTGTATCCACCCGGAAGCTCAGCTGGTACCTCATAAAAGCTGCCCACTTCTTTCTGCAACGGTTCTGTGGTCAGATGTTCGACAGGAACATATGTGAAGGAAACACGTTTTTTCGGATTGTCCGGGCCGGGCATATAGATTGCTGCGCCTTCGCCTGGCTTTAGCGAATTTCTTGCATCCTCAAAGGTTTTTATACTTTCCGCACTTTTTTTGGGTTGTGGTGTAGTAGTCTGCTCCACTTTTACAACGGCTTCCCCTTTCTCATTCTTCAATTCGTATACCTTCATGGCTGCATAAGCGGATGTTCCCCCAAACACAAGAATAGCCGCGACAAGTAATCCCAATCTTTTTTTCATCTGTTTTCCCTCCGATATATTTTTTCGTTCCTTGATTTTTTGAAGGACTTGATCCTTGACATCGAAATCATCGGCGGCTGCTAGTAACTGCTGTTTCCAATCATCGGGTTGCTGAGATCGAGTCATGTCTATCACCGCCTTCACTCACGAGCATGTAAGATTTACATTTTTTCAATGCCCGCTCATACTGTTTTCGCAGCGTAGCTGGCTTTCTATCAAACAACAAGGCCAGCTCGTCGTAGCTGCGTTCTTCCACCACACGCAAGATTAGGAGATTCCGCTCCTTTACGGATAGCTTTGATATCGCTACATGAAGAGGGTTGTTCAAGTACTCCGTATCTTCAATCTTTTTTTCACCCTCATGGCGACTGACCGTCTGAATCCCCGCACGCAAAAAAGTGACCACGCGATTCAGCTTCGCCCTGTTTAACAGGTTCAGGCAATGATGATACGCGATCTTATACATCCATGCCGAGAAAGAAACATTGTGTCGATAGCTATCCAGCTGTTCGAATGCCTTCAAGAAAACCTCCTGGACAGCATCCTCCGCTTCCTGTCGGTGTCCCAGCATATGATAGCAATACACGAACAATGGCTTTTGCATCACATCGATGATTAAACCAAATTGGTCGATATCCCCAGCTCTGACCTCCTTTAACACTTGCTCCATTTCGTTATGATCCAAGCCCTCTCACCTCCGATTCGCATGTATAACAAACAAGGCTGTCATTTTGTGACAGGTTGCCGCAAAAAAATCCATACCGAAGTATGGATTCCTTGTGTTATTTCCACTGAACCTTGTAAAGCTCATTGTTCGTTTTGGCATAGAGGATGTATTGTGCGGGTACGTTTATCTCTACAATCGCATCGCTCTTCAAGTCCATGATTTTCTCTGTTTTATCTGAAGTGAGCTGTGTCCGGTGTAAAGCTTTGTCGCTGTCCAGATAGAAAATATTGTCACCTACGACATCTACGATCTTTCCCTTAATTTGCTTGCCATCTTGCAGGTGCTTACCCTCTTTGGAAATCAGCACACGCTGAGAGCTGCTATCCACGTAGGCAATCGCGTCCGTATAAACTTCAAAGCTGCCGCCCTTGCTTCCATCTATTTTTGTGTCATCTTTGGTAAGCTTCGTTTTTTCTGACCCATTCAGCTTCATTTTATAAAGTCCTTGATCAAGGCTGTCATGGAAGTAATACCAGCCATTCGAAACCGTTGCATAGTCTACATTTTCAAGGACTTCCTCTTTTTTGTCCGAATTGATTTTCGCTTTATACAGCATTGCTCGGTTGTCGTCAGTATAAGCCGTAAAGTACATATCGCTTTCATCCATGACAAAGGACGTAATCTTGTCTCCTGCAAATTTCACAGCTTCAGGTGTACTGCTACCTTGCTTTACTTTGTAAAGAGAGCTTTTGTGCAGCCCTTTTTCCGTTGCTGGATCGTTGAGCTGCAAGTAATAAATCTCTTGATTTCCTCGAAAGATTTTACCGGTCACCTGCTTGGCTTGACTCACTTTCATCGGACTCTCGTTGACCAATTTATCCTTGTAGATCGTACCTTTCAGCTTGCTGTCTTCATCTGCGACAAAGAAGTATTTCCATTCATCTCCTACCCGAATGATGCCAGACGCCGCACCCTGTATCTCTTGCTTTTCCTCGCCCTTCATGGTTAGTGTGAGTTTAATCTCATATTTTCCTTTTTCCGAGGGCGTAAAGGTTCCCGTTACCTCGTATTGCTCTTTTCCTTCGGTGATCTTCACATCTTCCATCACGAGATCCTCATCAGGACCTGTAAAGCGAAATTCCGCATCTCCTTTTATCTTCCCATGCTTCGCAATCGTTGCTGTTACGGTGACTTTCTCACCCACATTCACATCAAGTTGTGGAAACAACGTCAGATTGCCTGCCACATATCCTTTTGACTTAACCTGTGGTGCCGCATCAATCGTAGCGGGAATAGCCGTACACAAAAGGATGGCCGAAAATGCGCAAGCAGTAAGTCGTTTGAATTTCTTCATCATGATCCTGCCTCTCATCTTTTCATTTCACTTCCAATTATTCCTAACTATAATTTCAAGTCCATATTTTGTAAATTTCTTTTATTTCGCACAACAAAATACCCCTTCAACTCGTGCGCAATCATTCACACAAGTCGAAGGGGTTCCGTCTTATTTGTCTTTATTTCTCTTAGTCGTCACATTTCTCCTCTTTTCCTTTTTTACCCAATTATACTATTGCAACGCTGGATCGACCGCTCTAATGGCGTTGCAACCAAGTATTTACAACTTTATTTAGCTTGGTTCCGTTATATAGATAGTAAAGAGTAAGTTGAAGATCAAAAACAAGAGGATCGGTTCATACAACATAAATTCAGGAGGTAATAATGGTTTCGATAATTCAAATGAAACTCGAAGATTCTTACAGAATACATGATATTGACCGTTCAGAAACAATAGATCTGATTTACAAATGCAAGAACGGAGTTCTTGAAGAAATTACAGCAGGACATGAATGCCCAAATTGGAAAGAAGATGATTATTATGAAATAATTTCGCGGTACGAATATGAACTCAAAAACGGTGGGACAGCTTTTGGAGCGTACAACGGGGATAAATTGGTTGGGTTCGGAGTCTTAGCTCATAAGTTTAGGGGTAAAGAGAATAACCAACTTCAGATTGACCTAATGTATGTTACACGGGAATACCGAAGACAAGGAATTGGTAGCCAAATTTTGGACGCATTAAGTAAAGTGGCAATTCAAAAAGGGGCGAAATACCTATATATATCTTCAACTGAAACTAACTCTGCGGTAAAGTTTTATTCAAGTTATGGTTCTACAATTACATCAGAAATAGATGAGGAGTTATTTGAAAAAGAACCTTATGACATTCATATGATAAAGAAGCTTTAGCACGGCAGAAGCAGGATTTTATTGTAGTGAGATATCAAATCGCTCACCAAACGGGAAATTAACCGCCTAGGCTGTGAAGGCGGTTTTACTTTGTCCAAATCAACATTAAGGTATAACATAGCTTTGCGAAAAACCCAAAGATAAAATCTGATTTGCGGACCTTTCTGACGCCTGTTGAGGGGTAAATAGGGGGTGCTGGGGGTAGACCCGAGGTTTTAAAACCTGTACACAAGGTGTAAGCGCCTGACAACGGGCCTTCGCGCGCCGGAGGCATGCAGCGGATGTAATCGCCTCAAATCGGAAGTTATCGGAAGCACATCGTAATTATCGAATAACCACTTCGTGAACTGCTTCCAATGATTGCTGTAGCCCGTCAAAGTACGCTCTCGTACTCCCTCCGCACATTTAGCGGAAACTACTAGATCAAAAGCTTAGTTAAATGTCAGTCGCGGATACTCACTGTCCGCCTGCCGTCTCCCGATTGGCGTACGTTTTGCGCGTTTCTTCAACACAGAAAAAGCCTCCTCAACGGTATTTTTACACAATCCACCGTTAAGAAGGCCGTTATCTTCAACCCTAAAACGTAAATTTCGGGGTTGTTATTGCACATTCGCGCGTTTGATAATCCGCAGATATTCGGGTGCAATCCTCAACCCACGGCAGGCTTCCGAAAAATTCCGGTTAGGCTACCGACTAGGCTCCGGTCAGATCACCGGAACTAAAAAACGTTGATATGACGCCAATTAGTCGTCACATTTCTCCGCTTTTCCTTCAGCCAACGCTGTTTTGAACGAAGATCCACAACCACAAGAAGCGACTGCATTCGGATTCTCGATGGAGAAGCCTCCACCCATCATCGATTCCTTAAAATCGATTTCTGTACCTTTAATGTATGGGTAGCTGTCCTTATCGACAACAATTTTCACACCGTTTTGCTCGAAGGTCTCGTCGCCTTCTTTCATCTCTTCGTCCCAGCCCATCCCGTAGGTAAAGCCGCTGCAACCACCTGTTCTGACACCTACCCGCAAAAACACATCGGGTTTGCCTTCTGCTGCCAGCATTTCTTTTACTTTCAGACTGGCGCTCTCTGTCAATGTAATCATGCTTCTTTCCCTCCTTCACAGGCTCATCATTCCTGCACTTGTTACAACCAGTATATTCAGTTTACTAAGAAACGCTTCTTCCCACAAGCTTCCCCTGCACTTTACGCGCTCATTCTCTCTTTCCAAATAAAAAAAGAAGGGTTTCCCCTTCCTATGCAAAATGTGCATTGTTTTCCATTAAATAAAATCTATACGATTTCTTCCGGTTCTCTGCCTTAGACAGACTATGATCGATCTGGTTCAGTTCGTTGTGTAGTTGATCAATTTGTATACTGTATTCTAGGACATCTGGATGATCTAACCCAAACTCTAACCCCATATTTACCATACGCTGTCGAAGGAGTTCGATTTTCTCGAGCAAAACGTCCCGCATTTGAAGCTCCTCCTAATAATAGATCAGGCTTTCTTACTATATTTTACAAGAACAGCTAGAATTTCGCAAACGAAAAATTCCTACTTTCCTTATTTAATGCCGATATTTGTTAGTTTTTTACAATATTTCACACAAAGAAATAACGGCTTTTCATGACCAATCGAGTGGGAAAATGGGGCGAGAAGGAGCCAAGTGTAGAGTTGGAGAACTTATGTTATTGTTCGTACTTACCAAGAGGTTTATAATATAGGTGCTCTTGTTGCCCGAGATTCACTTTATTCCTAAGAGCTTTCCACTCCCATGGAACGAATATCGATTGGGTAGGACTGGATTAAAGCTCTTTCATCTAAGAACCATTGACTTTGAAAGGAAGTGTTTGGAATGGCGCTTGAAACGATTGCCATACAAGACAAATCTCTCGCCGGAATCGCTGAAAAAGTTATGCATGGCGAAAGACTTACCTTGGAAGACGGTGTCACCCTTTTTAATTCCAACGATCTTTTGACGATTGGACAATTGGCTAACGTTGTTAACTATCGCAAGAATCAGGATAACGTTTACTTTTTGCAAAATCTGTACATCAACCCAACCAACGTATGTGAAGCTCATTGCAAATTCTGTGGCTTCCGCCGCGATGAAGGGGATGAAGGTGCCTACACGATGAGCATGGAAGAGTTGCTTCATTATGTAGAAACGCGCTTCCATCCAGGTATCCGTGAATTCCATATCGTTGGCGGACATAACCAGCACAAGCCATTTGAATACTACCTCGACACCCTTCGTACCTTGAGAAAAGCGTACCCGGATGTGACGATTAAATCGTATACAGGTGCAGAGATTGAGTTCTTCTCCCGCATTTCCGGTCTCTCCATCCGCGAGGTTTTGCAAGAGCTGATGAAGGCTGGTCTTCAAAGCCTTACTGGTGGTGGCGCTGAAATTTTGACTGAGCGCTATCGGATGAAAATGAGCCCGGAAAAAGCAAGTACAGACATGTACCTGCAAGTACACCGCACGGCTCATGAGTTGGGCTTGAAAACACATACCACCATGCTGTACGGCTCCATCGAGACATTGGAAGAGCGAGTGATCCACATGCTCCGCCTGCGCGAGCTGCAAGATGACACAAACGGCTTCATGGTATTTATTCCATTGGCTGTTCAACCGATCAAAGCAACAGCAGGTATCAAACGCCGTAACTCTGCCATTGATGATTTGAAAACAATGGCGATCAGCCGTCTGATGCTCGATAACTTCCAGCATGTCAAAGCATACTTCATCAACATCGGTACCCAACTCACACAGCTTTCTCTGCAAATGGGAATTTCCGATGCTCACGGAACCTTGATCGAGGAGCGCATCAGCCACTCAGCCGGTGCACTTACCCAGCAAGCCCTGACAGTAGATGAGTTGGTTTGGTTGATCAAAGGCGCAGGAAAACGCGCTCTGGAACGCGATACCTTCTACAACGTGATCAAAGAACATTAATCAAAAAAAAGCTGATGCTCCAAATCACTTGGGCATCAGCTTTACTATTTTGATACGTGCGCGGTTGATCATGCTTCCCAATGAACATCCTAAGAGAACAATCTACAGAGGAAAATCTGCATCCAGCAGCTCTTCTTCCTCCCGTAATTTATTCTTGATTTTCACCAGTAATTCATCGGCTGTTGGAGCTTGTACCAAGCTGCCATTTACGAGCGCGAATGGCTCCATGTAGCACTCACCGCAATACCCCAGACAGCCGTACTCGAGTACGTCCACATCCAGATCAGGATCATTTTCCAATGCATCCACGACGGATTGCGTATAAGAGGAAACATTGCTCGCGCAAAATTCTACTAGTGGTTTCATCTATTGTCACCTACCGATTATTTCGACATCATCACGTACTTTATTGTACCGCGACTTTGATAAAAATCCAGCGGAGAAAACGGGAAAAAGATTCTGCTTGCATTTTTAGTGAAAGAGACTAAAAATAGAGTGGGTGCTGTAAAAAACGGACAGAAGAAAGGACTAGACCTTCTATGAAACGACTTGTGATCCTTGGAGGAGGATACGGGGGTCTTCGTATTATTGAGCGAGTCCTGTCCCCTGATTTACCAGATGACGTGTTTATAACCCTCGTAGACCGTATGCCGTTTCACGGCTTGAAAACAGAGTATTACGCTCTGGCGGCAGGTACTACACCGGAATCTCACCTGCGTGTTACTTTTCCAAACGATCCGCGTCTGACCGTCAAATACGGTGAAATTGCTGGCGTGGAAATGGACGAGCAGGTCGTCAATTTTGCTGACGGGGACACCCTCTCCTACGATTGGCTTGTAATCGGATTGGGTTGTGAGGATCGTTACCATGATATCCCTGGTGCTGATCAATTTACGTGTTCGATTCAAACCATGGGAGCTACTCGCAACACATACATGGCAATCAATAATGTGAACCCATACGGCACGGTTAGCGTTGTGGGCGGTGGTCTTTCCGGAGTGGAAATGGCTGCTGAGCTGCGCGAGAGCCGTCCCGACCTGAATGTGCGCATCATCGACCGCGGTCAAAGCATTTTGAGCCCATTCCCGAAAAAGCTTCAGGAATATGCATCTCAATGGTTCATTGAGCACGATGTACAGCTTGTTTCCATGGCGAATGTCACTGGCATCGAGCAAGGGATCGTGTACAACCACAATCAGCCTGTTGAAAGTGATGTTATCGTATGGACAGCAGGTATTCAAGCGAACAAAATCGTGCGCTCTCTGCCGATCGAAACAGACAACATCGGACGCGCCAAACTCAATCAGTATCATCAAATCCCATCCCATACGAACGTGTATGTAGTAGGTGACTGTGCAAGCACAATCATCGCACCGAGCGCGCAAACAGCTGAGATCCAAGGCGAACAAATTGCCTTGATGTTGAAAAAAGACATCAAAGGTGAGGAGTATCCAGCTTCATTGCCTGCTCTCAAGCACAAAGGCTTCCTCGGTTCCCTCGGCAAAAAGGAAGGCTTTGCCAGCATGGGGAAAATGTCTCTGGTTGGTCAGATGGCTCGTGTCATCAAGAGCGGTCAGCTATGGATGTATAAAAAGCATATGGGATAGCAAACAAGCCTGTTGACCGGATGGTCTAACAGGTTTTCTTTTTGTATAATCAAAGGATTAGGAGGGGGATTTTTCCAGATGAATGATTATATTCAAACAATGCGCCGTCTGATCGGGCAAGAACGGCTGATAACGGTAGGCTGTGGTGCGATCATCGAGGACGAGTTGGGACGTATTTTACTGCAAAGGCGCAAAGACCAGAACAACTGGTGTCTACCTGGAGGTCTGATGGAAATTGGGGAAACCTTTGTAGAAACACTATTTCGTGAAGTAGAAGAAGAAACCAATCTGATCATTGAGGCGCCAGAGCTGTTTGGAATATACTCCGGCCCTTCGGGTTGCAGAGAATACCCGAACGGCGATAAAGTGTTCAGTGTGCAAATCATCTTTCGAGTAACCTCGTTTCATGGGGAACTCAAACAAGAGGGCCCTGAGAGCTCTGAGCATACGTTCTTTACACGGGACAACCTCCCGCAAACACTTAATCCCGGTCAGGCAGCGTTTATATTGGATTGGGCGGAAGGGCTTACGGGACCCATCGTCAAATAATTCAAAAAAATGTATCAATGATAATCTCCGAGCGAAACCCACATAATATCGTAGACCGGAATAACCAGCTTGGAGGTTTTTTAGTGGAACCCAACACATATGAGGATATGAATGATACGCTGGCTGACAATTACATGCCGATGACTTCCTTTCGAAGTGGCGTCGAAGAGACAGTCAGACCAGATGTAGAATGCTACACCATTCAAATTGTGAACATCGCGCTGGTCGGAGATTCAAAATCATGGGTTCTGGTAGATGCGGGGATGCCACAATCGGCGGAACAAATCATCGGGATTGCCCAGGAGCGCTTTGGTGAGGATGCCAAGCCGAGGGCCATCCTACTCACTCACGGTCATTTCGATCATGTCGGGGCAGTCATCGAGCTCGTAAAAGCGTGGAGGGTGCCCGTCTATGCCCATTCGCTTGAAATCCCCTATTTGACAGGTCAAACATACTATCCGGAGCCAGATGGAACGGTTGAGGGCGGGCTGCTTGCGAAGATATCCCCGTTGTTTCCAAATGAACCAATCGATTTGGGCAGCCATGTTCATCCTTTGCCCGAAGACGGGAGTGTTCCCGGAATGCCTGGATGGCGCTGGATACATACACCTGGACATTCCCCCGGGCACATTTCCTTCTTTCGAGATGAAGACAGAACTCTCCTCGCAGGGGACGCTTTTGTTACAGTAAAACAGGACTCACTGTATCAAGTTGTGACTCAGCAAAAGCAACTGACCGGTCCTCCTGTTTATTTGACAACTGATTGGCAGGCAGCTCGACAATCCGTCGAAAAGCTTGCCAATCTCGCCCCTGCGTATGCAATCACTGGTCACGGTCAACCTATGTATGGCGAGGAGTTGGCCGATGGATTGGTCCAATTGGTTGCGGAGTTTGATCGGGTAGCTGTCCCCAAGTATGGGCGATATGTGGACAAGGAGATGTAGATTGGCAAAAAAGCTGACGTCGAGATGGTTGGACGTCAGCTTTTTATGGTTGGTTAGAAGATACCTTTTCCTATTCAACCAACCCGGGCTGGAATCGCTGGGCCAATAATCGCGTTGCTTTCGCAGGATCAATCTCTAACACAAGCAACTCCTCGACCCCTGAAGTCGCCACACACAGCCGTTCCCCGGTCGGTGAGATCAAAGCCGTCGTCACCTGTTGATTCGGAATCGCGTAGTTCACGCTGGCGAAGTAGATATTGTTTTCCAAGCTTCGGCAAACCATCGCCCCGTTGTAAAAATCGGGATTGCTGACCTCCCCTGTAAACATCGGATGGAAAACAATGCTCGCTCCACGGCGTGCCGCCCACCGTACCGTCTCTGGATATCGCCATCCTTCATGGCAAATGACAATGCCAAACGCCACATCCTCTATCGTAAACATTTGCCGCCCTTCGCCCGGAATATAGTCAAACTGATCCTCATCTGGGTCGATCTGATTTTTTATTTGCAACCCAAGATCTTCTCCCTGTTTCCCCACCACAAAGGCGACTAGACGATAGCCGCGCTCATCCTTCCATTCCATCGGTAAAATGACGGCGAGCTGGCGTTCCTTCGCCAGAGCACGAATCTCTTCCAAAGCTCTCCGTTGTACCTCATGATCGTATGCTTCCACTTCATAGCCAACACCGCGCAGCCCCGGAATCATCGATTCAGGAAAGCAAATCAGATCGCAATTGTTTTGCGCAGCATTTATCATCTGCTGCTTAATGATTGCAAGCCCCTCCGCCGCTGATTGGGGGAACCTCGTCTGAGCCAGGCCTATTTTCATGGAAAATCCCTCTTTCTACAGAAAATTTCTTTTTAACCTCGTGAAAAATTCACATCTATCAGCCTGTTCAGGCAGAGCCGACACCTGTGCATCCCCTAGCTCGAGGATGGTCCATGAGCCATTTTCCAGCTTGGCGATATCCATAGTAAAAAAGCGACTCTTGATTTTTTTCGCTACCTCTAAAAATGGCTCGAGGTCTGGCGGCGTATCATCATATTGTCCTTCCTCCCAGTAATTTGCCATGTACATGGGTTCGCCATCCAAAAAGAAAACGCGATATTCCTGGGATAATGGCATGTTGCTCTGCGAGTGATGGGTCAAAAACTGAAGCTTTACAAATTCTCGAAAGACGACTCCCTCATTCAGCTCATCCTGTTGCAGCTCCAAAAATCGACTGGTCACTTGCTGTACCTTTTCTTTATCGGAAGCATCGGGTATATAGCACGCCTCATTCCAATCGTGCTTTCGAGATTTCACATAATCTTTGATCATGATCGGAGCCTGTCCAAATCTATTTACGACCCGATACACGTTTTCAAATGACGCGTCTATCTCTTCTTTGTGCAGCCAGACCGACAGCGGGGTGAAATCTTTGATGACCTCATAAGATTCAGGCAGGTAATGGCAATGCACGTACTTTTCGGGTGTATTGATTAACACTATATTTTTGGCTAGCAGAGCGTCATATAATTTTTGGTACAGGAACGGTTTTAGCATCCATCCCCTGTAGATAGCCATTACTTTTTCAGGAGAGGGTTGGATTTGTTTCACAGCCGCTAACGGGTTGTCCTGGTATATCAGTTGTTCCAGGCTGATCAGATGAATATCCAAGCCGAGTTGTTTTGCGCACGTATACTCATATTCGTAGGTTTCATCGACATTGTTTTCTTGAAATGGCTGATTGCAAAATAAGACTTTCATCTGCACGATCCTCCTCTCAAAAATTGGCAATACCATCCCATTATATAAGATAATTGTTTGAACGTAAAAAACCGTCAAGACTAATCCTGACGGTTCCCTCATTTTGCTGGCTTATCGCTTTTGGACACGTAAAACAGGTACTTTTTTTGGTTCAAAGGTGTCTGCCAGTATCTTCTCTTGAATGACATTCAGCTTGAGCAAGCTCGAAATTTTCCCGGTATCGGCCTTCGACATGAGGCGCCAAAGCGAAGGATCTGGTAAGGCGTTGTAAAGGCGATCATCGTTGTATTCTCGCCGCTCCTGATAGGAGATCTGCAGCTTGTATTCGCCTTCCTCTACGCTGCCGGCTTCGCTGTAAGCTTCAATTAGTTTACTCCGCAGCTCGTTCAATTCTTCCTCTAGCTGCTTTTGAATTTCCTTTAACTCATAGTAGCGAGCAATCGGTTGGTCCATCCGCTCTTCCTCCTTTGGTTACCCCTGTATCCAAAATCCATATGAGAAAAAGTCGGTTGGTAGAACCATTCGCTGGCAACGAAAAACAGCCCCCTTTTTCATTACTGTCATGAAAAGGAGGCTGCGTATCAAGCTCTGCTATTATTACTTTTCAATCATGGTGTTGATCGCTTCACCTGGGTGTTTTTTCAAGAAAGTAGAGTACTCTACTTCCCATGGATTCCATTTGCCTTCCCCTTGGTAGCCCCAAACGGAGTTGATGCGGGAAACAGTATCTGTGTTGTTCATACCTACAAGTCGTTGCTCCCCTACGAGCTCAAATGTACCGTTCGCATCCATATCGACTGGCGTCAAAGAACCGAATGGATAAGAGAATACAGAAACAGCATCTTCTGTTGGCTGTACTTTTCCTGCCTTGTCATACAGCTTGGCAGCTACGTATACATCTTGGTTGGCACCCACATCAAGCGTCAGCGGCTTATCCAGGTGGGAGCCTTTGCCCTCTACTTTAAAGCCATCTACGAATTTCCCCTCGTAACGGATTCCTTCGTTTTCCTTTTCACCAAAAATCACGGCTGGCTTATTGTTTTCAAAGGTAGCGATTACGTGGCTGTAAACACCGCCGCTTCCGCCAGTCGCTGTTTTCACGAAGGCATCCGCAACATGGTCACCGGTGAAGTCAACGAGAGTCAGCTCGCCTTCATAGCCGCCCAACTCTTTGATATCCGTTTGGCTATACACGCCGGATTTTCCGTCTTTCACTACGATGTTCATATTGGAGGAATAGATGTCATCCGCTTTTTCTTTTTCGCCAATCAGGTATACGACGTCATCCTTCTTATCGCCATTCACGTCAGCTGTTTTTTGATCGATCACATAGGTGTTTTTCGCGAGCTTCAATTCAGCTGCGGCAGAGAACAGCTTTCCTTTTTCCGAATCTGCGTGAGCTACTTGTGTATTCATTGCAGAAAATCCAGCTACGCCTACAACTCCTGCAAGCAGCAAATATGTAACAGGCTTCATCCATTTTTTATTCATCGTTATGGCCTCCACTAGATGGTAAGTTATTGGTTACATTTACTACTATAGGACGACGCCTGCTCTATTTCGTTACAGAATGTTTACGAATGATATACAAAAAGTAAACAGCACGTTACTTGACGTTATCCAGCACACTTTTGATAATAGCAGCCGAGTCTTGACGGATGTTCAGATTGTAATGCTCTCTGACCGCATGATAGACGGCATCTACGTTTTTGCTGCCTTTATTCTTGCGATAGGCAGCTACTTGCTTGGCAAACTTCGGATGGTGGATGAGATCACGGCTCCAGTCCCATACGCGAGGCTTCATCGCATCCTTGCGTGCTTGATCGAGCATTTGGGGAAACTTCGGAATAAAGTATTGCCCGATTTTTCTATTAGCACTTTTATATTCTTGGGTCTCTGTAATAGAGTAAACAGGATCATCATTATAGGGCTTTCCATTGACTGAAATGAGATCGCGCGGTTGTGTTGGCACCATGCCCGGTGCTAATTTCACCTGATAGTACTCCCAACCTGATTCGGTCTTTTTCCCGGGAAGAATGAGTTTCATAAAATGCTGCAGACGATCATACGCATGCTCCTGCGCGTATTTTTCCGGACCGGATTCCATGCTAAGCGGAGAATCAGGATAAATATAACCTTCGCTATCTACTACATAACCCGGCAAGCCTACTTCAACTGCCCATCGCACAGCAACATTCTCCGAATCCTTCAGATCAATTCCTCCGTGGTAAGGTCGAACGGTTCCGAACATCCGATACAGAACAGTCGCGACAAACTCCTTCGTTGCGATCCCCTCGTCGATCTCATTTGGCATGACGTAACCGGCTTGAACAAGAGGCTGCAGGCGGGCATTCATATTGATTTGGGCTCTGTTTTGTCGTAAAGCTCTCCCCTCTTTTGAATAAGCGTCCGTAATCTTAATGCCTTGGTCTAGCTCATCCAGATTCATGTCAGCCGGATATGCTGGAGGTAGAGTACCGATAAAGTGATACAGATTCCAGAGAAATCCTTTTTTCGAGGATAAGAATTTCAAGCGATAGGAGAAATTCATTTTGTGATACGATTCTTCCGTTTCTATGTCGATCATATAGTCATCGGATGAATAAGGGCGCAGTTGCAAAGGCAATGGATGCGGATTAGTAATAGAGACCATCTGTACATTCAAAAACAAGTATTTTTCCGGATTGGGCGGAAGTTTATATGTAATTCGGTAGCTCGCTGTGTTTGCTTCTGCAATATTTGTAGCAGATGGGGTAACAAGTATCGTGCATAAACAAAGGGAGCCTGCTAGAACGCTAAACACCATCTTTTTCCCGATCATGGAAAAATCACCCTTTTCCTTTTGGTACTGGTTAAACGCTTCTTGGCCTTCGAAGTTGCGCTTAGACTATTACTATAAAAAGAAAAACGACCAGATATAGCTTATCTGGTCGTTTCTTGAGCGATCTTATTCTGCCAAAGAAGCAATCGGCTGCACGCCCATGCTCTCCAGCTTTTCATAGATATCCTTTAATTTCGGATTTCCCTCACCGACAATTTCCCCGGAAATTACGACAAGCGGATACCATAAATCTTCCTCGATAATGCGATTCGCCCAGCTTTTGTCATCGTCTGTCTGCGGCTGTTGAAAGTCGCTATAAACGATGCGGATGCTGTCACTCCCATACTTGCGAGAGAGTGCCGCCTCCAGCCACTCGGCTGTTTCCTTTGCAGATGGCAAATTGACGCAGCTTGCGCACAATTGCTCTGTCCCAAAAACCTTGATATCGACAGTCACTATATCCGCCCTCCCCCGGGTCAGCTAGCTTAGGACAATGCTTGGTCGAGGTCCTCGATCAAGTCCTGAACATCTTCAATACCAACAGAGATGCGCACCAATCCATCTGTAATGCCCAGCTCAGCACGGCGTTCTGCTGGGATAGAAGCATGTGTCATGCGTGCAGGTACGCTGATCAAGCTCTCCACTGCACCCAGCGATTCTGCCAGCGTGTAGTATTTTACCTTTGCCAACACTTCGTCAGCACGCTCTGCGCTACCTACGTCGAAGGAAATCATGCCACCGAAGCCACGCGCTTGCTTTTGAATCAGCTCATGACCGGAATGGCTGGACAGACCAGGATAAATGACGCGTTTGATGTCGCTGCGCTCAGACAGCCATTTTGCGAGCGTACGAGCGTTGTGTTCATGCTCTTCCATCCGAATTCCCAGCGTCTTCATACCGCGCAGCAAGAGCCAAGAATCTTGTGGTCCAAGCACACCGCCAATTGCATTTTGCACAAAATGGAGGTCTTCGCCCACTTGCGCATCTTTTGCTACAACCAGACCAGCTACTACGTCGCTGTGTCCGCCCAAATATTTCGTTGCGCTATGGAACACGATGTCAGCACCGAGATCCAACGGATTTTGCCAGTATGGCGTCATGAACGTGTTGTCTACTACGTGCAGCACGCCTTTTGCTTTCGCGATTCCTGCCAACGCGCTGATGTCGCTTACTTTCAGCAGGGGGTTTGTCGGTGTTTCCATAATGATTGCTTTGGTTTCCGGGCGAATTGCCGCCTCTACTGCTGCCAGATCACTCGTATCTACGTAGGTGGCTTCCAGACCCATACGGGAGAAAACACGTGTAACGACACGGTACGTACCACCGTATACATCGTCACCTACTACGAGATGATCGCCTTTGTTAAACATGGAGAGGATGGTAGAGAGTGCCGCCATACCAGAACCAAATGCAAAGCCACGTGCGCCGCCTTCGATTTCTGCGATGTATGTTTCCAATGCGTGGCGGGTCGGATTCCCGGTACGGGAGTATTCGAAGCCCTTGTGGACGCCAATGGCTTCCTGTTTATACGTACTTACCTGGTAAATTGGAACGGATACGGCTCCTGTATGTGGATCTCCATCGATTCCGCCGTGGATCAGACGAGTTTTGATGCGCATCTTAAATTCCCCCCTGGTAAATTTTCTTGCTTAGATAACGTTCGCTGCCGTCGGCAAACAGTGTGACGATATTTGTCCCTGGAGCTGCTTCTCTTGCTTCGCGCAGTGCCGCTGCCATAGCTGCACCTGAAGAACTACCTACGAGCAAGCCTTCCTTGGCAGCCAGCTGCTTGACCAGATCGAAGGCTTCCACATCGAGAATCGTGTGAATGGCATTGAAGTAGCTCGTATCCATGAATGGAGGTAAGAACTCCATGCCGATCCCTTCTGTTTTATGAGGGCCAGATTCTCCCCCATTCAAGATGGAACCTTCTGGCTCGACAATGACCGTTTTTACGTTTGGATTTTGTTCCTTCAAGTAGCGAGCAGCACCCATAAAAGTACCGCCAGAACCAGCACCTGCCACAAATACGTTTACTTGTCCGTCCATTTGACTCCAAATTTCTGGACCTGTTGTTTTGTAGTGTGCGTCTGGATTCGCCGGGTTAGCAAATTGCTGTGGAACAAAAGCACCTGGAATGGATTCTGCGAGTTCTTTTGCCTTTGCGATTGCACCCTTAATCCCTAGCTCTGTCGGTGTATTGACGACTTCTGCTCCAAGGGCACGCATCAGCTCTTGCTTTTCCTCGGAAAACTTCGCTGGTACGCAGAAGATGACTTTATAACCTGTTCCTACAGCGGCCAGCGCTACACCAATTCCTGTATTACCTGCTGTCGGTTCAATAATGGTACCACCTGGGGCCAATTGGCCGTTTTCCTCAGCGGCACGAATCAACTCTATGCCGAGTCTGTCTTTTACGCTGCCTCCTGGGTTAAAATACTCCAGCTTGGCAAACAAGCGGACACCCTCTGGAAGCTCAAATTGAGTAATTTCGACGATCGGCGTATTACCAATCAGTTCCTTCACATTGCGAAATACGTTCACGAAGATCTGACTCCTTATATTGAAGTACTTGCTTCTTTCTTTTTCATTATAACATGCAAAGATTACAAAAAGTCCATGCTACTAAACTTCGGTATGCCAGCTGAACTTTAAAGTGTCAACAGGGCATGTAAGCCATGGATTTCTCACCATGGTATGATTATAATAAAGGAGAGGTTGGAAAGGAGTGAATGTAACATGGATATCATGGATCAAGTACAAGAAGTTCTCGATAAACTGCGTCCTTACCTGCAACGTGACGGCGGAGACGTACAACTCGTTGATGTAGAAGATGGCATCGTGAAGCTGCGCCTGATGGGTGCTTGCGGTAGCTGCCCTTCCTCTACCATCACCCTGAAAGCAGGAATCGAGCGTGCACTGGTGGAAGAAATCCCAGGCATCAAAGAAGTTCAACAAGTATTCTAATCCAGTCACATCGACATGAAAGCAGCTACAGCAAATGCGTAGCTGCTTTTTTCATTTCCCCTTATACATTCCTTTTTCCAAAAAGGCAATCATGCGCTTCTCGTACTCCTCAGGAACTAACGCATAGCTGCGGACGTGACCCGCTCGCGGTACGATCCAAATCTCGGAATCTTCGTCTTGGGTCAGCTCAAAAAGTCGTTCGCTGTTAACCAGTGGGATCGTCGTATCGCCTGTCCCGTGTATAAAAAGAATCGGCTTATTCGCTTGCTGGACTGCCTGATACGGATTGACGTCTCGCGGATTGGCTCCTAGTAAAACAGGACACAAGGTAAGGATGAGCCAGTTGAATGGAAATCGGGGCAGGCCCGTCCACTGCGGCAAGTTCTCAGCCAAGTACTCACGTAAGGAATAGAACGGTGAATCTGCTACAATCGCTGTGACGCGATCATCCACTCCGCCAACCATCAAAGAGGTTGCCGCCCCCATGGAAAATCCGACGAGACCAAGTCTGTGCTCGGGCTTCTTCGCCGCTGCAAAATCGATGGCCCCAAGGAGGTCTTGCTGTTCTCGAAGACCAATCGTAGTCAGTGCTTTGCTGGACTCCCCTGCATTGCGAAAATCGAACATCAATACATCAAACCCAGCCTGAACCAGTCTTGCAGCCAGAGACAACGCTGGCAGATGTGGCTCTAATCTGTTTTGACTATAGCCGTGAGCAAAGACCAGCGTACTACCATTCGAAACCTGCCCATTTTTTTCTGCCGACACGTACCATCCAGCCAACGAAATCTTTGTTTCTCTGCTCGAAAAAACAACGGGCTCCACCTGTTCGATTCCAAAATTCCGGGGTTCCATGTGAATCGGTTTTCTTACAGGATGCGTCAAGCGCCAGGTTACGTGAAATGAAACGGCTACTGCTGCAATCAAGAGCAGCACGAAGAGTCCTGTAATCAAAACAAAGAACGTGTTCATACGGCAGTCAGTGGTCCCCTTCCACTGAGCACCTCTACGATATTAGCAGCAGCCAACCTCGCCATCTCCGCCCTTGTTTGTACAGTTGCACTACCGATATGTGGCAATGCCACTACATTCGGCAGTTGCAAGAGCGGGTTATCCATCGGGACTGGCTCGACCGCAAAAACGTCCAGTCCGGCTGCCCAAATTTTTTTATCTACCAACGCCTGATACAGTGCGGACTCATCGACTGTCCCACCACGAGAAACATTGATAAAAACAGCAGTTTCCTTCATAAGCGAAAATTGTTTTTCCCCCATTAACATGCGTGTGTCCTCTGTCAACGGTGTAAGCAGAACGACGTAATCGGACTCTTGCAGAAGCTCCGCCAAACCAGCATACTGTGCTCCTGTCTCTTGCTCAGCCTGTGGTTTGCGATTCCGGTTGTGATACAGGATTCGCATGCCAAATCCTTTGGCGCGTCTCGCCACAGCTTCCCCAATTCGCCCCATCCCGATAATCCCTATAGTCGAACCATATACATTTTGCCCAGCCATGAGGGTCGGACTCCACGCTGTCCATTCCCCCTGCAATAAAAATCGGTTGGCTTCCGTCAATCGGCGGCCTGTCGCCATCAATAAAGCGAAAGCCAAATCGGCAGTAGACTCTGTCAGGACATCTGGCGTGTTGGTTACGATGACCTCGTGTCGTCTGCACGCCTCCAAATCGATATTGTCGTAACCGACCGCCATGTTCGCCACGATACGGAGTCGTTTTGTACTCGCCAAAAATTCTTCGTCCACTCGTTCTGTCAGCATGGTCAAGACGGCATCTACATGTTTAATCTTTTCCAGCAACAATTCACGCGGGATCGGCGCATTTTTTGTCCATTGCTCGACCTCGGCTACTTTTTCAAGCATCGCGATCACTTCAGGATTGAGTTTCCTCGTAACGAAAACTTGTTGCTTGATCATCTTTTTTCCTCCACAACCAATCAATTTGTGGAATGGATACGTCATAACGCTCAGCAATGAATAGCGGGTACTTTCGAAGTCCGTCTTCCATTTTGGTTAGCTCGTCTTCCAACTGCGTTTGCCATGCTTGGATGTTGACTTCCTGGCGCTCCTCTACCGGCAACTCCATATAAGTCTCCACGAGCTTCAAAAACCTGCCTGGGTAGAGCATGAGCGCATAAATCACAGCATATTCAGCTGGGAGCAGAGCAGAGACGCTGTTGTAGCCGTCGAAAAAGCTGGAAACAGCCTCTTCATTCCAGCCATTTCGCTTTGTCTCGGCTTTAATCCACTGCCCCACATCTCGCGTACGCATATCAAGAACCCAGTTCCATTCACCTGCCATTAGACGTACATCCTTCTCTTTCCATAGCATATACCCTTGATCAAAATTTTGGTAGGCTACTTTCCCGAGACTAGCAGTTTCCTTCACGACTTTATCGTAACCAGCATCCAACAAATATTGAACGGACAATTCCCCGAGCTGAGTAATGTATGTGAAGCAGGTCAACAAATATTCATCCATTGGCGCGAGCTCTACATTTTCCTCATCCATTGCATCCCGGTACTCATTAAAATTCCGCAGCTTTTTGTGCCATGTGCTCGGCCAGTTGCCAAGTGAACTGTAGGGGATAAACATCTTGTCAGATGAAAAATCACTCGTGGCCAGATGGAACTTTGCGAGCGACTGTCCACCGGCATAATAGGGATTTTCAGGAACCGCCTCTCGCACGCCTCTGTATAAATAGTAAAGCTGCTCATCATCAACGATGTGAGCCTGCCCGCTTGTTGTGTTCACCAGCTTTAACAAGCGAATGTTTTGCTGTTGACTCAAATGCTGTTTTACTTTCTCAATAAACTTGCTTTTGTATTTATATCCGGCTGGCGCCTCGAACATGTAGTAAAGGCCTCGATCCGTTTCCAGTACCTTGCTTGCCCCCGTCGTACGATATCCCTGGAGTTCAAAACCGTACTTCTCCTGAAGAAGCTCTTTTTCTTCCATACAGTTGTTCACCCTCCTTGCATACTGCTCTTCTGGCATTGTATGTCAGTAGATCGGGATAGGTGCCTATCTGTATGCAGATACTAGATGCATTCATGCCGAAAAGGAGGAGCGACAAGCATGAGTGAGCATCCACTAAATAGTGAGAGTTGTCTAGATTTCGTTATTGAGCTGTTGGAAAAACGAGGAGTCAGCATGAACGACATTGCTGAAATTGTCATGTTCCTACAGTCAAAATATATCCCGGACATCACCTTGGACATGTGTCTCGACAGTGTGTCGTCCGTCTTGAAAAAACGCGAGGTCCAAAACGCGTTGCTGACCGGGATTCAGCTCGATATCCTCGCGGAACAAAAACAGCTGCTTCCCCCGCTCCAGGCGATTATTGAAACAGACGAGCCGCTATACGGCATAGACGAGGTACTCGCCCTCGCCATCGTCAACCTGTACGGAAGCATCGGATTCACCAACTTCGGTTATGTAGACAAGCTGAAGCACGGCAAACTCGCCGATCTCAACGACAAGCGTAATGGTGTCCATACTTTTTTAGACGATCTTGTTGGTGCGGTCGCAGCCGCCGCCTCTAGCCGCATTGCCCACCGCCAGAAGCAGCAAGAAGAATGCGCTGAATCATAGTGAGATTCGCTGCTGCCATTCCGGCAAATCTTCCGCAATATGGGTCGGAGCAGCATGATGCTGTTCTGCTTCTTCGCGCGTGGAATAGCCGGTCAAAACGAGCAAGCTGTCCAAGCCGCTGTTGGCACCTGCCTCAATGTCCGTATATAAATTGTCCCCGACGATCAGCGTGTCAGCCGCAGCAGTACCAAGCTGATCCAGTGCGTACCGAACGATAATGGACTCTGGTTTGCCAATCACGATTGGTTTGGTCGCGGAGGCAACGGAGACGGCGGCCACCAGTGAACCATTGCCGGGGAACAGACCGGCATCTGTCGGCAGGGCAGCATCTGCATTTGTAGCGAGAAAAGTTGCTCCTGCACGGATAGCGCGTGCGGCGATCGCCAGCTTTTCATACGTAAAAGCACGATCAATCCCGACGATGACATAAGCCGGATCTTCATCGGTAATCACATAGCCTGCATCCGCCAGCTGATCATGCAAGCCCGCCTCTCCAATCACGTAGACGCGTGTACCCGCTGGTGCATGCTCTTGTAAATACGTAGCGGTCGCCATACTCGTGGTATACACGTCCCGAGCCTGTGCTTCTATGCCCATTGCTACCAGCCGTTCTGCGGCGTGCTGTGCAGAGGCTGAAGAATTATTTGTCAGGAACAAATACGGGATCTGATGAGTTTTCAAGTGGGTGATGAATGCTGCTGCTCCCGGAATCGCTTCTTTTCCCCGATAAATCGTCCCATCCAGATCAAGCAAATAGCCTTTATATAGTTTCACGTTGTTCCATCTCCCATCTGTTGTCGTAAGCCGGTTGAACAGGCTCTCCCCTCTTAGTGTAATCCTTCCTCCTTCCTATCGCAAAAAGCAGGAAACGGGCTTCCACCGCTTCCTGCTTTTTGTTTAGTACCCGATCGGCCCTCTTATCACGAACTACGGAAGTCCCGTTATTTCTTGAATTTGACCATGATTGGCTTGCCGGCTTCCAGGTTCATTTCCCCTTTATGACGGACATACACGTTCTGGTATCCTGGAAATGTCGGAGGATCTTCAGGATCATAATCCTGCCAGTTTTTTTGCTTGCCAACTGCGTACTCCATGTATTCCGTCGCGTTCACAAGCACATTATTCTCATCATCCGCCTGTACATCCGGCGGCAACTGCTCGATTTTTCCATAACGGATGCTGAGTTGCTTAATTACTTTGTCGTGTTGGTAGTCATACGCTTGGATGACGACATCATTACCGTACACCTGCAAGCGTAGTCCTTGCTTGAAAGCTCCTCCATCCGGCGTGACTTTTTCGCCCCCGTCTGGACCTGCTGACATCCATCCCGTTTCAATACCGGCAGTGTTTACGACGGTAAAGCCGCGTTTGTCTCCGCCTTTGACTTTCTTTTTGCCTGCCCAATCCGGCAGGTTCAGGTCCCAATGGGTGTGGCTCGAAAAGAAAACAACTTGCGGATAGTCTTTCAAGATGTCGAGGAGCTTGTCCACATCCAGGTAATCGTTCGTGTATGGACTTTGTCTGGAGCCCGAGATACTGTCCGGAAGCACATGGTGGGAGAATACAAAAATGGGCTTATTCTTGTCCTTCTTGCTATAACGCTTCAGATTATCTTTCAGCCAATCCAGTTGCTCGTCGCTCATGTAAACTTCATCCCACAATTTTGGATCGTGGTATTTCATGTATTTTTCTGTGCCGAGGAAAAGGAAGGGATATCCATCGATTTCTTTTTGGTGATAGACTTTGTCTTCTCCACTGAATTGGTAAAAGTTATCGAACAGTTCTTCTTCCGTTGTGCCGTTTGGCCATGAACTTTGTGCAAGCGTTTGGGGATTCTTCCACTTCGGCACATAAAACTCATGATTGCCGATGCTGGACCACACGTTTTCGGGATGAGGATTTTTATCGAGCACATCTTGTACGGCTTGATATTCAAAATCGTAACCGCGAGAAGTAATATCACCGTTAATGATCAGCGCTTTGGATTTTGGATTTTCCTCATTGATGTCTTGCAAAACGTGACTAAAATCTCGGAGGTCTCCCTGGATATCACTGATCACATCAAATGTCATCGTCATCTTTTTCTCAGGAATTTTGTCTTTTGCATGAGCAAAATCAACGACTGGCAGGATTCCACCCAACAAGATGGCAGAAGCAGCTATACTTGATACCATTTTTTTCATTACGGATCTCTCCTCATCTGTTTTCGTCACGACGCCCATCCGTTCTACCAATACTTTCCTGATATCATTCCACCTTTCCGTTGCTTTTCTGTGTGTTTAGTTGCCCTTTTACACCATAAATAGTAAATGTCCAACATAAAGAAAACGTTAAACCAACATTAAGATTGCGAGAATGGAGAAAAAAAGGTACTTAATACCTGCCTGATTATAGAAAAAAGACACAGGACGTTAACTGAATCCTGTGCCTGCATCGTTCTTATAGAATAGCCGGTTGTAAACAAAAGAAAAAATCCACCCGATTCGAGTGGACTGTCGTTATCGCTATTTTATTTCGCTTCCTTGATGTGAAACACGCATTTGTCTCCGCCTTTTGCCATGCACGTGGTTTGCTCCACATTGGCTTTCAAAACCCGACGGAACAAGGAAAGCTCACAGCTACACGCTTGGTTGAATTCACGGGCTACTTGCGAGATTGGGCAATTGAACTCCTGAATCCGGTAGCCGTCTCCGTCTTCGTCCTTTTCCCATTCCACCATGTAGCCTTTATCGTTTTGCAGTTCGGCCAGCTTGGCTACACGATTTTCCAGGTCGCCTTGCATGTAGGAGCGATAAGTCTCCTCCAAGCGATTCTCGCGGCGTCTAAATAGCATTTCTATTTTGGACAAACCGTCGATTTCTTTTATGTCTTGTAAAAAATCTAATGTCAAATGAGAATAATTGCGCGGGAACAGCTCGTCTGCTTCCTGCGACAATGAATAAACATTCGTTGGGCGTCCCATCGCTTGGCGAACAAGCGTAGACTTGATCAAATTATCTCTCTCGAGGGTGTTCAAATGACGCCGTACCGCCATTTCAGTAATCCCCAGCTCGACGGCCATGTCGCTGACAGGGAGTGAACCTTTGACCTTGAGCATATGCAGGATTTGATCACGAGTGGACGTTCCTTCGTTTGTCATACGTATCACCGTCCTTTCTACCTATTGTAGTGGATGAAGACGTTTTAGTAAACAAACGAAAGTCTTTTGTATAAAATATCCGCTACATGGCGATAGACTAAAAATGGCTTTTTAAAAAAGTTCTTTTTTCAAGAAGACTCTTACCTGTGGCTCAAACTGACGAATAGTACTGGTCGCTTCTTCTACCAGACTGTACATCTCACTGACCGGCACACTTGTATAATCATTGACCAGATGCTTGCGGAAATCAGTTACACGTGTCAGGATCAAAGCCTGTTCATCCGTGATAACTTGCTCATCCCGCAAAATTTCCACGATGTCGCTGTAGCTTCCTGGATCTCGCATAATGAATCCGTCGATCAGCGCATTTCCCACATCCACTATTCCTTCGATAGACAAGTGCAGGGCTCGCTCCATCGCAGCAACAGCTACTTCATCTGCCAAAACCTCTTTGGCTCCTCGTTCACTGAGCTTATCCAACAGATCCAGCATACGAGACATATGTTCCAATACTTGGTCGATTCGTTTTGTATTCACGTCGTACATATATTTCTCCTTACTTTCGCTTTTTTGATTTGCGTTTTGAGTAGTAAACAGTAAACACAAATGTTAGCACCAGGACGAGAAGCACCAATTCCCCTTCCTGCAAATAGGAATTGCTCACCGGTTTCACCTCTTTTCATCCCTCAGTATACCAAATTTGTACGACCTGTCACGAATCGCGTTCGTCTTTTGATCACGTAGTTGTACCGGGGGATTATTCGACATCGAAAGTGGCGTTCACCTTTCAAAGTCCGGTGCTCATGTAGATCCCCTACACTCCGCTCCTCCTTTTCAGGTTCTCGCCACTTTCTCGGTGCTGAAAAGACGAATCAGTGATAACTTTATGTTACAATGATGGGGTGAATTTTTGTCGGCAAGCATAAGGGGAGGAACACACTGTGGAACGCGAATTGGCACTGGAAATTGTGCGGGTAACGGAAATGGCTGCACTCGCCTCTTCTCACTGGATGGGACGCGGGAAAAAGAATGAAGCAGATGGAGCAGCGACCAGCGCCATGCGCGCCATGTTTGACACGATCAACATGAGGGGTACCGTCGTTATTGGCGAAGGTGAACTGGATGAGGCCCCCATGCTCTATATCGGTGAAAAGCTCGGTAACCAGGAAGCAGACGGGCCTGAGGTAGATGTGGCGGTTGACCCGCTAGAAGGAACGACGATTGTCGCGAAGGGTCACAACAATGCCATGTCTGTTATCGCCATCGGAGACCGTGGCACACTGTTGCATGCACCCGATATGTACATGATGAAAATGGCCGTCGGCAAACGTGCTGCCGGACAAATCAACCTTTACGATCCCGTGGATAAAATGATAGAGGTTGTAGCAAAAGCAAACAACAAGCGCGTACAAGATGTGACGGTCATTATTCAGGAACGTGACCGCCATCAGGCGATCATTGACGCCATTCGTGAAAAGGGTGCGCGCGTGAAGCTTTTTGGAGATGGCGATGTGGGTGCAGCGATTGCTGCCTGTCTGCCGCATACAGGGATTGACCTGTTCTTGGGGATCGGTGGTGCGCCGGAGGGCGTAATCAGTGCCGCAGCGATCAAGTGCCTGGGTGGCGACATGCAAGCCCAGCTCAAGCCACAAAACGACAGCGAACGCGAGCGTTGCATCAAAATGGGGCTCGATAATCCGGAGCAGCTCTTGACGCTAGACGATCTGGTCAAAGGGGACGACGCCATTTTTGCGGCAACAGGCGTTTCTGATGGAGAGCTGTTGCAAGGTGTACGCTACCTCGGCGATGATATGGTGGAAACTCATTCGATCGTCATGCGTGCCAAAACCAAAACCATTCGCTTTGTCCGCGCTGTACACAATACCGAACACAAACCAAATCTTTTATGGAAGTAGAGGGACACCTACATGGCAAATGATTTGTTCTACTTGTACGACGAAGCCGAGGATACTCGAACGCGCTTTGTCAGCTTCACGGGCGAAGCTACGCGTTTTGACCTCGCGATTACAACGACCACCCGTTTTTATGGGAAGGCGATTGTGATCAACATTCAAAATGGACGCTCCGCTATTATTGGACATGATGATCTGGAAGAAGAAGGCTATCTGGAATTTGCATTCAACTTGAATGAGAGTGAAGCCGAAGAATTGAAAGCATTTTTGGAAGCAGCCATTTAATTCCCCAAAGGAGGAGCCATTACGGGCTCTTCCTTTTTTTATTGATAACTTCCGCCCATTTCCTGCTGGACAATGCTCCTTACAGGCGTATGCCTCGTATACTGCTACTGCACAGATGCACTGACAGATAACGAGAGGAGTGCGAATCGCATCATGCAATCTTATCCATACGACCAAAACTCTTATGACCAAAGTTCTTATGACCAAAACCAATACGATCAAGTCCAATATGATCAAAACGAATACGATCAAAACCAATTTGTTCCTGCTCAATATGACCAACCACCTTATTACTCATCAGACCAGGATTTTCAATACATTCCAGAAGATCAGGCTCACCCAGTCTTTTTCCGTAGAAGACGCGGTCCTGAGGTCGTTGTCGTCCCACAGCCATATCCTTGGTGGGGATGCAGTACTTGCTGGCCTGGTTATTGGCCCACTTGGGGCTGGCCTGGTTGGGGTCCCGGTGGTTTTGGTGGACCCGGTGGCTTCGGAGGACCCGGTGGCTTTGGTGGACCCGGCGGTTTCGGTGGACCCGGCGGTTTCGGTGGACCCGGTGGTTTCGGTGGACCCGGTGGTTTCGGTGGTCCCGGTGGTTTTTGAACCCCTAATGGTTTTGGCGGAGGTTATTCGATCGCAAAACGAAAAGAGCCCTGACATCCAGGGCTCTTTTTTTATGCTTCGGTTATTCTGATTGATTTTTAGGACTCACGCTTTGGTGTATTTGGTCCTGTTGGGACTTTATCGCGTTCGCGATTGGGTTTGAATTGATTAGGACGGCGCTCTCGTGAGTTGGAATCCTTGCCATTTTTATCAGGGCGATCCTTTTGAAACTTTGGCTTCTCCCCACGTTCGTTTCTCCCTGCCCCATTGCGATCAGCGCCAGCATTGTTCTGGCGATCCTGTTTATTTTGACGCGGGTGATAACGTCTACGTTCTTTTCGTTCTACATAAGGCGAAGAGCCACCCTCTTCACGAGGAATGTCCAGACGAATATCAATGATGGCATCAAAACCAGCTTCGTCTTGCCCGCTTTGGTCGTCACCATTGCCAACGTTTGCTTTTACCTTGCGCAAAACGAAGTACGGACAACCAAAATTGCAGAACTCATGCAGGTACTCATCCAAAGCGGCGATCCGCTGCTCGAACGGTACTTTGCGATTAGCGTCAATATAAAACCCACGAAGACGAAGCTGACCATAGCCCCAGTCCCCTACAATATAATCGTACTTGTCGAGGATGTCGCTATAGCGCTCCTTGAACGCCTCAAGGTTCCAGCCGTCTCGATTTACTTCCATGACTTCATAAGTACCGGCTTGCGTGCGAATCAAACTCGCTTCCTCCTTACGCATGTATACTACGTCCATCTTATCATATTTCACGCAACATGAGCTAAATTTCCCACGATAACTGACCTGTGCCTTTGGACATTCTATCATGTAGGGGGTGTTACCATTGAAAAAGACATGGTTGTATCCTGCAATTGCAGGTATTGTGCTGTTGGCTTCTGGTTGTGCAAATAATGCTGCGCCTAATTACACGCATCCGAACAAGACGATGTCGAACCAGTCTGCTCCGCACGTCCGAAATTTTGATGGAATGCACGTCCGTAACTACGATGGCATGCGCTCGACGAACATTGACGGGTATCATCATACCCGTAATTACACTGGTGCTGGCACCACTAGTCTCGACGGGCTCCACGTCCGCAACTACGACGGCACTCGTGATGGACTCCATGTTCGCAATGGCATGGGACTGACCAACAATGCTGGGAATAACTATGGTGCATATCCAAATGGTACTTACCCACATGTAAACAACTACAACGCCTACACAAGTGGAATGAGACCGTACAATGCCTTTACGGATCATAAAGCTGGTATGGGTACAACGGGTGTTTACAATGCACCATCTGGTACAAACCATTCCATTTACCAGCAGCATGGTACAAACCGCGGTGGAGCAGGTGTCATGCAAACTGGAATGCCACACATGGGTTATGTGCAGACTGACCGTCAGCATATGAGAACTGCCAGTGTAACAAACGTCTATGTAGACCGTGAAGCATTGGCAAAAGCTGTAGGGAATGTTACTGCTAGCTGCCCTGGCGTACAGCGTTCTACCGTCTTGGTAACGGACAAAGAAGTTTTTGTAGGCTTGCACACACAAGGAGCAGATGCGCACACAGCGAAAAAACAGGCAAGAATGAACGCCGAATCGGTTTCACCACGCTATTACAAAGTGTATGTCACCGATAATCCGAATGACATTCAAGAAATCGCTCGTGTAGCAAGTCGCTCCAGCAATGTGAGTACAGCGCGTACAGAAGATGCGAGAAGCATTGACACGCTCGTCAAGCGTATGGGTGGAACATCCCATAACGTGAAGACAACAACCAGCCGCTAAAAAGCCTCTCCCCCAAGTAGTGAAAAACCCCCTCAACTCCGCTCTTAGGGCGGTTGAGGGGGTTACTTATTATTGCGCTTTCGGCATGGATTCTTTCGCAATCGTTTCCTTCGCGGCACTCGCCTGCTCGTGAGCATGATACGAGCTGCGCACCAATGGCCCTGATTCCACGTGGCTAAAACCACGGTTCATGCCTTCATCCTTCAAGCGAGCAAATTCATCTGGATGGTAAAACTTTTCTACATTCAAATGCTTCTTGGTCGGTTGCAAATACTGACCAATCGTCATGATGTTGACGTCGACAGAACGCAGGTCATCCATCGTCTCGATGATTTCCTCCATCGTCTCGCCTACACCAATCATCAGACTGGACTTCGTCGGAATGCTCGGCTGGAATTCCTTCGCCTTTTTCAACAGTTCCAGCGTCCGATCGTATTTGGCTCTTGCCCGTACGCGATCTGACATCCGGCGAACCGCCTCAATGTTGTGGTTGAGTACGTCAGGCTTTGCGTCCATGACCACTTTTAACGCATCCCAGTTCCCCATAAAATCGGGAATCAATACTTCTACGGAAGCAAACGGCAGTCGACGACGAATCGCACGAATCGTATCGGCAAAAATCTGTGCGCCTCCATCTGCCAAATCATCACGAGCAACGGAAGTAACAACGACATGCTTCAAACGCATTTGTTCAGCTGCTTCTGCTACACGTTCTGGTTCAGCTGTATCCAGCTCCGTCGGTAACCCCGTTTTTACTGCACAAAACCGACAGGCACGGGTACATATATCACCCAAAATCATGAAAGTTGCTGTACCGCTTGCCCAGCATTCATGAATGTTGGGGCATTTTGCTTCTTCACAAACGGTATGTAGCGTCTTCGTGCGCATGGTTTGCTTAAGCTCTTTAAAGCTGGCTAGTTCTGATCCTGAAACAAGGTTGATCTTGAGCCACTCCGGCTTGCGTTGCGTCATAGGGCTCACTCCTCATGTGACATCATGGTACAAGACAATAACAATTTCCATTATAGAGGTTGGATTTCAGAGGGGCAACCTCTTTCCTGCCCCGGAAACAATTACCCGATTCGGTGAACGGCATGGCGCTCCTCTTGGCGAAGCAATGGCGCAAGCATGCGCAGCTCTCGCTCATGACAGGTGAAAAGAAACACTTGATGTTCCTGTGCCAGCATGGTGACATAGTCAAGCGTTCGACGAAGGCGTTCTTCATCATAATGGACAAAGTGATCATCGAAAAAGAGAGGCAATGGCTCCAACTGCCTGGCATGATGCATCAAGGCTAAACGTTGGGCAAGGTAAAGCTGATCGATAGTCCCAGTTGAGCATTGGTCCTGCTCGAGTACCATTTGTTTGGTCGGCGCAAGCAAACGAACGGCAAATCCGTCACGGGGATCGAGTCTGACATCTCGATACGTTCCCCCTGTAATATGCTCGATGATCTCCGAAGCCTGCTGATTCACAGCGGGCGTGCTATCTCGTCGCCATTCCCCTACTGCCTCCTGCAGCATTTCCCGAGCCAGCTGGAGGGCATCTCGCTTATTTTGCAGCTGACGAAGTGCTGCCTGGGCTTCCTCAAGCTCATCCGTTGCGCGAGATAGTGACAGGCTCTCGTGAACCGCCATCTCCCCACTTCCTCTTGCCATTTGTTCCCGCAGCTCCTGCAGTCTCTCCTCAATCCCTGCCATCTCGATGCGTAATTTGCCTTGCTCGGTTTCAAGCACGTTTTTTTCCTGATCCAGCAAGTTGCGAAGTGCCTCACCCCAGCTTGCAGACAGATCAGCTTCCTGCTTCGTTTTCGCCATTTCCGATAGAAGCTGCTCAGATTGTTGCTTGTTTGTGCTTTTCAGTAGCCCTTCCCGTCTTTCCAAAAATGTATCCCAATTATTCGCACCCCATCTCTGAACAAGTGCCGCGACCTCAGCATCGATGGAAACGATCTCTTCTTGTACCCTTTGACTATCCTGTACCGCATCTTGATCTGCTGTCTGATTGACTTCGCCCGTACTCCGGCCTACCCGCAGCAAGAAAACCCCAAAGCCAAACAGCAACAAAGCGACGGTCGCAGAAATCCCTCCCAGAATGGGATGTCCACTCACGAAGCCGATTAACCCGAGAACAGACAATATCCCTGCGCCGCCCCACATAAGGGCAGCTCCCCGTCTCCTTTTTGCCTGATTGCCTTGTCGGGTGCTGCGTGATGCTGATCTTCGTGGACTTGTAGAAAGGGCGGATACAGCCAATGTCGCCAAACGAATATGCAGTGCTTCTCGCTGTTTGAGCAATTGTGTTCCTTTTTCATAATCGTTCTGTAGGGGGATAAGCTGGTCATCCATCTGTTGTACGGCTACTGTCGGCATGTTTACCTGAGTGAGACCTCGTCTTGCCTCTTGATGAATGGCCAACTCGCCCTCTGAATGAGCTGTTTGCTCCCACCACTCCCAGTCTTGTTGACTGACAGGAGCATGGCTTCGTTGCCAGCGTTCCTGCAACACTTTTGCTTGTCCAATCGAACGCTCCAGATGCTGCTGCAATCGGCTTCGCCGCAGTTCTAATTGCTGACATTCTTCTTTCGCTTCCGCTATTTGCAGCGTCAGTTGGCTGCTTGTTCGCCAAGCTACCTTTGCGTTTTCTTTCTCCTGCTCTTTTTGCGCCACCTTCGTAGCGGCTTTTCCCAAAAGTGTATTTTCGGCCCGTTCTTTTTTACCGATGAGGGCAACCTCTCGATCCAGCTCCGCCAAAATTTGTTGGACAGCCGGATTGGCTTCTTCCGCAGTCGTAAAAGTCGGAATCAAATGCTCAGCCGCTTGAAGCGGTTCCCTCCTGATCCACGTCAAATCCGTAAATAGACTGCGTGTAAGGCCCGTATGCTTTTCGATAAAATTCCGTTCCTTGCGCCTGTCTTCCAAATAAAGCTCAGTCAGCTCCGTCCATTCGGGGTCCAAAAAGAGGCGTGCCTCCTCCCGTTCCTTCGTCAATTGTCGGTGCAAACGATAGGTTTTGCCCGCTAATTTGTACGTAATAATCGTTTCATATGAGCCACTCTGCCACGGACGATACTTTTCATATTCAGGCAAGTATCGCGCCGTTTTGACGTAATCGCGTTTCATTCCATACAAGGCAGCGAAAATGCCTTGTAAGATGGTTGATTTTCCTGACTCATTGGGAGCATAAAACAGATTGATGCCCGGAGCAAAACGAAAGGAAGCATCCTGCCATTTTCCGAAGCTCCCCAGCACTAACTCCTCTATTTTCATCGAATGGTCCCTCCAATCCGCGCCAAAGCCTCTTGTTTGGCTAGCCTGACGATTTCTCGCTCGTCCTCATTTTGTGCACGGGACTCCGCCTCTGCCAGTTTGGAAAGCCATCTCCCCCAGACGCCACCATCTGCGATCAGCTTGTCCTCATCCACATCAGGCCAGGTCTGGTCTGTCAGCTGCAACACAAAAAATCGGGAAAATCGCTGTTGAAGGACGGACAAGGGAGGTTGAAAATGGGCTGCTCGCTCCCCTATTAGCGTGATGTACATCATATCGGAGTCGTTTTCCTCCATGAGTTGCTGCTCCATTCGTTCAATGAGCTGCTCAGTTGTTTCGACTCCATTCGCTTTGATTTCCAGCTTTTGAATTTTGCGTGACTGGACAGGAATCGCCGTCAGCTGCAACCTGCCATCATGATCCAGCTCTCCATACAAAACATGTCGTTCTCCCGCTTCTTTGCTCGTCAATCCTTCTGGAGAGCCTGGGTAAGCTGCGAACGGTTGTTTTTTGACAGGATGCATGAATGATTCCGGCTTGTGAATGTGTCCCATCGCAACATAATCCATGCCCGTCTGTACAAGCTGCTGCAAGGTAACAGGCGCATACGGGTGATGCTCTCCTTCTCCTGAATTGGAAAGCACACTGGCATGCAGAACCATCAGGTGATGGGTATACCCTTCCAATTTTCCTGGAAATGTATCGAGTGGCGACTCGTACACATGTGGCTGCCCGAAGCCCCAGCCGTAAATTACGCACGACTTTTCGGGAAATTCATACACCCCCCACTCGGGTGTAAACCAGTAGACGTTCCCCGGCCATTCCAATGTTTGATAAAACGAATCCGCTCGCCACGGATCGTGATTGCCAGGTGCGATCACGACAGGGATTGGTGCGATACTGGCAAAAAGATCACGTAAAAACAAGGCAGTGGATCGTCTTCCCCCGTGGTATTCCAGCAAATCTCCAGCAATGAGCCAGAAATCTGCTTCCTTTTCCCGAACGAGATCACGGATTCTTTTCATCGTTTGACGAAAATCATCCTGACGCAGCTCGTAGCGCTCCCCCAACATTTGAAGCGGCGCATCCAGATGGACATCCGCTGTATGAATAAATGACAGCACGATTATTTCCACTCCTCACATGAACCAGACGAACATATTTTCCCTTTATGATACAGAGGAAAAGGCTGGATGAAAAGTATCTGTCAGAACGAAAAAACTTCCGCCAGCAATGACGGAAGTTTGGGGAACTGGTTGTTTACTTGAGCAAATGGAGGAATTCACGCATGAAGCCTGGCAAGTCTGGCCAAGCATGTCCGGAAACAAGATTACCATCGACATGGAGCGTTTCCGTTTGGTAGATTGCTCCGCACGCTTCTACATCGGGTCTGCAAGCCTGGTACGCTGTGATTTCACGACCGGCTAAGTGCTCACGAACAATCGTCAATACTTGAGAGCCATGGCAGATGGCTGCGACTGGCTTGTTCGTCTCGAAGAAGTGCGCGACAATCGGCTTCAAGTGTTCATTGAGCCTGATATGCTCTGGTGCTCGTCCACCCGGAATAATCAAAGCGTCAAACGCCTCAGGGTTAATGTCCGAAAAGGCAACATGGGCGGGAAGCTGATAAGCTGGCTTTTCTGTGTATGTCTCACTGTGTGCTTCGAAATCATGGCAAACGGTGTGCAGGGTTTTCACGCTGGGCGCTGCAATGACCGTTTCATACCCTTCTTCCAAGCAGCGATAATACGGATAGAAAACCTCCAGTGCCTCTACAGCGTCGCCTGTTACAATCAACACTTTTTTGCTCATCACACAGCCTCCTCATGACGATTTTTAAGGAATACACTCCTCCAGATTTCAATTCTTTGACGATAGGGTGTGCTCCTGCCACTACCACCGCGAATTTACAAAACTTTCCTCAATAACAACCAAAAGCCCTTCCAAAAGTATCTTGGATAATTCACTCCAACTGGCAGAAACTACAACAAAAGACTACGAGGCAGGAGGGAGACGGCATGCGAGTTTTCCGCCTAATCATTCAGATCAGCTTGTGCGTGGTTGCAGCTATTTCTCCACTAGAATCCGCCGCTGGAATCGCTCCGTCCGCCAAAGAGCAAGACCCGGTTCTTCAAGAGCGCCTGCAAGTTTTTTTGCGCTTGGAATCGATGTACGGCATTCCGTGGAATTATTTAGCAGCTATTGATCAATACGAGCGTACCATGAAAATACGCCGAAAGAAGCAGGAGCAGGAAAACGTTTCGCGGCTAACAGCTGTGGACATCCCAAGTGATCGTTGGGCAGGAGCGTTCAATCCTGACGCAGAGGATACGAATCCGGTATCTATCCAATTTTTTCAAGGGATTGGGATGGATGGAGATGGCGATGGTGTCGCAGATCGTCACAACGATCTCGATGCACTCACTACTTTCATTCATTACCTATCCCAGTACGGCTTCTCCCACGAAGATTGGCAAATCGGTCTCTGGTCGTACTACCAGCGGGATCGTGCCGTGAAGACGATCAGGCAGTTCGCACAGGTGTATGCAAAGTATCAGCATCTGCACTTAGATGAGCGCCATTTTCCCATCCCAGCGAGGTATGAATACAGCTACCGTAGTACATGGGGAGCTCCGCGCGGCTGGGGTGGTCGTCGCATCCACGAGGGGACCGATATTTTTGCCAGCCACGGCACCCCTGTACTCAGCACAGCGTATGGAGTCATTGAGGTAATCGGCTGGAACAGGTATGGTGGATGGCGAATCGGCATGCGTGACATGGGCAATGTGTACCATTACTTCGCACATCTGTCCTCGTTTAAAAAGGGCTTGAAGCCGGGTGACATCGTGGAGCCGGGTGAAGTAATCGGATATGTCGGCAGCTCTGGTTATGGGAAGCCCGGCACTTCCGGCAAATTCCCTCCCCATCTGCATTACGGTATGTACCGGGAGACAGGTGGCGCAGATTGGTCATTTGATCCTTATCCGTATTTACGACGATGGGAACGGCAAAAGAAGCGGCAATAAAGCCGCTTCTTTTTTATGGGCAGCTCTTTTCATTGACAGACATCATCCGTAAAAATACAATAAAAACAGAAAAACTGGACAATTGTCCAAAAAAGAGGTGAGAAAGTGACTACCCAGAAAAAAGCCGAGGCAAAACGGGCATTTTTGATTGAGCAAGCGACTGCTTGTTTGGCTGACAAAGGGTATGCCTCTGTTTCCTTGCGCGACATTGCCAAGGAATCTGGCGTCTCACTTGGCATTCTGCATTATTACTTTGCAAGCAAAGAAGAGCTTTTGCTCGCTGTAATCTCTAGCTACAAAGGACGTTTTATGGAGGAGCTGGAACGCGAAGTACTCGCAGCTCCATCCGGAAAATGGTCAGCAGCTTTAGGCCGTGTTTTGTGCCGTAGTCTACAAGAAAATCGAAAGCTGCATCGGCTCTGGTATGACTTGCAGGTACAGGCCATGTACGTTCCAGTGTTTGGTGAACAGGTAAAAGTCATTCGATCCCGTCTGCATCAGCTCATCTCTCGTATGCTCGTACGATTGCAGCTCGAAGAACAAACTTCCTTGACCATCGACGAAGACTCCGCAGTCTCACTCATTTACTCTGCAATCGATGGATTCCTTTTTCAATTTTTACTCGATGAGTTACAGAATCCGGAAGAAGCGATTGCCCGCTTTGAACAGACCTTTGCCCATTTGATGTATACACTCTTCTCAACTGAATCCTACTCTCCTGAATCGAGGTGAATCATGATGACAGTCATGTCTTTGCAAAATCCCGCCACTGGTGAGCAGCTTGGCTCTTTACAGGAAGCGACTCCAGCACAAGTAGAAGACGCGATGGCACGTGCGCGCCTTGCCTTTCCAGCTTGGTCTACTACATCGTTGGCCGAGCGTCTGGACTATTTGACACGGTTGCGGCACTATTTAGTCGATCACGGCGAAGAAATTGCCCGAAAAATTAGTGAGGCTACCGGAAAGGTTACGTTGGAAGCGTACATGACCGAAATTTTCGTCACTGTCGACACGATCCGTTTTTATGAAAAATATGCTTATCAGATGCTGGCCGATCAGCCGGTACCAACCTCTATCGTGCTGTGGCCGAAGAAATCGTATATCCACTACAAGCCAATGGGTGTAGTCGCGGTCATCTCTCCGTGGAATTATCCGTTTCAGCTGGCCATCATTCCCGTATTATCTGCCCTCGTAGCAGGCAATACCGTTATTTTAAAACCTTCCGAGGTGACTGCTTCTGCCGGACTGATCATTGAAGAGGTGTTTTCCGCTGTTTCAATGCCAGATGGAGTTGTGACCGTCCTTCATGGGGGACGCGAAGCTGGACAGGCGCTAGTGGCTGCTCGCCCAGATAAAATATTTTTTACAGGCTCTGTTGCGACAGGCAAAAAAATTATGGCGGCGGCGGCGGAGCATTTGATCCCTGTTGAATTGGAGCTGGGTGGCAAAGACCCGATGATCGTGTTCGAAGACGCTCATCTGGAGCGAGCAGCAAATGGCGCGGTGTGGGGGGCTTTTACGAACTCGGGACAGGTATGTATGTCTGTCGAACGGCTTTTTGTCCATGAAAAGGTATATCCTGAATTTCTCCAGCTGGTCATCGAAAAGACAAAAGCATTGCGCCAAAGCTATCCGGATCAGGCCGAGGTCGGTTCGATGACGTCTTCCCAACAAATCGGAATTGTCCGTGAGCATGTGAGCGAAGCACTGGCCGCTGGCGCGACTGCGGTCACCGGGGGACTTCCTTCCTCTGACAGCATGTATATCGCGCCGACCATTCTCACAAGCGTGACATCTGAGATGAAAATCATGCGGGAAGAGACCTTTGGTCCAGTGTTGCCCATCATGACTTTTGCCACCGAAGAGGAGGCTGTTCGCCTGGCTAACAGCTCACCGTACGGGCTGAATGCCTCTGTCTGGTCAGGCGATAAAACAAAAGCGGATCGCGTAGCTCGTCAGCTCGATAGCGGCAATGTGTGCATCAACGACGTCATAATCAGCTACGCCAATCCCCACCTTCCTTTTGGCGGGGTCAAACAGAGTGGCATCGGCCGTTATCGCGGGCCTTCAGGATTGCAAGCCTTTACGCACAGCATTTCTGTCATCCATGATCCGGGCAAACGCAAGCGTGAATTCAATTGGTATCCGTATACGAAAGATCAGGAGCTCACCTTTATTGGTTTGACGAACCTGTTGTACGGCAAGCTCCAAAATGTAAATCGCCGTACTTTGGGTGCGATTTGGCGCGAATTCAAGCGTCTGTTCTAACCACAGCGGAATGCTGCTGCTCCTTATTTTATTTCAGTGTGCCAAAACCGACGATGTCCACATGAACTTTGATATTGAATTTTGCTTTTTTATAGAGGGCGAGACCCGTTTCGCGTGTCCATTTGCCAACATATTTTTGGCGAATGCTCTCCTCGAGCTGCGACGGGTCAACCCCTTGCTTTTGAAAACGTACCAGCATTTCCATGCTTTCCTTACTGATCCGTTTCTCAAGCTCTTGAACCATGGTCCGAAATTGACCCCGCTTCTCCAAATCCTTGCTGCCTGAATAGCCCACCAGCATCCCTCTCACCCGAAGATCGATGTGGATGACAGGCTTTTTCATGTTGCCATTGCTTCTTACTTTCGTGTTTGCCCTTACAAAATCGAAGACGACCTTTTCCGTTTGTTTTTTACCTGTCTTCGCCTCGTGCTTGAACTCGAAGCTCATACGGGGCAAGCGCTTTCTACCCAGAAACCCCTGAACCAGCTTCCCCTCTCGCTGTGAGTACATTCCGATCATCTTGTCCACTCGAAAAAGGGCCACCTTGGTGATCTGAATATCTCCGTCACTGTGGATAAGATAAGGAAGATTGGGGTCCATCGTATTGCTAGTCATCATAAAAACAAAATCGTGAATGGTCGCAAAAGACGAAAAGGCCGTTTCCACTCGCGGACGGAGCAAGCTGTTCAAATACGTGTTGATTTCCGGCCTGTGGTTATAGGTTCTTTTGATGACATCTTTCGCTTTTCCTTGTACGACGGCAATGTATACATTTTCTCCTACAATCGGATTGCGATAGAGATCAAGGATGACTTTTCCGATCCCTACTTTGCGGGCGTATTCTTCACTGAACAAAATCACACGCAATTGAGAGAGAGACATGGTCCTCTCTGCTTTTGTCGCGAGATTCAGCATCGCCTCGCTCGTCATCGAGGAAAAAGTCGAGTACACCTGCGTGGATTCCTTATTTTTGGAGGGAACCGGTACGGATACGGTGACATCTATCTTTTCACGATCCACATAATCAAAGCCCATAACCCCAATCATGGCCATGTCTTCCAGTGCTGGCCGTTCGAGTTCGCTTCCGCACCCGCAAAGGCTGAGCAAGAGGATAACCGTAACAACAATGAACCAGCTCGCCCTCTTCATGATACCCGCTCTCCTCTACCGAACCTCAAAGAATGAAGCAATAACAAAAAAATAGGCCATAAGATCAACCCATAGGCTATATAAACAGTCACCTTGTCATAAATGTAGCGTTGTTTTTCTACAGATAATGGCCCCACAATGAATAAAAACGAAATGATGGTAGGTAAAAGCAGATGCCACAGCCGAGTCTTTTCTGCCATTTCTTCAAGACCTGTACGCGCAACCCACAAATATCCCGTACTCGTGCTAAGAATGAGGAAGACCCAGAGACCAATCCCGAGATTTTCGATCCGCTCCAAAAAAGACAGCTCTACAGCCTTAAATAAATTCAAAATGGGATAAATGAGATTTTCCATTTGCCATTCAGAAAAATAAGCTACGCTTGTGATCAAGATCATGACATACAACAAAACCACGATCCATACCCCAATTAGCACATGCTTGTGTGCCTTGTTCTTCTCTTGGATATACGGGTAGAAAAACAGGACCAATTCATACCCAAGCATACTCGCGTAAGAATTGTGCACGGTTTCAGCTATACTGCGCCAATCTGTATTAAAAAGAGGAAAAATATGCGTGAATCCTCCCTTTTGAAATCCGTACTGCAAAAGTAAAACCATCCAGCCCGTAAAAAAGAAGGTTAGCAGGCAAAAACGCGCGATCAATTTGATGCCGCCATTTGTAATGTAGACCATCGTCAAAGTCAATCCGAGCAACGGCAATGTGGCTGTCTGATTGCTCAGCATGGAGGTTTGCACCAGTCTGACATATCCTTCATTGGCGGTAGATACATTCAAAATGGCGTAGACGATAATCAAGATATTGAAACAGCGTCCCAGCCATTTTCCCAACAGCTTTTCGTGAATCCGAAACAAATTATCCTCTGGATAGCGACGACACAAGGCCATCATCGGTATTAACGTTAAGCTGACGATGCACCCCAACAAAATCGGAGACCACCACAGATTGTAGCCTAGTTTACTAGCAGAATGAGCCAGTCCAAGTAAATTAACTCCCACCATCGTATTCATGATCAATCCGATTACCAGGATCGGATTCAGGCTGTCAATTCTCCCTCTATCCATCTCCCTAATCCTCCCCAACTGGCCGGACATGCTTTTGCTTTGCCCGAGACATGCGGTTGCGATTGACGATAAACCTCAATGGTGCACGTACGAGACCATTCATCAAATCGGTCCATTGACGCGGAACTCCCGGGGTCATGTACGGAGTCCCGAGCGAAGTCAGGTTGAGCAAATGCGCGAATAAAAACGACAGGGCCAGCATCTGTCCGTACATGCCCAATACACCTGCCATCAGGATGAAACCATAGCGCACGAGCCGAATCGCATTACTCATCAAAAAATTGGGTGGCACAAAAGAAAGTAGTGCCGATACAGAAACAAGGACGATCAGGATATTACTGGCTAACCCCGCTTGTACAGAGGCTGTCCCGATCACGATACCGCCAACGATACCGATTGTCTGGCCGATTTTAGTCGGCATGCGTATCCCCGCTTCCCGCAAGATCTCGATGACGAGCTCAATAATGAGTACCTCGATCACGGGCGGAAAAGGCACCCGACTGCGCGATTCAGACAAAATCGTCAGCAAAGCGGGAGGAAGCATTTCCGGATGATACGTCAAGACAGAGACGTAGCTGGAGGTGAGCATAATGGTGATAAACAATCCGAAAAAGCGAATCATCCGCAGCAAGCTCGCCGTAGACCATCGATTGTAAAAGTCTTCGGGGCTGCTAAACATCTCCAGAAAGGACGTTGGACAGATGGCAGCCTCCGGACTGCCATTCAGCATGATCACGATCCTGCCGTCCAACAAGGCTGCTGTTGCATTGTCAGGCCGACCCGTCAAGCCAAATTGCGGGAATGGAGAATACGGCTTGTCTTCCAGCATCTGCTTTAAGACAGGCATCCCGACAAATCCAGGGTAATTGACATTGGCGAGCCGTTTTTTCACGCGCTCCACATTTTCTGCGTTCGCGATGTTTTCCAGATAAATTACAGCTACCTTGTTGTGCGCCTCGGTGCCAATCGTGTAGCTCGATACTTTCAGATGAGGTGTAGCGAGTCTTCTCCGAAGCAAGGACAAATTGATCTCCAGCATTTCAACAAAGGAGTCTTGCGGTCCAAGGACGGTCGCCTCCGTCTCGGATTTCGTAATGGAACGATGAGCGACCTGAAATGTATTCATATGCAGAATGAGATCCCTTTCCAGGAAAAACAAGATGGTATGACCGCGTAGCAAGTTACTCATCAACGTCTCCATATCGTCAAGAAGACATTCCTGTGAGAAAGGGAGCGTCTGCATCGGATCTTTACCATCGGAACGCTGCAACGGAAGAAAGACATTCTCATAAATCTGAGACACATCCACCAGCGTATCGAGAAAAAAAACGTGTACCTCCTCGTCATTCATCTTCAATGACAAGCTGCTGAGGTCATCCACGTTTTGCATGCGTTGTTTTACCGTATCCGGTGTAATTTGTTCGCTTCGCCGCGCTTGAACCGAACTGATGCGCTGCTTTGCTTGTATGGCCTCTACTTGCGCTCTCCACCAATCAGTCGGCTTCATGCTAGATCCCCCTTTTTTTCAGGAAAATCTTTCTTACTTTGACCTATCTGTGGTTACTTTATCCAAAAAAATAGAAAACGGGAGCCGAAGCCCCCGTTGAACTATCTCCCTACCCATATGAAATGATTAGGCGAACTGCTTAGATAAGTTAGCCATTTCGATCGCTGCCGTTGCTGCTTCCCAGCCTTTATTGCCTGCTTTGGTTCCTGCTCGCTCGATAGCTTGCTCGATATTGTCTGTCGTCAAAACACCAAAAATAACGGGTATCCCAGTCGAGAGTGATAGGGACGCAACTCCTTTCGCGGTCTCATTGCAGACATAATCAAAGTGTGGAGTGGAGCCACGAATGACAGCTCCCAATGTAACAACCGCATCATAGCGACCGGATTCCGCCATTTTTTTGGCGATCAACGGAATTTCAAACGCGCCCGGTACCCATGCCACGTCTACCTGTTCATCCTCTACGCCGTGACGCTTCAGGGCATCGAGAGCCCCTCCGACCAGCTTGCTTACGATTAATTCGTTAAAGCGTCCTGCCACAATCCCTACACGCAAGCCTGTTCCAACCAAATGTCCTTCGAATGTTCTCATCGTTTATTCCCTCTCCTTATCCGTTCAGATGAAGCAGGTGACCCAGCTTCTCTTGTTTTGTTGATAGATACTGTTTGTTGTGCAGATGCTCTGGCGTTTGAAGCGGCACCCGTTCTTCTACTGCTAATCCGTAACCGGTAAGCCCGCGGATTTTTCGTGGGTTGTTGGTCAAAAGCCGCATGCGTTGCACCCCTAAATCTCGTAAAATTTGCGCACCAATACCGTAATCTCGAAGATCAGCGGCGAATCCTAGCTTTTCATTGGCCTCAACCGTATCCAAGCCTTCCTCCTGCAGCTTGTAGGCACGCAGCTTATTAATCAAGCCAATGCCTCTGCCCTCCTGGCGCATGTACAATAAAATGCCGCGTCCATTCGCTTCGATCTGTTTCAATGCTGCGTGCAGCTGTGGGCCGCAGTCGCAGCGATGAGAGCCGAAAACATCTCCTGTCAAGCACTCCGAGTGCACGCGGACGAGAATAGGCTCATCCGGTCGGATCTCTCCCTTGATGAGAGCCACATGCTCTTTGCCATCCAGCTCATTCGTGTAAGCGGCAATCCGAAAATCACCGTAGGCAGTCGGAAGCTGCACTTCGATTTCCCGTTTCACCATGGATTCCGTCCGCATCCGATACGCGATCAAGTCTGCAATGGTAATCAGCTTGAGATCAAAGCGGCGCGCGATCTCTACCAATTGCGGCAGACGTGCCATAGAGCCATCTTCATTCATAATTTCGCAGATCACTCCCGCTGGAATGCCCCCCGCCAAGCGAGCCAAATCAACTGCCGCCTCCGTATGTCCCGCTCTGCGCAATACACCGCCAGACTTCGCGATTAACGGAAAAATATGTCCCGGTCTGCGGAAATCGTCTGCGACCTTCTGCTCGTCAAGCATCGCCAAGACCGTCTGAGAGCGCTCATGAGCGGATATCCCTGTATGTGTACTCCCTTCATCGATAGACACGGTAAAAGCCGTTCCTTGCTTGTCTGTATTGGCATTCACCATCGGTTGGAGCTGCAAGCGAGTCGCGTGCTCTTCTGTCACCGGTACGCAAACAAGTCCTCTGCCATGTGTGACCATGAAGTTGATCATTTCAGGCGTAGCCGCTTCGGCCATGCAGACAAAATCTCCTTCGTTTTCCCGATCCTCATCGTCTACCACAATGACCGCCTTGCCCTGACGCAAATCTTCCAATGCTTCTTCTATGCTGTGAAACATGCTTTCTCCCTCCTACTCACGCGAAGCCGTTTTCCTGCAAAAAGTCCAGACTGAGCCCGCCAGATTTTTCAGTAGTGCCATGGTTTTGATAACCTAACAAACGCTCCACATATTTGCCGATGACATCCGTTTCGAGATTCACCAAGTCCCCAGGTCGTCTGTCTGCAAGACTCGTATTCGCCAGCGTATGCGGTATGATCGAAACGGTAAAACCGCTATCGTTTACGTCCACCACAGTGAGGCTGATGCCATCTATGCAAATCGATCCACGGGCAATAACGTACTTCAACAGCTGCGGTTCGGCCTCAATCCGAAACACGACGGCATTCGCATTTACCTCTCGTGAAGCAACCATTCCGGTCCCGTCTACATGTCCGGAGACGATATGCCCGCCGAATCGGTCCCCCAGTCGCATCGCTCTCTCCAAATTCACTCGCTGTCCACTGCGTAATTGGCGCAAGCTCGTCTTATTCATCGTCTCTGGCATCACATCGACGCTAAACTGGCGATTGGTAAAAGAAGTAACGGTAAGGCAAATACCATTGACCGAGATACTGTCACCGAGCTTCACCCCTTCGAGTACCTGCTGTGCGCGGATGACCAGTCGACTCGCCTGCTCGTTCCCTTGAATCGATTCCAACACGCCCACTTCTTCGACCAGTCCTGTGAACATGCTCTTTCCTCCTCACTCGCTACGTCTGATCCTCCCATTGTGGGTACCCGCTGATCTGTACATCGCTTTTCCCGATCGGCGTGATCGTGACATTTGCCAGCTGTACCGCTTCTCCCATCGTCGCAAAGCCTTGACCTCCGAATGGCGAAGGCGCACCGCTTCCCCCGATCAGCTTTAGCGCGATATGGCTCACGACCTTTTGAATCGCTCTCGCCTGCAAAAAGGAGCCGTTGACCTCCTGCCCGCCTTCCACAAGCAGCGAGGTAATTCCCAGCTCTCCCAACGTATCTAGCACCTTTTCCACGCGAATTGCCCCTGCCGTTGTGATGACCTTTACTCCTCTTGCCGCAAACAGCTCCTGCTTTTCCTTTGGGGCTGAATCTGTCGCAAAGATCCATGTCTTCGCATCTGCATTTTGGACCACACGGGCATCCAGCGGCGTCCGTAATTGGCTGTCCAAAATCACGCGAACTGGCTGACTTCCAAAACGCTGCTTCTCCTGACGCGCCGTCAACAGTGGGTCATCCGCGAGAATCGTTCCAACCCCAACGAGAATCGCATCGTGCTGCCTGCGCAATTCATGCACCTCTGACCGAGCCTCTGCTCCAGTAATCCATCGACTGTGTCCCGTGAACGAAGCGATTTTCCCATCCAATGTACTGGCCGTCTTTACCGTCACAAATGGACGTCTGGTTTGGATGTAATGGAAAAAGACTTCATTGAGCGCCTTCGCTTCCTCTTCTCTCACGCCCACCGCTACTTCCACTCCTGCGGCCAGCAGCATCTCCACTCCTCGTCCCGCCACCAATGGATTCGGATCGAGCGTCGCTACAACGACACGACGTACAGCAGCTGCGATCAACGCCTCTGCACACGGCGGTGTTTTCCCATAGTGACTGCAAGGCTCCAAGGTCACGTACACGGTCGCGCCTTGCGCTTTTTCCCCAGCCATCCGAAGTGCGTGCACCTCAGCATGGGGCTCTCCTGCTCGCAGATGCGCTCCCATTCCGACGATGGTTCCATCTTTCACAATCACAGCTCCGACCATGGGATTCGGACTGGTTTGACCTCGTGCCGATCGTGCCAATTCCAGCGCCAGATCCATGTACTTGCTGTCCTGTTCCATACCGCACTCCTTTCTGTTCCATCATTCCAGCCAAACACAAAAAGCCCTTGAAACCTCAAAGCGTTTCAGGGCATAGGGAAAGAAGCCTTACCTCATTCATTTTTCCAAAAAACAAATGAAGAAAGCACAAAATCTTCTTCCATCCGGACTGTACCGTCGGCTCTGGACTTTCACCAGATCAGTCGCTGCAAGTGTGGTCAGCAAGTCGCGGGCTCAGACGTACGTACGCCATTACCGCCGGTCAGGAATTTCACCTTGCCCTGAAGATTGTCGCTATGAAGTTTTATGAAAAATAAAAACGCCCATGAATATTATGCTCAGGGCGTTCAGAAAGAAGCCTTGTTTCTACCGTTTTTTGAAAAAAACAGCGAAACAGGCCGTTCCAAATACCTTCTCCCATCCGGACTGTACCGTCGGCCTTGGATTTGCACCAAGTCAGTCGCTATCAACTGCTTACGATAGCGAGTCGCGGGCTCAGACGTGCGTTCGTCATTACCGCCGGTCGGGAATTGCACCCTACCCTGAAGGCTGGTATTCAGTTAGGCAAAGTATAGCATATTTTTATCAATTGGCAATGTGCTTAACAGTTCAAACTACTCTTTCAGCTTTTCTGTCAATCTATCACCTTACTTCCCACTATATGACACAAAAAGTCATCATATATTACAAAATAAGTTAAAATATTACAAAAAAATATTGAATTTCCATCAAATGTATTATACTCTCAATTTGTACCATTAATACTAATAATCGGAGGTATATCGATGAAAAAGGTAGTTGCTGGTTTTCTTTCTCTCACTCTATTAGCTAGTCTCTCCATTTCTGCTACTGCTACAGAAGTAGAAGCAAAATCTCCGGAATTCATGAACACTGCAGGAGCCATATATTACGACTATGAGCCTAACAACAATAGAGAATCGGCTAATCCATATTCAATCGGTGGACAAATTAATGGTAATTTAGACGATAGCAATTTTGATTATTATAAGTTCGTTGCTGAAAAGTCTGGTACCATTCGAGTACAGTTTGCTTATGCCCGTGGTGATATAAATTCTTCCAAGTATCAGGATTTTTGGCTTGAAATGGTGCAAAACACTGGCCCTGGCGGTACCCGAGCAGACTACTCTCGTCATTCATTTGATAAGCAAGTCGTTGCTGGCGAGACATACTATTTAAGAGCAGCCAGAGCTTCTTCCGACTCGTCTATGAGTAACGCTTACTCAATCTATACCTATTACCTAAATTAATTAATTTGACTACATGCGTCTGAATGGTTTCCTCTTGCTGCAACTGGTAGAGAAGTTGTCCGATTGTTGGACGGCTCAGGCTGTCGAGAACGTTTCGACAGCCTTTTTACATGTAATCTTAGTAACTTTGCAAATCATATACACTTCTCTCTCATATCTATCTTTTTCGGATCGAATATGCACAGCGCCTCAAATTACGCCTCTAATACTCTTAGTAGCTCTAGTAAATCCGTGATGTAAACCACTGGTTTCACCTCATGGCGCTCCATATCCAGCTGGTTCCCTTGATACGAAATAAACGCTACTTGTCCATCGGTGGCCGCCTTTCCATCAATCCACGAATCGCCGATCATCGTCCATGCAGAGTCAGGCCAATCAGGGCGCAGATTTCGAATATAGTGAATGCCCGATGGAGACGGCTTCAAGGTCGTCATTTGTTCACGGGCCACGATTTCGTCAAAATAGGATGCGATACCCGTCTCTTTCAATGCTTCTACTGCAGCAGCATAGGCATTGTTGGTCAATATATACAAATGGTAGTTCTCTTTCAACTGATCCAGTACTTCCACCGCATGCTTCTCCAGGACAGCTCCATGCATCCCTTCCTTCTCGATCGCGGTAACTGCTTCCCACATCGCTTGTTCCAACTCACTTGTCATTCGCTCTGATTGTCTCCCAATCTCTATCAATTGAGAGGCGGTATGCTTCTCCCACTCTATGGTTGGCTCACAGATGCCATGATCCACCCAATGCTGAAAAATGGCCTGTTTCATTGCTGAAAAGTTGATTCTAGATTGCAACAAGGTATTGTCCATATCGAAAATAATGCCCTTATGCAAGCTCCTGTTCATTGGAACCCTCCTATTTGAGTAATCCGATGTTGATTGCTACCTACTTTCTGCCTAAAAAAGTCTCTTGTTCAATTGTACAGCAAGTTTCGTCCAATCCGTTTCAAAAAAAAAAACGCCGCCTGCATGCAGGTGACGTTTTTGGGGCCAAGCGTTGAGTTCCTATTGCTTCTTCTTGGCGCTGTCTACTTCATACGGCACATCCTTTGGAACGCCTCCAGCTGGCCAGTCTTGTGCCTTTTTGGCAAAGTCCGGACGTGGCTTGGACAAAATATAGGCAGCCAGGTCCGCTGCTTCTTGATCGGTTAACGAGCCTTGCTTAATACCGCCCATTTCCCCTAGAGGCATATTGCGCTGAATGTAGCCAGCAGCTTTGGAAATACGGGCCATACCTGCACCAATATTGAAGGAGTTATCTCCCCATAGGGCTGGTCCAGAGTTTGGTCCTGTTCCTGAACCATCAGCTGCGTGGCATTGTAAACACGATTTTTGAAAGAGGGCTTCTCCATTTGCCACATTCGGTTGAGGTACGCTCTTCAAATCATTTTTCTCTATCCACGGGCGCTCTTTAATGCCTACTGGTACATCTGTTGAGATATACGACAGATAGGCTACCATCGCTCTCATTTCATCGCTGTTATAAGGCAATGGCTTTCCGTTCATGCTTCGTTGAAAACAACCATTGATGCGATCTTCAATGGTAACCACTTTTCCAGACCTTGGAATGTACTGGGGGTAGACTGCGGTGACACCGGTTAAAGGGGAAGTCGCATCCATTCCGGCATTACCGTGACAGCTAGAGCAGGAGAGCTTATTCCCTGTATATTCAGGGATCACTGTGCTCGTTTCATTCATTAACTTATGTCCATACTTAATCGATTCTCCCAATGGCCCTTCTGGCACCTTGTCCATACTAGGCGGGGTGTAGGAATCTAGATTGATTGCTCCCGATGCCTCACTCGCTGTTGAGGTGGGTTGGGCGGTCTGCTGTGTAGCGCAGCCAGCAAAGACCAGCATCGCCACTACAACCATGGACAGCTTCTTCCAGCCTGTCTTCTCTTTTTTGATCATAGGTCTCACTCCTCCATGTTGATCGTGTATTCACTAGGGTAAGAATAGCAAGAGGCGTGCCAAGCCATAAAAGCTGGAAAACGAACGAGTTGGCGCTTCCAAAGAGCAAGAAAAAGAAAAGACCATGCCAAAATGTCATGGTCAGTCCGCGACAAAATGTCACGGTCGCAGCTCGTACTCTTCGATTTTTCGATACAGATTACGTACGCTGATCCCCAGCTTCTCAGCTGTCTTGGTCTTGTTCCATTGGGAAACATCCAGCACATGCTTGATATGTTCTCGCTCTACATTTTTCAGTAAATACGCCTCTTCCTCGCTCGTTTCTGCTGATGAAAGGAGCTTTCGATCTGACGGGTTGTGAGGTACTGGCTGTTCGTGTGGAAAGAGATCCTTGTCGTCTATCTCCTCTCCTTTTGCCAAAACGACTGCGCGTTCGATCATATGAGCCAACTCCCGAACATTCCCCGGGAATGAGTAGGCCAAAAGAGCTGCCTGCGCTTTCACAGAAAGCGGTTTGACTGGATACTTACGCTTGAGGCGATTCAAAAAGAAAGCAGACAGTGGCAAAATGTCCTCGCTTCTCTGCGTGAGAGGTGGAATCGTTATATCCATGACATGCAGCCGGAAATAAAGATCGGATCGAAACGTTCCTTCTTCCACTTTCTTTTCCAGATCGGCATTGGTAGCAGCGATGATCCGAACATCCACCTTGTGCAGAATCGGGCTCCCTATTCGGCGAAATTCACCGGTTTCCAGAAAACGGAGTAGCTTGACCTGCAAAGGAAAAGGCAAATCCCCTACTTCATCCAAAAAGAGCGTTCCTTGATGGGCAATCTCTACCAGCCCCTTTTTCTGAGCAGTTGCGCCTGTAAAGGCTCCCTTTTCATACCCGAACAGTTCACTTTCCAGCATCGTTTCTGGTATTGCTCCCAAATTGATCGGTACGAATGCCTTTGATGCTCTCTCACTATACTCATATATGAGTCTCGCGATGACATCCTTCCCTGTCCCACTTTCCCCTTTCAAGAGAACGAGAAAATCCGTACTGGCTACTCGCTTGGCAGTAGCTAGGACCTCTTTTAGCTTCGGGCTTTCCGCAACGATTTGAAACGTCGTTTTTCCATTTGTCGATAGAGCTTCTCTCAACTGTTGGTTTTCCTCGGTCAACTGCTGTTTTTCGACGGCCTTGGAAATCAAAACCTCCAATTCATTGAGGTTGTAAGGCTTTGTCAAATAATCATAAGCGCCGCGTTTCATTGCTTCGATCGCTGTTTCGATGGTTCCGTGTCCCGTCACAACAATGATTTGAATCGCAGGAGTGGTTTCCTTGCACCATTGCAGAAAGGAGAGACCGTCCATCCCGGGCATTTTCAAATCAAGCAATATGACATGAATCGTTTCGCTGGTTACTAGCTTCTGTGCGCTGATTCCGTCAGATGCTTCCAGCGTGGTATATCCCTTTCTCTTCAATCGACTGGTTAATAGATGGCGGAAATCCGCTTCGTCATCAACAATGAGTATACGAGTGTCAGTGTGCATCTTTTGTTCATTCCCCCTTTGCCGACGGCAGGATGACCGTAACAGTCGTGCCTATGTTTGGCGTACTTTCGATCTCGATTTCTCCGCCTAAATTCGTCACAATCCCGTAGCAGACCGATAACCCGAGACCAGTCCCTTTTCCAGGAGGCTTGGTTGTATAAAAGGGCTCCAAAACATGTGGCAAATCTGCTGCGGGTATTCCGTATCCATCATCTCTGATCCACAGACGGAGTCTATCAACCGATGGAGAATCCGTTGCTATCTCAATAGTTCCTCGCTCCTCGGTCGCGTACAGCGCATTGGTTAACAGATTGAGCAAAATCTGCTGAAGCTGTCCGGGGGTAGCAAGAAGAAACGGTGCAGAGGCCGACAGAGACTGGTTCACCGTTACCTGTTTGACACGTATTTCATGGGACAGAAGAATGAGAATGTCTGATAGGACTTGATGAATATTTACTTTTTCTACGATAACGGGTGATTTCCCCGAAAAGTGCAGCAATCGGGTCGTGATTTCCTTGCAACGGTTAATTTGTTTGTCCATCGTGTCCAAGTATTGGGTAAGCTCTCCTGTGTCCTGTAACTCTCGAATATCCTCTTCCACCAGACGGTCTCGCAAGTCTTGTCCATACAACGACAGAATACCTAATGGATTATTGATTTCATGAGCGATGCCCGACGCCAAGAGTCCAATAGCAGCGAGCTTGTCTGCTTGTGCGATTGCGGCTTCCAGCTCTCGTTTCTCCGTGATGTCCTCGATAACCTCCAGAAAAGCAGACGACTCTTTCTCCGGATGCAGAGGGAAAACCTGATGGCGATAAGAGCGGACACGTCCATCCTGATCGACTCTAGACGAAATAAGGTCAGTCTGCTTTTCGTTTACCATTTGTCGCGTTCGGAGCATGCAACTATTGCATGAGCTGAATTGCTGACCAATCGTCAGGTGGCAGTCTTTCCCTAGGAGATTCGCCGCATCCTGGAACCACGCCGACGCTGTTTGGTTAATCCAGCGAATGCGAAAAGATTCATCTACGAGAATCAGCCCCATCCCCATACCACTGACGACAAGATCAAGCCGTTTCTTTTCATCCAGAAGCTGATTGGTCTTCGTCTCCAGACTCTGTGCCATTTCATTGCAGGACGCTGCTAGTCTGCCAATTTCATCAGAGGTCGTCACTGGTATTCGCACGGTTAAGTCGCCACCTGCGATTTTTTGCACAGCGGATTCGATCTTTTCCATTAATCGGCTAAACGAGACAGAAAATACAATACTAATCCCCAACACGATAAGTGCGATGAATAAGGTCGTAAAAAGCAGAGACTGTTCCAATTTTGAAAAGGCAGCAAACGCCGTTTGGCTCGACTGCTCCAGCATAATGACCCAATGTGTGACAGAAGAGCGCATGGCATAGTTGACCATGACATCTCCATTGGAAGCTTGATACGTACGGATAACAGGCTTGTCTGTTCGAACTGGTAGTGTCCAGGATGGAGGAACCGCTTGTTCATAATAGGTCAAGGAGCCATCAGAAGGCTTGCCCAGCATAAACGGATCTGCAAACCGATCACTTTTCCCATCCGTGACAAACAAATAGGCCTCGTTTTCATATCGAGCTCGCAGCGTGACTTGTTCAAGCAGCTGCTTTACATTGAGCTTTGCGTACATGCCGCCTTTTACACCGTTAGCGGATACATGAGGGATCGCGACCGTTACCAGCAGCTTCCCTTCCGCTGATCGGACAATGCTTCCGATGTATGGCTTTCCCGACTGGATGGTGGGAAGAAATTGGCTGTCTTGCTCCCTTGTTGTGTCCAGTCTTTGGTGCTTCCAGCGATTCAACAAAAACTGCGGCTCTCCATCCTGATGAAAAAGCGCGACCTCCTCCATGTAAGGCGAGGTTTTCAATAACGTATTCAACAAAAAATAAGCATCATCATCGCTAGGGCGCTCATTGAGAAAACGCTGCTGAACCACCTGCATGGATTGGGAAGTATGTAAAAAAAGCATATCCAACTGCGCCAACGTATTTTCCACGTAGATCTGATTGGCTCTGTCTACCTCTTCTCGAACCTTTTCTTTACTGGTATGCAAATTGATTGAACCAAGAATCAGAAAAGGAATGATGGACATGCACAGCCCAAACAGGAGCATCTTTGTCTTCAGTCGATTGATGCGCGGTAGTCTGCTCCTCCTCATTTGTTCTTCACCCCATACCATTCCTGTGCCAGTGACCACTGTTGATCAGTTACGGTAATCGGAAGCTTGGACAGGGAAGTCGCATTGACAACGAATCGCACGTCATCCGGCCATTCGATAGACAGTGCGGTAGGCGGCACTCCATCCAACACCCGCGCTACCATATGAGCAGCCTGCATGCCTTGTGCATGAAAAGAAACACCGTAAGCGGCATACAAACCAGCCTTCACCTGCTCAGGATAAGAGCCCATGACAAACAATTGCTTCTCGATCAAAAGAGGCAAGCAATCGGTAATCGCGTCTTCCAGAACATAGCTAGGTAAAGGAAGCATCGCGTCGTATTCTCCTGGAGAAAGCCTACTGAGCAATAGCTCTAAATCTCTTGGGGAAGCAACCTGCTCCACCTGCAAGCGAACACCGAGCAAGGAAGCAGCTGACCCTGCTTCTACGATAGCTTGCTCTGTCGTAGGAGCATGAGAATCGGCAATGATCAGAATGCGCTTGGCGTCAGGCAACAATCGAGTTGTCAGCTCCAACCTTTTCCCAATCACATTCATTTGGCCATTGCTGATTCCACACGTAACCGTCCCCTCTGTTTCAACAAGTGGTAGCTCGACCAATGAAGCGACACCAATAAAAACGATGGGAACCGTCGTTGTCTCCTGTTGAATCAAAAAGGTCTCGTGCGCCCCTGTCGTGACGACGACATTAGGCTTTTTGGAAATCAGGTCCTGGACAAGAGAGCGCTCCTCTTCAAGAGTTCGAGCCGTATTCAAATAAACAGGCACATACTGAACACGTACTCCTTCACTAAGACCTAACGATTGTAATCCCGCCTTTAATCCCCCTACTTTATCTTTTCGATCCTCATTGGCAATCACAATTCCTATCGTGTACAGATCGACGTCCTGTTTTTGCTGACTACTGGACCAATCGAGCAGAGTTCCTGCCACTAATATGAGGAGAAAGAGGATTTTCCTTTGTTTCTTCATAGGTATCACATCCATCTTTCATCATAGCGGCAAATGATTGCAGAAAATGTGAATAATTAACAAACCTTGGTCTAGAATACGGAGTGCTCCGAATAATATATTTTTTATATTAATCATGATGATTTTATATATTTTTCATATGTAATGATACTTGTTATAATCTGTTTAATTTTGGAAGGGGGAAGGACTACAGGGAATATCGGAGACTTGGCAAAAGCGGCTTATTCGTAAGCGAGATTCAATTGGGAAACTGGATCACCCACGGTGCTCAAGTAGATGACACCACTGCAAAAGCCTGCGTACATGCTGCATTAGACGCTGGAATCACCACATTCGATACTGCTGATGTGTATTCGGAGACGAGAGCAGAATCGATATTGGGTGAGTCTTTAAAGGGGATTCGTCGTGAAAGCATTGAGTTGTGCACGAAGGTTTTCCATCCGATCGGTACCGGAAAAAACGATCGGGGTCTCTCCCGCAAACACATCATGGAAGCCTGCCACTCTTCCCTTCGCAGATTGCAAACGGATTACATTGACGTCTATCATGCACACCGTTTTGATCCATCTACATCGCTGGAAGAAACATTTTTTGCCTTTTCCGATTTGATTCGGCAGGGAAAGGTTCTCTATGTAGGCGTAAGTGAATGGACAGCAGAGCAAATAAGACTGGGTGCCGCTTTGGCAAAGGAATATCGTGTTCCCTTCGTAGCCAGTCAACCTCAGTATTCCATGCTGTGGCGTGTGATTGAAGCCGAGGTCATTCCAGCGTGCGAGCGTGAAGGAATCGGACAAATTGTCTGGTCACCACTGGCGCAAGGCATTCTTTCCGGAAAATATACACCTGACAAGCCAATACCCGAGGGCTCCCGAGCGGCTTCGACCGCCGGATCTCCCTTTTTCGATAAACTGGTCGGACAATGGCTGCAAAAAGAAGTTCTACAGGTAATAGAGCGAATCAAGCCGATCGCACAAGAAGCCGGTTTGACGCTTCCGCAACTTGCCGTTGCATGGGTTCTTCAAAACCACCATGTATCCTCCGCTATTATTGGCGCCTCGAACCCCGAACAGATCAAAGAAAACGTCAAAGCTGCAGGAGTCAAACTAGATACGCAGGTCATGCAGCAAATCAATCACCTATTAGCTGACGTCGCAGAGTTTGACCCTAAGAAAACGGGCTAAGATGTCGTTTCTTCCATCACATTTAGAAAGTTTGCCAGAACAGGCTCGCTTCTATCTGTTTTCCAAGCGGCATAGAGTGGGACTGGAGGTGACTCTTCCATAAATGTTCGAAACACCACATCACTGCGTTGGAAAACAGATACTGAAGAAGGAACAATGGAAATACCCATACCGGCAGCTACCAGATTCACAATGGTATACATTTGAACAGCTTCCTGCACGACGCGAGGTAAAAATCCATGTTGCCTGCAAAAGTTTAGAATGAAGTCGTGAAAAGAAGTCCCCATCCGATGCGGAAACAAAATAAAGGGCTCGTCCGCCAATGCCTGTACAGAAAGTGCTGGCTCTACGGCAAGGGGATGATTCTTGGGCAGTACGGCAACAAGTGTTTCGTTGGTAAACAAGCGAGAAGTGATATGGATGGACGGTTCTGCCACACGAAGGAAGCCAATATCAATTTTTCCATCCTCTAAAGCTTTCCCTTTCTCGGCGGATGTCATTTCTAATAGAGACAGCTCCACCTCGGGAAAACGCTCCTGAAATCCCTTTATGACGTTGACCAGCATACCACCCACTGCCGAATCTACAAAGGCAATGGACAAATGTCCAATTTTCCCTTGGCTTGCCCGTTTTGTTCTCGTAACGGCTTGTTCCAACTGAGAAACAATTCTCCTGGATTCCTCCAAGAAAATCGCGCCTGCTGCCGTAAGACGAACCTGTCTCTTGGTCCGTTCCAACAGCTTCACGCCAAGTTCCTCCTCAAGACTTTGAATTTGTTGAGTCAAAGGAGGTTGCGTCATATTCAATTTACTCGCAGCGCGATTGAAATGCAGTTCTTCTGCTACTGCAATAAAGTAGCGTAGTTTTTTCAAGTCCATAGACGCGATTTTCCTTCCTAATAAGTGATCTCGTCAATTCATAGACCCAACCATTTTTAATCGTATTCGTGTCAAACCCGCTCTTCTTCATGTTCCTTCACGACAAAAAGCGACAGCAGTGCACTGTCGCTTTTTCTATTCAGTCACTATGGTGAGCTTGTCGGCGGCTCTTAGCGTTCGATGCCCATTTCCAGCGATGATCAATCAGTTAATGAGCGCAAATATATTCCCTCCGTAGAACAAATCCTTTGGAGTAGCTCAGTGTATCTATCATCACCCGAATATAAAGGTAACGAAAAATCAAAATTTGACCATACACAAATCTTCATATCTTCAAAAATAAAAACGGTAGGGACTTTCTCACGAAGCCCTAATTCAAGGAATAATTCAAAATCATGCAGATTATTTATTTTCATACTCATACTATCAGATGCTTTCAATTCCGAATGAATCTCTTTAACCCTTATTTTTTTATTCTCACTATCTAGAGCAACTGCCGCTATTTCCACGTTTACATTAGGTAATGTTGTTTCAATCCAAACCGAATTGTACGCCCAAAGTTTACGGAATACCTGTTTAAATTTCTCTTCTTCTCTTAGATAGGAATGAATTAAGGTAGGATTATCATTCGTCATATCAAAAAAGATATTTACCTGTTCAAAAACAGTTTGATTTTTTATTTGCATGGGGAATCTATCCAGAGTAAAACTTTTTTGTGGGAACCGTTCCGCCACAAGATGGCTATGATCTAAGAGAGCCGTATCACACTCTATATCTTTTTCGATATCCTCTGATGGAGACCATTTCTTTCCCCATATGCCCTCAACTATCTTAGTGATATTCATCAAATTTCCTCCTCAAGCTTATTCTCGAAGGATTTTACCTGTATCATCCAATGTAGCCTTTCGATTACCTTTACTATCTCTAAGTTTCCATGCACTTCCACCATGAGGCTTATTGCCCCGATCTTTTTGAATACTCCAACCGGTTTTTTCATTTTCTCTGGTTTTCCCATCAATTCTCTTATCAAACTGACCTAAATCAACACCATCACCTTTATCATTTAAAAGCCTTTTAGGAATATCATAGTAGTATATTATTCCTTTTGCATAAAGATAGTTAAAAGCTTCTACAATTTCATCAGCCATCGCAGTAAATGAATCTTGAAATGCTTCTATTATTTCGTCAAACTTTGGCTCTATTTCATCCCAATAGTATCCGACAACTGCTCCAGCACCAACAGCAATTAGTACTCCAATAATATCTCCAATAGGTAATGGCCCATCAGCTGCGGCTGCTGCTATACCCCCACCAACTGCCATAAACGAATAGTAGACTGGTCTAGGTAATTTTAATCTATCAAGTTTAGTAGATAGGATATCCAATGGATCGGCTTTTAGCGCTGTTTTATTAGGCATTTTTCCCATTTTATAATTGACTTTCTCAACCTTTCCTATCACTTCCTCATGATAATCTAATAAACTGGAATCACCAGTCTCACTTTGTTTTACCATAAAATCTACAAATTTTTGTTGAGCTTCAGGAGTAAGACTATTAAACACTTTTTTAGCAAGCTCTGCCTCAGATAGTCCTTCTGCAGCTTCCATACTTTTATCTAATTTATATAAAGATTCTATCACATCATTTCTTTTTGCTGAGTTACTTGCATCATGCATCGCCATAGTTGGTGTCAATACATTGAATAGTAAAGCAGTGGTTATAGAGGATGCTACTAAGATATGCTTTTTCTTTTGCATATAATTTCTCCTTTTAGTACTCCGGCAAAAGGGTGTAACCTGCATTAGCTTGTTCGATTCTATATGCCAGGTACATTTAATAATTTTCCAAATAAAGGTAACGTATTTTAACTGTTATAATTTGTCATTTTATGCGCAATAAAAAAGTTTATATATTCGGATTTTTCGAAATGCAGTGCATAAAAAAAGCGACAGCAACGCGCTGCCGCTTTTTCCTATTCAGCGATTACGGAGTGCTGTTCGGTGTATCACCAGGGATCCGCGGTACATCCGGCTTGCCTTCCGAGTTGTTATACAAATACGTCGGCACATCGCCAATGATCAAGGAATGGGTGATCGGGATTTTTGTCGTGACCGTCTGCTCCTCAGTCGCAAAAGGGATGACGATGCGCAAATCGACTTCCACGAAAATATAAACCGTCGCCAGCACCATGTTGATGCCTGCTTCCTTCAGCTCTGTCTCCAGCTTGGTCTTGACCGAGCCAATGGGCACGAAAGTCACTGGCAAATTCGGCCCCATCGATGCCAAAAAGGAGTTTCCTGTAGCCAAACCAAGCGGGATCGTGCGGTCTACTTTTTCTTGCTCGAACTCTTGGAGCTTATTCTGGACTCTCGCTGTTGTCTCGCCCACGATTCTTGCATATTCCTTGAAGTTGAACTGATACGCCTGAATTTGCCCCTTGTTGTTCTTCTCGATTTTGACAATCTGATTGAAGTCGACACCTTGCTGCGAAATCCGCTTGGTTACAGCATCTGTTATCGCCTCTTTCGCCAATTGCTCGGCTTTTTGCGTCGCCAGGATTATGAGAGTGGGCTCCAATCGATTTTGCAAAAACACAAGGGTCTGTATCGTCAAAACAAAAAAGATTACCAATGCGATCAAAAACGCTCTCGTACGTGAAAGCGGGTTTCTCCAACGCCGACGGGGTCGAAATACGGCCAATCCCGACACCTCCCAACTGGTACATCCTATGGTTAGAGGGTGGAAAAAAGACTACGTGTATCGAGAGGCCGGATTTCTATTTTTTGGGAGTAAAAGCAAGATACAAGCCAAATCCGATTAGTCCTGCGACAAACATCAATTGGGCAAAGACCAGCATCCCAAATAAAGTGAAGGCACCCACAAAGAATGGAGCCATGAGAAAACCAGCAAAGAACCCGCTTCGACTCAAGAGCCCCTGTACCCCCATCACCTTGCCGCGCAGCTCGTTTGGGGCTTGCTGCAAAAGTGTGCTCTCATAAACCTGTGCTGCCCCGGAAAAAAGACCCGCGAAACCCAAGAGCAGAAGCACAAACACAGCATGGTTTGCCGCGAATGCCCCTACAATCCCCACGGAACAAACAGCATAAGCGACGAGCATCCCATTCACCAGCTTTATCCGCAAACGAGCTGCCACATAGGAGCCAATCAAGCCTCCGACACTCATCGCCGTCCACATTAATCCGTGCAGAGTAGCGTCACTACTACGCAATTGATCCGCCAAAAATGGCAACCCGTAATTATACGCAGACGTACTGAGCGATACGAGAAAAGCTAACAGACTAATCGTCAGAAGCACGGGTGTTTCCCGTAAGTAGCGAAGGGTGACACGAAAGCCGCTCGATGCTTTTGACGCAGCTCGCGCATTGTCCCCCTTCTCCTCCCACCGAAGTTTCGTTAGAATCCATGCCGAGAAAAGAAAGCTGGCGGCATCCAAAACGATCACAATCGTATAGCCATAATGATCTGTCAGCCATCCTCCCAGCATGAAGCCTATGATGCCTACCAATGATTCCAGCCGAACCTTCAATCCATTGACTTGAACCAGTTGCTCACTCTCAAAAATTTGCGGCATGGATGCCTGAAAGCTAATATGAAACAGCGTATACAGCATGCCATTGAGAAAAGCCGCTGCAATTAATACATACGGTGTCGGATAAAAAGCGATGGCCACAATAGCAAGACCTGCCCCCATGTCGCTTGCGATCATGGTACGCCTTCTGTCCATTCGATCGGCCAATATGCCTGCCAAGGGACTAAACAGCATCCCTCCTAGTTGTCTTGCCACAAAAAAAGCGGTCATCCAATAAGCACTATGTTCAAATGTAAAAATCAACGCGCTACACGCGATCAAATTCATCCGTGATCCCAAGGACGACAACGCATTGACATACAAATACCATCTGTGATTCATCTGCATCCAAACCTCCCGATCATAACAGGTGGTTTGGATCAACGCCCCCTCTAGTGGGTGCGTACACTGATTATGGCAGTTGACATGCGCATGCCTCCTCAAAATTGAAATAAAAAGCTCATTTGTCCGGAACATTCTGACGGGGGCGCTTCCCCAAATCGTCCTGTACGGCATTTGCTGCCGCACTTCCATGATAGGTGGTATATAGGCTAGTTGTCGACAAAAAAACGGCTGCCATCCCGACAGCCGTTCAGATTTACTTCCTTTATCATTTTGTAAACGTAAGAGAATTCGCTACTTTTTGCAGACGCTCTTCTGCGGCCTTTGTTTTAGCCGAATCCACCAGCGACCAATACAGTAAATACGTACTGTTTCCTTTTTCGATAAAGTAGAGGGTGCGTTCGAAGCTTACGCCCGCTTCGTTTCCTTGGACATGCAGCTTGTGAGCAGGCTTACCTGCCAGCGTCGTGGCTTTATTTTCTTTGAGTGTAAATTTGATTGCCTTGCTCTCCTCAATGTTTTTGATGATGAGCTCCTTTACGGCGCTCAATTTACCGGGGATTGCCTGGAAAGTAAAATCTCCACCCAAAAATGCATAATACCGTCCTCCGTTCTCTCCCCCTGTTTCCTGCCAATACTCTGGAATCTCCAGTGAATACGTGGCATTCTTGTCTTTGATGATGACCGTCTTATTCTTGTCGATTTGATCATCATCCGCGATTTGCCCAAGTGACGGATTCATTTTCGAGGGATCGATGGATAAAGACTGCTTGATCGTACGCGTGAGGTCGGTTATTTCCTCCGTAGGCTCATCCTTCATATACGCGATCGTAATCAAATACTTGTACTTGCCTTTCGTGAAAAATAGATATTGATACGTATACCAGGTCGTTCCATCCAAGAAGCTGTATTCCTGTTCCTTTGCGGCCTCGCCTGCAATCGAGGTAGATCCTACTTCTGGACTGACCTTGATATAGTTTTCGTTTATATCTTCCCGATTGCGCTTTTCATGGTCTTTGACCCACTCGTCCAGCGTAAGACCTTGCTCCTTGGAGGTAATCTTGATCTTCATCCACTCTGTACCTGCATCATTAGAGAAGAGCATGTCTTCACTGTAGTTCGGAGTCCACTCCGCTGGTACTTTTACTTTTAAGGCAAAGTCATCGTTCTTGTACCAACGGTAGTTTCCTTCCACTGTGGACAAGTCCTTCACTGACTTTTCACCGGTCGGAAAGTCTAGGGTGAAGCTATCTAACAAGCTTTTGTAGAAACTGTATTTCGCAGGATTGCGGAAGTCGACCTCGTTCTCTAGCGTGAGCGTAACGTAATAGATGTTGCTCCCTTTTTGATAGGCTCGTTCTTCATTCATACTGCCTTCAGAAGACTTCGTGATCAGACGTGCATACGGCTGTTTTTCATTGGCTATGTATTCTTTTGACAGGATAGAATTTTCCGTCATGTCAGCCAAGCGGGTTAATAATCCGTTGCCTGAAAGATTCTCCGGTTGGTTCGTCTCAATGCTAACATCGAGCCAATAGGTTGCTTCCTTGGCGTCTTTGAACAGGACGTAATTCCCTTGGAAGCTCTGATGCGCTTGAATCATGCCAGTCGGGTACTTCATCGACCAGCCATAATAGCTATCACCAATCTTTGTTTTGCCCACATCGCTATCGAGGGAGCTGTCCGTCTTGAGGGCATCTCCTTGCTTTGCCCCCATGATGCTTACGTCTTTTGTCTTGGCATCGATCACAATCGTAAGCCCTAAGCCTTGGGTAAGTACCGTGAGCGGCACCATTGTTTTGCCGTTTTTCGTCTCGGGCGATGCGGTCAAGGTCACGGCCTTACCATTGATCCACACTTCCTTGCTGCCTGGCGCAAGCTTCACATTCTTTGTCTTGTAGATGAGCTCGATCAATTGCTTCTCGTTGTCATACTGAAGCGCAACTCCAAATGCGGAGGTTAATAGACTGAGTGGAACCATCGTCGTTCCTTGCGAGAGATACGGCTCCTCGACTGTGACATCAACACCGTTTACCTTCGCATTACTCGCGTTTAATTTAAGCTTTACCTCTACGTTTTGCTCTGCTTGTGTATTTGCTGCCCAAGCTACCTGACTTGTTGTCAATGAGACAGCCAGCATTGTTGCTGCACAAAGGACCTTCCAATTCTTCTTAGCCATGACGCTCTCCCCATTTCCTTTTCCTCTACGAATACTTGGTAAATTGCACTTTACGTTTAACCATATCGCCACCAGACTGCACCATGAGTTCTACGGTTTGCCCTGGCAAGTATTTTTTTAACAGCTCATTGAATTCAACCAATGTACTGAACGGAGCTTGGTTGATGGAATAAATGACGTCCCCCACTTGAAAGCCCGCCTTTGCCGCTGGTGAGCCCGGCTCAATGCGTGTAATGCGCAACGGCTCTTTCGTCGGAAGTCCGACCACAGCTGCCCAGCTCTCCTCCAATTCTGCACCCCAGTAAGGACGATTTACTTTGCCATACGTAAAAAAGTGGTTCATGACGTATTGCGCTGTATCTGCGGGGATCGCAAAGCTGAGATTATCGATCCCTACTGAAACGAATTTCATCGAATTAATCCCGACGACCTCGCCCTTTACGTTGACGAGTGGTCCCCCACTATTACCCGGATTGATGGAAGCATCTGTCTGGATCAAGCGATATGTCGAGCTGACCGACCGATTTGCCCCGCTGATAATACCCAGCGTGGCTGAATTGCGTAACGAAACAGAGATCGGTGTCCCAATCGCGATCACTGGCTCTCCTACACGGATCGCATAATTGGTAGCGAATTTTGCCGGCTGCAAGCCCGTTGCCTGAATCTTCACCAGAGCCAAGTCGCTCTCTTCATCCATATTCGTAACGGTTCCACTGTATTGCTTGCCGTCTACCGTAATGACTGTGAGATTGCGCATATCCTTTACGACATGGGCGTTCGTCAATATCCAGCCGTCCGCTTTAACAATGACACCCGTCCCATGAGCGAGATTAAAACGGTTATCTCTACCGCTCTCATTCCCCTCCGGTTTCCCAACTATCGCTACTACACTCGCAGAAACACGCGCTACTACCCCCGGAATATCCGCTTCCACGATGGATGCGTACGAAGTCTTTGATACAACTGGGACGTTTCCTTGAGCAAATGCCCCTTGCGATGCTCCAACTGTGAACATGATCATGAGCATGCCTTTAGCTAGTAGCCCTTTCTTCCTCTCCATTTACAAATCCCCCAATGAAATCCAAGTCCATACAAAAAAAAAGAGGCGCTCTATATTCTAAAGCGTCCCCTGATCAAACAAACGACTCTTCATTTACAATGTGATAATAATAAATAATTCCCTGTGTCGAAACAAGTCAACCTTTTCGACAAACATCGACATAGGTGGTGAGTGAACTGATTGTCGATAGCACAAAAAAGACGCTTTTTCTCTAAAAGCGCCTTAAACTCAAGTAATCCTGTTGATTTACAATGCAATAATAATGGTAAATAATTTCCTTTTGGACAAGCTCAGGCTATCACTTCTCTTGAAATTTAATCATATGGTGTAGGGAGTATGACTTTCGTTTGGGAGGTTATTTATGAATCTGGAACGTCTGGAACAAGCATTTGGCTCCCTTGTTTCGCCTACTCCTGCCCAGCTTAGACACGCTCTCGTATCCCTGTCTCCTTGCATGGAACAACTCGGTCCATACATCCCGGAGCCGCTAAACCTCCCTTATGGGCGCAAAGTATTATTCTCCACGCCACATGTAGAAGTGGTCTTGATCCATCTGCCGACAGAACAAGAATCCATTCCGCATAATCACGGTGATTCTTTTGGATGGGAATTGGTAGTCTCAGGCACGTTAACGAATATGATTTATGTCCAAACGAATAATGAAAATGAAGTTCTACGAGCACAAACAACTCATGTCAGCACGGGTGAATACTATTTTGTTGAGCCTGGGGAAATTCATGCCATTCGCAACAATGGACAAAGTCCGGTTGTTTCCATAAACGTTTACAGTCCTCCATTGCGTAATTGCCGCCAATATTGCCCCTTTGAACCGACAACATAATACTGATCTTTGTTTTTCTACAGGTTTTCTGTTATTTCCGATAGCTCATCCGCAGAGCTGGCTACCTGTGCCACTGCTTGGTTCATATCTTCCATGACTTTGAAGAAGTTTTCCAGCTCCCGCTGAATTCGTGAGCTCTGTTCTTTACTGTCTGAGACAGCGCTCATGATTCCTTCAAAAAAGGCATTCGTCTCGTTTGCTACCGCAGTGCTCGATTGGACTAGCGCTTGAATTTCTACCACAACAGACGAAAGAACCACTGTCTGTTGGTTCGTCTTTTCGATCAGCTCACGCACACCGAATACTGACTTTTTCGTCTGTTCCGCCAACTTGCGTACCTCATCGGCTACGACAGCAAATCCGCGTCCTTGTTCGCCAGCCCGTGCTGCTTCAATCGCAGCATTTAAAGCCAAGAGATTCGTCTGCTCAGCAATCGCCGTCACGACCTCGACAATCCCTTGGATTTTTTCGGCGTTCTTCTCCATCGCGTTCATTTCTTCCGAGATTTGCTTGACGCTGCTCTGAATCAAGCACATTTGTTCCTGTTGTTTTTCCAGCTTTTCTTTGCCTTCTCGGGACAGCTCTTGTGCTTTCGTGGAAAAGCCCGTGCCATTTTCAGCAAAACGAAGCACTTCTCTCGACTGTTCTGTCAGTTGCACCACAGACGCGCTGTTTTCTTCTGATACCGCTGCCAGCTCATGTGCGGAATTGGTCAGGAGGATTCGCAGCTCGTCCTTTTTGTCTTGATCCGCTCGCCGTGCCTTTTCATGCTCGTTTTCATATTCCTCCAGCACAATTTGCTGTTCGATGCTGAGAATCTTCGTGACGGCCGTGAAGGCTTGTACGAACTCGTCCTTGTCCGCGATGTTTTTTTGCAAGATATCAATCAAGGAGACCAGCATGTTTTGGAATGCACTCAAGTACCATTTTGGTTCCAAGCCAATTCGCATATGAATAACCGCAATTCTACTACGCTGTTCAATGTAAGCGCTGTCGATGCGTCCGCTAAACATTTCGCAGATATGGCGCTTCAACGTTAGTTTCAACCGTTCAATCGTGCTGTTTTGGTCTACAATTTTCATTAAAAGCGGTTCATTTTCAATACTGGCATAAAAGTAATCAATAATAGCCTCAATATTTTGAATGATAAGTGGTTGAAGTGCTTTCACAATGCTCAGTTCTTCTTCGGTCAGGTTGATCATTGCTAGTTGCTTCGCGAGTGTGCTTTTCCCTACAATCTGCACTTCCCCCTTTTCCTTCACCCCCTGAAAAAAAGATTCACTTTTTCCTTTCCCTTTTAATCCAAAAAAGGTGGAAAACGGACATGTGCTCATAGCCTGAACTCCTTTTATCTGAGTACATATGAATATCCTTTCAATTATATACCCCTTTACAAACGGGTGTAAACCGCCCAACTTGACAATGGGCGGTTGAATGAGCCTTGCTAACCCCTACATTTCCGCTTTCCTCACGACTGCCCGTTGCAGCTTCCAGCTCGTCTTGTCCCATTTCCAGTACGACTCCACATACGCGATCGTATCGGCGTTGGCAACACCGCTGACTCTCTGCTCCCCTTTTAATTCACAGATGCCATCGCGGTTCTCATCGATGGGCTTGAGTACGCTGAAGGTGTTAGGTAATACCTCTACTGGAGAAACCAGCTTCCCGTTCTTGTAGACACCATTTTCTTCATAGATTTTTTTGCGATCAGACAAATCGAGAACGACAGTCTCCCCCGTCTCCTTGATCGTCAACTTCACTTTGTAATGATCCTGATAGGAGCCCGAAATCGTCAAGGGTTGCGGAACAGGCAGAATCGCCGGCTTATTGTTCTTGTCTGCGAACAAATAAAACTCAGACGTCCCTGCACTGCCCCCAGTCGGCGCCTGAAGCAAAATTTGTTGCACACCCCCTCCGGTAAAATCACAAAAGAACATCTCCGGCTGATAGGCGCCATACGGTGTTGTAAAAAAGGTTGTTTTTTTCGCAACGGGGTCTTGTACCATGATTTTCAAGTGTTCGAAGTAAGGACTGTCTGCTGCAAATCTCTTTCCTAGCAGCGTTATCAGATCTGGCTTACCATCGCCTGTCACATCCTGCCGTTTAATCTGGATTTCCTCAAACACAGTCGGAGGAGGCTGTACGTCTCTCGCCTCTAAGGCAAGAGCAGCTTGTCCCCAACCAGCTCCTGTCAACATCCATACGATACAACCAATCATACCTGCCCTCTTGCTTGTCCACATGTCGATACATCCACCTTTTCATCTGCTCAGCTTATCTGTAGTATGCAAAAAATGGCTTTGGTCATACCGTCCTACACGGTAAAATAAGAGAAAGGGAATGTAGAAAGTGAGGAACACTATGGCAATAAAACGTGCGGAGGTTCGCATGAGTACGAATCATAAGGAATTACCATCACTAGCCGAAGCGGGAAAGCGGACGAGTTGACGTTCATACATATAGGATGAAGGCTTTCATCGAGGAGGCGAACTTGCATGACGACTCCCAAGCAAGAGCGCATATCAAAGGCTCCGCCTAGCCGCCGAGCACTTCGCTCTGCTTATGAACTGATTCTCACACAAATCTGGCCCCGTCTACCCGCCGCAACCGAATCCACTTGCAGGAGAATCGAACATGAAGATCAGACTCGTACAAAACGGAATCATCACTGAGATAGAAGACATCGAAGAGGCTGCTACTCCACCTGTGAACGGGTTTTACTGGATTCATGCCTCGCCATTCGATTTGGATATTTTACAGCCGCTGTTCGGACTGCATCATCTGGCTGTGGAAGACTGTATCGACGAGGAAGAACAGCGGCCCAAGCTGCAAAACTACGAGGATCATTACTTTATGGTCATCAATGGCATTACCTTTCACAATCATGATATCTTCTTGCGTGAAATCAATATTTTTCTGGGCAGCAGCACCATCATCACCGTAACGAAGCAGGAGGCCCCTGAATTCACTACCATGCTTTCGATCATCCGGGAAAAGGAAGTCAATCGCCCCGATGCATTTCTCTACTACCTGGTCGATCAAATTGTCGATCTTTATTTTGATGTGACCGAAAAAATTGAAGACCTGCTTGAAGATCTGGAAGAACAAATTTTGATGCACACGAAAAAATCCCATCTGGATCAAATTATCGGGCTGCGCAGTGAAATCCTGTACGCCCGTAAAATGCTCGTACCCCAGCGGGATTTGATTGACGCCCTACATAAAAAAGAACTCCCGCTCATTCAACCTTATCTGCGGAAGTACTTTGGCGATATTGTAGACGATGCCAGCAAAATTGTAGAGAGCTTTGAAGCCTTTCGCGAGCTCATCGGGAACTTGCGCGAAGCGTATCAAGCGGCGCTTGCTGGCAGAGCCAACGATATTATGCGTGTTTTTACCGCCTTGACGACGATTTTTATGCCGTTGACGATTGTGACCGGTATATACGGGATGAACTTTGATGTGATGCCTGAGCTGCGTTCACCCTACGGCTACTACATCGTACTGGGATGTATGGCGGTAATCGGCACGACGATGTTTATCATTTTTAAAAAGAAAGACTGGCTCTGATTATACCAAATCGCCACAAGCGATGATCATGAGCGTCAGCATTTTGGACAAGTCACACTCATAGGGATGCTCGATATCCCGACCGTCCTCATCCACCAGAATTCTGACGATCGGACGGCTCGGCATTCCTTTGTTCGAATCGACAACGACACCAGACAGACCATTGTTCAGGGTGACGGTCAGACCAACAGGGTAGAGTGCAATCGTATTTCGCAAAGCCTCTACATAGACTTGGTCAAACAGTTTGCCTGAACCGGAGTAGAGTACCTCCATCGCTTCGTGAGGAAGCATTCCGCGACGGTATACCCGATGCGACGTCAGGGCATCGAATACATCAGCCACAGCCATCAAGCGACCAAACGGATGAATCTCTTCTTTTTTCAGTTGCCGTGGATAGCCTGTGCCATCCCAGCGCTCGTGATGCTGAAAAGCACAGTGGGCTGCAAGCAACGGGATGTCGTCTTGCCGACGAAGCATTTCAAAGCCGATCTCCGTGTGTCTTTTCATAATTTCAAATTCTTCTTGCGTCAGGCGGCCCGGCTTTTTCAAAATGTTGTCTGGGATATGCACTTTACCGATGTCGTGGAGCATACCGCCAATACTAATCTCCAACACATCTTTTTCCGAACAGCCGGTATTGATGGCGAGAGCTGTGCTATACAAGGCAACGTTAAATGAGTGCGTGAATATGTAATTGTCGAAGGCGCAAGCATCTGCCAATAAATTTATGGCTGAATCACTGTTGTTCAATTCATCCGCAACGATTTGCATGACATCACGCAGCTTACGTCCCAAACCCTTGTCCGAAAAAAGCTGCTGCCATTTGTCCGGGACTTGATGAACAGTTCGGAATGTATCGTGAATCATGGACATTGCTTGTCTGCGAGTATTTTCGGAAATGACTGTCTCCACGATGATATCATCGGTGCGCTTGTCTTGAATGTAGAGACTGTTCACGTTTTTGGTTTTGAGTCGATCTATCATTCGTTGGGTTAGTTCTACTCCGGCCCCAACGAGAATCGTTCCATTCTCTGTATAGATGGAACGAGCCAGTTTATCACCCGGCTGGCATTTTTGAATGGATTTCAGTCGCATTTCCTTTCCTTCGCCTTTCCTCAGGGTACCCCTATTATAGCGTGATTCGACTTGATTCTACATGAAATTTTTTCTAGATTTCCATTTCATGTCTATCGAGGAAAGACGCTTAGGACGAGTTTGTCTGAAAGAATCCTTGTTTGTCAAGGGAGATGATCATATGCCGCTTATCGAAAAAGAATTAACGCAGCCTCTTTCATTATGTGACCAGGATGGCCGCTTGCTTCCCGAAGCGGTTGGCTGGTCCCGTTATCCGTTGCATGACTGCCAATTTAGTGGGCATTGGCTTCGCCGGAAAAAATGGAATTTTTGGTTTATCACCGCGCCTGAATGTGCGATGTCGATTGCGATGGTCAATTTGGATTACGCTGGCATTGTCTTTGTCCATTTTATTGATCTAACGACAGGGGAGACCGCGGACAGTGCCGTTACGGTTCCTTTTGGTGTAGGGATTCGGCTTGGTGCCACTGTAGATGATCCTTGCCATTTTGCGAGTCGCAAGCTCTCCGTCTCCTTTCACCCAGAAGCCAGCGGAACGAGCGTACAAGCGACTGCCATTTGTCCCGGTGATAAGCCTCTCTCGCTCGACATCGTGATTGATCCGCCAGCCGAGTCCTTAAATGTCGTGATTCCGTGGAGTGCGGAGCGCTTTCAGTTCACATCGAAGCAAACGGCCAGGCCTGTGCACGGCACCATTGCCTATAACGGGAAAACCTATTTGCTCGATCGACAGAATGCTTTTGCTAGTTTGGATTTTGGACGTGGCGTTTGGCCGTATCACACTCGCTGGAACTGGACGACCTGCTCTTTCCGTCACGCGGAAGGTGTCGCAGGCTTTAACTTTGGCAAAGGCTGGACGGACGGAACAGGTATGACGGAAAATGGCTTGATGATCGACGGTGTCCTCTACAAGCTGAGTGAACAAATGCGTTTTTCCTACGATCCTGACAACCGGATGCTCCCTTGGACGCTTGCGAGCGAAGAATCGTCTGCCGTACGCCTTACCTTTACACCACTCTTTGCTCGAACCGAGCACAAAAATTTTGCGTTGGTGCGGACCACTCTGCATCAAGTAATCGGCCGATATGACGGGACACTCTCAACACCTGATGGAAAAACGGTTGTGGTGCAAAACAAGATCGGAATCTGTGAAGAACAAAATGCCCGTTGGTAAAACAGGAGCGAGAAAACTAAAAAACCTTTGTCATCGGACAAAGGTTTTTCTATAGGCAAACCATTTGTTGTTTTACAACATTTTCACGACAGCATCCCGCCCAATCATCCCAGCAGTAATCCCCTTCTCCTCCGCCGTCGTCGTCACGGACTCCAGCGGTGCATCCAGCAATTCCTGTATGGTCTTGACCCCCACCGCACGACCGGCAAGAATTTCTCTCGCTGCTAGCCTTTCGTTTAATAGCCCTACATCCAGCGCCCCACACATGATGTAGCCATGATCGGTCGTTACAGCCAATAGCGTCGTCTTGGGCAAACGAACAGTGACAGCAATAGCAGTCCCCTCTGGAAAGTGGATTGGCACTACCTCGACCATCAAGATTCCTCCCTTTTCTCTCCTGTCTGTTAGCGTTACCATCCTATGACATTTAGCAGAGAAAGGTGAGGTTTGAATGAAGGAGCTCCCTGATCGAATTTTAATGCATGATGCTTGTCGGAAAGTGCTCATCCTCCATCGCGACTTTCCGTTTCATGACTTCAATCATATACGTTGCGAGCATGTGAAACAGCTCTTCTTCGTCCATTTCCTCGACCAAGTCCAACAAATCATCCCGAGACTGCTCAGCGAGAATGCCGACGATAACCGCCGTAATGTCCTCTTCATCGCCATTAAAATGTCCTCTGTACAGCTCGTATACCTCATCAATGAAGCGCATCGCTCGTCTCCTCCCGTTTTTCGATAGCATTCCCGAAAAAACGGTCTCTACGATTGGTTTTTTGACGCGGACGATATCTTTTCCCAACGAGGAAGAAACGCATTTTGCAGCATCTGCTGGTCCTTTATCGTGATGGCGAGCACCTCACGTAGCATCTCGGGTAAGAAAAACGTAAGCTCACTGCCGAGCAGCAACTCGGGAAACATGCGATTGTACATAAACATATCGATCGTCCCGACTCGATACAGACGCTCGCGATCAAGCGGTTGCCCGTTGACTTCAATCTGGATAATTTGCGGCTGGTCATCCTCACTGTAGCGAATGTGCAATCCGTCCACGCACATCCAGCCTTCTATTTTGCCGCGAAAACCATACCCGCGCAGCTCCCGCTGAATCATTTCCGGTTGAATGGCTTGCTCCAGAACAGTGGTGAGCTGTGCGCCTGTAATCGTGACCGCACAGGCATTGATCGGGTGTGGTATACTGTGCAGCAAATCGGCAAAAGACAAGCTGCCCCGCGGCAAATCTGCAAGCAACAACCCACCATTTGCCATGCCGATCTCAGCACCCGTCCATTTGCGAATACTCGCTGCGATGAAGGAACCATAGGGGGTCTCCTCCGTCCAGCCTATATGCAGGTCTTGCTCCAGTTGCGCAATCGGCTGAAACAAACGATTTTGTGCCCATACTTTTTCACTCTCAATGAACTGGCTCAATGATTCGTCTACCTGATACTGTTCTGTGTGAAAAAGCTCTGCGCGCACGTCTTTGATGCCATTTTGAGTCCTGTCCCAGACGAGCTCTACATGACCGACATACTCGCCAAATCGCCCGGCTTGTGTGATCAAGGTGCCTCCTATGCGTTCTCCATGAGGCAGCGCCCGGTGAGAGTGTCCGCCCAAAATGATATCTAGGCCATCGACTTCACTAGCCAGCACACAATCTGTCTGATAGCCGAGATGCGAAAGCAAAATGACAACATCCACTGCCGAGCGCAGCGCTGCAATCTGCTCACGCAAAATCGGAATCGGTTCCTTGATCTCCCAGCCCATACTTTGATAAGAGGGACCAAAGGGAATCGTCATTCCCAAGATCGCCAGCCGCAGCTCGCCGACGGTATGAATAGCATATGGTACAGCCCAAGACGGGACAGAATTGGTTCTCGGTTCAAACAGATTGCCTGTAATGATCGTGAAGCGTGCATCTGTGTACAGTTCATTCAGCTTGTCTTTTGGGAGTGTGATGCCTTCGTTGTTTCCAATCGTCGCGTATTGAATCTCGCTTCGGTTCATGATCTCGACATTTGTTTTCCCAAAGCTCGCTTCCGATCGGATATCCATTCGATCCATATGGTCTCCAATATCGACCGTCAGCACATGCTCTCCCCTGCCCTCCCACTCTTCTCGATGTATGCTCAGGCAGGTTGCAATTCGCGGCATCGTATCAAAATGGCTATGCAAGTCATTCGTGTGCAAAATATGTAAGGTACAGGTGTCAGCCACGGCTTTCCCCTCCCTCTCGTCTCATTATCCAAAAATCATCCAAAAATCGCTTCCCCGATCATTTGTATGGCAATTCCCAATATCAGAACACGCAAAAACAGCACGATGGTGCGACCCTTCATTTTACTGGCAATAATCGCTCCGAGCTTTCCGCCCGCCCATGCCCCTGGTGCGAGCATCGCTGCATACAGCCAGTGTACGTTGTCGTGGAAGATATTCGTGATTGACCCAACCACCGCTGATAAAAAGATGACCAGCATGGACGTAGCCGTAGCAATGTGTGGCGGGAAGCGAAACAAAATCATCATGGCTGGAACCATCAGGATGCCGCCACCCACGCCAAATAGCGAAGAGGTAATCCCGACAAAGAAGGCAATCGTAATCACGGACCATTTGCTATACCCGTACACGTATTCATTTCCTTCGTTGTCAACAAAGTGGCGTTGAACTTCCCACTTAATGCTGCGTGGCTTGATTTTGTCTTTGACCATCAATACGACAAACATGCAGAGCTGAAACAAGCCAAACAGCAGCGAAAAGCCCTCCACTGCTAGTAATGTATTAAGATACACGCCCACAATAGCACCTGGGGCACTCCCGATAAAAAAGAGCATAGCACTCTGCTTATCTACTTTTTTTTGTTTGAGATAAGAAAGAGAAGAAGAAAGGGCGGTTACCGCAATCACGATTAGCGAAGTCGCCGCTGCTACTTGCGGGTTCATCGATCCAGGCGTGTACCAGTTCGCAAAATAAAGCAGAGCAGGTACGAAAAAAATCCCACCACCCAGACCCGCGATACTGCCAATGACACCAGCCACGACTCCAATGATGACAAACAAGATGGCAATTACTGCAAGCATGAAACTCCCCTTCTTTCTAGCTACGTGGAGAACAGGTCCATCTGACGAGGATTCAGACCAGTAGGTGCAAGGCCAAGCATCTCCGAAAACTGCTTCGCATTCGCCGCTGCATCTCCTCCAGAGTTATTGTTGAACAAAATGCAGACTTCATCCGCTTCCTGTTCGAGCAGTCTGATGTGTTCAACCCACTCTGCAAGCTCTGTCTCACTGTATCGATATAAATAACGGACATCTCGCCAATTTTGTCCCTCTCCGGGATCTCGCCAGCCCGCTTTGTTGCGCCCATGAAAGCGAACCAACGCCAAGGATGGCTTGGTCACGGCAGGAACAATCGGGACTGAGCCTTTTCCGACTTGCGGTTCGTCACATACGACATGTGTCGCTTCGATCTTGCGCAAGAAATCAAGCGTTCGCTCCGAATAGCGTGATTCAAACCAGCTTTGATGGCGAAACTCCACCGCAAACGGATACGCCTGCATGGCTTGGCGGCAAGCAGTCACATACTGGACATGCTCCCGGGTGCAATCGAACCACGGCGGAAACTGAAACAGCAATGCTTTGAGCTTGCCAGCCTCTACGACGGGCTGAATGCTCTCCTCAAACTGGCGAAACAATTCCCGTCTGCTTCCCGAAGCATCCCCCCGTTGATGTCCCGTCATCCCTTGATGAGGCTTGACGATAAAGCCAAATCGTTCAGGTGTATCCTTCACCCACGATTCGTAATTTCGCTGTGGTAAAATAGCGTAAAAAGAACTATCCACCTCTACAATTGGAAAGTGGCTGGCATATACAGACAGCTTGTCTCGATTGCGCACACCTTGTACGTACAATTCGTGCTGATCTCCCCAGCCGCAAACTCCCACTTGTATCGTAGTCATCGAATGCTAACCTCCAAATCATAGCCAAATAGAGAAGAAGGACAAAAGCCGAATGAAAAATCCCGCTTGGTTGGGTGACCCCTTTGCGATTAAGAATAACAAAATATTCCTAACGAAAAAAGTAGCGAAACGCCTCCTGGCCGAAGCACAAGAGGCGTTTCCTTATGAGTATTCTGCTTTGCTCGTAGGTCATGGAGCAACGATTACTGCCTATGTACCGATGCCAAACTCACCTGACAAGCATGTGTTCGCTTGGGATGGGACAACGTTTCTTCAAGCCTTGCAGCACATTCGCAAGAACGATCTTCAATGGTTAGGTGTCTTACATACACACCCCCATACGCCGCCAATCCCTTCTGCACGCGACATTGCTGGCTGGCATTATCCCACGCTCAGCTATTGGATTGTAGGACTCGCATCCGCCCAGCCAGCATGGCGTGTCTATCAATGGGTACAGAATGAAAATAGCGGGTCATTTGAAGCACGTGATTACACACTGACAGAAGCGGCTTGTGACGATGAGGAAACCACTGGTTCTTCTCCCCCAAAAAACTCTTGATACAAAGCAATCACAGCACGGTCTGCCTCTTCGGCCTTCACCCCAAACATCATGCTTACTTCCGATGAACCCTGATTGATCATTTCCAAATTGATTTTCGCAGAAGCCAAAGCCGTAGTGGCTCTCGCCGTTGTCCCCACCGATTGACGCATGCCCTCCCCGACAATCATGACGAGCGCAAGACTATGCTGAACAGCGACATCATCAGCGAACAGCTCCCGGCGGATGCGCTCTACAATCCGCTGTTCCTTCTCTTCCGTGAGATCACGCTCGCGCAGAATGACGGAAATGTTATCAATCCCAGATGGGGTATGCTCATACGAAAGCTCTTCCTCCTCCAAAATTTGTAGCAGCTTGCGACCAAAGCCAATTTCGCGGTTCATCAAATACTTACTGACGTAAATGCTGCAAAAGCCGCCGTCACTTGCAATCCCCGACACTCCGTTTGTAGCAGCTCCTCGCTCGGCCACAATCATCGTACCAGGTGCAGACGGATTGTTCGTATTCTTGATGCATACGGGTATATCTGCTTGATACGCGGGAATCAACGCTTCCTCGTGGAATACACTAAAACCGGAATAGGACAGCTCCCTCATCTCTCGGTACGTAATCTCTGTTACTTTTTTCGGATTGGCAATGAGGTTTGGATTGACCACATAAACAGAGTCCACATCGGTAAAATTCTCGTAGACTTCTGCCTCAACTGCCGCAGCCAAAATCGAGCCCGTAATATCCGAGCCACCTCGTGAAAAAGTAACCAGATCACCGGCACGCGAATAACCGAAGAAGCCAGGGAAAATGACGATTCCCTCCCGCTCTCGCAATGTCGCCAATTTGGCATACGCTTCAGGGAGGATATGCGCATTGCTTGCTTCATCCGTAACCAGCATTCCTGCATCCTTTGGATTGATGTAGGTCGCCACCTCACCCAAGCTCTGCAAATAACGAGCAACAACCTTGGCGCATGTATCCTCTCCGGCAGCTTTGACTGCATCCATGAATCTTTCCGTGGACAAGCCCGCCTTGTTTGCGAGAACCTCCTCGAGCTCCGCTTCGATCGCTTGACCGATCTCGGCAGAAAGCCCGAGATCTGCTACGATCTCCCGATAGCGCAAGAAAATTGCTTGTTTCGCTTCCTCTGTCGGTTCCCCAGCCAAAGATCGCTCCGCATAGGCAATTAACAAATCAGTAACCTTCGTGTCTTCCTTGTTCCGTTTCCCAGGTGCCGATACAACAATCAATCGTCTATCCCGATCCGCCATAACAATTTGGCATACTTTTTTTATTTGCTCAGCATTCGCCAGAGAAGTTCCCCCGAATTTTGCCACCTTCATGATTGATTCCTCCACCCAACTCTCACGTCTTATGTTCTTACTAGCTTAATTTATCCACATAAAAAGAACAAGTGTCTTTTCCACGAAGACACACGAGAATATTCATCAAGATTTGTCGCATAGTAACGATGAGTACATCATTACGTACAGCCACCTAGCACGAAAGTCTCTGCAACGAGGTGAACGAATGAAAAAGCATATCCTCTTTTTCCCCCTTTTGCTAGCTGTCATTCTGGCTCCTTCCTTCAACGAGACAGCCAATGCCATTCGGGGAAAAAATCGCGAGTATTACGAAACAAGAGGAGATATCGTTTGGGAAGTGCCGACAGAGAGCAAGGTGATTGCCCTTACCTTTGACGATGGTCCAGATCAGGTATACACTCCTCAGATCGCAGCGCTTTTGAAGCAATATCAAGCGAAATCCACCTTTTTTGTCGTAGGCAATCGTGTGAGCGAGTACCCGGAAATCGTCAAATCTCTCGCGAATGATCAACATGAGATTGCCAATCACACTTACAGTCATCCAGATATTCGAAAGCTGTCCGCGAAGCGACTGTTAGAAGAGGTGCAAAAAACGCAGGAGACGATTTATTCGGCAACAGGGGTTCGTCCCACCCTCTTTCGTCCTCCGGGGGGATATTATGACGAGACCGTGGTCGATACAGCCAAGCAAGCTGGTTTTCTCGTGATCATGTGGTCCTGGCATCAAGATACACGTGATTGGAGCGATCCCGGTGTAAAAAAAATCGTCAACAAGGTTTTGAACAACGCTCGGAATGGAGACATCGTGCTATTTCATGATTACGGAGGCAATCGAAGACAGACCGTACAAGCCCTCGAGCAAATATTGCCTGAACTGAAAAATAGAGGGTATAAATTCGTCACGGTCAGTGAATTGTTGAGAGGATATGGACGTGCAAAGCAGGTAGACTATCCTTAATTTTTTCCA
>NZ_JAOTNO010000006.1:0-340358 GCF_041644655.1 Brevibacillus sp. BD137 | reverse complement strand
AGTTTCGGGCGGCTTTTTTTCAGTAAACGTTTACTTGATACGTTTACTTGGAAAAAAGAACGGGAAAAGGATGTAGAGTTAGTATTCTTATACGACATCAAGAAGAACAGCGGGGGATTCGCATGCGGGTAAGCATCAAGCAAAGACTGATAGCAGCATTTCTTGCCATTATTTTAATCCCGATTGGGGTGATTAGCTCATTTGTATATGTCAGTATGGAGGAGCGAATCCAGTCTTATTTTATTGAATCCTCGACAAAAGAAGTGGCTCAGGTAGACAACGCGATTAACTTGTATTTCGACTCGATTCGTGAAAACGTCAACCTGATAGCAGGCAGTCCCTTACTAAAGCGTGCAGATAACACCATCACGACGTATATGGACAAACCAACCAAAACCAAGCATACCCCACTGCAAAATGGCGGGGTAGAGGCCGCTATTTTTCAAGATTTCCTGCGATTTGTCGATTCTCATCCGAATACTGCCTTTATTTATTTAGCGACAAAATACGGAGGATACATACAGTGGCCGACAGATGATGTCATCGCGAATTACGATCCGCGTACAAGGGATTGGTACAAAAAACCAATGGAGAATCCCGGAAAAGTGATCACAACAGATCCTTATCTCTATTTGGGCGATAACAGTATCGTGATCAGTAACGTGACGACGTTAAAGGATGACAAGGGTGAACCATTGGGCGTTGTTGGACTGGATGTGAATTTAAAAGGGCTAACCGATATTTTGAAAGAAATTAAGATTGGGAAAACGGGTTATCTCATGCTGGTGGGCAAAGACGGAACGATTTTAGCTAATCCCAAGAACCCCGAGCTCAATTCGAAAAACCTGAAAGATACCCAAATTCCTGAATTGGCCGCTATTGCAGAGAATACCCCCAGTAGCTTTGCGGTCACGATGAACGATACCGAGTATTTGGCGAACGTCTTTACTTCCAATAAAACCGGTTGGAAATATATTTCGTTTATCGAAAAAGCTGAGCTCTCTGCTGAAGCCAATCAAATCGGTTTCACCATTGGGGCATTAAGTATTTTGTTTGCCTTACTAGCGGCTGTTGCTTCTGTTCTTTTCTCGCATAAATTTACCAAGCCATTGCTTGCCATCGTTGACCAGATTGCACAGATCGGTCGAGGTGACTTTACCGCGGAATTGCCCAAAAACCTATTGGATCGAAAAGACGAAATCGGCATGCTTGGTCATAGCATTCAGGTGATGCAAGTATCCATCCAAAGACTCATTCGGGAAGTCCAAAAAGCGGTGAACACCCTCTCTACTTCGTCAGACAACATATCGGTTCGCATGGCGGACAATGTAGATACTGCGAACAAAATATCTACCACGATACAGGAAGTAGCGAGCGGGGCGCAAAATCAGCTCCGAGGTACGGAAGAATCCGCAAGAGCGATGGAAGAAATGTCGATCGGCATCCAACGTGTGGCGGAGACAACCTCCATTATCTCGGAATCATCTACAAGTACGGCGGATGAAGCGCAGCTAGGAAACCAGTCCATCCAAAAGGCTATCCAGCAAATGGACTCCATCCGTGGCTCTGTGGAACATTCCGTATCCGTCGTCAAGCAATTGGGTGAGCGTTCCAAAGAAATTGTGCAAATCATTGACGTGATAACAGGAATTGCCTCTCAAACGAATCTGCTTGCTCTCAACGCAGCCATTGAAGCTGCTCGTGCGGGAGAGCATGGACGAGGTTTTGCTGTCGTAGCAGATGAAGTGAGAAAGCTCGCAGAACAATCTGATGAGTCTGCTCGACAAATCGCCAACCTGATTCAGGAGATCCAAACAGATACGAACATGGCGGTCAACTCGATGGATTCCGTCAATCAAGATGTTCAGGTTGGATTGTCTACTGTACTGGAGTCAGGAGAAGCTTTCCAACGCATCTTGCAAGAAATTCAACAGATAACCGATCAAATTCAAGAGGTATCTGCTGTCTCTGAACAGATGTCTGCCGGATCGGAACAAGTAGCAGCATCTGTGGACGAGACTGCCCAAATTGCAAGGGTTTCAGCGCACAATGCTGAAAATCTGGCGGCTTCCTCCAAAGGTCAGTTGGCCACAATGGAAGAGTTTGCCGTTTCATTTGAATCCTTGAACCAGATGGCTCGCGAATTGGAAAGAATGATTCGCAAATTTAGGATATAAGAATGCATAGCGGGAAGAGTACGAATGTCAGGAGGAATTCGTACTCTTTTTTTGCAAAGCGAACCCATTTATGCCACAATGTGCTGTTTGCGTTTGAAAATTTGGCGATTTCGATTTAAGATAATAGACTGGAACGAAGTTGAAATACGGTATGATGAAGATGAAGAGGAAAAGTCGTCCTATAGATAAAAGGAGAGTGAACAGCTATGCCAGATAAAGTGCTTGATTTACGGAACCGTCCTCTCCGAGATTTACGAATATCTGTCACCGATAAATGTAATTTTCGTTGCCGTTATTGCATGCCTGCCGATATTTTTGGACCGGATTTTGAGTTTTTGCCGCAAAGCAAGTTGCTGACCTTTGAGGAAATTACCCGTTTGACCCAGATCTTTACTTCGCTTGGAGTCGGGAAAATCCGCATTACCGGCGGAGAGCCATTAATGCGCCGAAATTTGCCTGAATTGATTCGAATGATACGTGAAGTAGAAGGCGTTCAAGATATTGCGATGACGACCAACGGTTCTCTCTTGTCGCGCCATTCGCAAGCGCTAAAAGAAGCAGGACTGGATCGGGTCACGGTCAGCCTGGATAGCTTGGATAATGAGCGCTTTGGGATGTTGAATGGAAGAGGCTATCAGGTCGATGCTGTGCTGGATGGGATTCGTGTTGCAGCAGATGCTGGGCTTTCGATCAAGATCAACATGGTGGTACAGCGCGGAGTCAATGATCAAGATATTTTGCCGATGGCACGGTACTTCCGTGAGCAAGGGCACACCCTTCGATTCATTGAATTCATGGATGTGGGAAACAGTAACGGCTGGCGGCTGGATCAAGTCGTACCTTCCCGTGAAATCGTGCGTATGATCCATGAAGAGATGCCGTTGGTAGCGACCGAAGCGAACTACTATGGAGAAGTGGCTTCTCGCTATCGCTATGAGGGATCGGACCAGGAGATCGGGTTGATCTCATCGGTGACCCAAGCTTTCTGCTCCACTTGTACGCGGGCGCGTCTGTCGGCAGAAGGGAAATTGTATAATTGTCTCTTCGCTTCATCCGGAGATGATTTGCGCGAACCAGTCCGCGATGGACGCTCGGATGAAGAGATTCGCGAGCTGATACGTGCGATCTGGGAGCGGCGTGACGTGCGCTACTCGGAGGAACGACTAAGTGAAACGCCTGGTCTCGACAAGCGTGAAAAGGTCGAAATGTCCCATATCGGGGGATAATTAGGTATTAGCCTTGACAAAACCCAAGCTACCTAGTAATATAAATTGCGTGTATAAACAACACTTCATACTTCGAGAACAAGCAGAGGCGCCCAGCTTCTCACCTGGGTCGACGTCGTATACGACTGTTGACAGGTAACTCTTACGCAAGGATCCTCGGATCCGATGAAATTGCTTAGGTGAGATATGTGCGGGCGCAGAATGCGTTCGCACATTTTTGTTCCTTCTCGAAATTGACGGGGGTGGCAAGTATTAGCAAGGATCAAATGTTAATTAACGAAGCGATCCGTGCCCGTGAAGTCCGTTTAATCGGTGCTGACGGGAGCCAATTGGGAGTCGTACCTTTTAGGGAAGCATTGCGCATTGCCCAGGAAGCTGAATTGGATCTGGTAAACGTTGCTCCTACAGCCAAGCCGCCTGTATGCCGTATCATGGACTATGGAAAGTTCAAATACGAGCAGGCGAAAAAGGAAAAAGAAGCGCGTAAAAACCAGAAGATCATCGAGCTGAAAGAAGTGCGTTTTTCTTCTAACATCGAGGAACACGATTTTCAAACAAAGCTTCGCAACGTCCGCAAGTTCTTGGAGGATCAACACAAGGTGAAGTGTACGATCCGTTTCCGTGGACGGGAAATCACCCACTCCGAAATTGGACTAGGCGTTATGGAACGTGTAGCTGCCCAGTGTGAAGATCTCGCTTCGCCTGAGCGCAAGCCGAAGATCGAGGGCCGCAGCATGATCATGATTCTGGCTCCGAAAGCGGAAAAGCAGTAAGATAGTAGTTTAGACAGGAGGATTTTTCAGATGCCTAAAATGAAAACCAACAAGGCCGCTGCGAAACGTTTCAAAAAGACTGGAAGCGGCCAATTGAAGCGCGACCGTGCGTTTGGTAGCCACTTGTTCGCTAACAAATCGACGAAAGCTAAGCGCCACCTGCGCAAAGCTGCACTCGTTTCCAAAGGCGATCAAAAACGTATTGAGCAAATGCTCACTTACCTGTAAGTTTTTCTTTATTACACACCATTACGCAGCATGAGCTCCCTAAGCGCCTAGCAGTAGGCCGCCATGCTGGAAAGACCAGGAGGAGTTTAGTATGCCAAGAGTAAAAGGTGGCATTGTTACACGCCGTCGTCATAAGAAAATCCTGAAGCTGGCGAAAGGATACTTCGGTTCCAAACATCGCCTGTTTAAATCCGCTAATGCGCAGGTAATGAAATCCCTGCTGTACGCATACCGTGACCGTCGTCAAAAGAAACGTGATTTCCGCAAACTGTGGATCACTCGTATTAACGCACAAGCTCGCATGAACGGTCTGTCCTACAGCCGTTTGATGCACGGCCTGAAAGTTGCTGGCATCGAAGTTAACCGCAAAATGCTGGCTGACTTGGCTGTTAACGACAAAGCTGCGTTCAACGAACTGGCAACAGTTGCAAAAAGCAAACTGAACGCTTAATTTTTGAATAGAAGAGCCGATCTTCCCGATTGAGGGCAAGGTTGGCTTTTTTGTTGTGGTCTAGAGCGCAAAATCAAGCGAATAGCATCCTACACCTGTCCACACGCTATCAATCTCCTTGTCATATCTTATAGCAAAGATAGGAGGAGTTGAGTGGCATGGCAGAATTACGAGTAAGCCTATGGGCAGGTCGAAACTTTGAAGCTCGTCGTATTCGTTTTCGTAGACGTGGGGTAGCAGTTAGACAGTGTCAGGCTCTTGAATTCAATGACGTACTGTCGAGTTTTCGATTACGAGCAGGGAATAATGGCCGAGTGACACTCGTTCTGTTTTCAGGAACCGCTTATCAAGGCGATTTTCGTGTCTTTCGGGGCAATCGAGATATTGCCAACCTCGGTAATTTTGGCTTCAACAATCGTACCTCGTCGTTCATTTTTGTGGGACGCAATCTGACTACTTCTCAAATCAGGGAGATTCAACGGACGAGAACAGCACCGAGAAACGTGGTTGAAATCAGAACGTAGAAAGGGAAGTTTGAATCAAAGAAAAAACAACCGAGCTCACATTCGGTTGTTTTTTCTGTTTCTATTCAACAAATGATTCGCTGGCGAATAGCGTCTGCCACACCCTGTGCACGATTTTGTACACCGAGCTTTTTTAAGGCGGACTTGATGTAATCCTGTACGGTAAACTCACTAATTCCCATCCAGGTCGCCATCTCTTTAACGCTTTCGCCCCATGACATTCGCTGCATGACTTCGACTTCTCGGCGAGAGAGCTTGGCGGTTTTAGGGCGATGAGAGTCGGTTGCCAATACTTTGCCCAGCATCGAACAGTATGCGCTCAAAGATTGTACCAATGGATGGTTGATGCCAGAACAGCCATCCTGATGCCAGGAAATACCGGCGTAGCCGAGTACATTAGGCCCATAGCTGATAGGGAGAATGAGCGCATAAGGGGCGCCGTACACTAAATGGGGCGGCAACTGACGAATCGCCTCAGAATCTAGTAGTACGGCTCTCTGTTCACGGATCGCCTGCTGGATAAGGGGCATATTGCGCAAGTCCACCCGGATATTTCGGATGGAGCATAACTCTTGGTCAAGGATCGACCATAGTCCTTCACCTGTTTGACTGAGCGTGGAGTAATTGCACAGAATGGCTCCCGTAAAAGGAAAGAGATCCACGAAACCACGTACAGCAAGCACTAGTTTCTCCTCGTAATATGCGGTTTCTTCGATTCGATCGATGTACATGTTCAGCTCTGGACTGACCATGGAGTGATTGCCACCTCCATTTGAGTGATAAACACCCCCTGATTTTTGGGGATATGAACGACCGTTCAGCCTGACCTATAATCAACCTACAGCGCCTTCATTTTATCAAACCGCAGATCGGAGCGTAAAGAATAGAATTGGTATAAATTAACAACTCCACAACTTCTTTCATTCATTCGAAATAGAAGGCGTATCAGAAAAAAGAAAGGTTGGATGGGGATGAGGAATGGTTTTGTTTCGATCAGCCAAAAAGGATTCGATCAGGAGCTACTGCCATACCAGTTGTATCAAAAAGCGAAGAGATACGGCATTTGGAACCCGCAAGACATTGATTTTACACAAGACCGCGAAGATTACGCGAATATGAATCCAGAGCAGAAGGAAGAAACCTTGGGACGGATTGCTGGTTTTCTTGGTGGGGAAGAGGCTGTCACCCTCGATCTTTTGCCTTTGATCATGGTCATTGCAGAGGAAGGGCGACTGGAGGAAGAAATGTTTTTGACGACCTTCCTCTTTGAAGAGGCCAAGCATACGGAGTTTTTCCGGTTGGTTCTCGACAACATCGGCGAGTCAGGAGACTTGCATCATTTTCACGATGATGTGTACAAGCGAATTTTCCATGAGATCCTACCGAATGCACTCCATCGTCTATTGACGGATAAATCCCCCGAAGCCATCGCAGAAGCTTCTACTGTCTACAACATGTTTGTGGAAGGCGTGCTCGCTGAGACAGGTTACTATGCGTTTTACGAAGCACTCAGCAAAACGGGGCTCATGCCTGGTCTCATGCAAGGAATTGGGTATTTGAAGACAGACGAATCGCGGCACATCAGCTACGGAACATTCCTGCTACAGCGATTGATCTGTGAGCATCCGCATATTTACGATGTCATTGCCAAAAAGATGGATGAGTTAGCTCCGATGGCAACTCATCTGTACGACTGGATGGATGACCCACAAGGGGTGAGTGCATTCGGAGTGAAGATCACTGATTTGAAGCAGTTTGCGAAAAAGCAACTGAGTGTGCGCATGGAGGTACTTGCCCGAGCAAAAGGACAGACGATTGAAGAGCTGTATAAGCATACAAGGACAACGATTGATGTGTAAGCAAAAATGCGATCGAACATATTCGCCTCTTTGTTTACAGAACTAGGCTATGGTCCTAAAGCAAAATCCGCCCAAGGTCTGAGTAAAAAACAACCTCCCGTCCGTGTTAGACAGCCTGGCTGATCCCTTACAATAAAGCCATAAGAGGAAAACATTGGATAGGGAGAGAGATCAAAATGAGAAAACAAAAGTGGATGATGTTGGGAATTACAGCAGTTGTTTGTTCGGCGATGGTCGTGCCAGGGGCGTTTGCCAAAGAGAAAGAAGACGCATATTCCGTGACGAATGCTTTCTTCGCTCCTGCTCCGAACACGACGGCACCAGTAGTCCAGAAAACAGATACCGTAACAGGTACGCAAACAGCAGGTACGCAAACAACAGGAAGTGCATTTATTTTCGCCCCAAATGTAAACGAAAAAGAAAAAAACTAATGGGTTAAAGCATCCGAACAGGATGCTTTTTCTTTTGGAAAAAACGAATCCATCTCAAGTCTGAGAAAAAAACAATCTTTCGTCCGTGTCGAGCAGACTCCCTACTGCCATACAATAAAAAGCGTTACAGGAAAACATTGGATAGGGAGAGAGACATAGATGAGAAAACCAAAATGGATGATGATGGGTGTAACAGCAGTAGTCTGTTCAGCATTGCTCGTGCCAGGAGCGTTTGCAAAAGACAAGGATGATTCTTACAAGGTGCTACCTTCCTTGGTAACCCCTGGTTCTTACGCCGTACCAACGGTTCAAAAAACCGAGGTCAAAAACACGCAACAAACCGGAGCCTCTTTTATTTTCGCCCCCACCGTAAACGAAAAAGAGGAGAAATAAAGCAGAAGAAAGCTGTCAGACCCTGTCTGGCGGCTTTTTTTCTGTGAAAAGCGTCCTCTCTCATCGGGGGATCGAAACATCTCGACGTTTTTCATAAAAGGGGATGCGACCGCTTGCATTCGATCAAACGATCATGACCGTTTGGTTTGGGCGAGTTGGATGTAGGTGGACGATGCGCCACTTCCAGTCACTAGGCATATGATGGTGGGTGAATCCTAGCAAGAGAGGAGTTTCGCTGATGAGCAATCGCCAGAAAATGGCGGATGAGGAATTACAGGAATGGGCAAGCAGACTGGAGACTCAAGCGCCCCAAGACGTGCTTGTGAACGCCGTGGAAAACTATGCAGCGAGTCTGATCCTAGCTGCCAGCTTTGGCGCTGAAGATGTCGTTTTAATCGACATGCTGCACAAATTGGCTCCCACGATTCCTGTATTTTACCTTGATACCAACATTCATTTTGCTGAAACGTACGATACGCGTGACAAGCTGCAAGTCAGGTACGGCACGACATTTATTCAAGTGCAGCCACAGGTGACGTTAGCCGAGCAGGCAGAAACACACGGTGACAAACTGTGGGAGCGAGAACCGAATCTTTGCTGCGAGATTCGGAAGGTAGAGCCATTAAAGCGCGTCCTGTCCAACTATCAGGCGTGGATTACAGGCATTCGCCGCGAGCAATCACCTACTCGAGCGAATACCAAAAAAGTGGAGTGGGACGAAAAATTCAACCTGGTCAAATTCAATCCGCTAGCAGATTGGACGGAGGCCCAGGTGTGGGAATATATCCATGCACATGATGTCCCTTACAATCCATTGCACGACCGGAACTATCCAAGCATTGGCTGCCGAGTATGCACGCGCGCTGTCCTGCCTGGCCAAGATTCCCGGTCGGGACGGTGGGCTGGCTTCGAAAAGACCGAATGCGGTCTGCACAAATGAACAGCGCAGGAGGGAAAGATGTGAAGCAAGCGATTTTGCCGCACGGGATCAAAAAAGCCATTATGGTGGACAAATGGACCCTGTCGGACATCGAATGTCTTGCCATCGGAGCATTTTCGCCGTTGACTGGTTTCATGGAAGAGGCGGACTACCAAACTGTCGTGGAAACAATGCGTCTGGCCAATGGAGCGATTTGGCCGTTGCCGGTGACATTGGCTGTCGATGCAGATGAGCATGACGATCTTGTGCCTGGCGACAGCATTCTGTTACGTGGGGAAGATGGAGTGGACTATGCGATTTTGCAGGTGAAAAGCTGCTTTGTGCCAGATAAAATGCGTGAGGCAGAGCTCGTTTTTCGCACGGTGGATCTTGCTCACCCCGGTGTGAAAAAGCTGTTTGAAAAGCCAAACCTATACGTGGGTGGGCCTGTAGAAATCCTGCAAAAGCCACAGCCTGAGCGCTTCTCTGATTTTTATTTGACGCCGGCAGAAACCAGAAAAAGATTTCTAGAAAATGGCTGGAAAACGGTGGTTGGTTTCCAAACGCGCAATCCTGTTCACCGGGCGCATGAGTATATTCAAAAAGCCGCATTGGAGATTGTCGATGGCCTTTTTCTCAACCCATTGATGGGGGAAACGAAATCAGACGATGTTCCTGCACAAGTACGAATGAAAAGCTATCTCGCCCTTCTGGAAAATTACTATCCACACAACCGTGTACTGCTCGGTGCTTTTCCGGCTGCTATGCGATATGCAGGTCCGCGTGAGGCGGTGTTCCACGCATTGGTACGAAAAAATTACGGTTGTACGCACTTTATCGTTGGCCGTGATCACGCAGGGGTAGGCGATTACTACGGCACGTATGATGCGCAGCACATCTTTTCCGAGTTTGCTCCTGGCGAGCTCGGTATCCAGCTGCTCTTTTTTGAGCACAGCTTTTACTGCAACGCCTGCCAAGGGATGGCGACGACCAAGACGTGCCCGCATGACAGAGATTGTCATATGACCTTATCGGGAACAAAAGTGAGGGAAATGTTGAGAAACGGGATGACGCCACCTCAGGAATTTACACGTCCGGAAGTCGCGACGATTTTGATTGAGGGATTGAAATCTCCGCAATAAAACGGAACCGGAAGAGCAGGAGAGGGACGGCAAAGCCGTTCTTTTTCCGTTGCAAAAACTGGACAAGTTTGGTGAAAAACGTCTCGGCGTTTTTCATAAAAGTATACGCGACCGCTTGCGGTCAACAAAACGGTTTTGACCGTTTGTTGTATCCGCTTTCACGCAAAAACCGCGCTGTAAAGCCATCTCTAACTGAGCATTCGTTCGGACGAAAGTCTAGTAAAATCTTTTTGTTTTCGTTGACACCCCCTAGGTGCCTAGCTATAATCAGACGTAACACTTTATTCTGACAACAACAATATTGAAAATATTTTTTAAATAGCAGGCTATGACGAGGACGGTGCGCGTTTCCCCTTTTACAGAGAGCCCTGATGCTGAGAAACGGGTATAGGGTACGTCGCATTGCTCACCTCCGAGCCGTTTTGCTGAAACTTGCTTTTGCAGGTAGTAGGCCAAACCGCTTAACACCCGTTAACGTGTTACAGTCCACATTTGTTGTGACTGGCTGAGATCGGCTGACCGCGAGGCGCCGATAAAGTTGGGTGGTACCGCGAACCCTTTCGCCCCAAAAGACATGGAAATCGAACCGTGTCGGGGCGAAAGGGTTTTTCTATGTGTCTATAGTTATTTTCAATACCTGTTGGAATTGGGAGGAGGAGAGAGCAATGAGTGTTGAAATGGCCGAATTGCAGAAAAAGAACGGCATTCCACCGATTCAGTTCGGGGAAGAGGTGTCAGGAGCAGAAACACTGCTTCGCTGTTTGATCCTGGAGGAGGTCGAATACATTTTCGGCTATCCAGGCGGGGCGGTTCTCCCGATTTATGACTCCCTGTACGGGAGCTACTTCAAGCACATTTTGACTCGCCACGAGCAAGGCGCTATCCACGCTGCTGACGGATATGCCCGAGCGACTGGCAAACCGGGTGTATGTATCGCCACTTCTGGTCCGGGAGCAACGAACCTTGTAACAGGGATTGCAACTGCTCAGATGGACTCGGTTCCGCTAGTCTGCATCACGGGTAACGTGGCACAGTCACTGATTGGTACCGATGCGTTCCAAGAGGCGAACATTACGGGAATTACCATCCCGATTACAAAGCACAGCTACTTTGTCCGCGATATTCGCGATCTTCCGCGGATTGTAAAGGAAGCGTTCCACATTGCGACAACTGGACGCCCTGGCCCAGTATTGATCGACATTCCAAAAGACGTCGCCAATGAGAAGGCACCATTTACCTACCCGGATAAAGTGGAAATTCGCGGCTACCGCGCTTCACTCGTACCAAGCGACGAAGAAGTACAAGAGTTTGTCAAAGCCGTTAGCGAAGCGAAGCGTCCAGTCATTTTGGCGGGCGGGGGAATCATTGCAGCTCAAGCAGAGAAAGAATTGCGCGACTTTGCTGAAAAAACACGCATCCCGGTGATCAACACCTTCATGGGATTGGGCGGTTTCCCTGGAACACACGAGTTATCGTTGGCAATGCCGGGGATGCACGGAAATTACACAGCGAACCAAGCGCTCTTGAATGCGGATTGTGTGATTGGTCTGGGAGCACGCTTTGATGACCGGATCACGATGGGACGCACGAAGGAGTTCGCACCAAAAGCCCGCATCGTACACGTCGACATCGATCCAGCAGAGCTGGGGAAAAACGTAGACACAGCGGTAACAGTAGCGGGCGACGTGAAGAGCACGCTGGCAAAAGCAACTCCGCTCGCAAAAGCTTGTGATTCAGAAGCGTGGATCAGCCAGTTGAAAGAGTGGAAAGAACAATATCCGTACAAGTACAAAAAAGATGGCGACGTATTGAAGCCACAAGCAGTGATTGAACTCTTGTACAACTCCACAGATGGGGAAGCGATCGTCACAACAGACGTTGGACAACACCAGATGTGGACAGCTCAATACTATAAGTTCAAGCACCCGCGCTCCTTTATCTCTTCCGGTGGTCTCGGCACGATGGGCTTCGGCTTCCCGGCAGCAATTGGCGCACAGATCGCTCACCCAGATCGCACGGTAATCTCCGTCGTAGGGGATGGCGGATTCCAGATGACCAACCAGGAGCTGGCAATCGTCTCCCAATACAACATTCCGGTCAAAGTAGCGATTGTGAACAACCAGTGCTTGGGAATGGTTCGTCAATGGCAGGAGCTCTTCTACGATAACCGCTATAGCCAAATCGATCTGACATGCAGCCCGGATTTTGTCAAACTGGCCGAAGCATATGGCGTAAAAGGCTTGCGAGCACACACGCCAGAGGAAGCCGAAGCAGTTTGGGCAGAGGCACTTGCGCATGATGGACCAGTCGTGGTGGACTTCCGAGTTGCACAGGAAGAAAACGTATATCCGATGGTTGCATCAGGCAACACACTAGATCAGATGGAATTGGGGGACGATTAGGATGCAGCAACATACCATTTCCGTACTCGTCAACGACCAACCAGGCGTTTTGACTAGAGTGGCGACACTGTTCGGCCAACGCGGCTTCAACATCGACAGCATTACGGTGGGAGGCACGGAAGAACAGGGGCTGTCCCGGATGATCATTTCAACCGGGGGAGATGACCGCCAAATCAATCAGCTCATGAAGCAATTGCACAAGCTGATCGATGTCATCTCAGTCACGAATCTCAGCGAGAACCCTTTTGTTTCAAGGGAACTGGCACTGATAAAAGTGACGGCATCGCCCAGCCAGCTGGCAGAGTTAAACGGAATTGTCGAGCCGTTCCGTGCCGCGATCGTCGATGTGGGTCCTAGCTCACTGATCGTGCAAGTAACGGGTGACACCGAAAAGATTGATGCGCTGCTTGTACTATTACAAAGCTACGGCGTTATTGAATTGACAAGAACAGGTTCAGTAGCGATGGCGCGCAGTATTGTTCCAGCAACAGCCGCAGCAACGGTTTAAATTGAAAAATTTCAGAATAGAAATTCAAACTAAACATTTTTAGGGAGGCTATACAAATGGTAAAAATGTATTATGAAGCGGACGTAAAACAAGAGGTACTGCGTGGAAAAACAATCGCAATCATCGGTTACGGTAGCCAAGGTCATGCACAAGCACAAAACCTGCGCGATAGCGGTTATAAAGTAGTGGTGGGTCTTCGTCCAGGTAAATCTTGGGATGTTGCAGCGAAAGACGGTTTTGAAGTTTTGACTGTAGCAGAAGCAACCAAACGCGCTGACGTAGTACAAATCCTGATGCCGGATGAGCGTCAAGCACAAGTATACCGCGACGAGATCGCTCCAAACCTGAAATCCGGCGCTGCACTTTGCTTCTCACACGGATTCAACATCCACTACGCGCAAATCGTGCCACCAGCTGATGTAGACGTAATCATGGCAGCTCCAAAAAGCCCGGGTCACCTTGTTCGTCGCGTATACCAAGAAGGCTTCGGTGTACCTGGTTTGATCGCAATTTACCAAGATGCAACTGGCAACGCGAAAGATCTGGCACTCGCATACTCCAGCGGTATCGGTTGCACAAAAGCAGGCGTAATCGAAACTTCTTTCCGTGAAGAGACAGAAACAGACCTGTTCGGTGAGCAAGCAGTATTGTGCGGTGGCGCAAGCGAGCTGGTAAAAGCGGGCTTCGATACATTGGTGGAAGCAGGTTATGCTCCTGAGATCGCCTACTTCGAGTGCTTGCATGAGCTGAAGCTGATCGTTGACCTGATGTACGAGGGTGGCTTGGCTCGTATGCGCTACTCCATCAGTGACACGGCTGAGTACGGTGACTACAGCACAGGTCGTCGCATCATCACAGATGAGACTCGCAAAGAAATGAAAAAAGTACTGGCAGAAATCCAAGATGGTACATTTGCTCGCAATTGGATCTTGGAAAACCAAGCAAACCGTCCTGGCTTCACTTCCCGTCGCCGTCTGGAATCCGAGCATGGTATCGAGGTAGTAGGGGAGCAGCTGCGTGGCATGATGTCTTGGATCAACAAAGATACGAAAAAAGAAGAAGTGAAAATCGGTCAATAAATAGGTGTGTAAAAAATGTATATATAATGTAGGGAAAAATGTGGAGGTGAAAAGTTCATGCGGACCATTGAGATTTTTGATACGACTCTGCGCGATGGGGAGCAGTCTCCGGGCGTCAATATTAGCACGAACGAAAAGGTGGAGATCGCCCTTCAACTCGAGAAGCTGGGCGTAAACAGAATGGAGGCGGGCTTCGCTGCTGCCTCCCCTGGTGACCAAAAGTCTGTGGCCGAAGTTGCAAAACGGGTGAAGAATGCAACCGTCGTCAGTCTGGCTCGTGCCGTAAAAGACGACATGGATAAGGCATACGAAGCGCTTCGCAACGCACAAAACGCTTCCCTCCACGTCTTTCTCGCAACATCTCCGATTCACCGTCAGTTCAAGCTGAACATGAGCAAGGAAGAAGTCCTTGCTCGGGCGGTGGAAGCGGTCACCTATGCGAAAAAGTATTTTACGGAAGTTCAGTTTTCCGCAGAGGATGCGGCGCGTACCGAGATCGACTTTTTGGCAGAGGTTGTAGAGGCGGTCATCAAGGCAGGGGCTACCACAGTAAATATTCCAGATACGGTAGGTTACATGACGCCGTATCAATACGGAAACATTTTCCGAGAGCTGAAAAAACGCGTGCCTTCTACTGATCTGATTCGCCTGAGCTGCCATTGCCATGATGACCTCGGGATGGCAGTCGCCAACAGTCTTGCTGCTGTCGAGGGTGGAGCTACGCAAGTAGAGGGTACCATTAATGGAATCGGAGAGCGCGCAGGAAATGCTGCTCTGGAAGAAGTGGCGCTTGCCTTGGAGACACGCAAGGATTACTACCAGGCGACGACCAAGCTGAATTTGAAAGAAATCGCACGGACCAGTCAGCTGGTAAGCCGTTTGACAGGGATGATCGTGCCAGGAAATAAAGCAGTCGTGGGTGCAAATGCGTTTGCGCACGAATCCGGTATTCACCAGGATGGTGTGTTAAAAGAGGTCACTACGTACGAAATTATCCGTCCGGAATCGGTTGGATTCAAGTCAAACAAACTGGTTCTCGGCAAGCACTCTGGCCGTCATGCTTTCAAAGAAAAGTTGGTTGATCTGGGTTATCACTTGGAGCAAGAAGAGGTAAACGCAGCGTTTGCAGCATTTAAAGTATTGTGCGACAAGAAGAAAGAAATTACGGATGATGACATCCTCGCATTAGTCGATTCCAAGATGGTTCGCGGACCTGAAGCGTTCCAGCTGGAATCCTTGCAGCTCGCTTACGGCAACATTTCCGTTCCGACAGCGAGTGTGCGACTGGTTCGTGCCGACGGATCGGTATGCGAAGAAGCCGCATGTGGAAATGGATCGGTTGATTCTATCTACAAAGCCATTGACCGTGCTACCGGAGAAGAAGTCTCTCTTGTCGACTACAAAATTCTTTCTGTTACCCATGGACAAGATGCGTTGGGTGAAGTGTTCGTACGCCTTCAACAGGACGATCTGATCGTAACAGGACGCGGTGTGAGTACGGATGTGCTGGAAGCAAGTGCCATTGCCTATGTACGGGCAGTCAACAAGATTATGGAGCGGCGAGGCGAGCCTACTCCTGTCAGTGCAACGATATAAAGATAGGGTTTAAAGTGGATAGGATCATAGGAACCAGCAGCGTTCGGAAACCATTACGTATAGAAAAGCGGGATAAACGATGAAGAAAAACTATCGCATCGCCGTTCTTCCTGGAGACGGTATTGGACCAGAAATCATGCAGGAAGCGGTCAAAGTCCTTACACTCGTAGGGGAACTTGAAGGTGTCACTTTTACATGTGAAGAAGGCCGGATCGGTGGGATCGCAATCGATACGGATGGAACACCGTTGCCAGAAGAAACGGTAGCGTTGGCAAAGCAAGCGGATGCTGTGCTCTTGGGAGCCGTTGGCGGACCGAAGTGGGATCAGAATCCTGGGCATCTTCGTCCAGAAACAGGGCTACTCGGTATTCGCAAAGCACTCGGATTGTTTGCGAACATTCGCCCAGCTACCATGCACAGCTCTCTGGTGGATGCGTCCACCCTCAAGCCAGAAGTCGTTTCTGGCGTTGACTTGATCGTTGTACGTGAACTGACCGGGGGGATTTACTTCGGTGAGAAAAAACGCTATGACGGTCCAAACGGTGAAGTCGCAGAAGATCAGTGCATCTATCATGAAGCGGAAGTCGAGCGAATCATTCGAGTTGGCTTCGACGTTGCCCGCAAACGCCAAAAGCGTCTCGTGTCTGTAGATAAGGCAAACGTCCTCGAAAGCTCCCGCCTCTGGCGGAAGGTAGCCGAGCGAGTAGCGGCTGACTATCCAGATGTAGAGCTGTCTCACCAGTTGGTAGACTCTTGCGCGATGCAACTCGTGCGTGAACCAAAACAGTTTGACGTCATCGTGACAGAAAACATGTTTGGCGACATCTTGAGTGATCAGGCAGCGATGCTGACTGGTTCGATTGGAATGCTGTCCTCGGCGAGTCTGGCAGCTGGCAGCTTTGGCCTGTATGAACCGGTTCATGGCTCTGCCCCTGACATTGCTGGAAAAGGCATTGCCAATCCGCTGGCAACCATTCTGTCCGTAGCGATGATGCTTCGTCTCTCTCTCGGAATGGATGAAGCGGCAGCAGCGGTGGAAAACGCAGTTTGGTCCGTACTGGAAGCAGGACATCGCACGGGCGATATCGCAGCAGACAGAAGCAAAGCGATTGGTACAATCGAGATGGGCCAACTGGTTCGCGACGAGCTGTCCAAACAGTGGCAAACACAATAAATCATACACAAAACGAAACCCTGCCAAAGTCCTTCGGGTGCTCTGGCAGGGTTTTCTCCATGATGATACGACTTATCCGATCGTGATCTTCCCTTTTGGATAGCGGAAGTACTCCTTTTGCTTGCGTTGTGCGAGGGCAAAGGCAATGGTGAGAGGCCCTACCCGACCGGCAAACATCGTCAATACGATCAAGGTTTTCCCGATTGGAGTCAGATGAGGAGTTAGCCCCATGGACAATCCAGTCGTAGCAAACGCAGAAGTGACCTCGAACAGGATCATCTCGAATCGGGCACTTGTCTCTGTAATGGAAAGCACCATCGTCATGACAAGGACAATAAACAAGGAGATTATCGTCAATGTCAGCGATTTGTAGACCATGTGAGGCAGGATGCGTTGCCGGAAGAAGATCACGTCTTCTTTTCCTTTCATTTGGGCGACAACAGCACCAATCAGTGTGGCGAATGTCGTCGTCTTGATACCGCCACCCGTTGATCCTGGGGAAGCACCGATGAACATTAAGAGAATCATGAGGAATAGGGATGACTGATACATGTCACCGATATTCAAGGTGTTCGAACCTGCCGTACGTGCTGTCACTGATTGATAAAGAGAGCCAAGCACTTTGCCCATCATAGACAAAGGCTGCAAGGTCTTCGGATTCGCATACTCCAAAATAAAGATCAGAGCAGTTCCTGCGACAACTAATATCCCGGTCGTAGACAAAACGACCTTCGTATGTAGAGAAAGACGGCGCGTTTGACGGTAATCGTACAGCTCACTCACAACCATGAAGCCGATCCCGCCGAGGATGATCAGCAGACAGACAACGAGCGTGACGACCGGGTCATCTACGTAGGCTGTCAAGCTGGCGAATTCCCCCATCAAGTCAAAGCCAGCATTATTAAAGTTAGAAATTGCATGAAAAAAGCCGAAGTAGATCGCTTTAGGCAATGGGAAATCAAAGGCAAAGCGTATAGAGAGAAGCACACCGCCGATCAGCTCAGTGAGGGCAGTAAAGATCAGGATCATTTTGGCCAAACGAACGATACCTTCCATCGACATCTGATTCAGAGATTCTTGCAGAATGAGTCGCTCGCGCAAAGAGATCTTTTTGCGCATGATTAGTGCGAAAAAGGTAGCGAACGTCATAAAGCCGAGTCCGCCAATTTGGATGAGCGATAAAATGACGAGTTGACCAAAGGTAGTGAAAGTCGTTCCGGTATCGACGACAACCAAGCCTGTTACACATGTAGCAGAGGTGGCTGTAAACAGCGCATCAAGCCAATGCAGACCAAGTCCATCAGCTGTAGCGACCGGGAGTGTCAAAAGCAGCGCTCCCAAGAAGATAATCAAGGAAAACCCAAGAACAAGCGTTTTTGGTGGATCAAGGTGAAGCTTTTCTACGATTTTTTTAATCATAGCAGGTTATACCTCGGCTTTTTTTTGAGTCTAGTGAAAAGGAAAAGAGGGAAATCCATTTCTTAGTATGGCATTTCCCTTGGAAAACTTACCGAAGTAGAGCAGCCCCCAATCGGTGAAGCCAATGCTTCAACTCTCGTTCTTCCAGTGGAGCGAGTGGAAAACGGACAGCCGGGCAGCGCAGAATGTCGGTGGGCTCATCTGCTACGCGAAAAGCATGACCGCCTGTCAGCTCGAGTCCTTCCTCACGCAGAATAGCGACGACTCTCTCTTCTTGTTCGGTTGCTCTTGCGGTTGGCGTACCCCATTTGATCCACGTATTTAATCCCCCTGAAATGGGGTACATCCGCACATGATCAGGGAGTGCCTGACGTTTTTCCTGCCACAATCGCAGGAAGCGGGTCTGGAACAGGGCGCGACGATCCGTCAGAAACTCTTCATAAAACCATGGATCATCGAGGAGGCGAACGGCGGACTCCACGACGAGCAAGGATGGCTCAGCTCCTGTCATGGAAACAAGCTGACTGTAGCGCTCCAACTCATCATCCGATAAATCAGAAGGAAGCATCAATACGCCCAATTGCAGATCGCGAGCCAGCGTTTTGGACAACGAATGCAGATAGTAGACCTCCACAGGGCTTTTTGCCTGTGCAGCCATCTGGTACAGCGGAACACTTGGTTCTTCAAACCAGAGGTCGCCATAATGGTCATTTTCCACAAGACGTACGTTATAGCTTTGCGCCCATTCGAGCAGATCTTCCTTTCTTTTCAACGAATAGCTGATACCGGTAGGAAATTGATAATGCGGGTTAATCAAAAGCCAATTCGCCGGGTAATGCTCCTGCTCTTCTGTGAGAGCTTGAATACAAACGCCTTCTTCATCCATGCGAATCGGGCGAACGGTAATTCCGCACTGACTCAACAGGCGAAGAAAAACGGGATAGCTGTACTCCTCCACATAGACGACATCACGTGAATTCATGACACGCTGGGCAAGAAAGGCGAAGCCGCTTGTGCTTCTATTAAAAAGCAGGAGGCGCTCAGGTGAGTGAGGAAGCCCCCGACGGCCGAGGTGATCGGCAAAAACCTTGGCAGCTTGTGTACGCCTGATTTTCTTTTGCGCGGACGGTTCATCCAATACGGTGAGGCTCTCATAAAAGGCACCACGCAATCGTTTCACCAGCTCTTCGCTAGGACGAGGGGAGGAATCAGCTAGGGAAGCGATCGGAATATCTGTGAGCGGGAGGCGATTTTCCAAACGAGCTTCTTTGGCAAGCTGCGTCAAGTAATAACCTTTGCCGTGCACAGCTTCCAGCCAGCCTTCCAACGCAAGATGATCGTATGCTTTTTTGACTGTCTCCAACGAGCAGCCGCTAATTGTTTTCATATCTCGCAGCGATATCAATTGTTGTCCATCTACAAGAAAGGCACCACGCAGAATCGCTGTTTTCAATTGTTCAGCGAGTTGTACATAGATCGGTGTGTGCGATTGTTTGTGGAAATGAAAAGAAAAATATGGTCGCTCTGGCATTCGCGCACGCCTCCTTGTCAGTCAAAAAAATAGCAGTCATCAGCATTATATAGGAAAGGGAAGCATCTCGGGTATAGGGAGTAAAGAAATTGTTGCCGGAACGACGAGGGTATTGGAAACCGGAACATGATATCATGAGAAGAGATATATATTGAAGAAATGAGGAAAATACGGATGAGTACGCAGGAACACAAGGCGCTATCGCCCAAGCAAGTCACATGCATGGTCATCACCGTTTCCGATACCCGGACAGTGGATACAGATAAAAGCGGGCAATTAATGAAGCAACTATTGACTGAAGCAGGTCACAGCGTTGCGCTTTATCAAATAGTAAAGGACGAGCCTGTACAGGTCATAGCTGCGATTGAAGCAGGAATCGCACATGAAGACGTTCAAGTCATTCTTCTCAATGGCGGTACGGGCATTTCGCCCCGAGACAATACCTTTGAGGCTGTTTCTGGCTTGCTCGATAAGGAAATGCCAGGATTTGGGGAGCTGTTTCGGATGTTGAGCTTTACAGAAGACATCGGTTCGGCAGCGATGCTCAGTCGTGCGATTGCAGGGACGCGGAAAGGGAAAATGATTTTTTCCACGCCAGGTTCGACAGGTGCGGTGCGACTGGCGATGAATCGGTTGATCGTGCCGGAGCTGGGGCATGTGGTGCGTGAATTAAACCGTTAACGATTTGCCGTTACTAGCCTCGTATGGTACTGTTACGAAAGGAAAAAGATCGGTCAGACCTGAACCATCGATTGCAGATGGTTTTTTGGTGCCGAATTTTGCAAGGAGAGTAGACCCATCTATGAAGATTTTACTATCGACTTTAAACGCCAAGTTTATTCACTCCTCACTCGCTTTGCGTTATTTGCGAAGCTATGCTCAGGAAGCATTTCCTTCGATTGAGCTGGTGGAGTATACCATCAACGATGTGACGTTAAATATAGTAGCAGATATACACAAGCGCAAGCCCGATGTCGTTGCATTTTCCTGTTATATCTGGAACATTCGTGAGACCCTCAGTGTCATGCGCACGCTGAAAAAGATTTGCCCGGATGTTCCGATTATCCTCGGCGGACCAGAAGTGACCTATGATGCGGACGAATGGATGAAGAAGCATCCTGAAATCGATGTCATCTGCATTGGTGAAGGGGAGCAAACCTTCTTGGAGCTTTTGCAGGTGTACCAGGAATCATTGCAAACCAAGCAGCCTCCGCGCTTGCGTGATGTAGCCGGAATCGCTTATCGCGAAGAGGAGTACGTGCGTTTTTCTATGCCGCGTGCGCAGGTTGAAGAGATGGACAGCATTCCTTCCCCATACGCGGATCATCTGGACGAGCTGAACAACCGCGTTGTCTATTTCGAGGCATCCCGTGGCTGTCCGTTCAAATGCCAATACTGTCTGTCCTCGATTGAAGACGGCGTACGCTATTTCAGTCTGGAACGAGTGAAAGAAGACCTCATGCGTTTGATCAATCACGGCGTCAAAACGATCAAGTTCGTGGATCGAACGTTTAACATCAATAAGAAATATGCGTTGGAAATCTTTCAGTTTTTGATCGACAACCACAATGGCACGGTCTTTCAATTTGAGATCACGGCAGACATTTTGCGCGCGGACGTACTCGACTTCTTGACCGAGAACGCACCTCCAGGCATTTTCCGCTTCGAGATTGGGGTTCAGTCCACGAATGATGAGACCAACCGCCTTGTTCAGCGGATTCAGCGCTTCGATCGCCTTGCGCGTACAGTGACACAGATCAAGGATTCGAAAAAAATCGATCAGCATTTGGACTTGATCGCTGGTTTGCCTGAGGAAGATTATGCGTCCTTCCGTAAAACCTTCAATGACGTGTTTGGTTTGCGCCCGGAAGAACTTCAGCTCGGCTTTTTGAAAATGCTGCGCGGGACAGGTGTTCGTGCGCGAGCGGCTAATCACGGCTATGTTTTTATGGATGAGGCTCCTTACGAAATTTTAGGGAACAACGTCCTTTCCTTTGATGACATGCAAAAAATCAAGCGTGTAGAAGACATTTTGGAAAAGTACTGGAACGCGCACCGGATGGACTATACAGTGGAGTGGCTCTTGGCGAATCAGTTCGAAACGGCTTTTGACTTCTTCCAGGCATTTGGTGATTATTGGGAAAACCAAGGTTGGGGCCGAATCGGTCATCAATTAGAGGATTTGTTCGTACGTTTGCAGAAGTTTTTGCAATTCCAGGAAGTGGATGGCATGGGTCATGTGCTTAGCATGATGAAATTCGATTTCCTGCGCAACCAGAAGCATCGCCCGCGCAAGCTGTGGTGGGAGGATGTCATGGACAAGGAAGAGATGCAGCAGACGTTTGCTGTCCTAACTGAGCAGCGTGAGCGACTCCGCGAAGATTTTGCGGCACATGCTGCGTTGGAAAAAGATTATTTCAAACACACGCTGACTGCCAAGGTGACCTTTGATATTGAAAAATGGATGGAGACCGGTGAGCTTGTCGAGGGAGATTTTACACTCGTCGTGTATTATCCGTACAAAGACGAAGAGCAAAATGCTTTTGCCGTCGTCAAGCAGGACGTCCAAGCAGTAGGCTAAACCACCGGATGATCAGATGGGGTGGGAGGAGACGCGGATGAACGCAAGTGAGTATACGGAGGCTGTCGAGGAACGGTTGCGTGCACATAGTGATTCGATTGTGGCTGGCCCCATGGCGCAGTACATGAAAAATCATTTTCCTTTTCTGGGGATAAAATCACCACAGCGCAAAGAACTGACCAAACAAATCTTTCGTGATTATGGTGTACCCGAAGATTGGGAGCAGGTCGTTCGTTCCCTGTGGGCTTTTCCAGCGCGAGAGTACCAGTATGTAGCGCTTGACGTACTCGAGAAGTCCAAAAAGCGTCTCACCCCTGACCATCTCCCGTTCGTTGTCGAACTGATCACGACAAAATCGTGGTGGGATACCGTCGATTATCTGGCTTCCCATACAACGGGCAAATTGTTCGCCGTACATCCCGAACTGATCGAACCGAATGCGACAGCCTGGATGGATGGGACCAACATGTGGCTGCAACGAACGGCAATTTTATTTCAATTGTCGTACAAGGACAAGACCGATCAGCGGCGGCTCTTTTCTTTGGTGGAAAGATGCGCAGATTCCAAAGAGTTTTTTATTCAGAAGGCAATCGGCTGGGCGTTGAGAGAGTATGCGAAAACAAATTCCAAAGCCGTACGTGAATTTGTAGAAGCGACTCCACTTGCGAGTTTGTCCAGGCGTGAAGCGCTCAAGCATCTATCAGGATAGGGTTGTCTGTTGTATCTGTGCTTGATAAAATACGCAAATCTATTGCACAATAAACAAGTACCTTTTTTGAGGTTCATAACGTAATACATAGAGTCAGATATCGTGCGATGCCATAGCTGCTAGTATGTCAAGAAATGACCGCACTGTGGCAAGGATAGGGGATTTTGCCTCATGGAAGTCGACCTGCTAATGTCCATCATAGAGCAATACGGCTACGTAGCGATTTTTTTCATGCTTTGGCTGGGGATTGTAGGCTTGCCGATTCCCGATGAGCTGGTTGTCGCTACAGGAGGATTTCTTGCCTCCATTGGCATGTTAAACCCTTGGTATTCTTTTTTGTCGGGATATTTAGGGGTTGCCTCCGGATTGACGATTGGCTTTTTACTTGGAAAGTACTTTGGGAAACCGATATTGCAGTGGCTGTGCAAAACCGAGAAAATGAGGAACGCCGTGAATCGATCAACGAGCTTGCTGGAGAAGTATGGAACTACTGCTCTTTGTATCAGCTACTTATTTCCGGTTGTCCGTCATGTCGTACCTTATTTGGTCGGGCTTGGTGGTATGACGTTCCGGCGTTATGCGGTGCTGTCATATCCGATCGGGTTGATTTGGACCATCGCCTTTTACTTTCTCGGCCATGTATTCGGTAATAATGTGGAAGCCATTATCGAGGTCATCCGTAAATACGGTTTCTACGCTTTGCTGGTGATCGTGATTGTATTGGCTGTAGTATTTTTCGTACGCAAGCAATTTATGGCAAATCGGGCATATCGGGCAAAAGGAGAATAAGAAATGTACCATCAACAATTAGCTGCCCACCGCCGCAATTTCATGTTGGTGCTCGTTATTAGTTGGGCCCTCCTCTTGGTCGGATACTTCAATTCGAATGTTTGGGTGCTGGCGGCAGGAGCTTTACTGGTGAATGGCTATGCTTATTACCTGATGCAGGCAGACAAGCGTCTGGCTAAAGAAAAAGGTTTTCGGGTTCCAGAAATGAGCCTTTTTTTGGTCGCATTTTTAGGAGGAGGGATTGGGGCGTTTGAGGGTATGCTCATTCAACGGCATAAGACCAAGCATACCTCTTTTCGCATTCTGCTCCCGCTCTTTTGCATCGCGCAAATCTTGCTAGTCATTTGGGGAATACAACTATATTTGGATAAGAATCTCGTGTCGTAGGTGGCACGGGATTTTCTTTTTGTAAAAAGGATTCTCTTGTTTGAAAATTCAGCCTATAATGGAAGTAACGATGGAACAAGCTGAGGAGGTAGTTATGTCTCAATCGAGCGGCTTAACGAAAGCGTACGCACAGCAATTGGATGCACAGGATGAACTCGCGAGCTATCGCGAAGAGTTTTATTTGCTTCCGAGCCTGTATTTGGATGGAAACTCGCTTGGACTCATGTCAAAAAGAGCGGAAAAGAGCGTCATGGATATGATGCAGTCTTGGAAGGAGCTTGGTGTGGAAGGCTGGACAACGGGTCGTCATCCGTGGTTTTTCTTTTCGGAGAAATTGGCAGAGATGAGCGCGGCGCTTGTAGGGGCAAGCCCGGAGGAAGTGATCGTCACGGGATCTACGACGATCAACCTGCATCAGCTGGCAGCTACCTTCTATCGTCCTGTTGGGAAGAGGTCGAAGGTCGTTGCCACCGAACTGGATTTCCCTACGGATATATACGCACTCCAGAGTCAAATGAAGCTCCACGGGCTGGACCCGGAAGAGCATTTGGTTCGGGTAGCGTCAAGAGATGGTCGCCTGATCGAAGAAGAGGATATTATCGATGCGATGACGGATGAAGTAGCACTCGTTGTCCTTCCTACCGTCCTGTATCGCAGTGGCCAGCTGCTCGATATCGAACGGTTGACAGCAGCCGCACATGAGAGAGGCATTCTGATTGGTTTTGACGGATGTCACTCTGTAGGAGCGATCCCGCACTCCTTCAGTAAATTGGGAGTGGACTTTGCCTACTGGTGCAACTACAAATACCTAAATGCGGGACCTGGAAGCGTGGGCAGCCTATATGTCAATCGAAAGCATTTTGGCAGGACTCCTGGATTGGCGGGATGGTTCAGCTCGAAAAAGGATAAGCAATTTGACATGGATCATACGCTGGAGGCATGCGAAAGTGCGGGCGCTTACCAGATCGGTACCCCACATATGCTGAGTCTCGCCCCACTGCTTGGTTCGTTGGAAATGTTCCAGGAGGTGTCCATGGAAAAGCTTCGTACCAAGTCGCTCGGCTTAACGCGGTTCATGATGGATTTGATCGAGGTGGAGCTGGCAGACATGGAATTTACGATTGCGAACCCACAGCAGGACGATCGGCGAGGTGGGCATGTTAGCCTTGAGCACGAAGAGGCCATACGTATATGCAAGGCCTTGAAGGAAGCGGGCATTATTCCTGACTTCCGTGCCCCAAACATCATCCGGTTAGCCCCCGTTGCTTTCTATACGACTTATACAGAGGTTTGGGAAAGTGTCCAGATCTTAAAGGCGATCATGCTGGAGAAGAGCTACGAGAAATTTGAAAACAAGCGCGAGGTAGTCGCTTAACAGGTCCGACTTAGGTTGGACCTGTTTTTCTTTTGTAATACGCCATTACGGATTTCCTTTCCATTATTGGGCACACTATCCGTACCTGTAGACAGTCTACATTCTACATTCCATGGATAAGGGTGAGCAGCTTGAGCCAGTTTTTTCAAGCATGGAAAAAAAGAAAAGAAGCCCTCCAGTCAAAAACGTTGGAGCAGCACTCCGACAAGAGCATGGAAAGCGTATCGGATGTTGCGCTTACGACAAATGTGGAGGAAAACATCCAATTGATTCAAGCGCAGCTTGGAAAGTGTGACGATCTCGTTGTTCGTCGTTTTCAAACGAAGACAAAGACGCAAGCCGCTATCGTTTTTATAGATGGCATGGTGGATCGAAATGTCATCAGTGATTTTATTATTCGCTATATGACGACTCCCGATATCACCTATAATGATCCGGCGACAAATGAGCTGGATTTGACAGACAAACTGAGGCAGATCGTCCGAAATATTTTGTCTGGATGTGCGGTACTGATCCTCGATGGATGTCAAAATGCTTATTTGAATAACACGAGAGGTTGGGACAGGCGTTCAGTGGAGGAGCCTCAGACGGAATCCGTCGTACGAGGGCCACGCGATGGTTTTTGTGAGACGTTGTGCGTGAATTCAGCACTGATCCGCTTCCGCTTGAAGGACCCAAATCTCAGAGTGAGACATATGGTTGTCGGAGAACGAACGCAGACTGACATTTACATCATGTACGTCGAGGGTATTGCGTATCCCCCGATGGTAGAGGAAGTGATTGCGCGAATCGAGAGTAATGTTCGGGTGGATTCTGTGCTGGAGAGCGGGTACATCGAACAAATGATCCAGGATCGGAGATGGTCTCCATTTCCGCAGATTCAAAATACGGAGCGCCCGGACAAAGTAGTGGCCAATCTTTTAGAAGGGAAGGTAGGCATTCTGGTAGATGGGACTCCGTTCGGATTGATTGCTCCGGCTGTTTTTTCGCAGTTTTATCAGAGTCCTGAGGATTATTACGAGCGGTTTTATATCGCGACCTTGATTCGTTTCATTCGGATTATCAGTATCAGCATTGCCTTGTTGTTGCCGTCTCTTTATATCGCTTTTAGTTCGTTTCATCCTGAGATGATCCCTTCTCGACTGGTTATAGCGATGGCAGCAGGACGATCTACCGTTCCCTTCCCTTCTTTAATCGAAGCTCTGTCTATGGAGTTGGCCATTGAAATATTGAGGGAAGCGAGTGTGAGGCTGCCGGGGCCAATCGGTCCTACGATTGGGATTGTTGGGGCACTCGTGGTTGGGGAAGCAGCGGTAACGGCTGGGCTCGTCAGTCCTGTCATGGTGATCATCGTGGCTGTAACGACAATTGGCTCGTTTGCATCCCCAAGTTACAGTGCAGCGATTGCTATACGCATGCTCCGCTTTCCGGTAATGATTCTGGCAGGAATGTTTGGTCTATACGGTATTATGCTGTTTTTGATTGTCATCCTCATTCATTTGTCTTCCCTGAAATCGTTTGGAGTGCCCTATATGAGCCCGCTTAGTCCGCTCAACCTGAATGGAATGAAGGACTTGTTCATACGGGCACCCCATCACATGTTGAAAACAAGACCAATGATGTTTCATGTTCAAGATAAAATCCGGATCAGAGAGGAGGATAACCAGAAATGAACAGGAGGGAAGGGCACGGCTGGCACCAGACTCTATCGATGTGGCAGCAAATTTGTCTCATGACAAGTACCTTAATCGGTGTCGGAGTTTTGACCCTTCCTCGCACAACCAGTTCGAAATTATATGAGGCAGGCTGGATCGCCCCTTTGATTGGTTCAGCAGGTGCGTATGTCTCCTTATGGCTAATTGTCAAATTGAGCAAGCGTTATCCAGGGGAAACCTTTATTGAATACAGTCACAAGGTGTGGGGATCTGCCAAACGGCCGTGGGTGGGAAAAGTTTTCAGCCTTCCTTGGATTTGTATCTATCTGGTATACCTGTATTTCTCCACGGCCGTCGTCTCGCGTGTATTTGGGGAAGTAGTTGTCACATCCGTTCTGTTGCAGACTCCGTTGGAAGTTATGCTCATGACGATGTTTTTGTTGATACTATTCTTGTGTATGCATGAGGTGGAAGTAGTAGCGCGAGTGAACGAGCTGCTGTTTCCTTTTATTATCTTTCCCCTTCTTTTTATCGCGATTGCGTCATTTCAAAAGTCGGAAATTGGGAATCTCCTGCCGATTAATCATGTGTCGATCCGATCAATGGTAGAAGGAGTGTACGAAGGAATTTATTCCTATTCCGGTTTTGAAATTATGTTCATCTTTTTCGCCTATGCGCAACAAAACACGAACAGGGAATTAGCGGGATTGTACAGTTTATTGATTGCCGCATCACTCTACATGTTGATTGTGGTTGCGGGTATTTCGGTGTTTGGTTACGAAGAGCTGCAAAGGGTGACGTGGCCGACACTAGAGTTGGTCAAGACGACTCAGGTGCCTGGATTGATCTTGGAACGATTGGAGTCCGCTTTTTTGGCAGTGTGGGTTTCGGCTGTTTTTACTACGGTAGCCAATGCGTATTACGTAGTGGTTTATTCATTGAGACAGTTGTTTCGTAAAGGAATCAGGTTTCAAAGAATCGCGGCTTCTGTCCTTCTCATCCCTTTATTCTTCTTTGCCCTCATTCCACAAAATATCACGGAAGTATTCAGTATGGCGTCGTTCCTGGGGTTGTCTAGCCTGGTCATTAATTTGTTGATCCCTGTCGTTTACTGGGTAGCAATCCTCATCCGCGACATGGTGACCCGACGAGAGGGGCGGAATATCGATGGGTAAGTCTCTTAGATACTTCGCTGTGTTGATCATCTCTACAATCCTGCTGGCAGGGTGCTGGGACAGACGTGAATTGGAAGAGCGCGCATCGGTGTTGGCCATTGCGATAGATCAGGATGAAGAAAACGAAAATCTGTATAAAATGACCGTTCAAATTCCTATTCCCATCAAAATCGCGGGGAGTAGCGGGAAGGGCGGAGGAAATAATGCGGATGCCGTGAAGATCATGAGCGTGACAGGAAGAACGGTGACAGATGCTTCCAACAACTTGCAAATGCGGCTAAACCAACGATTGTTTCTTGGACATACGCGTATCCTTGCCGTAAGTGAGGAGATCGCTAGAAAGGGAATCCAAGACATCATGGACAGTTTTCGTCGAGAACCGCAAATACGGCGACTTCTGTGGCCCATCGTCGTGAAGGGCAAGGCGGCTACCTTGCTGGAAATCAAACCGAGAATCGAGCCGATTCCAGTCGTCTATATGATGGGGCTGATCGAAAATGGCATGAAATTAGGAAGAATTCCAGACCAAACGTTGGGCGACTATTTCAATCAGACCTCTAATCTAACCATGGAGCCGTTTTTGAATTATGTAGAGGCAAGAAATAATGAGGTGAGCTGGAAAGGGGTTGCTGTTTTTCGCGGACACAAAATGGTGGGGATATTGGATCACGTGCAGTCATGGGTATTACTTCAGCTGCGAAATGAAAAACCAGGTGGAGACATTGTGATTCCCTTGCCGAAAACCAAGAACGGATATGTGAGCTTTCGTCCGCATTTTGCAAAAAAAAAGGTGATCATTCACAAATCCACTTCCGCTACCTATCAATGCGAGCTCCAAGGAGACATTGTCGAACTTACAGAAAACCTGAAAATGCCTCCAGAGCAATTCATCCTACAAATGCAAGCGCTTATTAAAAAAGAAATGGAGAACCGCGCAAAGAAGCTCTTGCAGCAATTACAAAAGCAGTACAATAGTGACATTTTGAAACTGGGCCTTACACTGCGTGCGAAGCATTACCAAGACTACTGGAAAACTCACAATTGGAAGCAAGATTTCAAGGATTTTCCGATTCGTGTTACATACACAATCAAGCTGCGCCGTCTTGGTATGGAAATGCAATAGGAGAGCGATCACTGTGGAGAATCAGAAACGGAATTTTGGTACCTGGCAACTGACAAGCATTATGGTCAGTTCGATGATCGGGGTGGGTATCCTCATCATCCCTAGAACAGCAACCGAACTTCTTCATCAAATGGGGTGGTTGGGCCCCGTTGTAGGTGCTTTGATAGCATCCGTGGCTGTGGCGGCTATCGTTTATTTAGGCAACCAGTTTCCAGGTCTTACCTTTGTTGAATTTATGCCGAAGATATTTGGTGTTGCCATCGGTACCCTGTGTATATTTCTTTTCATACTCTATCAGTTCCTTAATGCGGGCATCACAGCCAGATTGTTCGGGGAAGTCGTCGTGACCTCCGTATTGCCGCAAACCCCACTGGAAGTAATTATTATCACGCTGCTATTGTTGGTCGTGTTTCTTTGTTGTCATGAGATTGAAGTTGTGGCAAGGGTAAATGAGCTGTTAATTCCTTTCCTCCTTTTGCCGTCTCTCTTGATTCCGCTCGTCTCCTTCATGAACGCAGATTGGTACAATTTATTGCCATTCCGATTCGAGTCATGGACAAACGTCGCGAAAACGGGGCTGAATACGTATACGCTCTACACTGGGTATGAGTTGTTAATGGTTTACTTTGCCTTCGCTATTCCAGGGGCAAGGCTTGGGGTGGCTAGCATGACAGGTATGAGCTTTGCTCTTGTCGTTTATCTGATTACAGTTGTCGCAGGCATTACTGTATTTGGCTATGAAGAATTGCAGAGGATGGTGTGGCCTACACTTGAACTGGTCAAGGTAACGCAGAAAACCGGCTGGTTTTTGGAGCGTTTTGAGTCCGCCTTTCTTGCGATTTGGGTTGCTTCCGTATTTACAACGATCGGGAATATGCTTTACGCGACGATTTTTTCATTGCGGCGCTTGTTTCACAAAGGCATTCGTTTTCAGCAAATCACCGCGATTGTGATTATGGTGCCTCTTTTTTTCCTAACGTTAGTGCCGCAAAATATAGTGGAGCTGTTTTCTTATACACAGCATTTGACCAATGTAGGATATTTGATCACCATCATTATCCCTATCTTGCTGGCAATCACTCAATTCATACGCAATCAGTTCAACAAAGGTCGAGAAGTGAACAATGAAAAGGGAGGGACATAGGAGCCCCTCCCTTTGTAGCATGTCTGTTCGAAGAAGAAATGGTTAGATTGGCTTTTCGGCTTGCTCAGGCAAGTGTTCCGCGATAGTCGTAATCATGGATTGACGTGAGGAAGCATCGCTGTTTTGCCACAGAACTTCAAACAAAACCCCTAACCCCGGCAGTGTCTTCTCCTGACCGCTTGAGATAGCATCACTGATGGTCTCTTCCACTTCGTTTGGATCTGAGCCTTGCATTTTGTACATGATCGCTTGACGTAAATTGAGTGAGGCAATATTCATGACCGCGCTTGCACCTCTCTTGTGAGAATGAATTCAAGAAATAGTATTTGTAAACGCTGATTTGTCATACCATGCTTTTCGTACAAAACGTTCATGCCCGTTTTGTGGGGGATGTTTTGGTTGTGCTATAATGCTTGTTATTGGTAAGTTCCGTAAAGGGGAAGATTAACATGTCCAAGCAATTTGCCATTATTGGGATGGGACGCTTTGGTTCTAGCGTGGCGAGAACGCTGTACGAGATGGATTATGAAGTGATGGGTATAGATGAGAACGAGGAGCGTATTAACGAAAATATTCAGTACGTAACGCACGCGGTAGCAGCTGATTCAACGGATGAACGCGCCTTGAAGGAAATCGGCATCCGTAATTTTGACGTAGTTGTCGTGGCCATTGGGGTCGATATTCAGGCGAGTATCCTAACGGTGTTGACGCTGAAAGACCTGGGTGTCAAAAAGATCGTGGCAAAAGCTCAGAATGAGCGTCATGGACAAGTATTGTACAAGGTGGGAGCTGACCGTGTCGTATTCCCTGAGCGTGACATGGGAGTTCGGGTCGCCCACAATCTAATCTCTTCTAACGTACTTGACTTTATTGAGCTGGCAGAGGACTACAGCGTAGCGGAGGTAGTCGTGTCGTCCAAGCTGGTCGGTCAAAACTTGCGCCAACTGGATATTCGGAAAAAATACGAGGTCAACGTGATTGCCATCAAAAGCGGAGATAAATTCAATATCGCTCCTAGCCCGGATGAAGTAATCCAATACGGCGACGTGCTTGTGGTGATCGGGAACAACAAAGACTTACGCGAATTTGAGGAGCGGGCATAGGTTTATGACAAATGAAATCATTACTTCAGTACAAAACCCTCTGGTAAAGCGATTGCACCAGTTGTTATCACGGAAAGGACGGGAAGAGCAGCAGCGTTTTCTCGTGGAAGGGGCGCATCTGGTAGAAGAGGCGCTAAAAAGTGGGGCGGAGGTAGTCACGGTGATTTACGATCAGCAGCGTGACATGGACCCTGCTTGTCAGCGTGCTTTGGCTAATCATCCGGAAGCTGTTCAGGTCATTGCTGCGTCAGAGACAGTGCTGGCGAAGCTGTCCGAAACGAAGTCACCGCAAGGAATTGTGGCCGAAGTGAAAAAAACAGCAGCAGATTGGGCAAAATGGGTGGATCAGAAGAGAGAGGAACAAGGAAGCTTACTGCTCCTCTTTTTGGACGAAATACAAGACCCGGGCAACCTCGGCACGATTTTGCGCACAGCGGAAGCGGCTGCAATCGATGGTGTCGTACTGGGGAGTGGCAGTGTCGACATTTACAATGGAAAAGTGGTACGGGCAACAATGGGAGCACTGTTCCGCATCCCGGTATTTACGCAATCGTTAGTTGACACGGCTGATGAATGGAAGGCAAAGGGAGGGAGAGTTCTCATTTCTTCGTTGGAGCAAAACAGTGTTTCCTATGACGAGGCTGATTATGCGGGTCTGACGGCACTGGTTATCGGCAATGAAGGAAGAGGCGTCTCCAAAGAGATGTTTGCCAAAGCTGATCAATTCGTCCACATTCCGCTTTACGGCGGAGCGGAGTCACTGAATGCAGCGGTTGCGGCAGGAATATTTGTCTATGAGGCACAGCGCAAAAGAAGATAATAAGTAAAGCCGACATCCTCGAGAAGAATAAGGATGATCGGCTTTGTTTGTGTGATCCACTGAAATGATTACATGGGACCTACATTAAAATGGAAGATATACACTTGCGTGCCACCGTAATAGACATCAACCCTATAGTAGCCTGGAGACGATGCAATCACTCGGCCTTGGGAATCGATGCTGATCCCACCTGGTGTCGACTCGTAGGAGATGAGATTCGTATGGTTGCCGGTCGGGAGTCTGTCATAAATAGGGTTTTGATAAATGTCCAGATTAACGTTGACTTCTGTAATGCTTGACATGGCAACCACTGCCTGCGATGGCTTGTTCGAAACCTCGGCAGCACTTGCACCAGCTTGCCCAGTCAAAAGCAACGGGATTCCCAGCAGACTTGACGTGATAAGATTCCACTTTTTCACAAGAATCACTCCTTTGCATTAGATAGCTAAAATATACTATTTTTACCATATTCTTGCAAATGTTGCATATAAAAAAAGATCGACATGTCTAGCCGATCTTTTGCTCGTTCTTTTTCTCTTTATACTCTTCACGAGCGAGTTGCCATTGATCCTGCGCCATCCGGATAATGCCGCTCTCAATGGTGTGGTTGCGAAAGGCGAGTGCCTTGCCGAAATATTTAATGGCTAAGTCAAACTTTTCGAGTCTGCGATAGAGTTCACCAATCAAGTACAGCAAGCGGACTTCGGTCATTTCTTTGTCACCGCGTGTATAATCGGAATGAATATACGATTGTTCATATTCTTCCACGGCCATATCGATAAAGCGCATTTCTTCCGTGACATTTTTTTGGTATCGATAAAGCCATGCAAGGCGCAAATACAGACCCGCTTTTACGGAATGGGGCTGATCCGTGATTTCAGCTGCATAAATAGCCAGCTTGTAGCTGACAATGGCTTCTGGTACGTGTCGAACCTTGCCAAAATCTTTTGGCTTCCATTTCGAGGAGATTTGTTCATCCACAATCTGCTTTTGCCAGGGGGCGAGCTTGTCCCGGAATTGATCCGTAAAAGCAAAGCCGCATTCAGGGCAGACATTGACGGTATATAAAATGGGATTTAAAGATTGTTCTTTAAAAGTGGTATAAAAATCGCTGTCGCGGTTGACCATCGTCAACGTGCCGCTTCTGATTCTTTTGGTCGAAAAGGTCGCTTGGCAATGGCTGCAGCTGCTTGTCTTATCGTAAAGGGCGGAAACATTGTCTATCATGTCAAAATCCCCTTTCGAATGGGTAACATACACATGAAAACACAATCTGGATATGTAACATTTGTAGAATTGAAAGTTCTCTCTTGTTACGCTATAATTTTCCTTACGTCACAATTATAACGTAAAGCGATGACGGAGACTAGTACGCAGGACCTATCTGTTTTTCCAGGGAGAAGATGCCACAGACTGCGAGCATCTTTAACATGATAGCTGCCGAATTCACTCCAAAGCCGCACTCTGAACCGCTTTTCGCGCAGTAGGAGCAGCCGGGTCATACCCGTTACCAATGATCTGAAGTGAGACAAATGTCTCTTTCCACTAGTGATATTGTCATGCATTTGTCACAGGGTGGAAGCGAATTGTCTAACAAGGGTGGTACCGCGAGAAAAAAGTAACTCGTCCCTTTTTGAGGGGCGGGTTTTTCTTTTTCCAAAACAGAAATAAAGGAGCGATTCGAAGTGCAAACTCGGTTGCAAGAAATGAAAGAGTCCGCACTGGGCCAAATCAGCCAAGTGACAGAAGCCGCACAACTTCAGGATTTGCGCGTCAAATACCTGGGGAAAAAGGGCGAGTTGACAGAACTGCTGCGCGGCATGGGCAGCCTGTCCCCAGAAGAGCGTCCAGTTGTCGGTCAGCTGGTGAATGAAGTAAGGGAAGCGCTGGAGGCAGCGTTCTCCGGTAAACAAAAAGCATTTGAAGAAGCGGCTCTCTTTGCCAAGCTTTCTTCTCAAACGATCGATGTGACACTGCCAGGACGTCCAGTACCAGCAGGCACCATGCATCCGCTTTCTCGGATCATTGAAGAGATCGAGGACATCTTCATTGGTCTAGGCTTCGAGGTGGCAGAAGGTCCTGAGGTTGAAATGGACCACTTCAACTTCGAGATGCTGAACCTGCCGAAGGATCACCCGGCACGCGATATGCAAGATACGTTTTACGTCACAGAAGAGCTGCTGCTCCGTACGCAGACATCCCCTGTGCAAGCACGAACAATGTTGAAAAAAGAAGGCAAGACCCCGCTCAAAATGATCTGTCCGGGTAAAGTGTATCGCCGTGATGATGACGATGCGACACATTCCCACCAATTCACGCAGATCGAGGGTCTTGTGATTGATAAAAAAATCGGGATGAGTGACTTAAAAGGTACCCTCTTGACGTTTGCCCGCCAAATGTTCGGGGAAAACCAGCAAATTCGTCTGCGCCCAAGCTTCTTCCCGTTCACGGAGCCTTCCGTAGAAGTAGACCTGCAATGCTTCAACTGCGGCGGTCACGGTTGCCGTGTTTGTAAGCAAACAGGCTGGATCGAGATTTTGGGTGCTGGTATGGTACACCCGCGCGTACTGGAAATGGCCGGCTACAACCCTGAGGAAGTCAGCGGCTTTGCATTCGGTATGGGTGTGGAACGAATTGCGATGCTCAAATACGCGGTAGAGGACATCCGCCATTTTTATACCAACGACGTTCGTTTCCTGCGTCAGTTCAATCGAGGCTAGAGAGGAGAGGTAAAGATGAAGGTATCGTACCAATGGTTATCTGAATACGTCGATCTGAGTGGAACGACGCCCCAGGAGCTGGCTGAAAAGCTGACTCGCAGCGGGATTGAAGTAGACGCAGTTGAATCCCGCAACGAAGGTGTATCCGGTGTTGTGATCGGTTATGTAAAAGAACGCAGCAAGCACCCGGATGCAGACCGTCTCAACGTATGTGTGGTTGATGCAGGACAAGGAGAAGACCTGCAAATCGTTTGTGGAGCAGCGAACGTAGACAAGGGACAAAAAGTTCTCGTTGCCCTGATCGGTGCGAAGCTCCCAGGTGGCCTGAACATCAAGCGTTCCAAGCTACGCGGTGTAGAATCCCAAGGAATGATCTGCTCTGCAAAAGAATTGGGCTTAAACGACAAGCTTTTGGCAAAAGATCAGCAAGAAGGCATTATGGTTCTGCCAGCGGATGCGGAGATCGGAATGGATGCTGTTTCGTACCTCGGCTTGGATGACTACGTGCTGGAATTGGGATTGACCCCGAACCGTTCGGATTGCTTGAGCATGTTGGGGGTTGCTTACGAGGTTGCTGCTATCTTGGGCAAAGAAGTGGTATTCCCGCAAATCGAGCTGACCGAAAACGGTGGCGACAACCCGATCCAAGTTAAGATCGATGCGACAAACGAATGTTATCAATACCACGGCCGTCACTTCACCAACGCCAAAATCGCGACATCTCCGCAATGGATGAAAAATCGCCTGATGGCAGCAGGAATTCGTCCAATCAATAATGTGGTAGACGTAACGAACTATGTCCTGCTCGAGTACGGTCAGCCGCTGCATGCTTTCGATGCGACACAGGTAGCTGACCGCTCTATTATCGTTCGACTGGCAAACGAGGGCGAAAAGCTCGTGACATTGGACGATCAAGAGCGCGCGCTGGATGCACAAACCTTGCTGATTGCCGACCAGACCAAAGGCTTGGCGATCGCTGGTGTAATGGGCGGAGCGAACTCCGAAATTACTGGTGAGACGAGTGAAATCATTCTCGAAGCAGCTTGGTTCACGCCAAAAACAGTGCGTCGCACAGCTCGTATGCTCGGCATGCGTACAGAAGGCTGCGTACGTTGGGAAAAAGGCGTTGACCAAGCACGTGTACAAGAAGCTGGTGAGCGCGCCGCTGCGTTGATTCAGCAACTGTCTGGGGCAACAGTATCCAAAGGAATCAGCTCTGCTGTTGTGAGCGAAGCTGCGCCTGCTGTTGTTTCCGTTACGCTTACAAAAATCAATCAGCATCTCGGAACCGACATGTCTGCTTCTGATGTATCGCCGATTTTCGAGCGTCTGCAATTCCCGTATGAAGTAGCGGGCGACAAATGGACGGTAACCGTTCCAACGAGACGTGGCGACATTACGCTGCCAGAGGATTTGGTGGAAGAGGTTGCACGTCTGTACGGCTACGACAACATTCCGACCAGCTTGCCTTCTGGTTCGACCACACAGGGACAGTTGACAAAAGAACAGCAATTGCGCCGTACGATCCGTCATCACCTGATCGGTACTGGTATGAATGAAGCGATTTCCTATGCACTGGTTCATCCAGATCATGTTGAGGCAGTAGCGGGTCTGCATCAGGAAAAAGTAAACCCTGTTGCACTCATGATGCCAATGAGTGAAGACCATAGCGTTCTGCGCACAAGCTTGATACCTAGCCTCTTGGAAACAGTGGCTTACAATAAAAACCGCCAAAACCACGATGTTGCGATTTTCGAATTGGGCCGTGTGTTCTTGACAAAAGAAGAAACACTCACCCAGCTTCCGGAAGAGCGTCTGTATGTAGCGGGTGCATTGACTGGACAACTGCTCACACAAAACTGGATGGGCGCCAAGCAGCCTGTTGATTTCTTCCAAACCAAAGGGATTGTGGAATCACTCTTCGCTCGTTTGGGCATCCAAGCTACCGAGTACAAAGCAGTCCAGGACATCGCAGGTATGCACCCAGGACGTACCGCAGAGGTATGGGTAGGAGAAAAACGACTGGGCTATCTGGGGCAAGTTCATCCGGGCACAGAAAAAGCGTATGATCTGTCCGAAACGTACGTATTCCAGTTTGATGTAGCTGTTTTGATTGATGTAGCTGCCGAGGTCGGACATTATAATCAGCTGCCGAAGTCCCCGGCGGTAACGCGTGACTTGGCTCTCGTTGTCGATCGTAATGTAGCTGCTGGTGCATTGGAAGCAACGATTCGTGAAGCGGCAGGAGAGCTGCTTGAGTCCGTAACCCTGTTCGATGTATACATGGGTGAGCGTATTGCCCAAGATAAGAAGAGCATGGCATTTGCCCTCGTATTCCGTCACGCAGAGCGTACCTTGCAGGACGAAGAGATTCAACAAGTGACTACTGCTGTCATCGAAGCCTTGAAAAACAACACAGGTGCTGAATTGCGCGTGTAACACAGCTTGACGAAATCTGACATTTTCAGTAACCTAAAAAAGGATAATGTAGAGCAAAGGTCGCAGTAGGGAGGTACCTCTCGTGCAAGGTGATGGGAAAAATCGTTTGACGGTGGACATCTTTGGCCAACAATACCGGCTCAGCGGCAAGGCAAGTGTCAATCACATACGCATGGTGGCCGGTTTCGTTGATGACAAGATGAACGAAATCGCAAACGGCAACCATCGACTGGATACTGCCAAAATTGCCGTACTTTCTGCAGTCAATATCGCGGATGAATACTTCCGCTTACGTCAGGAGTACGAAGAACTGCTGAAAATCATTCAGGAAGAGGCAAAGGCTAAACCGATAGATTAAGGAAAAGAGGGGCGAAATGCCTCTCTTTTCACGTTGTGGGTAAAATGAGAAGAGCCACCCCGTCTTTGATGGGATGGCTCTTTGTTGCATTTTTCCTATGTCTCCTGCTTGTTCCCGGCATCTCCATTGCGCAAATCCATATGGGTTTTGATCGGGATAAACAAGTCGATGATCCCAATCACCAAGGAAGCCAGGAGCGCTCCAAGAATCGTTACGCGGAAGCCAGAGACGATGAACTGTGTGAGATAAATCACGACGGCACTGACCAAGAAGCCGATAATACCCCGATTGTACGGCGAAATTCGTTCTCCGAAAATGGCTTCTACGGCCCAGCCAATCAGTGCGATGACAACGGCCGCGAGCAGAGCTGTCCAAAAACTGCTAACTGAAAAGCCGGGGACCAAAAAGCCGACAAACATCAGGACTACGGCAGCGACGATAAAGCGGACGATATGGCGCATGATCGTCAAGTGTACTCCTCCTTTAGGGTTGTTTCACCTTTCATTCTCTCACGCAAGGAGCTGAACTATGCCAAACGAAAACGTGTAAAATTATCCTTCGCAGGTGGTGCCTGTCCGGTGCTACCCGTTGCCCAAGTTTTCTAAGCTCCGCTGCCATGCTATAATGGGGAGATATCGTAATGATTGCCGGTATAGACCGTCGCTCCCGCCCGCACGGTACAACGGTCGCCGCTGGATAAAGAAGGAGGAGCACAGTGGAACAACGGGTTTTAAAGACGTTAGAATACGATAAAATAGTCGCCCTGTTGATTGACAAGGCATCTTGCACATATGGAAAAGAAAAAGCATCAGAGCTGATTCCTTTTTTACGCTTGGATGAAGTCATTACCGCTCAGCAAGGGACTGAACAAGCAGCAACCGTGTTACGCTTAAAAGGCAGCGTACCGCTCGGAGGCATTCGCGATATCCGCGGCCCCGTACAGCGCGCCAGATTAAACGCCATGCTCGCCCCGATGGAATTGCTGGATATCGCCAGCACCGTTATGGCCGGACGCAGGCTCAAAACGTTTTTGCTCGATATGTGTGACGATCACGAGCTGCCATTATTGCAACAGCAGGCAGAGCGTATTGAGGGCCTGCGCGAGTTGGAAACCGAAATTCGCCGCTGTGTTGATGAAAACGGCGATATTTTGGACAGCGCGAGTCTTGAATTGCGACAGGTACGTCAGGAGATTAGACAGCTCGAGTCGCGCATTCGCGAAAAGCTCGATCAAATGACACGCTCGTCTACGTACCAAAAAATGCTGATGGAAAACATCGTTACGATTCGTGGAGATCGTTTCGTCATTCCGGTGAAGCAGGAGTATCGTTCGGTATTTGGTGGAATTGTTCACGATCAGTCGGCATCCGGGGCGACGCTCTTTATCGAACCGGAAGTGATCGTCGAGATGAACAACAAGCTTCGCGAGCTTCGTCTGCGCGAGGAGCGTGAAGTGGAGCGCATTCTGTATGTGTTGACGGAGCAAGTATCCTTTGCGGTAGAGGCTTTGGTCGAGAATACAGAAGCACTAACAGAGCTCGATTTTATGTTTGCCAAGGCGCAGCTTGCCTGGAGCATGAAGGCGATTTGTCCACGCATCAATGATCGCGGATACGTAAACATGCGAAAAGCGCGTCATCCACTCATTCCACGAGAAGTTGTCGTTCCAGTAGATGTGGAGCTAGGTGGAGAGTATCAGGCGATAGTTGTGACGGGTCCGAATACAGGGGGGAAAACCGTTTCCCTCAAAACAATCGGACTGCTGTCCTTGATGACGATGGCGGGCTTGCATATTCCGGCAGAAGAAGAGAGTGAGATGACTGTATTCTCCTCCATTTTTGCCGATATCGGGGATGAGCAATCCATCGAGCAGAGCCTGTCTACATTCTCGAGCCATATGACCAATATTATTCAAATCTTAGCGAAAATGGATAACAAGAGCTTGGTGTTGTTTGACGAGCTAGGCGCAGGAACAGACCCAACAGAGGGTGCTGCTTTGGCCATGTCCATCATCGACCATGTGATTGATTCCGGTGCGAGATTGGTTGCAACGACTCACTACAGTGAACTGAAGGCGTATGCCTACGATAGACCTGAAGTCATCAACGCCAGCGTAGAATTTGACGTACAGACGTTGCGTCCTACTTATCGCTTGCTCATCGGGGTGCCTGGCAGATCCAACGCGTTTGCCATCGCAAGACGCTTGGGATTGCCGGAACACATCATTGATGTAGCGCGTGGCTCGATCAGTGAGGAAGACAATCAGGTCGAGAGCATGATTGCTTCGTTGGAGCGTAATCGCAAGTCGGCGGAAGCAGACAGGTTGGCGGCAAAGGCAGCCCGCCAGGAAGCGGAAGAACTGCGTAGACAGCTCGAGGAAGAGCGCGCCCAATTTGCTGAAGAGAAAAACAAACGAATGGAGCGAGCAGAAGACGAAGCGCGAATTGCCGTCCAACTCGCAAAAGAAGAAGCAGAAACGATCATTCGCGAGCTGCGCGAAATGATGGCAGAAGGCATGGAAATCAAGGAGCATCGTCTCATCGATGCGAAGAAGCGCTTGGGCAATGCCGTGCTTGAGCTGGAGAAGGAAAAGGTGAAGAAGCCGGCAAAAGCAGTTCGCGCCACGCAGATCAAGGTGGGCGACGAGGTAATGGTGACGAGCTTCGGACAAAAAGGAACCGTGCTGGAAAAGGTAAACAATGAAGAGTTCCTCGTGCAAATCGGGATCATGAAAATGAAAGTAAAACGCGATGATATGCATGTACAAAACTCCATCCAGCAAAAACCGCAAGCGGCTCCGTACACCTCTGTGAAGCGTCGCAGTGACAATATCAAGATGGATCTCGACTTGCGCGGCTACAACGTCGAGGACAGCATTCGGGAAATCGATCAGTTTTTAGATGATGCACTGCTGGCAGGCTTGCACTCGGTGTCCATTATTCACGGACACGGGACAGGGGTACTGCGAAAAGGCGTGCACGAGTATTTGCGGAGTCATCGTAATGTAAAATCCTTCCGCTTAGGCGGTCAAGGAGAAGGCGGCGTAGGTGCTACCATTGCCGAATTGAAATAAGAGGTCGGGAGGGACATATGGAAAGCCTTCTACACAATCCATATTTTGCAACTGCAGCTTATTTTACAGTGTCTGGACTGGCGATGGTTTTATTCTTAGCCATTTTTGAACTGGTGACGCGATATCGTGTTTGGGAAGAATTGAAGCGTGGGAACATGGCAGTAGCAATGGCAACAGGCGGGAAAATTTTTGGGATCGCGAACATTTTCCGTTATTCCATTCAGGCGCATTTGTCTTTGGGCGAAGCGTTGATTTGGGCGACATTCGGATTTTTCCTGTTGCTGTCTGCGTACTTCATTTTTGAATTCATGACCCCAACGTTTAATGTTGATCAGGAAATTGCGAAGGATAACAGGGCCATTGGCTTTATTGCGATGGTCCTGTCCATCGGTTTTTCGTATATCATAGGGGCATCCTTGCCTCGTTAGACGGGTTGAACGATATTTCAAACGAGAGTATAATTTGATTTGGCGAAAGAGTACCAAACTATTCTGCCCAATCAACGTCCTTTTTACGAAAAAGAGGACAAGCCAAGATTGTATGGGGGAGGAACAGCCTTGGAAACGTTGTACAAGGTCCTCATCGGATTGTGTGTGCTTTTTATCGCTGCAGGTGTTTACTACCTGTCCTAAAAATATACGCAAGTTGGCCGCGTGACTTCTACAGTCATACGGACCTTACTTGGAGAATGTGAAAGAGGAGATACGCAATGACTCAACCTGTACGCGTAGCTGTTGTGGGATTGGGGTTTGTAGGCTTGCCGTTGGCGCTTACCTATGCCATGAAAGGAGCAAACGTCATCGGTATTGACGTCTTACCGCATGTCGTCGATGAGATCAATGCGGCACATTCCCATCACCTGGAGTCCTATCAGGGAAAAACGTTGCCAGAGATCCTCAAAGAGCAGATTGAAGCAAAACGTTTCCGTGCAACGTCCTCCTACGAGGAAGCTGCTGCGGAAGTCCATAACTATATTGTAACAGTTGGGTTGCCTGTTCATAACGGCGATCCTGATCTCGGACCGCTGAAAAGCTGTGCACAGTCGCTCGGTCGTGTACTGAAAAAAGGCGATACGATCATGATCCGCAGTACCGTCGTACCAGGAACGACAGAAGATGTGATTCTGCCGATTTTGGAGGAAACAAGCGGTCTTGTTGCGGGTGTCGATTTCTACCTGACATACTGCTCGGAGCGAATTGCAGAAGGGCGTGCTTTTGAAGAGTTCATCCATATGCCGCTCGTTTTGGGTGGCATCAATGAACAAAGCGCTGAAAAAGGTAAAGAGTTGTTGTCCTTCATCAGCGAGACGGACATCACAATCACGGATATCCGCGTAGTCGAGACAGCAAAAGTCATCGAGAACATCCAGCGTGATGTAAACATTGCGATGGTGCAGGAATTCGCTCGTTTCTCTGAGGCATTTGGCATCGATACGTTCGAGCTGATCAAGGTTGCTAATACGCACACACGTGTAAACCTGTTATCGCCAGGACCGGGTGTAGGCGGCTTCTGCTTGCCGAATGCGTTGTACTACTTGCAGCCTAAAGCACGTGAATTGGAAGTAAACCTGCCGATTCTGCAATTGGCTCGCAACACGAATGATGCGGTACCTGAAGTGTTGATCGGCATGCTCGAGCAAGCTTTGAAGAAGAATGGCAAGACATTGGCAGGAAGCCGTGTAGCTGTGTTGGGAATGGCGATGAAAGACTTTTCCAATGACGACCGTGTAAGCCCTGTCCACGACCTGATCAAGGTGCTCATGGCAAAAGGAGTAGACGTTCGTTCCTACGATCCGGCTGTTCCGACTGTGTATGATCACAAGGTTGACAGCCTGGACAAAGCAGTGAATGGAGCAGATGCGTTGATCCTGACTGCTGTGCAAAAGGAATTTGCTGAGGCAGATTGGGCACAGGTTGCTGAAAAGATGGCTGACGCGCCGATCCTCTTCGATACAAAGAACCGCATCCCGCGTGACCTTGTCAGCAAGGCGACTGTGGTGCGCATTTAATTCTTGAACAAGTTCCACTGATTTGAATGCCAAAACCTCTCTAAACGCACGTAAAAGCGTTTGGAGAGGTTTTTTTCATAAAGTAGTGAACCATATTGAACGAGAGAGCCAATACAAGGTGTATACAATTTCAGGGGGCCCTCCGATGAATGATCAAATGTTAGAACTGTGGCTGGACCGTTTGCTTGATGGAGATCAAGAAGCTTTTGAGGTGATCTACAGCATGACGCGGACAAAAATTTACGGTACCGTAGCAGCCATGGTCACGAATAAAGAAGATGTTCATGATATTGTAAGCGAAATTTACTATCAGCTATGGAGATCACTGCCTGCCTATGATCGCAAGCGTCCGTTTCTTTTCTGGGTGAATGGGATTGTCATTAGACAGGTGAAAAACTGGCGTAGACAGATTTGGAGAAGATTCCGTCTGTTAGAACGAAAACAGAGCTTGGAAGAAGAGCAACATGTCGAAACACCGGATGAGCCAATGCTTGCGATGGAGTCTGCCACAGAGATGCAGCAAGCAATCCAAAAGCTGCCGTTCAAGCTGCGCATCGTCGTGATTTATCGGTATTACTACGATTATACGTACGACCAGATAGCCGAACTGCTGCAAATACCTGCGGGCACGGCAAAATCGAGAAATCATCTGGCATTAAAGCGAATCCGCGAGTGGATTGACGTCGAATGGAATGAGGAGGAACTCCAAACATGTCTATCGAAAAAATCATAAAACAGTCTCTCACCAAAAAAATAGACGAGACCACGATACCTGATGAACTCGACCAGCGTGTCAGGCAGTCCTTTCATCGCTATCACAAAAAAAAGGAGACTGTACCGATGAAGAAAAAATTACTTATGATGGGATTAGTTGCTGCTATTATTCTGCCGACTGGAGTATATGCGGCTTTAAATGGAACCTCTTATTTTGCGGACAATCCAAAAAACTTGAACAGTTTGGTGGGTGAAGAGGTTAAGCGAGCAGCGGAAAAAGGGTTGTCCATACCGATCGATCAAAAAATTACCGATCAGAGGATTACGATTCATTTTACGGAAGTGTATGCGGAAGATGGCAAAGTTCTGCTCCACTATCGCATTGAACAACAAAATGGAGAACTGGTGCCTTTCGAATTCGATACGACAGGTTTAAATGTGGTAGGCGAAGCAAATGGCAATCCTGTGTACCAGGAAAAAGGCGTGGAAGGTACAAGTGTTTTAAACTTTATCGGGACCAAAGAGGATAATATGCCTTTCTACTTAACAGACGAGACCGGTAAGGAAGTAGAGGTGGGAATAGCCGATCATGACAAGCCAGAGGGCGTCCTTGCCTTCGTCGCGCATGGATTCAAGCTACCACAGCCACTCACCTTAAATATCGATGTGAACCGGATCGGCAAAACAAAGGGCAACTGGAAGGGACAATTTATTGTGGACCAGAGCAAAGCCAAAGAAGCTACAGAGGCTGCGAAGTAGGAGGAAAAAATTCGGTCACGTATAATAAGCCTCGTAAATGGCAATAGTAACCGAGGTAAGACAATATTTCAAATGTCATGTAAGGGTTACATGCTAGGAGGCAAAAATGGAACGTGGAAGAGTAAAGTGGTTCAACAGTGAAAAAGGTTTCGGTTTTATCGAGCGTGATGGTGGAGATGACGTATTTGTTCACTTCTCCGCTATTCAGGGCGAAGGGTACAAATCCTTGGACGAAGGGCAAGAGGTGGAGTTTGACGTAGAAAATGGTCAACGCGGTCCTCAAGCGACGAACGTTCGGAAATTATAAAAGCTGAAACGACAAGCAGACTCACATGGTGAGTCTGCTTTTATATTTGGTTAAGAGGAGTAGGAGTAGCTACAGAGGGGGAAAGAAGTGAATTTCCAGTCTACGCTTCGGAATGCGAACAAAAGTATATTTTTGCAAATCCACATCATTTGTCCAACACGCTTTGTCCGTCTTTCGCATTTACATGTAGTAGTCTCATGTAAAGGAATGAACTGCACATGTCCCGTCGGAAGGATAAACTAACAGTCATTTACCAAAAGGGTAAAAAGCGAATGGTCGTGAAGACATTTTTGCGTGAAACCAGTAGAGTGGTTGTCGTACTAAATACGCAGTTTACAAATGCCCCAAACACCACCCAAATTGCCAGCGGGGCAGGACGAAGCAGTGCTTCCGGTAATGATGCCGCCATCGATTCATCGAACACACTGCAACAACAGAGCGTGGGAGCTGGTGGAATTGCGCGAAATCGGGGAATGGCCGGCAAGCAATCGGAGTATCATGGTCATCATAAGGGCAAAAAGAAAAATGGAAAAGAAGCCATTGTGGTGATAAACGACCAAGTAGTCAAGCTGGCAAGACGCCTTGCAAATGCTTCCGCCACACAAGTTGCAGGTGGGGGTGGCACGTACAGTACAGGTGGTACGAATGCTGCGATTGAAAGCTCCAACACGAAGCAACAGCACGCTGTTGGAGGCGGGCCAGGCTCTCGCGCATCCAATCGAGGAATGAACAACAGACAGAAGGAGAAAGCGAAGGGAAAAGCAAAAGCAAGAAAGGGAAAAAGAGGCTTTCGGCCACAAGTAGCCCGGAAACGGAAGAATGGGCGAGCTTGAATAATCTACCGCCAAAATGGAGAACGGAAGAACTGATTTCAGCCCTTCCGTTCCTTCCTTCTTCTTTTTAAAAAAATTCAGCACCGGATGCCAGGTTCAGCATAGCGCGCATTGTTTTGTACATATCCTGTGGATTGGCTGCATTGTAATAAACTGTGTTTGTTGCTGTTTCATAACGCGTGCCCGGGACAATAGCGGCCATCTCGGCTTGTCCTGCGTGCGAGAATTCCATCGCCAGCTCTACAGGTACAGCTGTACGGAATGGCTGGATGTTGTTCCGGTTGCGCAAGGCATTGGCTGTCTTGCGTTTCAGTTCAGCGGTCGCTTCTTCGCGCGAGAGACAGATAGCAGCTGTGCGGGATACCGCTTCCTTCACGATCGCTGTTTGGATGCCTGGAATCAGTTCCTGTGCTTCGACGGCGATGAGATTATCACCAGACACCATGACAACAGGAACGTTATGCATACCCGCGATCGCGGCGTTAAAGCCGAACTCACCCACGACTTGTCCGTTGATATACATATTGTGAACCACACCGGACATTGTATGGCTGAGCACACCAGGAATCCCTTGGCGAGTATGATAGCCGATAAACATCGCTGCATCAAAGCTCTCATCGATTCCCTGCATCATGGATGAATCGCGTGGAGAACCTGCCAACAGTCTCGCTTTCGGATGGAGCTTTTCCCAGAGAATGTTGTTCATCGTGTTGTGGCTGTCTGCTACGACAATTTCCGTTACGCCAGACTCAAGTGCAGCTTCAATAACCGCATTGGCATCATCTGTCATAAATTGGCGTCCACGCTGATAGTTAACCCCCGAAGCTGGGTTAATATAGCTCGTATCTACAATGCCTGAAATACCTTCCATGTCTACCGATAGAAATAGTTTCATCTCATTTTCACCCTTTCTGTCTGGTGCAGCTTGCTATACAAAATAGTTCCAATTCATATGTAACCAGATTGATCATGAGTAGGCAACCATAAAAACAGATTCTTCAAATAAATCATATAAAAAAAGCACGGTGCCCGCTTTTCGCGTTTCACCGTGCCTTTCGTCATTTCAGTAACGTACGATAAAGAGCAACAATTTGTTCGGTCATGAGTTGAATGGTAAAAGTCGATTCTACTTTGTTCAACGCGTTTTGCACCAAGATCTCACGCAATTGTGGTGAAGTCCAAAGTCGTTCCATTGCTTGCGCCAACAAAGCAGGATTTCCCGGTTCGACGATCAGCCCCGTTTCGCCATCGAAAACAAACTCTTTCACACCACCGACATTGCTTGCTACGACAGGAACCTCCGAAGCCATTGCCTCGATGATGGTATAGCCAAGCCCTTCGTACAAGGAAGAGTGGACAAAGCCATCTAAGGCATGCAAGCACGCAGGAATGTCTTGTCGAAATCCAGCAAAGCGAACACGCGATTCCAGCCCCAATTCTTTTACCTTCGCTTCAAGCATGGCACGTTCAGAGCCGTCTCCGATCAATACGAGGTAAGGAGCCCCCCCTTTCGTGTTCGCCACAAGCGTATGAAAAGCATCGAGCAGAATCGGGAGCCCTTTTACGGGAACAAAGCGAGCTGCTGTCCCGAACAAAAAGGCGTCCTCTGGTATGTTCCATTCCGCACGCAGTCGATTGCGGTCATTCTCCCGTAAATGGTTTTGCCGATAAGGCTTCATGTCCATTCCGTTATAAATCACGCTAATGTCAGACGAGCGAACACCCTGCCCCCGCAAAATATCGGCAATCGCACCACTGATCGCGATGTAATGACGGTTCCAATGTCTCGTGCTCATTTCCATCATGCTGACAATGGCATAGGCCAAGGAGCTTGTATAATCATAACGGAGTGAGCTGTGAACAGTGGTCAGCAAAGGCACCTTCATACCGCGAGCGGCCAGTCGGGAAAAGAAGTTGGCTTTAATCCCATGCGTATGAATGATCGCTGGTTGGAATGTGGTAAAGGCATTCCGCAGAGCCTGTAGCAATCGTAAGTCAAAACGTCCGAACTGATTCAGTGTAATGACTTGGATGCCTGATTCCCGCAATTTACTCGCAAAAAGAGAATCATAGAAGCATACGACTGCGACTTCTACTTCGTCGACTGGAAAAGTAGTGACCAAATTGAGAATATGTTGTTCAGCACCGCCAAATTCCCCCCCGCCAATCACGTGGAGGACTCGTAATTTGCTCATCTGAATTCACCCGAATCGTAATTAAAAACCCCTACTGAGGTTATGTACATGGAGGCACGACCGAATAGAGGCGGTGTACCGAAAAAATAAACGATCATTTGTAAACAAAGCCATTTTCACTATAGCAGATGCCTGCTAGATTCGCAATAAGACAGCACTTATGGTATCGTTGATGATGGAAAATTGAAATGGAGAAGGACGGTTACGTAAATGAATACGCACAACGTGTTGATCATATGCTACATATTTCCTCCTATTGGGGGAGGAGGCGTGCCAAGACCGTTGAAAATGGCCAAATATTTGGGGGAGTTTGGCTGGAATGTCCATGTACTGACAGTAGATCCTGCTTATCATGCGACGCTCGATCCATCCCTTTTGGTACAACTGCCGAGTGATGTCACCATTCACCGTGCGAAGGAGTGGCAGCTGCTGCCGAATCGAGGGGGACAAGCCCCATCAGCAAGTGCCAATACAACGTCTACACCATCACAGCCATCATTTAAGGCGAAGGTAAAAAAACAGATCGTCAATGTGCTGAAAAAAGTTAAGCCATACCTGTTGATTCCAGACGACCAAATCCTGTGGATGCCGAATGCACTCAAGCTAGGGCGAGAAATCATGCGACGTGAAAAGATCGACGTGATTTTTTCTACATCGGGACCAGTAACGAACCATTTGATTGCGAAAAAGCTTTCCCGTGAGTTTGGCTGCAAATGGGTAGCGGATTTCCGTGATCCATGGACGCAAAATATGCACACCTCTGGCATCGAATGGCGAGAGCGCATGGAAGAGCGAATGGAGGAGGCGGTGATGTCCCAAGCGGATGCGATCACAACCGTTACTGCGACCTTCGCCTATAATTTTCGAGAGAAGCACCAGAACCGCATCAAGCGGATGGAGCTGATCTACAATGGGTTTGATCAGGCTGATTTTCAAGGGTTGGCTCCCAGCCATGCTGCTCCGGACAAGTTTCATGCGGTGTACGCAGGTATTTTGTATCAAAAGCGCAACCCACGCCTTCTCCTGCAAGCCATCCGGGAACTCATCGATGAAAAAGTAGTAGACCGAAATGATCTCTTGCTCAGCTTTGCCGGGGTGTTCGATTATCCGGGGTATTCCGAAAATCGCGACTGTGTGGAAGCATTGGGGCTGAGTGACATCGTTCGCGTGTTGGGGAACCTGCCGCATAAAGAAGCGCTCGGATTGATGAAAGGCGCGAATGCTCTCTTGCTGATCGGGGATGTGTCCGCTGACGCCGGAGCGTATATTCCGGGCAAGCTCTACGAATACATGGGGATTGGCAACCCGATCCTTGCTCTGAACAAAAGAGGCGAAGCGACAGAGATTATTGAAGATTTCCGTCTTGGGCAAGTAGCCGATCCTGAGCAAAAAGACGAGATCAAGCAAGCATACCTGAAGCTGTATCAGGAGTGGAAAGCGCAAGAACAAACGGGTAGCGAGGAACGCGGAGCGGATTTTGCAGAGCGTGTGAAACCGTATGAGCGCCGTGAACAGGCGAAGCAATTGGCGCAATTGATGGATGAACTGGTGAAAAAATAGTACAGCATTGCCCCGGAGCCAATGAAGGCTGCGGGGTTTTCTTCAAAATAAAAGGACCTGACGATGTTCGCCAGGTCCTGATTCGTACCGATTTGTCTGCTACCAAGCTAAGGTAGCAGGCTTTTTTTAGTACAGCAAATATTTCTCTACTTCTTCCGGTTCCTTGATGTGAATGCCACCGGTATCGCCGTATTTAAACAGGTTGAATATCACTTGCTGGTCCATCGTTCCAGCTTCAGGAAGTGGGAGAATGATCCAAGTCTCGTATTGGTGGATCCGACGGTCTTCTTTACCGAACCAAATCGTTGTCTTGATCGTGGATTCCTTCAAGATGTAATCCAGATCAGGGCGTTCTCCCAATTGCTTTTTCAATGGTTCAAACAGTGGGCTTTGGCTATTTTTCAGCCATTCTGCTCCAGTCATTTTTAACTGGAACGGAACGCTGACTACACCGATAACCTTTTCCTCAGGCAATTGAACGGCCTTGTCCATGAAAGGCAGCCAGTCCTCGAAGCCTTTCAATACATCAAACGCTAGCGGCTCATCCGGAGCGGTTACAAACTGCTCATTTGCCTTGATGTAGCGTTTGTCGTTAATTCGATAGTACGAATAAGGCTGGGCTGCGATGCGAGCATCCACATTGTAGCCTTTCCCGTTGATGACAGCTCCATTGAACATACTCGTCGTGGTACGAGAGAGAATCGTGTTTTTCACATACCCTTTATACCAGTAGGTCTGTGCCTCTTCATCCGTTTTGCCCTTTTCCAGGGCTGTTTTCAACCACTCGGCCCCTGACTCGGTTTGGACCGTCGTCGTTTGATCCGGCTTCTGGTCAAAATTGGTAGTGGCAAAAGCCTTCGTCCCTGATTCATACGTGCAGCCACCGAGCAGGGAGGCTGTGCAGATGGCAGCGAGCAATGCCCATGCTTTTGTCGCTTTACGCATGGCGAAACCTCCTTACGACTCCGTATCCCAAGAGTCCCACGAATAGCGCGATTGTGAGTCCGAGTACCGGAATGTTGTGCTGCTTAAACACGAGAATACGATGCGTATTGTACATATTAGCCACGATTTCGTTTTCCTTGTCGCCATCGATGTCGCCGATTTGCACATTGATCAGCGGCATGTAAATGCGCCAGTTTTGTTTCAAGCCCTCTGGCGTGTAGTCATAGCCAGACAAATAGCGAGTATCTGTGGTACTTACCCAGCTTTTCGCTTTGGCTACGATCTCAGGCTTGGCGTTGTTACCAATCGTAGCAAAGTTGGAGAAGCGGAAGCTCTTATCGTGGTCACCGCTTGCCCACAAAATTTCCCACGTACCGTCCGCTTTTGGTTTCAAGATGTACGAAGGTTTGCCAGCCACGAGTAGCTCATCAACCTTGTCGTTGTCGATATCGGCAGGAATGAACTCGCCAGTTGCCAATTCAGCCTGTTTGCGTGTCAGTGTGTACGATTCTGTCAGTGTCCCATCCGGCTCTACAGACAGTACACTCAGGTGCTCGCCCATAACAACGATTCCCTCGCGGCCATCTGGCAGCATCATGGTGGTCATCAGCTTGGTTGCTTTTGTCGTGCCGCCAAAAGGCTTGCCGTCGTAGTTACCTGTCAGCATACCATCCTTGATGTGTAGATCCGTGTACTTGGAACCCAGTGTTTGTCGTACGTCTATACTGCCTGCATTATCTGCCAGTTGATTTGCGATGTTCTCCATATCAAGCATAAACGCACGATAGGGTGCCGTTCCGATTTGCATCATGCCTTCCGCATATGGTTGGCGTTGGACATTCGGTACCAATTGACCATCTTTCATCGTGTAATACGGGAAGCCTGGGTAATCGGTCGGCAGTTTTTCCTTGATGATCTCCATGGTTTCTGCCGGAATCTGATCATTCGGCATCCGCACCATTTGACCATCTTTCCAGGTCAGCACGTAAAGAGAAACAGGTTCCGCCTGCAAATGACGCAGCTTCTCCGCCATTGCTTTTTTCTCTTCTTCCGTCTCTGGCTTTTCAATTTTTTCCGGCAGTGGAAGCTCCTCGGCATTGCCGTACGTAATGATCTCCATCTTGCCATCGCCATTGACGTCTTGCAGCGTGATCGGGAAATAATCTACCCAATCGCCGTTGTACAAACGATCAGATTCGTATGTCACGGTAAAGTGGCTCAGTGCAGTCAGAGTATCTCTGTTGAACGTCACGTTCGCCAAAAGTGCGATCAGAACTAACGAGCCGACTGCACGCCAGTTGAGGCGCCCATACCATTTCACGAGAAGCGCAATCACGATGACTGCGATTGCACCACCGATCAACAGAGCAGCGGTCGTTTTCACATCGACACGTGTTAGTGCCCGATCCAAGAGCAAGAAGCCGATGGTAAACACAAGCACTTGTCGACGTTCCGACGGATGTACCACAAAGTAGCAAAATGCTAGCAGTGGCAGGAAAATGAGTACAGCAATCCACGTTAAATCAAGGAACGCGGGTTTCACGAGCAAATGATAAATCAGAAACAGGGCAATGGCGTACAGCGCCCAGCTTATCGTATCGAGAATAGGATTCCGGCGCATGCCCTCACCACCTTTTATTTTGTGTCTGGTCGACGAATAATGCGCAGAGGAAGCCGCCAAACAGCCAGAAATAGAGGGCCACGAACGGCACCTCGAAAATGTTTTCCACGAGGTTATGGGTAGCTACCGCGATTAATCCACCGAGCAGTCCGAGAATCGCAAAAAAGTGTGGCGAACCCTGGATGTTGCGGATGAGCCCAGCTCCGTATTTGAACATACTGATCACGGTTCCGATCAACAGGATGATCCCGATCAGACCGTATTCCGCCAAACTTTTAAAGAAGTAGCTGTCTGAATAAATGGTACCGAAATGGCGAGCTGCAACTGCTCCGCCGTGATGACCAAGTCCGACACCGAACAATGGCTCGATACGCATATTGTCGTATGCTTTTCCCCAGCGCCCGATGCGACCACCTTCACTGCTAGATGCGAAATATTCAGGTGTAAAGAGCGTGAAAATGCGATCTTTTACTTTTCCGACAAGCGGAACTGAATCAGGAACGAAGAACAGGGCTACAACCCCGATAATCCCTGCGATCACCAAATATCCTGCTACTCGTTTGTTCCAGATGTAGAAGCAAACGAACACGGCAAAGGCAAGCGCGAACCAGGCACCGCGGGACCCGGTTAAGAGCAAAGCAAGCACGGTGGTCAGTGCAACAATGGCCCAAATCAATTTTTGCTTGAGAGTAGTAGCTGTCATGAACAGACCAGCGGCGATCGGTGTAACCAACGCCATATAGCTGCCCAATACGTTCGGGCTCGTTACGAAGGAGAATGCACGCGTTGTAACTGCCTCCCCTTCCTGCACCCATGATTCAGGTGTTTTGACGCCCACGATGACTTGCAAGACACCATACAGTGCCGCTACGAAACCAACCAGCACAAGTACCTTCATGAACTTGTTCAGGTCTTCCATCGACTTCAGTAAATAGAAGCCCATGAAAAAGGCGAGGATGTACTGGTAGACAGAGCGGAATCCTTCCACAGTCGCTTCCCAGTTCGCCATGTCTGTCACCATGATGGCAACACCCAGGACGAAAAAGGCTCCCAGCCAATGTTTGATTCCAGGCATCGTTCTGTTTGATTGCAAAAAGGCTCCAAACGTAAACAGCATCAGAACGATGAGCAGTGCTTCATCCCACAAAGAAGATATGACTGGAATCGGTAGAATCTGTCGCAAGACGTAATCAATTACTGGATAGGCCAACAGCAAATACAACCATGTAGTTGATTGGCTTCCCCACTTCAACACGGTTTCTCTCATTTTTATTGTAGTCCTCCTACAGGTAGGGATTAACCTACCTATTATAATGAATCTGGCAACCCGGTAGCAAGCCGGGGGAAAGAGGTTGGTAGGAACGGTAGAAATAAGATATGATAACTAGGTAGTTTGAGGGGTTAGAACCAAGCCTGGAACGTAGGGTTTCAAATAGGGATAGGAGAAAAGTGGACATGAGTTTGTTAAAAATTGCTTCCATGATTGTCGTGCTGACTCTCGTTGGAAGGCTTCTGGGCTTTTTTCGCAGTGTGTATGTATCCAACTTGTACGGTACTGGCATGGAGGCAGATGCGTTTAATATCGCGGCAACGATCCCGCTGACGCTGTTCTTGGTCATACCGGGAGCGGTCAATGCTGTACTGATTCCGACCATGCGCGGCATGATGGAAAAAGGAGAGCGGACGACTGACCTCTATCAGAAGATGCTCACGATCATTTTGAGTATATTCGTTGCTCTGTCTGTCTTAGGAGTTGTCTTTTCTTATCAGCTTGCTGCAATGTTTGGACTGACAGGTGAGAAGCTTGAACTCACGGCTAGCATGCTGCAATGGATGTGGCCATCAGCTATTTTCATCGGCTTAACAGGGCTGTGGTCGAGTATTTGTAATGCTCACCAACATTTCTTTACACCGACGCTCGGTACGGTAGCCAATGGTGCTTTGGTAATTGTCAGCATGTATGTGCTCGTTCCGATGTATGGACCCATTGGTTTGGCGATGGCTACGACAATCGGTTACCTGGCTGCATTGTTGCCGATTCTCCCGACTTTGCGCGGATTCGGTTATCAGCAGCGCTTCTCCTTCGCTTGGAGTGAGGACGCTGCTCTCAAAGGCATGGGCGAGCGAGTCATTCCGATTTTAATTGGTGCAGTTGTTGCTCAGGCGACTACCTTTTTGGAGCGAGGCTTCGCGGAAGGGCTTGGAACGGGTGTCGTTTCCGCTCTCGCCAATGCGAATCAGATCATGCAATTGCCTCTGGCTATTTTTGTCGGGGCGTTTACGCTGCCGTTATTCCCACTGTTGGCTAGTCATGTCAAGCGGGGGGAAATGACGGAGATGAAGCAAATCCTGCAAAAGGGACTTGCCTATCTCCTCATTTTGCTTCTGCCTGTGACAGTTGGACTTGCGTTATACGCAGAGCCGATCATCCGACTAGCTTTTGAGCGCGGTGCGTTCGATGAGCATTCTGTCGCTTTAACAGCGTGGGCACTACCGTTTTACGGCGTGGGACTTTTCTTTTTAGCGTCGAGAGACTTGCTGACTCGCGCCTTTTATGCACTGGAAAACACGAAGACACCCGTTATAATCGGGGCGATTGGGATCGGTGTGTATGCCCTTGCCAACTGGTTGCTCATTCCGCTGCTTGGTCATGGCGGAATTGCTCTCGCCAATGCGGTTTCAGCCATTAGTCAAGCGCTTCTGCTGTTTATTTTGCTGTGGAGGGCAGTAGGCAGCCCTGTACGAGCGAATTTCCTCATGACTACGGGGAAAACCATTCTGGGCTGCGCAGTCATGGCTGGTGCTATTTTGTTCGTCGATCCATGGTTATCTGTATTGCCTGTCTGGTTGTACTTGCCGCTAGGAATTATGGGTGCAGCTCTTTTATATCTTGTTGTGCTCATTTTGGTTCGCGAGCCACTTGTGTCAGAGCTGCTGCAAAAAATACGCAAGCGGTCTACTCCAGCGGGGGGGCGCTCGTAAGCGGGAATTCCCGGATGGCATAACGAGTCTTACCTGAGCTAACGGGGGGAATGGTCTCCACATAAGAAACGTGGATACTCACTTGACCTAACGCCGCGCGAATTCCTGCCAAAAGCTTGGCTTCATCGGCAGGCAAAAAACGTTCGGGCTCCTTCACCAGTCGCAGGCTCAGACGCTCCGGCTCGTGCTGGACGATCTGGAAGGTACGAAAGCTGTCCATATTGCGAACGATGTGATTAAAATAATGTCCGTGCACGTACTGTCCGTTTCGTGATAGGAACATGTCGTCTTCTCTGCCGTCGATCGAAGCAAGAAGTGGAAATGGGAGATTGCATGAGCAGGCTGAATCAGAAAGCGCGGCGACATCTCCTATTTGGTAGCGCAGGCGAGGCATGACAGTATTGTGCAGGTCTGTGACAAGTAGTGCTCCTGGGTGTCCATTGTTGAGGGGAATATGCGTAATTGGATCGACTACCTCCAAATAACAGTTCCCGGAAAAGGCATGCATGCTCCCTGCTTTGCATTGATAGGCGATAATTCCACCGTCACGAGCGCCGTATTCATTCACAACAGGCGCATCAAAAGCCTGGACAATCGTTTGGCGTTGGTGTTCGTGCAGGCTTTCTGCTGTAGAGACCACGGCTTTGAGCGGGATTCCCAGTGTCATGCCGCGTCGTAGCATCATCATGGCGAGGGTATGCAGCGCGGAGGCGTACCCGTATAAATAGGCTGGTCGGAATTCCCGGATGAGGCGCAGGTTTGCTTCCAAATGTCTTTCGTCCAATTCATAGGCAGAAATCATCATGCGGTTTTTTAACCAGCGTTCCTTCCAGCGGTAGCGGCGAGCTTGCTGGGCGTTTAATTCGAGTGGAGAGCCCCAAATCATCACACATGGGTCACCAATGCGAATACCGTACCAGGATAGCCCCAGCCACCGTGCAGCTTCATATCGCTCGACAGTTGGACGATCGAGGTAAAAATGGGTAGGTTCACCCGTGGAGCCTCCCGTTCGATTTCCAATGAGCCTGCTTGTTTGTAGGCCCTGGCTCAAATATTGATCAGCGTTTTGCCGAAAGTGTGTTTTGGTCAGAACAGGAATCCGCTGCAAAAAACGTTCAGGCATGTCGCGCATTTTACTCCAATCTGGGGCGAAGGCGGTGTAGGCTGGTACATTTTGTAGCGCATGATCGAGTAGTTTCACCAGCTTTTCTCGCTGCTGCACGGTAAGCGCTTCGGCAGATAGACGTTGTGTTGCTTGCAATTCTTTCATGTAAGGACGGATGCGATTTCCTTTCAAAGCCTCCATTAACGGCCACTGTACATGGCTGATCAAAAATCCGGTTATGGGCATAATATCCTCTCCTACTCATAGATCACACAGGCAGATGATTAAAAAAAATCAATGGAATCTGTTTTTCACCAGTATTCCTGCGAAATTCCATCGATATACCTGTTTGCTGGAAGAGGGAAATGATAGTAGGATAGAGAGTGGGTTCATGTCGATTGGTGCTGCCCCACGGGTATCCAGTCAAAGAGACAAATAAAGGAGTTACCCATGTTGAAAAAAAGTCATTTTCTCGCGGGAGCGTTGATCTTAGCCATAGCGGGGATTTTGTCAAAAGTTATCGGGATGTTCTATCGAATTCCGCTTCAGGAGATAGTAGGCGACAGAGGTCTCGGACTCTATCAGGAAGTATATCCTCTCTACCTGACCTTTCTTATATTGGCGACTGCAGGTGTGCCAGTAGCGTTGTCGAGAGTGATTGCAGAGGCATTAGCTGAAGGAAAACAAGGCTCTATTGGACAGATTTTGGCCCGTAGCATGGTCATGATGGGCGCCATCGGACTTGTCTTGTTTGGGCTCCTGTACGCCAGCTCTCCACTCATCGCAAAGCTTATGGGGAATCCGCATTTGATTGAGCCGATCCGAGCGATTTCCATGTCGCTGCTGTTCGTTCCCTTGATTGCGGTTATTCGCGGCTTTTTCTACGGCCATCAAAAAATGTTGTTTGTCGGGCTCTCGCAAATCGTAGAGCAGACCTTGCGTGTCGTATTTATTTTGGTAGCTTCCCTGTATCTCGTGTCACTCGGTGAAGATACGGATACCGTGATTACCGGAGTCAACTTCGGTACGATGATCAGTACGTTTTTGAGTCTCGGGTTTCTAGCGTTACTCATGTGGCTCCACAATCGGAAAAATTCAGTATTTGGCGGGGCTGAGTGGCGGAGCCTTACTTGGTGGTATGATCGTGCTTTCTTCGCCTCGATGTGGCGAATTGCCTGGCCGATTTGTATCAGCGCCTTAGTTATCCCGATTTTCAGCTTGACGGATTCCTTTCTGGCGATTAACATCTTCCGCTATATATGGAATGTGGACGGCTTGACGGCGGATACGTGGTTTGGCATTTACAGCAGGGGAGGACCACTTCTGCAAATGGCGAGCTTGTTCGGATCATCGATTGCCCTCTCGATCGTCCCTGCCATTGCCGAAGCGATCAGACAAAAGGATCAGGAGCGGATTACGACCTTGACCAAGCTCTCCCTGCGTTTTGCTTGGCTAATCGGTCTACCAGCCGGTCTGGGACTGACAGCTGTAGCTGAAGGGGCGAATCTGGCGTTGTATGGCGATATGGAGGGCACGCGTGCAATGGCGATTTTAGGCATCACCGCGATCCCGCTTTCCTTGTTGCTGGCTACAAACGGTATTTTGCAAGGGATCGGCAAAGAAAAAATCCCTGCACGTCATCTGCTGTATGGGGTTATTGTGAAGGTACTGGCGACACTCGTGTTTACCTCGATGTTCGGTATGGACGGCTTGTCCTTGTCTTGGCTGGTTGCGACTGCATTTGTCTGCGTACTGAATATGCGAGTCATCAACTGTTACGTATCGATTCCGATTAACTGGCGCTTCGATACCATTTATCCGTTACTGGTGGCTAACCTCATGCTGATTCTGGCTTGGGGAGCGACAGAGGCAGTTGATTTCCTGTTCAGGGGAAGAGAACCAGTACGCATGTTGGGAGCGATAGAGACTGTCGCTGGAGTCGGTGTAGGACTCATCGTGTACTTGGGACTGCTCATCCTTATTCCACTCATTGAGGACAAGGAGTTGGATTGGCTGCCTGGCGGAAACAAGCTGCGCACTTTTATCCAATTCATTCGGAGGAAACAGGCTTCTTCATTAAAGTCCAATACGAATAACGATTAAACCAATCACAAAACCCCTTTCTCCACAAACGGAGGAAGGGGTTTTATATGGTCCTTCTTATTTCGCTTTTTGATAAACACAGACGACCATTTTTACGAAAAATTCACGGGTAGCGGGCAATTTTGCCAAGGTCTGCAACTGATTGCGCAACGGAATCTCTCGCTGGTAAACCGCAGGCTGAACCACACCTTGTTGAATTTTTCGAAATCGCTTGATCGTCATGCGATTGATGTACGAGATCGTATCTCTACCATCAGGAAGCTTGTCGAAGCGAAAAGCAATCCGGTCAGAACCGTCTGGCAAGTCGCGGACTAGCTGTTTATAGGCGTCAATCAAGGCTTGCTCCGAGAAGAGAGCATGCACCCAAGGAATGCCGATCGCATCTGACAAATGAGCACCGTATGGATGATAATACGGCGGAAAATTGATGTAGAGATGCCCGCCAGGCTTTAAGACCCGAAAGCATTCCTCCAGCGTTTTTTCCGGTTCGCCTACGTGCTCCATCGCGTCATTCATGATGATCGTATCGAACGTGTTATCCGGGAAGTCCATTCTCGCGGCATCACCAGTCATGAAAGAGACAAGATGATCCAGTCCTTTTTTCTTCGCGAATTCATTTCCTTCGTCCGAGTAGTGGGGGACGATGTCAATGCCGATCATTTTTTTCGGTCCATAGGTGGTGTAATAACAGGTTTTTCCACCGCCGCCACAGCCGATGTCCAAAACCGTTTTGTCACGGAACATTTGCTCCTGTGAATGGAAGGGGAGGAAAAACTGAATCGTTTGATCCCCTTTTTGAAATTGCCATTCTGTATAGCTCATTTCCCCGTTGTTTGCCAGATTAAATGGGTGAACGGGGAGAGGAAATAATCGATTTAAACGAAGTAACACTTGTGAAGAAAAGGACATGATGTCCTCCTTTCCAGGTCAGCCTTATTTGCGCAGCGCCTGCAAAACAAGTTCACTGCTTTTGGAAGCTTCGATCGCTAACAGATGGGAATGCTTCGTTACCACATCAATTTCGTGATCGAGGTTGTCCAGTTTTTCAGCGAGCAAGGTCAAAAGTGTAGTTTCATCGAGTTCAGTAATATGACCAGCATTGGGCATTCCAGCGCGTTCAACGAATCGATCGATTTTCGGATCGTAGGAGATACCGATAAAAGGGATTCGCAGCATGCACGCAAGAATAAGTGAATGAAGCCGCATTCCAACGACGTAGTTGCATTGCTTCAGTACCGACATAATGTCATGAAAAGTCACGGGTGCATCGAGAAGACGTGCTCCTGGTTGGCTCATCTGGTCCATGATTTCCTGAGACGGTGCCAAATCACTAGGGACATGCATCGGCAGGAAGAGAACATTCCATCCGCGCATGATAAACCAATCTGCTGCCCTGGCTATCTTCTGTTTGAATTGCTGTTCATGCTTCCAGTCCCGGACAGAGATGGCGACCAAAGGCTTGGAAGGATCATCAAACATACCATGGAGCAGCTCTTTTCCCCGTTGATCTGCAATATCGTCAGGGGATATCGTCAGAGCAGGGTCAGCTGTTATATAGATAGGGGCTTTTTTTACGCCGCAGGCTTTGAAGTCCTCCCCTGATTCGTAGTCGCGAACCGTGATGATGTTGACGTGATTCACCACGCGTTTAATCATCGTGCGACTGAGCGATTTAAGGATGGGTCCAAACCCTTGCGCGTAAAAGACCACGGGTTTACCTAAAAGCTTGGCAATGGTGACGATGCCCAAATAGTAGAGGACACTGCGCGGACTGGTTACATCCTGCATCAGTGTACCGCCGCCCATCACCAGCATGTCACTTCGCGAAAGCTCGCGGACGATGGTTCCAAAGCTCCAGCGGTTATAGGCTTCAATCCCGAACAGCTCCGCAGTCCGATCAGGCTGATTGGACAAGACGGCGAGAGAGATATTTGGTTGTTCCCGCTTAAGAGAGCTGATGATGCCGTACAGGACCACATCGTCTCCGGCATTATTAAAGCCGTAGTACCCGGAGATGAGAATTCGCGACATGGAGTGAACCTTCTTTCTATATCAAACGTACAGGAAAAATACATTCTCAAGTATAATCGAGTAAACAAGGGGAAGTAAAGCAACCACAGTAGAAAACTTCCCGCTCCAATTGTTTGGACAGATACAGTGGGTGCAGCACGGTTCGTAGGGTATAATGATGTTGTTCCGACTTACGAGAACATATAGAGGAAACCCATACCGAACATGCCGATGCCAAGAACGATGAGGGCAATCATGACGATAAAAAGTCCCTTGTTTTTACGGCGACGGTAAAAAAATTCGTCAAACATGGTAAGCCTCCCTGCGGTTGTGATAGTCCATTCTACTATCATACCATGTTCTCTATCATCCTTGCCATCTACATATGAGTGAATAGATGTCCGCAAGAATAGGGGCGACTAACAGCAAAAGGGAAGGAGCATTTTTCATCATGGAAAACATGTGGCTCAAATACACATTACTAGTGGAACCAGAAATTGAGGATTTGTTTGTGGCAGAGGTTTTGACCAGCTCCTACACGCTTGGCTGGATCGAACCGCAAATCGAAGTACTGACAACGGAAAACGGATATGATTACGCAGAAAATACGGAAGGTCCACTTGCTGGTTATTTGTTTGAACCCCAGCACGATCGTGAAGAGGAGCATGTAGCTCGCCTGAAGACCTACATTCAGCGGTGGAATGGACAAGTCACGATAAAAGAAGTAGACCTCGTCGCTGAGGAAAATGATTCGTGGAAAGAGGAGTTCCGTGAAGTCAAGATAGGCGATTGGTGGGTGGCACCAACGTGGACGGACCCCGCAGCCTTGGAGTCGGCTCGGCATATCCTATGGATTGATCCAGGTGCAGCCTTCGGAACCGGCTATCATGGGACGACGCAGGACGTACTTTTGTTTTTGCAAGGAATGGATCTGGAGGGTAAACAAGTCATTGATGTAGGAGCTGGCTCAGGAATTCTCTCTTTGTACTGTGCTTTGAATGGAGCGAAGCATCCTGTATGGGCAGTGGACATTAATCCACAAAGCGAGTATCAGGTTCTCGTCAATGCGACCAATAACCACCTTCCTGACCACGCTGTACAAGTCGTCATTGGGGATGCGAGCGAGGACGCAGTGAAGTCCCAATTGCCTGACCAAGCTGATGTCATTCTGGTCAACATCGGGGGCGATGAAAATGTCGCGATGCTTCCGATGATTACGGAGAGAATGGCACCGAAAGGAACTTTGATTCTCTCGGGAATTGTCAAATGGAATCGGGATGCTGTCATCGCTATATTTGAACAAGCAGGCTTCCAAGTAGAAAAAGAAAGTCAACATGACGAATGGGTCACCGTTGTATTGAAAAACATTGCTTAGAACCGCCCTGTAACTTCCGTGTGAGACAATAAAGAAAATAAAGTACTCAATGGAGGGGAAAACAAATGGAGCAGGTTGTCATTGCTGCTGCTGGACGTACGCCAATCGGTACGTTTGGTGGCGTCTTGAAAGATGTAAGCGCTCGCAAGTTGGCAGAAACCGTCATTCGTGGTGTCATGGATCGATCTGGCCTGGAAGCTTCTCAGATCAATGAAGTCATTTTAGGGAATTGCATTCAGCGGACAGATGAACCAAACATAGCGCGAGTGGCAGCATTGGACGCAGGATTGGGAAAAGAAGTGACGGGCTTCACGATACAACGTCAATGTGCGTCCGGCATGCAAGCGATTGTGAGCGGCGCTTCCCAGATCCTTTTAGGTGACAGTGAAATTGTTTTGGCAGGCGGCGTAGAGAGCATGAGCAACGCCCCGTATGTCCTGAAAAATGCGCGCTGGGGCAAACGTTTGACACATGGAGAAATGACCGATGCGATGTGGGAGTTGTTAACAGATCCCCACCATCAAATTCTGATGGGCGAAACGGCAGAACGCCTGGTCGATCGCTATGGGATCACACGTGAGGAGTCGGATGAAATTGCCTTGCGCAGTCAGCAGAATGCGATCCGCGCCATAGACAGCGGTTTGTTTGCCGAGGAAATCATCGGGGTCCCTATTAAAAAACGCACCGAAGAAATCATGGTTACGGAAGACGAATTCCCTCGCAGGGGAGTGACTCTGGAGAGTCTTGCGAAGCTTAGACCCAGTTTTCGTGACAATGGTACAGTGACGCCAGGCAATGCTTCCGGGCTCAACGATGGAGCGTCCGCAGCCGTTTTGATGAAAGAAGGAAAAGCGAGAGAGCTCGGGATCGAACCGCTCGGCAAAATTGTCTCGTGGGCAGTAGCGGGAGTAGAGCCTGATTTGATGGGATATGGACCCGTTCCAGCGGTGAAGCGAGCATTGGCAAAAGCCGGTTTGACGCTCGCGGATATCGAACTGATCGAAGTAAACGAAGCCTTCGCCGCACAATATCTCGCCGTGGAAAAACTGCTGGAGCTGCCGCGGGAAATAACGAATGTGAACGGAAGCGGAATCGCGCTGGGTCACCCTGTCGGTTCTACTGGCTGCCGAATTGTCATAACCTTGCTGCACGAAATGAAGCGTCGAGACCTGAAACGAGGCTTGGCTGCCCTTTGTGTTGGCGGCGGGATGGGTATGGCGATGGTTGTCGAACGCACATAGGTTTAAACGAAGTCTCCCCTGTTAAAAATGGAAGCAAAGGGGGAGGCTTTTGTCATGTTTATAGGGTCATTTTTCAAGCGATATGGAAAACAGATTGCGTTTCACACCTTATCCTGTTTGGCGATCGGGGCGTTGCTGCTGGTTGCCTACAGTGCCTATCAATACAAGCAAATGACCAATCAGTGGTATGCTCCGATTGATGGAGCCAAAGGGAGCGCAAAACAGGCGACTGCATCCCTTCCTCCTCGAGATCTTTTGACAGGAACAGAACCATTGAAGCCTTTCGTCGCCCTGCTTCTTGGCGTGGATAGTCGAGACGGGGAAAGTGCTCGTTCAGATACGATGATGCTTGCGGCGATTCATCCCGGGAAGCAATCCGTCTACCTTCTGGCGATTCCGCGTGACAGCTACATGGAGCTCCCGGGAAAAGGATACGACAAAGTGAACCATGCGATGGCTTTTGGTGGTCCGAAGATGGTGAAAGAGTCACTGGAAAAATTTTTACAAATAAAAATTGATCGGTATATCTCCGTAGATTTCGATGGCTTCCGTCAAATTGTGGATGAGCTGGGCGGTGTCACTGTCGATGTGAAGAAACGTATGAAGTACAGCGATCCGAGCGACGACACATACATCGATATTCAGCCAGGGCTGCAGACTTTATCAGGTGAGCAGGCATTGGATTATGCCCGTTATCGCAAAAGTGATCTTGGCAAGGAAGACAGTGATTACATGCGGATTGACCGGCAGCAGGAGATTCTCAAAGCGTTGGCTTCTAAAGGCACCTCGCTCCAAGGGTATACCAAGGCATTTTCACTCATGGAAATACTGGGTCAGCATGTGAAAACGGACCTCACCGAGCAGGAAATCGCCTCTCTGTTATTGTCCTATGGCGATGGCACTCCGAACGCCATTCAAGCCGATACACTGGTCGGGCAGGATGAGCGCATTTGGCATAATGGAATCGTCGGCTGGTATCATCTCGTCCCCACAACTGAACGGGAAAGAGCACGTCAGCAAATGATCAAGGAAATAACATCGTAAGACACAAAGAGCATAAGGGTAAAGGACACGGCTTTATCAAAGGTCGTGTCCTTTTTTGTCGAATGCTCTTGTCCCGATGGAACGTACATGATTTTAATTGGAAAATTGGATATGTTTCGAATACAATAGTCATTAGGAAGAGATTATGAATGTAGATCATAGGGAGAGGCAAGGCCATTTAAGGGATGGAGGGAATGACCATGTCAAATGCCAAGCCTTGGATTGCCAATTACCCGCCCGAAACTGCGCCGTCATTGGATTACCCCCGTGTTCCTTTGACGCATTTTCTGGAGCAGTCTGCAGCTATGTATCCAGACAGTAACGCGATCTATTTCATGGGAAAAAGCATTACGTATCGAGAGCTTTTGCAGTTGTCATACCAATTTGCCAATGCATTGATCAAGCGCGGTGTAAAGAAAGGTGACCGCGTGGCGATTATGCTGCCAAATACTCCACAAGCCGTCATCAGCTACTACGGGGCGCTTTTTGCAGGCGCAATCGTGGTCATGACCAACCCGTTATATACCGAGCGAGAATTGATTCACCAAATGAACGATTCAGGCGCCGAGACCATCATCACACTGGATTTGTTGTACAAACGTGTTACCCAAGTCCGTGCATCTACCTCACTTCAACGAATCATCATCACAAGCGTTGGCGATTTCCTTCCCTTACTGAAAAAATGGCTCTATCCGTTCGTGCAGAAGAAACAAGGACAAAATCCGCAGGTTACATACAGCGCAGAAATTGAGCCTTTTCTTTCCGTATTAAAAGAAAGCGCTACCAAGCCTGCTGAAGTACCAGTCGATCCGACCCAGGACATCGCGCTCCTCCAGTATACAGGGGGGACAACAGGCGTTGCCAAAGGCGTCATGCTGACGCACGCCAATCTCATTGCAAATGCAGTTCAGTGCCAAGCGGTCCTCTACAAACTGAAAAAGGGAAAAGAACGGATTTTGTGTGTGCTCCCGCTGTTCCACGTGTATGGGATGACTACCGTGATGAACAAAGGGATTTGTATCGCAGCAGAAATTATTCTCGTTCCCAAATTCGACGTGAAGCAAATATTTGAAATGATCGATAAGCGCAAGCCTACTCTTTTCCCAGGGGCACCCACCATGTATATCGGTCTCATCAACCACCCGGACTTGAAAAAGCATGATCTTTCATCGATCGACGCATGTGTCAGTGGATCAGCTCCGTTGCCAATCGAAGTGAAGCTCAAATTTGAGGAGTTGACGGGAGGCAAGCTGGTCGAGGGCTATGGGATGACAGAGGCTTCCCCCGTAACACATTCCAATCCCATTTGGGAAAAAGGCATTACGGGAAGCATCGGGATGCCGTGGCCAGATACGGATTGCCGTATTGTTGACTCGGCCACAGGAGAAGAGATGCCCCAAGGCGAGGTCGGGGAGTTGGCCGTAAAAGGACCCCAAGTTATGCTCGGCTATTGGAATCGCCCAGAGGATACCGCTGCCGTATTAAGGGATGGCTGGTTTTTGACGGGAGATATGGGCTATATGGACGAAAACGGCTATTTCTATATCGTAGATCGCAAAAAAGACATGATTATAGCTGGTGGCTTCAATATTTATCCGCGCGAAGTAGAAGAAGTGCTGTTTGAGCATCCCGCCATCCAGGAGGCAGCAGTCATCGGTGTCCCAGACCCGTACCGGGGCGAAACAGTCAAAGCATACGTCGTTTTCAAGGATGGACAGCTCGTAAGTGAAGAGGATCTGGAATCGCATTGCAGACAGAGACTCGCCGCCTATAAGATTCCGAGACAATACGAGATTCGTACAGATTTGCCCAAAACCATGGTCGGAAAAGTATTGCGTCGCCAATTACAAGAAGAAGACAAGAAGAAAAGGGAAGCCCAGGAAGAAATCAAAACGAGCTAGTAGCTGATGTTTTGAGGCTTGCGATCCCAGGCGGAAAGCGGCCTTTTTTGCTGATCTCTTGCGATTGACAGAGGAATGGCCCTGTATTACACTAATTATGAATGAGTGATCATTCATTTCATCATCAATGTTAGTAAACATGGAGGTAGTTATGGCAAAGAAAACGGGGGAAAAGTATCAAGCCATTATTGATGCTGCTGTTCGAGTAATCGCCAAACAGGGCTATTACAGTGCCCAGGTATCGAAAATTGCGAAAGAGGCGAAGGTAGCGGACGGCACCATATACCTCTATTTTGAAAACAAGGATGATATTTTGATATCACTGTTTAACGAAAAGATGGGCCAGTTTGTGGAGATAAATCGCAAACGCATTTCGGAAGCGACGACCATTGAGCAAAAGCTGTATGTACTCATCCATGCACACTTGAGCCAGCTATCCAAGGACCACGATCTGGCAAAAGTGACGCAAATCGAGCTCCGTCAATCCAGTCCGTTCATTAGTGAAGGAATCGGCAACGTGATGAAGCAGTATTTCAACCTTATTGACGAAGTGATCGTAGAGGGTATGGAGCAGGGCGTATTCCGATCTGATCTTGAGGTGCGGATTACGCGCAAAATGATTTTTGGAACGCTGGACGAAGTGACGACATCTTGGGTGATGAAAGAGTGCAAGTACGACCTTGTCTCTTATGTTGATTCCATTCATAACCTCTTCCTGCATGGTATGAAGGGAAAAGAATGAAAAGAAAAGCTTTTTTTGCATGAAAACGTTTGTTACAATGGAAACAGTAAGACTGAGCGATCGCTCGGAATGAAAAGTAGCTGTTTTTTATATATGGGGAGAGTTTGGGGGGAGAGGAATGGCGTCGCATTGGAATGTAGAAATCGTTGATCGCGTTGCTACGGTTACGATTAGCAACCCGCCTGCTAACGCACTCAGTCAAGCAGTGCTCGGTCAATTGAGTGAACTTTTGGACCAGTGGGAAAATAACGATGAAATCAAAGCGATCGTTTTGACTGGCGAAGGTCGGTTTTTCATTGCAGGAGCGGACATCAAAGAATTTACCCAACTGAATCGGGAAAATGCAGAAGAAATGGCGAAGAAGGGTCAAGCGTTGTTCAATCGCTTGGAAACGTTCCCGAAGCCAATCATTGCAGCAATTAACGGCGCTTGCCTTGGCGGAGGATTGGAGCTTGCATTGGCATGCCATATCCGCTTGGCAGCACCTGAAGCCAAGCTTGGGTTACCAGAGCTGAATCTCGGACTCATTCCTGGCTACGGTGGTACGCAACGTCTACCACGTTTGGTTGGCCGTGGCAAAGCGACACAGATGATTCTCACTTCTGAGATGATCGGTGGCGAGGAAGCATTGCGTATCGGTCTTGTGGAAGCGGTTTATCCCGTAGAGCAATTGCTTGCAGAAGCACAAAAGCTGGCGGCTGTTTTCGCGAGTAAGAGCGCGATAACCCTGAAGCTTGCCCTAGCGTCCATCCATAACACAACGGAGCTTTCGTTATCACAAGGCTTGGAGCGGGAAGCAAAGCTCTTTGGCGATGCTTTCGCGACGGAGGACGTAAAAGAAGGCGTGACTGCATTTCTCGAAAAGCGCAAGCCGCAATTCGCAGATCGGTAGTTAAGCATATAGCTTCACAAGTATGAGGTACCACTAAGGAGGAGGCATCCTGATGAATATCGTGGTTGTGTTGAAACAGACGTTTGACACAGAAGAAAAAATCGTCATCCAAAATGGACAAATTTCCGAAGATGGCGTTGAATTCATCATTAATCCCTACGATGAGTACGCTGTGGAAGAGGCAATCAAGCTCAAGGAAGAGCACGGCGGCGAAGTAACCGTGATCAGCGTCGGCCCAGATCGTGCGGAAACTGCCCTGCGCACTGCTTTGGCTATGGGCGCAGACAAGGCTGTTCTGGTGGATGACGAGTCTCTGTTCGGAGACGAATTCACAATCGCCAAAGTATTGGCTGCAGTAGCGAAAAAGGTTGGCTTCGATATCATCATTGGTGGACAAATGGCTGTAGACTCCGGGGCTGGCCAAGGCGGTCCTCGTCTTGCAGAAGAGCTGGGAATTAACCATGTATCGACTGCTGTGAAGCTAGAGGTGGACGGGACGAACGTACGCGTAGAGCGCGATGTAGAAGGGGACCTGGAAGTCGTGGAGACGAGCCTTCCTGTTTTGATTACGGCTCAGCAAGGACTCAACGAGCCGCGCTATCCTTCTCTCCCAGGTATCATGAAAGCAAAGAAAAAACCTTTGGATAGACTCGGCGCAGACGATTTGGGAATTACTGCGGATGAGGTAAAAGCAAAGACAGAAATCGTCGATCAGACATTGCCTCCGAAAAAGCAGGCGGGCCGCATTCTCTCTGGCGAATTGGCAGCTCAAACGTCGGAATTGGTGCAACTGTTGCGCAATGAAGCGAAAGTGATCTAAGCGAGAGGGAGAGGATATCCATGAAAAAAGTACTTGTATTGGCAGAAGTACGTGACGGACAACTTCGCAACGTGTCGCTGGAAGCATTGACTGCAGCACAAGCATTGGCTGAGGGCGGCGAAATTGTAGCAGGTGTATTCGGAGCAGATGCAGCAACGCATGCAGTGACATTGGGTCAGCATGGTGCGAGCACGGTGTATACGGCTGATCATACAGCGTTGGCACAATACACGCCAGATGCGTATGTGCAGGCACTTACGCAGTTGATTGAGCTGGCTTCTCCAGATGCGGTTGTTTTGGGTCACACCGCGATCGGTCGTGACATCGCACCTCGCGTAGCAGCGAGACTTGGTTTTGGTCTGGTTTCGGACGTAACCGGTGTTGAAGCAGGCCCAGTATTTATTCGCCCGATCTATGCCGGAAAGGCGACGCAAACACGCAAATTCGTTGATGGAACAACATTTATTACGATTCGTCCAAACAACATTGCCATCGGCGCAGCTGACCCTTCGAAAACGGCAGTGGTGGTTCCAGTTGAATTGGAAATCAAGGATTTGCGCACCATCGTAAAAGAAGTTGTACGAAAAACAAGCGGCAAAGTAGACCTTTCCGAAGCGAAAGTCGTGATTTCCGGAGGACGTGGCGTGAAGAGTGCAGATGGCTTCCAGCCGTTATACGATCTGGCGGAAGTGCTCGGTGCAGCTGTTGGTGCATCTCGTGGAGCTTGCGACGCAGACTATTGCGACTACTCCATGCAGATCGGACAGACAGGTAAGGTTGTTACACCTGATTTGTATATCGCATGCGGAATTTCCGGAGCGATTCAGCACTTGGCTGGTATGTCCAGCTCGAAAGTCATTGTTGCCATCAACAAAGATCCAGAAGCGCCAATCTTCCAAGTGGCTGATTACGGTATCGTAGGTGACTTGTTCGAAGTGCTGCCATTGCTGACGGCTGAGTTCAAAAAAGTATTGGTGTAACAGAAAGACGGTAACAAAGCGCTCCTTTTGGGGGCGCATTTTTTTGTATAATAGCCGATAAGGAGAGGTGATCGGGTTGAATGAAGAGATTTTGCAACAACTGATACACATGGTTGCTGAGAATAATCAAATCACAAAAGAAATTAAGCAAGAACTTCGAGAATTTAAAGAAGAGATGTACGCATTTCGCATTGAGATGTTCGGTTCTCGGGACGATGCTACGCGCTTAGGAAGATTGGAACGCCAAAATAAACATATCGATGCAGACCTTGACCTGCTGCATGGGAAAGTTAGTGACCACGAACGGGAGATCAACCGGCTCAAACAAGTTGGGCAATAAGGTGCGGACAGACTGGACAGACTAAAGAGAGAAGTGCAGGGCAAAGTGTGGAGCGGCGTAGTCAATTTGTTGTTTGAATGATATACTGATAACCGTTAGGAACCTTTATTTAGTAATTGAAATTCAAGGAGGTAACTTCTATGGCAATTGTAAATGCTACCGACCAAAACTTTTCCCAGGAAGTAGAGCAAGGCGGTACAGTCCTGGTTGACTTCTGGGCTCCATGGTGCGGCCCTTGCAAAATGATCGCTCCTGTACTGGAGCAAATCGACGGTGAAGTGGGCTCCCAGCTCAAAATCGTTAAAGTAAACGTGGATGACAACCCAGATTCTGCTGGTCGTTTTGGCGTGATGTCCATCCCAACCCTGATCGTATTCAAAGACGGTCAACCAGTTGACAAAGTGATTGGCTTCCAACCAAAAGAAGCGCTCATGGCAACTGTAGGCAAACATCTGTAAGAGCAATTCAACGACTGAAGCGGCATAGATATGTGCCGCTTTTTTATTATGTTTGAATACTGGAATTCTGAGCGATCGTTTGTCAAAAAATTAAGTTTACTTGAGCGAAAATAATTGCGTTTTTAGAGTACTTTGATTAAACTTCATATATTCAATTTATTTCGAAAATAGAGGGGGCTTTTCTAATGAAAGGATTTCATTTGATGCGCTCGCTGGCGGTAATCTCGCTAGGGGCGGTATTGATGGTCGGATGTTCGAGCGGAGGAAATACAAGTGCTCCTGCAGCAGGAGAAGGTGGCTCTGGACAAGCAGCTAGCGCCGACGGACAAGAGATACAAGCAAAAATCGGTGTCGTTGGTTTCCTTTCAGGATCTGGTGCAGCATATGGAGAAGCGCAAAAAGCAGGATTGGAGCTGGCGTTGGGCGAGCTGAATGAAGCCAACAAAGGAAAGCTCAAGATCGAACTGAAGTTTGAAGACTCCGCAGGAGAAAAAGAAGGCGCGATTAATGCAGTAAATAAACTGATTAATCAGGATAATGTCGTGGCGATCATCGGACCGACACTTTCAGGTGAAATGTTTGCAGCAGGACCAGTTGCAAACGAGGCGGAAACTCCGATTTTTGGTATCTCCAACACGTCAGAAGGAATCAATGATATCGGGGAGTATGTGTTCCGAAATTCTTTGCCTGAGTCCATTGCAATCCCGACAGCTATGAAAGCAGCCGTGGAGAAAAATGGCTTGAAAAAAGTAGCACTCATCCATGCATCCAACGATGACTTCTCCGTGAATGGTTACAAGGTCATGAAAGCAACCGCAGAAAAGCTGGGCTTGGAAATTACTGCTGAAGCGACTTTTGCAAATGGCGATGTGGACTTCTCGGCGCAGTTGACCAAGCTGAAGCAAACAAACCCGGATGCTTTGCTTGTGTCCGCTTTGTACAAAGAAGGCTCCATGGTTGTGAAAAAAGCACGTGAGTTGGGCTTTACGGGGACTATTCTTGGTGGTAATGGTTTCAATAATCCGAAAGTTTTTGAAATTGCAGGACCAGCAGCAGAGGGCTTGATCGTTGCCACTCCATTCAGCCCTGAAAAGAAGGATGATAAAGTACAAGCCTTTGTAAAAGCATTCGAAGCCAAATACAACAAAAAGCCTGACCAGTTCGCTGCCCAAGCATACGACTCACTGTACATCATGTCGCAGTCACTGCTTGCCGCAGGAAAAGCAGATCGCGAAGTGTTGCGCGGACAATTGGCTCAGCTGAAAGACTTCACAGGTGTATCCGGTAAACTGTCTTTTGACGAGAAACGCAATCCGATTGGTGATGCGGTGGTCGTTGTCGCAAAAGAAGGCAAATTTGTCCCGTTTGAATAGGATCGTGCCCGGGGTCGCTCCGGGCTTCTTTTTCTATCGGTTATCTCGCTGGATCAGAAAGTATCAGATGATATTTTCGCTTGCTGATCCAGCGAGAATAACTCAATCATCGTTGGATGGTAACCACTTGACAGTGAGGTGAGGCATTTGTTTTGGCAGCAATTAGTCAACGGTTTGACAGTTGGTAGCACTTATTCATTGATTGCATTGGGTTATACGCTCATTTTTGGTGTCTTGGGAATCATAAATATGGCTCACGGCCAAATTTTTATTTTTGGATCACTAGTTGGCTTGGTACTGATGACCAGCCTGAATATGCCTTTAGGGGTAGCGCTGATCGTAGCAATCGTCATATCTGCCATTTTGGGTCTCGTGCTGGAGTATATAGCGCTTCGCCCTCTTCGTAAGAAAAATGTACCCCATCTGGCATCCTTGATCAGTACGATCGGATTTGCCATTTTAATGGAGGAGGCTATGCACAAGTTTTTCGGTGCTGACTCCCGTGCGTTCCCGCAATCCTTTGGGGACACCACCTATGACTTGGGGCTCATTCAAATTCGCAGCGTCGATCTCGTTATTTTGGGGATTTCTGTGTTGTTGATGTTCGTTCTGCATTTCTGGATTCAAAAAACGAAAATGGGAAAAGCCATTCGCGCGACGGCTGAAAATGCGGATACAGCAAATATTTTGGGGATTAACACAAATATGGTCATTGTCGTGACCGTCATGCTTGCTTCGGCGCTGGGAGGCGTCGCCGGCATATTGATCGGGATGGCGTACTCTGCTCTCATTCCGACGATGGGAATGACGCTTGGCTTCAAAGGTTTGGCGGTCTTGATTTTAGGCGGTGTAGGCAGCATTCCCGGGGCTATGGTGTGCGGCGTGTTGCTCGGGATTATCGAGGTGTTTACCGTCGCATACGGAGACTCGTCGTATCGGGATGCGGTTGCTTTTGGCTTGATCATTCTCATTTTGCTCTTGAAGCCGGAAGGACTATTTGGACGCAAAGCGTAAGGGAGGTGCAGACATTGGACATTCTCAATCCATATAACTTACAGGTACTGACTTTTATCTTGTTAAACAGTATTTTGGCGATCAGTATTTACATTACGCTCTCGACGGGCCAGCTTTCCTTGGGACATGCGGGCTTTATGAGCATTGGTGCTTTTACGGCGAGTATTTTGACGAAGCAAGCGGACATGCCGCTGTTTATTGCCATCATCATCGGAGGACTGGTGGCAGGGCTGATTGCACTGTTGATCGGTGCTCCGACATTGAAGCTCCACGGCCTGTATCTGGCAATTGCCACGCTTGGCTTTGGTGAAGTGATTCGCGTTATTTTTCTCAATATGGAGATGACAAATGGCGCTCTCGGATTGACCGGACTTCAATCCATTGGCAATTACTTGTACGATTTTGAAAAAGCAATGGGGGTAAAAGCACAAACCTTTGGCATTTCGGTCATGCAAATGAAGTCATTATCGACCTTTGTGTTTATGCTGCTCCTGTTTGCCTTCGTTCTTTTTCTGACGCTGCGTCTGAACCGTTCGCGTCTGGGGCGAGCTTTTGAAGCGATCAAAGCGGATGAAACGGCAGCACGAGCAATGGGATTGCAAGTCAACTATTATAAAATGCTTGCATTTGTGATCGGTTCCATTTTGGCTGGTGTATGTGGAGGATTGTTCGCCCACATTACGACGACGATTACGCCTGATGATTTTAACTATCATAAAGTAGTCGAAATCTTGTCCTATGCCGTTATTGGCGGCAGTGAAGTGGTTTGGGGGCCGCTGTTCGGTGCCTTTGTTTTGACAGCACTGCCGGAGGTGCTGCGTGGTTTGGCCGAGTACAAAATGCTCATGTACGGTTTGATCATGGTCGGTGTAATGGCGTTCCGCCCGCATGGCTTGATTGGTGCCGACACGTTCCAAAAGCTGTTCAAGCGTCGTCGGGGCAAGTCATCCGACAAGGAAGCGAAGGGGGGAGTATAAGATGTTGCTGGAACTTGCGAACGTAGGAAAAAGCTTTGGCGGCATCACCGCTCTTCGTGACGTTTCTTTTACTGTTGGAGAGGGTGAGATTGTCGGCTTGATTGGTCCGAATGGTGCGGGGAAAACGACCATTTTCAATATGGCAACAGGCATATTCGAACCAACGACGGGAACCTTTACTTTTGCCGGACAGAAGCTAAATGGAATGGCGCCTAACAAAATTACCGAAATGGGGATTGCAAGGACGTTCCAAAATATTCGCTTATTCGGTCACATGAGTGCGTTGGACAACGTGAAGGTAGGATGTCATTCGCGCATGAAGGCCGGCTTCTGGGCTTCCCTTTTGAAAACATCGGGACAACGTGCGGAAGAAAAGGCGGTGACCAAAAAAGCAGAGGAGCTCCTCGAATTCGTAGGTTTGTCTGACATTGCTAACGTCCGCTCGGATACATTGGCGTACGGTCAACAACGGCGTTTGGAGATTGCACGGGCACTGGCTACTGAACCAAAACTCTTGCTATTGGACGAGCCTGCTGCCGGAATGATCGAGACCGAGACGAAAGCACTCATGGAGCTGGTCAAAAAAATTCGCGATGACGGAACGACTGTCCTGTTGGTCGAGCACGATATGGGATTGGTCATGAATCTGTGTGAAAAGGTCGTATGCATCAACTTTGGGGTCAAAATTGCTGACGGCACACCAGCAGAGGTACAAAACAATCCAGATGTGATTGAAGCCTACCTCGGCAAGGAGGACGAATAAGATGCTGAACATACAAAACTTGACGACCTCCTACGGTCAAATCAAGGCGATTCGCGGGATAACGCTGGAAGTGCCGGAGGGCAAAATCGTCTCGCTAATCGGGGCGAATGGAGCGGGCAAAACCACAACGATGCGTACGATCGCAGGTCAACTGAAGCCTGAAGCAGGGACGATTACGTTTTGTGGTCAACGCATAGAGGGTTCGAGACCCCATCAGATCGTGAAAGCCGGGCTAGCTCTAGTTCCAGAAGGGCGTGCAATTCTCGGGAAGATGACCGTACTGGAAAACCTGGAGATGGGCGCATTCCAGCGCAACGATGCACAAGGCATCAAGGACGACATGGAGAAGATGATGACCTGGTTCCCCATCCTCAAAGAGCGTCTTTCTCAATTGGGAGGGACGATGTCTGGCGGTCAGCAGCAAATGCTAGCCATTGCCCGCGCATTGATGTCTCGACCGAAGCTGCTACTTTTGGACGAGCCGTCGATGGGCTTGGCTCCCATTGTGGTGGCAGACATTTTCAAGGTGATCAAAGAAATCAATGCAGAAGGTACGACCGTCCTGATCGTGGAACAAAATGTCAAGCAGGCCCTCAAAATCGCTGATTACGGGTATGTGCTGGAAGCTGGGCAAATCGTATTGGACGGCACAGGAGTGGCGTTGTTAAACGACGAGCGTGTAAAAGAAGCATATTTGGGCGGTCGCAAGCACTAGGTCTGCCTATAAAAACTGTCGCCATGGAATGAGGCGGCAGTTTTTTTCGTATGGATTCCATGGTACTATGAAGGATAGAACGTATATTCTCTTATGATGCGAAATGGGAAGGAAGCCGGATACGATGCCAACCAAATTGACGAGAGAGCAAATGGAATATCTTGTTCATCAAGTACAACGCTATTTTAAAGAAGAACGGTCGGATACACTCGGCAATTTGGAGACGGAAGAGTTGATTGCCTTTTTTTCAAAAGAGCTCGGCCCCTTCTATTACAATCAAGGGGTCCAAGACAGTCGCAAGCTGCTGATGGAACGGATGAGTTCCTTAGAAGATGAACTGTATGTATTGGAAAAGCCAATCCAAAAGAACAAATAGATGCCATTCAGATATAGAGCAAAGAGGAGGGAGCAGCCATGAACAGCTCCTTAAAAGATAAACTGGCCGTCCTGCCAGATAAACCAGGCTGCTACCTGATGAAAAATGCGAGCGGGGAAATCATTTACGTCGGAAAAGCCAAGGTGCTGAAAAACCGCGTCCGCTCGTATTTTACAGGCAGTCATAACGGGAAGACGCAGCTGTTGGTCAGTGAGATCGTGGACTTTGAGTACATTGTGGTATCCTCAGCGATTGAGGCTCTTATCCTCGAGTGCAACCTGATCAAGGAGCACGACCCGCGCTACAATGTCATGCTCCGCGATGACAAGACGTATCCATACATCAAAATTACGAATGAGGCGCAGCCACGCCTGGAGATTACCCGTAAGGTATTAAAAGATAAAGCTAAGTATTTCGGGCCCTATCCGAATGCCGGAGATGCCTCCGAGGTGAAGAAGCTGCTGGATCGCCTCTATCCGTTGCGAAAATGTCGCAATATGCCCAAGCAGGTTTGTCTTTACTACCATTTGGGACAATGTCTTGCGCCCTGTGTGTACGAGGTATCGGCAGAGGAAAACCAGCGTTTGGTGGATGAAATCAGCCAGTTCCTCGATGGTGGCCATGAGGAAATGAAGCAAACCCTCACCGAAAAAATGCTGCAAGCCGCAGAAAACATGGAGTTTGAACGAGCCAAGGAATATCGCGATCAGATCAAGAGCATCGAAGCCGTAATGGAGAAGCAGAAGATCACGTTTACCGATACGATAGACCGTGACATTATCGGGTTTGCTGTGGAAAAAGGCTGGATGTGCATCCAGGTGTTTTATATGCGAAAAGGGAAGATGATCGAGCGTCAGACGACTTCCTTTCCATACTATGGAAGCGAAATCGAGGACTTCATGTCTTATGTGAGCCAGTTCTACTACGACAAGCAAAATGCGCTGCCAAAAGAAATACTGCTCCCGCAAGAGAGTGAACCGGAGCTTTTGGCTGAGTGGTTGGGCATCAAAGTCCATGCTCCGAAAAGAGGCAAAAAGCATGAACTCGTGAAGATGGCTACCGAGAACGCCCGTATTGCTTTGCAGGAGAAGTTCGCGCTGATGTCCAAGGACGATGCTCGTACGGTCCAAGCAGTACACAATCTCGGTCACATTTTAGGGATTCCGGTTCCTCATCGAATTGAAGCGTTTGACAACTCCAACATTCAGGGAACAGAGCCAGTGTCTGCGATGATTGTGTTTACAGACGGTCGCCCTGACAAAAAGGAATACCGCAAATTCAAGATCAAAACCGTAGAGGGACCAGATGATTACGGCTCCATGCGCGAAGTCGTTCGCCGTCGTTACTCTCGTCTGCTGAAAGAAAACCAGCCAATGCCCGACCTGATTGTAATCGATGGTGGTAAAGGCCAAATCAGTGCGGCTATGGACGTCTTGGAAAACGAGCTGGGTCTCTATATTCCCGTCTGTGGTCTGGCGAAGGATGAGAAGCACCGCACTGCTCAACTCATGTATGGAGATCCGCCAGAGCCTGTGAATCTTAGACGTGACAGCTATGAGTTTTATTTGTTGCAGCGCATCCAGGATGAAGTCCACCGTTTTGTTATTACGTTCCATAGACAATCCCGGACGAAAACGATGCTTTCCTCGCAGTTGGATGAGATCCCGGGTATTGGTGAAAAGCGGCGCAAGCTGTTGTTCTCTCATTTTGGCTCGTTGAAAAAAATGCGCGAGGCGACCGTTGAAGACTTCCGCCAATTGGGAATCGGCGACAAGCTGGCAAAAGAAATTATCGGGCATCTGCGTAAGCTGGACACATAGCCAGTGTGACTTTTGGAACTACCTTTAAAAAGGAATTGATCCATTTTTAGACTCATGATATAATCCGATTCAAACAGAATAGTTAGCCTCACTTCCATTATGGAGTGAGGTAGAGGCGCGAAAACCAAGAGTACCACCCTGAGATCGGGTATCTGTGAAGGGGACGGGAAAGGGGAATTCGCCGAAGTGTGGGGGGAAACCCGCTTTTCTCCATGCTGGGTCTGCGTTGAACAAATGCAGGACTGTCATCTGCACAATGACCAATTGTCAGATGGAGAGCTATCTCACGGTGTGTCAATGTGAGTTTTGATGGTGATAACTGTCAATCTTCGTTGTCCGCGTGTATTGGGAGGGAGGAACCGGTATGTCGAAACAGTAGGCAGCGGCAGGTCTTATTCCTTGTCGGTGCCTTTTTTGTAAAATAAAAATGCAAGACTTTTCCTTATAGAGAGAATAGTGAAAAACCATACGATAAGAGATAAATACCAATATTGGATATGAGAAAAAGGGAGAGAAGCCGCATGGGGTTGATCGTGCAGAAATACGGAGGCACCTCTGTAGGTACCATTGAGCGAATTTTACGAGTTGCGGATCGAATTATCAGCTATAAAGAGGAAGGGCATGATGTGGTAGTTGTTGTTTCTGCAATGGGCAAATCTACTGACGTGTTGGTAGACATGGCCAAGCAGATTAGCGCATACCCATCTGAGCGTGAAATGGATATGCTGCTGACCACGGGGGAGCAGGTATCGATCGCGCTTTTGTCGATGGCCTTGCATACAAAAGGCTACGATGCCATTTCTCTTACGGGCTGGCAAGCTGGAATCACCACAGAGGCGATTCACGGAAGAGCACGGATCAAGCAGATTGATCCAGAGCGGATTCAATCCGAACTCGGTCGTGGTCGTGTGGTGATCGTGGCAGGATTCCAAGGGATCAGTGACGAAGGGGAAATTACGACGCTCGGCCGCGGTGGATCGGATACATCTGCGGTTACACTCGCAGCCAGCTTGAACGCTGAGAAATGCGAAATCTTTACCGACGTGTCTGGGGTGTATACAGCTGATCCGCGAATGGTTCCAGCTGCGAGCAAGCTGGATACGATCTCGTATGATGAGATGCTGGAGCTGGCGAACCTCGGTGCAGGGGTTCTTCATCCTAGGTCAGTTGAGGCTGCGAAAAAATACAAGGTAAGGCTGGTCGTCCGCTCTAGCTTTACTGCCGAAGATGGTACGTACGTTGAGGAGGTTGCCAACATGGAAACAGGAAGAGTAGTAAGTGGAGTTGCACACGATGAAGATGTAGCCAAAATCACGGTTGTCGGCATGCCTGCCAAGGTCGGGACGCTCTCCCGTCTGTTCAATACGCTGGCGGACAATCAGGTGAACGTCGATATTATTATCCAAAGCTCTTATGATGCTACTGTTACAAATATTTCTTTCACAGTTGCAGCGGATGATCTGAAAAAAGCACTGGATACACTGGACAGAAACAAAGACGAGCTTGGCTTTGAAAAAGTCGATTTCGAGGAAAGCTTGACCAAAGTATCCATTGTCGGGTCTGGAATGATCAACAATCCAGGGGTAGCTGCCGAAATGTTCCGCGTTCTGGCAGAAAAAGAAATTTCTATTAAAATGGTATCAACTTCTGATATCAAGGTTTCTTGCGTCATTCCAGCAGCTTTGACAGAGCTGGCTGTTCGCAGTCTTCATTCGGCCTATGGTCTGGATGTTGAGGAAACCGCGGTTGTGCACGGAGTATAAAAAGATAGATGCTCCCTCTCCCTTCTTATAGGTAGAGGGGGCTTTTTGTTCATGACGCCACTTGTACAGAGATGCGTATGTCTGAAGGGCTTTCTAATTCGATTTTGCTGAACGCTTCTTTTTCTTTCCACTGCTCAATCATACCTGCGATGATCCCGGCTTCAAAGGAAAGACTGCATCCTAGTCTTTCTATAGACTGATAGCTAAAAATGGAATGATTGAGTGAATAGACGATCGTTTGCTCGTTCTCCTCGAGGACGTCTAGCTGACCTAATCCAAGTCGAATAAAAGGCATAATCGGGCCTGTTGCAGATTGAATGGGGATTTGGCGGCCCATATTTTTTCCTATCCAATAGAGAATATGGTTTTCACTATCGCCTAGCAGGGTGCTAGTAAGCGTTTCGCGTAGAAGATGATAGCCAAGATAGGGCATATTTATTCTCTCTGCATAGGGAATGGTCTCTGGCGGCAACAGTGCTGCAAGCTGATCCTTCTCTTTCATATGTGCTTCCCTCCTGTCTTTACTAGATTATGAGGAGGGACACGCATTCATGACATCGGAATAGAAAAAATAGCTGGACTAAACAAAGTTATTCTATCAATGTATTTAGTACATTGATTGTCTTGACGCTCTGTGTCGACAAGAGTACAATTGGATTTGGTCATAGTTTTGCCCAACTTTTTCTCGTATTTTGACACATTCCGACAAATTCATTTGATCTAGTGAACGCAGTCATTTTGTGAACAGCGTCAAGATCCCGTTCATAAAATGATCGTGGTGGTTTTGCTATGTCTAATGGGTGAGGCAATGGGTTAGGATATTGGGGAAAGGTCTATCAAAACGGTCGAAGCCGTTTTGGACCGCTTGCGGTGATGCTTGACGTTTTTCACAAAATTGAGAGTTACATACATTGAAAGGGGGACCATTGTATGGCGAAAGGCCATAGCTTTCTCAGTCACAAGCTCCACTCACTTCTTGGTTTGTTTCCGATCGGGCTCTTCCTGCTGTTTCACTTGACAGCTAACTACCAAGCGACCCGTGGAGCCGAAGCTTTTAATCAAACAGTTGGTTTGATTGAAAATGTTCCATTCGTATTGGTGCTTGAATTTGTTTTCATCTACCTCCCGATCCTGTTTCACGCTATTTACGGTATCTACATTGCGTTCCAAGCAAAGCAAAACGTAGGGAACTTCGGCTACTTCCGAAACCAAATGTTCTTGTGGCAACGTGTTACAGGAGTCATTACCCTCATTTTTATCGTTTGGCACGTTTGGGAAACCCGTATCCAAAAAGCAATGGGTGCACACGTGGATTTTGACATGATGGCAAACATTTTGAGCAGTCCTGCAATGATCGTATTCTACACTATCGGGATTATTAGCACGACTTTCCACTTCTCCAACGGACTGTGGTCATTCCTGGTTCACTGGGGAATTACAGTTGGGCCGCGTTCCCAGCGCATTGCAACATTCCTGACTTTGGGCGTATTCGTAATTGTAACCTTCATCGGCTTGCGTGCGATGTCGGCTTTCATTTTGTAGGGATAGGGGGACAAAACACATGGCAAAAGGTAAACTGATCATTGTCGGTGGAGGTTTGGCCGGCTTGATGGCTACCATCAAAGCAGCAGAAAAAGGCGTTCCTGTTCAGCTGTTCTCCCTGGTTCCGGTAAAACGTTCCCACTCTGTCTGTGCGCAGGGCGGTATTAACGGAGCGGTAAATACCAAAGGGGAAGGCGACTCCACATGGGAGCACTTCGACGATACAGTATATGGCGGCGACTTCTTGGCAAACCAACCGCCAGTTAAAGCAATGTGCGATGCAGCACCTGGCATCATCTATATGTTGGACCGTATGGGCGTTATGTTTAACCGTACGCCAGAAGGTCTGTTGGACTTCCGTCGTTTCGGGGGAACCAAGCATCACCGTACCGCTTTTGCGGGTGCGACAACTGGACAACAGCTTTTGTACGCATTGGACGAACAAGTACGCCGTTATGAAGCTGAAGGTCTGGTAACCAAGTACGAATATTGGGATTTCCTCGGAGCCGTTTTGGACGATACAGGAACCTGTCGCGGGATCACTGCACAGAACATGCGTTCCGGTGAAATTCAATCCTTCCGTGCGGATGCCGTTATTTTGGCAACAGGCGGACCTGGTATCATCTTCGGTAAATCGACGAACTCGATTATCAATACTGGTACAGCAGCATCTGCGGCGTATCAACAAGGGGTTATCTACTCCAATGGTGAGATGATCCAAATTCACCCAACTGCAATCCCGGGCGACGACAAGCTGCGTCTGATGTCCGAGTCTGCTCGCGGTGAGGGTGGTCGTGTATGGACGTACAGAGACGGTAAGCCTTGGTACTTCCTGGAAGATAAATACCCTGCTTACGGAAACCTGGTTCCGCGTGACATCGCGACTCGCGAAATCTTCTCTGTTTGCGTAGATATGAAGCTGGGTATCAACGGCGAAAACATGGTATACCTCGACCTGTCCCACAAAGATCCAAAAGAACTGGATGTAAAATTGGGCGGTATTATCGAGATTTACGAAAAATTCGTTGGGGATGACCCACGTAAAGTTCCAATGAAGATTTTCCCTGCGGTTCACTACTCCATGGGTGGTATGTGGGTAGACTACAACCAAATGACCAATATCCCTGGTTTGTTTGCAGCAGGTGAGTGCGATTACTCTCAGCACGGTGCAAACCGTTTGGGTGCGAACTCCCTCTTGTCCGCGATCTATGGTGGTATGGTAGCAGGTCCAAAAGCGATCGAATACATCAATGGCTTGAACCAATCCTCTGATGACCTGTCTTCCACGCTCTTCGACGGCTTCACAAGCAAAGAGCAAGCGAAATATGACAGCATCCTGAAAATGGACGGAACAGAAAATGCTTACCTGATCCACAAGGAACTGGGTGAGTGGATGACTGACAACGTAACGGTAGTACGTTACAACGACCGTCTGCAAAAAACGGATGATAAGATCGTTGAACTGATGGAACGCTACAAGAAAATCAACATCAACGATACAAATAAATGGAGCAACTCTGGTGCGGCGTTTACCCGTCATCTGTGGAACATGCTCGCACTGTCCCGCGCGATCACAATCGGTGCGCTCAAGCGCGACGAGAGCCGCGGTGCTCACTACAAGCCTGACTTCCCTGAGCGTGATGACGAAAACTTCATGAAGACGACAATGGCGAAGTTCAATGCTGAAACGACTGCGCCTGAAATCTACTATGAAGACATCGACGTATCCCTGATCGCACCACGTAAACGTGACTATACGTCTGACAAGAAGCATTAAGAGAGGAGGAAACTGATCATGGCAGAAAAATTGATTCATTTGATTATCACTCGTCAAGATAGCCCTGACAGCACTCCGTACAAGGAAGAGTTCAAAATCCCTTACCGTCCTGGTATGAACGTGATCAGTGCTTTGATGGAGATCCAACGTAATCCACTCAACGCACAAGGTCAAAAAACGTCTCCAGTAAACTGGGAATCGAACTGCTTGGAAGAAGTATGCGGTGCGTGCTCGATGGTTATTAACGGAAGACCGCGTCAAGCGTGCTCGGCACTGGTAGATAAACTGGAACAGCCGATCCGTCTTGAGCCAATGAGCACCTTCCCTGTACAGCGTGACTTGTCGATTGACCGCAGCCGCATGTTCGATGCACTGAAGCGCGTAAAAGCGTGGGTTCCAATCGATGGTACGCATGATCTGGGACCTGGTCCTCGCATGCCGGAAGTGGAGCGTCAATGGGCGTACGAGCTTTCGAAGTGCATGACGTGCGGTGTTTGCTTGGAAGCTTGCCCGAACGTGAACGCGAAGTCTGACTTCATCGGTCCGTTTGCAATTTCGCAGGTTCGTCTGTTCAACCAGCACCCAACGGGTATGATGAACAAGCATGAGCGTCTGGAAGCTCTGATGGAAGATGGCGGTATCGGTGATTGCGGTAACTCGCAAAACTGCGTACAAGCATGTCCAAAAGGCATTCCGCTGACAACCTCGATCGCTCACATGAACAAAGAAACAACCAAACATGCAGTGAAGAAGTTCTTCTTCTCCTAATTGTTTGCAATAGAAAAGGCGTGCACCGGTGATCCGGAATGCACGCCTTTTTTCAGTTTAGGAAAGGTAGATGTTGCTCTGTAGTGGAGAGAAGAATATTTCCAGGCTAGGCTCCAGGCTCCGTCCCTCTGGGGGCTGAGACTGTCCGCTCCGAAGAGATTCGCGGGGAAACGCAAAAGTGGTAGCCGCTTCGTCGTATGGGCACGGTTGCGTTTCTGTTGCCCGCGAATCCCTTCTCCGCTCGGTAGGACTCCACAAGTCGCTACGCCTGGAAATATTCTTCTCTGTCGTAACTGCTCATATTTTTCCAGCCTTCAAAGCATTAAAAAATCGGATTACATGGAAAGCTCATAGAGAAAACAGGAGAAAACAGGAGAAAACAGCGAAGATCTTAGGGACACCGACCGAGACTTCATGCAAAAAGCGAAACACGCCCTTAAGCGGCCACCTCTGAAAAGCATCCTGAGGATACCACTTTGGCCGCGGTTTCGCTTTTTTCATGGAGTCGTGCAGTCAATCCCCTAGGGGGTGGCCCTAGAAGCTGAGCGTTTTCTCCTGTTTTCTCCCCACCACAACAGCAACGTACAAGGAGTTTATTCACTCGCCTCGATGACCGCCGCCATCGCCAGCTTTTCAAAGATGCTGACGAACTGCTGGAGTTCATCCTCGCTGAGGTGAGAAAACATTTTATTTAGTTGTTCTCTCCGATTCTGCTTGGCTACTTGCAGAATTTTTTTCCCAGAATCACGCAAGCTGATGTAAACAACTCGGCGATCTTCCTCATCACGATCACGGGCGACGAAGCCGTGTTTATCCAAACGGTCGACCATTGCTGTGATTGCGCTTGGTTTGACCCCCATTGATTCTGCCAACTCTCCAACCGTGCATTTTTCCTTCTGTTCCAACTGATGAAGAATGTAGAACTGGGGGCCAGTTAAACCAGAGACAGGTTCGGCTAATTGCGTTCCCATCGTGCGCATAATGGTACGAAACGCCTCCTGCAAGCGCTCAAGCGTATCTGTAGAGGGGGAGGGCATGCTCGTATCATCTCCTTAATTTGATCTATTTCTTTGTAAAAGGGAATATTTGATATGCAATATTTAACGCAATTAAATATTGGCTGAAATTACTTCGTTTGTCAACCTTCGTGAAAAGAAGGGAATACCCAAGCCATTCCTAGTGAAAACTGAAAACATAATGGAATGACTTCCAGCAAGGGGGCAAACGATGAAGAAAAAGGTATGCAGCATTGGATTGATATTGGCTTTGCTTCCCGCAACGACTGTCAGCACAACAGCGTTTGAAGGAACGGCGACCATTCGTACGCAGATTTTGCAGGATCTCGCGGAAATGCACGAGCCATTACATACAGGCAAGGCGGACAAGGAATATAAAACGACGGCAGATGAATGGCAACGACAAGAACTGCTACTGCGAGGTGAGCAATTAAAATCTGCGCCTGTCGATTCGCTGGAAATGATTGAGGCGACGAAGGCTTGGGAGGAAGCGGGGGTAAAAGGGGAAGGGATGCTCGTTTCGGTGATCGATACGGGAATCAATCCGCGTCACCCCGATTTACCTGCCCCACATGATAAGCGTTCAGCCATGCAAAAGTCAGGCTCTTCCCAGAAGGTGATTCCTGGCTTTAACTGGGCTGACCGTACGCAAACAACGGAAGACGTATCGGAATCTCAGCATGGTATCCATGTTGCGGGAATTATTGGTGCGAACGGAAAAGTAAAAGGGGTTGCACCTGAAGCCCAGCTCATCAGCCAAAAGGTATTTTCCAACTATCAAAGCGAGGTTCCTGGGCTAGGTGAATCGATTTTATTTGCGATCAATGATTCCATTACGAAAAAAGCAGATGTGATCAACTTGAGTCTCGGTTCCTCTGCGGGTTATGTAGATGAAACAAATGTGGAGCAAATGGCAGTGAAGCGAGCAGTCGATAATGGGATCGTAGTAGTGGCAGCCGCCGGCAATGATGCGTATTTCGGCAGTGATAAGGTACGAGCACAGAATCCGGATATCGCCATGATCGGTTCTCCAGGCTTGAGTCCTGATGCGTTTTCAGTTGCTTCTATTAACGCAACAGCACTGGCTGGTTATAGCTTCACGGTGCAAGGGGTACCCGGTATGGAGAAAGTCGTGTATTTATCGGGCTATGTGGAAGGCGGGGGTGCAATAAACCCAGTCATGACGCTGATGAAGCCGTATCCGCTCGTCTATATGGGGAAAGGGAAGAAGGAAGACTACAATGTTTCCGTAAAAGATAAAGTGGTATTGCTCGAGCGAGGTGACATCTCATTCGACGAAAAGCTACGTCTCGCCAAAGAAGCAGGAGCTGTTGGTGCCGTTATCTACAACAATGAAATGGGACCACTGATTATCAGTGCGGAGCACGCCAAACAAATCCCGGCTGTTTCTATCTTGAAGCACATGGGCGAGCAAATGGCACAAGCGATTAAAAAAGGCAAGAAAGTGACGGTCTCCTTTAACGGTGAATATGGACAAAATCCAATGCCTTATCCCGACGGAGGAACAATCTCGGCTTTTTCATCATGGGGACCAACGCCCGATTTGCAGTTCAAGCCGGAGATTGCAGCTCCAGGCGGGGGTATCTTGTCACTCACGCGAGAGTCTGAATATGCCGTGAAAAGTGGCACCTCAATGGCAACGCCACATGTGGCAGGCGGGATGGCATTGCTGAAGCAAGGCTATCTCAAGCAAGGGCGGAACCTGCAAGGCAGATCGCTTGTCGATACGTTAAAGGCTGCGGCCATGAATACAGCAGAACCGATTATCGATCCGCAAATCAGCGTACCAGCAGCGGATAAAGAGAAAGCAAAAAAAGTACCTTACAGTCCACGGGTTCAAGGGGCAGGGCTGATGCAGACCGCAAAAGCGATCAAGACTCCAGCCATCGTTGTGACTGCAAAAGGAAAAGCAGGTGTCTCGTTAGGCGAGATTGGGAATTCAACGACCTTTTCTCTGTTTATTAATAACAAGTTTGGCAAAAAGCCGATTACGTATCAGCTGCAAAATGAGTTTGGTGTCTTGACTGACTTGCGCAAGAATGGGCTCAACATGCTAACGGATAGTCTTTTCGAGGGGGCAGAACTGCAATTTTCCGCCCCGAAGATTACCGTTGCGCCAGGGAAGTTAGAGGAAGTGAAGGTAACGCTTACGATTCCGCCAGGCTCCGCACGCAATCAATTTGCAGAAGGATTTATTTCCTTTCAACCAGATGATAAGGAGCTGCCTACGTTGCGCACGCCGTTTTATGGCTTTTACGGCGATTGGGATGAGCCAAGGATTATGGATCAGCCCGTATGGGAGGCAGAAAGTCAGGAAAAACGAACAGGTGTCAAGACGAGCTGGTATCACGATAAACGCAATGACAAATGGCGCTATCGGGATTATCTAGGAGTGACAGGTGTCAAAGGCGATGGCGGTGCGAAAGTCGATCCCAATCATATCGCCTTTTCGCCAAACGGGGATGGGCATTACGATGTCGCTGCTCCTTCGATTACATTTTTGCGCAATGCCCGTCATATTATTGTCGAAGTAACCGATCAGTCAGGCAAGCCGATTCGCACTCTTGTGCGCGATGAAAAGGTGAGCAAGTACGACCAATCCAAGCTGGGGACGCCATACTATTATACGGAAAGGGAAGCGTGGAGCTGGGACGGAAAGATCTTTTCACCGCAAAAAGGCGCCTACATACAGGCACCTGATGGACAGTACCACTTCTCCATTAAGGCCAAAATAGACGACCGCAATGCAAATTGGCAATCGATGACACTTCCCATCCGCGTGGATACAAAAGCTCCTGTGATTACAGCTTCTGTGTCAGGTAACCGGGTTCAATGGAGTAGCCGTGATAAAGATATCCAGGCCTATTTCCTTTATGTAAACGGAAAAAGGGTAGGAGGCCCCTATTCTCCAAAAGTGTCCAGCACCCTCATTAATCAGCCGGATAAAAAAATGAGTGTGGTAGCGCATGATTACGCGGGGAATATCAGTGTGGCACATATAAACGGGAAAAGCGACAGCACACCGCCATTTGTGGAGTTCCCGGATGATTTGTTTCCTTATTTGAAAATATCCAAGCAGCCAGACGTGGCCTTCAGGGGCAAAGTAACAGGCGAGGATATGATGGACAGGGTGCGTTTGTCGATTAACAAAACGCCTGTAAAGCTGGCGACGGATGGCTCCTTTGAAACCATCCTGCGATTAACGGAAGGTCTCAACTATGTGATGTACAGTGCAATGGATATGTATGGAAACAAGCGCCAATTCACGCAGCGGGTCATCGTTGATACGAGCCCTCCGATATTGCAATTGCTAAACGATGGTAGCGAAGACGTACAGTTCGATCCAGCAACCAAGAACATGCTCGTTCCGGTCCGTTTCTTATACAAAGATCAAACATACAAAGGTCAGGTTAGTATCAATGGGCAAATCGTGTCCTACTTTGAAGAAGAGCAATTGGAAATCCCTGCACAAAAATACGTAACGCAAATTTTGAACATGAAGCAGGGAGAAAATCGCATTTTGCTTGAAGGGAAAGATGGGGCAGGCAATCAAAGCATGTTGCTGGTGTATGCCTATGTCGATGCCAATTCAGGGGCGGTCGTCATAAGCAATGGGGAGCAGCGTATATCCTACAAGGCGCGAACAGTGCCAGCACCGACGATCCAGCTACCGAACAAACAGCTAGAAGGGCAGGAAGGTGAAGCGCTGCCCATCGAAGGGAAAGTGACAGGTGCTGGTGCTGTTAACCTCCAAATCAACTATGGATCAAAAAGCTTTCAGACCAACGCGAATGATCAAGGGTTATTTCGCTTGGTGCTTCATGAGGTAGAGGAAGGCAAGCAAAAAGTGACGGTTGTTGCCACCGATGCGCTGGGGAGGGAAGCCCGAGCGGAGATGAACATCGTCGGAAAGAAGAAATAGGGTAGCGGGCCCGTCAGTAGCAGATAAATGGCTATTGCGGGCCAAATTTTTTTGTGGGAGGATTCTATTCGATGTTTTACCATGGGATCATGTGGGAATATGTTATGAGAGAGTACCCAGTGCTCTCACCAAGAAGGACAGCCAAAAGGAAACGTGGGGCGGAGCAATTGTTGGATCGCATTCATCTGATCGAACAATTCGGTTTGGAACCCGTTCATTTGCTTGAGGCCGACGAGGATTACGATGAAGTCCGCTGTATACAGGAATGTTTGGCATTTGGAGATACTGTTTTTGCCTTTGATCGAGTCCAGCTTCCGATGTGGCAATTGAGTAAGCATGAGATTGGTGTAGAAATAGTAGACTTGCGAACGTGTACGGCCATCTATACCATTGGTCATGAGACAAAAGTAGAGGATTATTTTCCTGGTAAAGCTTGTTTTCGTGACCTTATACCCAGGAAGTTTTCGTAATCCTATTGCATCTGCCAAAAATCGACATTATGATAGTCCTATACGAGTTCAACGTCTGAGAGTGAATTGCCCGGGAAAGGAAGAGAATGCAGATGATAGTCCAGTACCTTGATCCATTTCTTGAATCAGCTTCGTCCGTGATTCAACAAGTATGCAATGTCGACATTTCGCGTGGAGAGTTAGCTGAAAGAGAATGGAGCCATGTAGAAGGCCATACATGGATTCGAATCGGAATGACAGGTCAATTACAAGGTGAGGTCTTTTTCGGTCTGCAAGAGGAATTGGCTTTGCGCATTGTCTCGGCCATGATGGGTGGCTATCCCGTGCAAGAGATGGATGAGCTTGGAAAAAGTGCCATTTCCGAGTTAGGGAACATGATTTCCGGGAATGCGAGTACGCTTTTGTCCAATCGAGGAGTTATCGTAGACATAACCCCGCCCTTATTTTTACACCAGCATGACTTGAAAGAAATGGCAGGGACAGCATTGACTGCACCGCTCGATCTTCATGACATGGGCAGACTGGATATTCAAATAATTGTGATAAGATAGAGGCGGCTAATGGCCGTCTTTTTTGTGAAGGATACGTACCTACGCTTTATCATTCAAAGGAGGGAAGGAAAGAGATGGATCATTACTTCTCGATCTGCTCAGCTGAGATGTATTACGAGAAATACATGGCCTTTTTATTGGAAAACTACGACCAGCTTCGCATGCCATATTCCTTTCCTGTGGCGCTCAGTTTTCTGGCGAGTCCCGTTTTAATGGAGGGGAAAGCATTTCTTTGCTTCAACGATGACGATGAAGTGATCGGTGCCTTTTCATACATTTACGGGACAGGTGAGAATCAGTACGAAGACAAGCATATCGTTCAAATTCAGGTAATCTATTTTTTGGAACAGTATCGCAGCAGTCGCCTTTTTTTGCATGCCCTTCAGTATGTAACCGAGTATATCGCCTATATGGAGGAGGACGTGAAGGAGTTTCGATTCTGGACTTCCTCAGACGACTCTTTACGCAAATTATTTACCAAGATTGCAGATCGAGTAGCTTCTGTGGAAACGGAAAACGGTCCATTGGATGAATATCGCGCCTCATTTCGGGCTTGGCAATCCTATGCGGCCAGGTTTCAACATGAACCATTTTTCTAATCCAAGAAGGAGACGTTACGATGCTGTTCGTCATCAAAAACCTGTTTGGCTACCTACGCCCCTATAAGCTCCTGAGTTCCCTTTTTTTCCTCACGCTTGCACTTGATCTACTTTTTTTATCCTTGGCACCTCTCAGTTTCCAGATGATCATTGATAGAGCGATTGTTCCCAAAGATATGCACGTTTTCTCAGTTATCATGATAGTCTTGGCGATTAGCGGGTTTATCTGTATCAGTGCTGGAATGATCAGTGATTATGTGCTGGCAAAACTAAATGCACGTGTGCAAAATGATTTGCGGCAAAAACTGTTTGCGCATATGCAGCATTTGCCGGTCAGCTATTTCCATAAAACGCGTTCGGGCGAACTGATCTCTCACTTTTCAGTGGATTTGCCTGTCATTGACAGATCGTTAGCGATTCTCTTCACGACAGGTATTCAGTCATTGGTGGTCGTGACGATTAGTACAATGGTGTTGTTTTATTTGGAATGGGTGATGGCGCTGTGTATTTTGGTTGGGGCAATCTTGATCTTTACAGGCCCTTATATGCTTGGACGACGTGCCCACGCAATCAATGCTGCCTATAAAGAACAGCTCGCTGCTATGACGAATGATGTCCAGGAAAATACGAAAGCGCAAATAGTTATCAAGGGGTTCAACCTGCAAGCTTTCATGATCGATAAATTCATGGAAAGACTCGAATTGCTGTTGGTCAGCAACTATCGCAAAAATTTGATGGCAGCGAAGCTGGAACGAATTCCTGCGCTATGCTTACTACTCATCAACTTTACGATCATTGGCTTCGGTTCCTATTTGGCACTCACCGGGCGAATCACTGTCGGTTCGCTTGTCGCCTTTTTCACCATGTATACGTCGATGGGGAATGCTGTGTTTAATCTGACCTTTACGCTTCCACTGATGACAGATGCACAAGTCAGTATGGAGCGAATCCAGAAGGTGCTGAATGAACCTAGTGAAAAAGTCGACCATTCTTCATCCGAACAGATTGATTTGCGTACGACTGAAGTGTCCATAAAAAACGTTACATTTGGCTATCAAGAAAATCAGTTATCCATTAAGCAAATCAACATGCAGATTCCAGCTCGGTCAAAAATTGCGATTGTTGGCTCCAGCGGGTCTGGAAAAAGCACGATCATTCAGCTGTTATTAGGCTTTTATCAACCTAGTTCTGGTCATATCGAGATAAACGGGACAAAACTAGATGAAAGGAATCGGGGAGCCTTCCGCAACCATGTAGGGGTTGTCTTTCAGGATCACTTTCTTTTTCACGGAACAATAGCAGAAAACATCCGGCTCGGCAAACTTGACGCGACCAACGACGAGCTGAGGATGGCTGCACAGCAAGCAGAGATCCATGACTTTATCATGAGTCTACCAGACAAGTACGAGACGCTAGTTTTGGATGGGGGTAGCAATCTCTCGGGGGGACAAAGGCAGCGACTTGCCATTGCTCGAGCGATTCTGCGCAATCCTTCTCTATTCATTCTGGATGAAGCAACTTCTGCTCTCGATCCCATTTCTGAGGCTTCTATAAACAAGACCTTTGCGAAGCTTTCCAGCGATCGGACTGTCATTATGGTGACACATCGTTTGTCGACCATAACGGACATGGATCAAATATTTGTGTTGGAGCAGGGGGAACTAATGGAGCAAGGGACACACTCTCAACTGTTGCAAAAGCGAGGCTATTACACAAGACTATGGGAGAAGCAGCAGAGAAGTTTTATCTCCTCGCACGCGGAAAGGTAGAAGTGATACGTTAACCAACAGAAAAAGAGAGGCGGTGTGTAAAGGATGCATGTTCAATTTAGAAAATGTACCAGTGACAATGATTTTGCCCAATTCACGCTATTCTTTATGCGCAATCGATTGGAATTTAGCCGTATGTTTTCGCTTAGTGACACGCTCGTTCATATTTTGACGTTTCTCCCGGATTCTCATTTGATCCTCATAGAAGACGAGCGAGGTAAATTGATCGGATGGGGCCATTATCAATACTTGACAGCAGACAGGCAACCAGACCCTGAGGGAGAAATTTGCTATATCCATTCCGTCATCGTTGAAGAAAAATATCGAAAGAGCAGGGTATTTCTAAAAGGCTTTCGCCATCTTATCAGACAGGTCCAGGAAGAGAATGAACACGTGAAACAAGTAACCTTTCATGCAGATGCTAATCATGTTTATCTGAACCGGCTCTATTCGAAATTTGCACAGCTTGCAGGGGAGCAGCAGGGGTATTATGGACAAGAAAACATCTACCTATCCGAAATCAATCAGCTCGCTTCCTATCTGGGAATGGACGCAATTGACGTTAAATAAGGAAAAATGCTATTCTTAAGAAGATATTGTCAGAAGGGAGGTCTATCAGATGATTCCAATGGTACCACGTTTGAAAGACGGAGTAAGAAAACCATTCACTGCTTCGATTCAAAATCTTCTCATGAAAAATGAGCAGCTGCGTGTAGCTACTTCTTCTACGAAGTAATCGATCAGCTATCATCTTTTTCGAATCAACTGTTCCCATGAATGGAGAAGTGGTTGACAGGCTATCCTGCTCAGCCACTTTTTTATTTCTGTTTGAATAGAATTAAAAAATAAAATATTTTCTATTGTCTAGATGATTTTTAATAGATAGTGTATTGTTGGAACTAGTAAGGGGGTATGAGAGCTTGACCTATGTAAAACAATTAATTGGGATGTTTTTCCTGGTTATCGCCGTTTGCGGCGGGCCTTTCATGCTATATACGCAAAAGGAAGAAATCGTGTTCGAACCGGGAAATATCGTAGTCCATGCGGTATATCTGATTCAGCAGTTTGCTGAGGGCTCCCTCGGAACCTATTATTCCGGGCAAACGGAAAGGAGCATCGCAGAGGATATCCTCCCATTTGCAATTAGCTCCTTTGAACTACTATTCTCAAGTGTGATTGTCGCGGTTCTTGCTAGTATTATTTTTGGATTGCTATTGCAGCGCTTTCGGATTGTACGTCAATTTCAAAAGGTTTTGAATTTACTTGCCACCATTCCTGATTTTATCCTGATCGTTGTTTCGATTGTGGGTGCGGTCGGGTTTTACAAGATGACGAACATTCGAATTATCACGCTGTCACCTGTAAGTGACTCTGAGAGTACTTGGTTTCCGATCACGCTACTGTCCATTGGGCCAACGATTTTTCTCATGAAGGTAGTCAGTCTGAAGTATGCACAAATCGGCGGCGAAGACTACATTAAAACAGCTCTTGCCAAGGGGATGGGGATCTGGCATGTTCTCATTCACCACGTCTATAAAAATATAAAGCCGTTTCTCATTGCTGATTTAAAGAAGACGATTGCGATTTCGGTAGCCAACTTGTTTATTGTTGAGTACTTATTAAACGTCGTAGGATTGACCCGCTTTATTTTTAGCAAAGATGGCAGTTACGAATTCAATGCTGCTGTCATGGGACTGTTAGGTATTATTATGCTATCCATTTTGGTCTATGGATTGATTCGTCTCATTTTGTATGTGATTGAACGCGCGGTTGTATATAAATAACCCAGACTTCTTTTGGAATGAGTGAGGGTATGGTATGAGGAAACGGTTCAATTGGTCTTTATGGCTAGGCAGTATCTTGGTATTATTTTTAATCATTATCGGTGTAGCCGGACCCTATTTAGCCCCCTATGACATCGATTACCAGGCGAAAGTGCGTAATGAGATGGTGAACGGGAAGCAAGTGATCATTTCGCCTCCTTTGGCACCGTCAAGCGAGCATCTGTTGGGTACGGATAAATGGGGCTATGATTTGCTTACAAAACTGCTCCACGGGGCACCGTATACCATTTTTATTACGCTCATGATTGCGTTATTGCGATTATTTATGGGAGCATGGATCGGACTGTATATTGGCATATTGGACAAGCAGCAGCGTTGGTGGATTGCGATTGAGAACGCCTGGGGATACATGCCTATATTTATTCCTGTCTATTTTTTATTGAAAGGAATCAATATCAATCCCGAATTGCCAACGTTTACGCTCGTATTGTTTTTCATAGTGGTCGTGGCTGTGCTAGGGACGCCTTCGGTAGCTGCGTCCATCCGTCAAAAAACGGAGCAAATCAAGGAATCCCAGTATGTTTTAGCTGCGACCTCTCTGGGGGCCGGGCGGGATCAGATCATCTTTCGCCACATCCTGCCGCATTTGAAGGAGCATCTGGTCATTGTCCTGGTGACAGAGATGATCGCCACCATGACGTTGATGGGGCTTCTCGGGATATTTGGTCTTTATGTAGGCGGCACGACTATGTACTATGACCCGGTTGAGTTTCACTCGATCACGCATGAATGGGCAGGACTGCTTGGGACATACAGAAGCTTTGTCTACACGAATTACACGTGGATTTTCCTGATCCCACTTGCTGCTTATATGCTTGCAATCGGTTCCTTTAGTCTACTGGCCAAAGGCTTGCGTGATAAGTTCGAACAGACGTATAGTCGTACCCCATTTATTTAAGTTGTGGTGCTCTTGATTTTTACGAATCAAGGGCACTTTTGGTTGATCGGGTTAAAAAAAGTGGAATGGAAGTCGAATTGTAGGGAGCAGTATATGTCTCGGATGAATAGACTGGAGTGTCGGGGGCGGTGTTGGCCTTGGGTTCCGATGGCAATCTCATCAGGCGAGGAGAACTCGTCGCGATCTGAACGGGGAACAACTGGCGGTCATCGTCGTCTCGAACGGAAAAATTCACGGCGGATGTCGAAGAGGTTTCTCATCGGTGTTCGGAACCCATTGCCCATTTTCTGAATAGGATGTAAGGCAAAAGCCTAAAATCCTTGAAATTCCGGCACCATCACCCACCCCCCATCATAGGATAAGGTGACTCTGTAATCCCTCAACCTTGTTCCTGTAGAGCCCACAAGGAGGGGTGGCACGATTGAAGGGTAGCGACCAAACCAAGCCGTTGTTAACGAATCGCGAAAGAGAAGTGTTTGAACTCTTGGTCCAAGATAAGACAACCAAAGAGATTGCCGGACAACTCTTCATCAGCGAAAAGACTGTGCGCAATCACATTAGTAATGTCATGCAAAAATTAGGTGTCAAAGGTCGATCTCAGGCAGTAGTCGAACTCGTTCGACTTGGTGAACTAGAGATTTGAACCCAGTCCACCCAGCCTCCCTTTTCTTCCCTTGGTCGGAAGGGAGGGTTTTTTTATGTTGTTTTGCCCGGATACCCCTCAAAGAAAGGAGCAAGGAAAGATGGATGAAAAAAAGACCACCCCTCTACCATTTTCATGGTCTATGGGATAGCCTCTTTTGTAATATCTCACTTAGTCTGGACACATGCATTTCGTGTAGGGTGGAAACCAAAGGCAAGGAGGAGTACATCTAGCTTGGGGTTGACTACCTAACTTTTGAAGAAGTTTCTTGAACATTCCTAATCACCTCCTAATTATGGATGAATTTAACTTTCTATTAAATAGTAACACATGGAGGTGATTTTTTGTATACAGTCTTTTCTGAATTTTCACTTTAACTGAGCGCGTGTAAGAAATAGAAAGCATCAGAATAGTAATAGTATCTCTTGCTCACAGAGATAAACGAAGCGGAAGGAGGCGCGACAGGTGAGTAAAATAACTCGAACTTTGCACTACCCCGGGCAAGTGGAGCATGGCTGACCTGGATTATCAGTCATATGTCGGGTCATACAACTTATCTAGAACCCTTTTTCCGTAGCGGTGCTGTTTTGTTCAACAAGGAGTGATCGATACTGTTGAAAGAGTGGTGATTTACATTGGAAACAAACTATTTTTCTTTCTCTTCCTCTTCCTGATTCATAAACGAGTAAAGCGGATCTCTCTTAACACGTCCAGACATCATATCGTCGTAAGGGGTAAAATCTGTTCTTTTTGGTAATTGATTTTTATTAATTGATGTAAAGATCCACCAAAATATTGCAGCTACAATAACGAAGGTAATTACAGTAATGATTAAACTCATTTGTATCACCACTTTCTGCACTAGAGGTTACTTTTGTTTAACATATTAGACTGGATTATCATCCGAAAGGTCACAAGTGGAATTGTTAACAGGATGGTGAAGAATGTCATCCAAGTATCCCAAAATGGGTAGCAAACGGTTTTGTTTCATTCAAATCAACTCCATAAAAAAACCTGCAGCAAGATAGGTTTAATCTTGTGCAGGTTAACAGATTTTAAGTGAAATCGTTAGAAAGGTCTTCTAATAACTTTAATTCTCCGTGCTCCATTGCGGATAAGCCTTTGCGCTCGTTCACGGCTGATTCTAACAAGTACTGAAATATCTGTTGAGTTTTCAACGTCAAAGACTGAGAAAAACCGACCATTAGCGAAAAGTACACCTTTAAATTCAACTTTCAATCCAGGACAAGCTCGCGGCCGTGTGTTCTGAATAATAGTGCGCATTACACCTGCTTTAATGAGCGCCTTCGCTTGTTGGGGCGTTGTACGAACCGCAAAAACAGGGTCAATTTCAACACCTGGCGCCTTTGCTTCCACTTCAACAATTAAGAAAAATTGGTTTCCGATCTTTGCAATGCTATTTGCTCCGATAGTAATCGGTGCTGTTGCCATGAGAGATCACCTCCTTGTACCAAAATATTCAGGAGGTCACGAAGGGGACAAGGGCTATCCTACAATTTTTCAAATTTGGTATTTTGACTAGATTGGAAAATCAATTCGCTGCTCTTCTTTATCGCTTCGAAGGCATTCCAATAACTCGAAAATGATATCCATATCCTTTTTAGGCACCACCTACTGTGATTACAGTAGGAATGGGGAAACAGCTGAACACAACGGTAATTTAGAAAATGTACGCTAAGGCTGTCAAAAGTATCCCGAAAAGCAAGAGTATCCAGCCGATCACTAATGTTATGTAAGTTAAAAGCTTCCAGATTCCATAAACAGAGCCTTTTCGTAAACTAATACGACTCCACAGAATCATCCATAATCCCATCAGGCTCGCTTCCTTTTGAAGGACTGGAAAAGCAATACAGATTAATAGACCCGTGATGAAACCTAATAGTACCAATTGTATTGAGACAGTCATATAAACTACCTTTCAAGTCCCAGATTTATGTTTCAAACGCTATAAGGAGGAAAGAAGATGCTAAAAAAAGGCCATTTGGTCGTGATCCACACTTGTGGTGAGGCTGAGCATAGCAACGGAAGAATATGGACTGTTACCTCGGAAAAAGAATGAGAAATATGTGGCTCGATGGTTGTTATGCTGGAAGGATTAAGTGTATCTTATGTGTTCATGGCGGGTACTTTGGAATGTCACTAACAAGGATAACATCGTCTCATTAAAGTAAAAAAGAGCCGCAGCTTACACGGTTCTTAATAAATCTTTTTTTCCCCAAGTATCCGAAGCCCAGACAGGATAAGGTTTGCAGGTGGTTTACCATGATAATGGATATTGCTGCTCGATGCAGCGTTATCTGGAGGCATGCGGGAGATGTATCGAAGGAATCGCGCTAACAAGCATAATTTTACAAAACATGTAAATCTAAATTCTTGATTAAACCAAGTCTCGTATTTTCTGATCACTTTAGCGGTGGCTTCATATTCATTCTGAACATGTTGTTACAAGCCCACAAGCTGATGCCGATCGCTTCTCGACGTCAGCTCGCGGACTAGATACATTGCCATGTACTCTTTGTTTTAGCCAATTTTCCTGATTACTTTCGAATTTCCACCTGAACTGAGAATGATCCATCCTTCAGGAACAGGCGAGGCTTGCAGTACCTCAATCTGCGTTCCGTTAGGAGCACCATTGACATTTCTGATCACATTCGATCCTCCATAGGTTCGAACCATGACCCATCCTTTTGGGATAGGCGAAGCGAGCATCACTTCTACCTCGGTGCCGTACGAAGCATCATGAACATTTCTGATGACATTTGATCCTCCAAAGGCTCGAACCATGACCCATCCGACTGGAATAGGCGAGGCGAGCATTACCTCTATCTCCGTACCATAAGAAGCACCGTTCATATTCTTGATGACATTCGACCCTCTAAAGGCTCGAACCATGACCCATCCGCTAGGGATAGGAGAAGCTAGTAGCACCTCTACCTCTGTGCCATAAGAAGCACCGTTCATATTCCTGATCAGATTCTGCGTTCCTAACGTTCTAACGATAACCCATCCGGCTGGAATAGGTGAGGTAAGCGACACCCAGATTTCTTCTCCATACGTGGCGCTTCTGATGTTTTTATTGGAAACGTAGGTGGTTGCCTTTTCCTGTGTAGGGAGCGTTGCCGCTTGGACTTGTGTGGCTAGAGAGGGTACTACGACGACTGAACTTAATGACAGGATAATAAGTGCTTTTTTAAACATGAACATCAACCTTTCATGATAAAAGTTGTTTGGAAACTATCATCGAGTAGAGGTCAATTGTTATAGCATTTCTTGCAAAAAAGAGGTGGGTGCCTATCATCTCCTCCTTAAAATACCAATATATACCATCCTATCACAAAGTCGATCCTCTAACTTTAAGAGAAATTGTCGAATGGTGGTTAAAATTGACAATATTTTGAATGAATAAATGGTGGCGGTTGTGAGATTTGGCTGAATGGAAGCCTCCGATTCTCCACTTCCATTCACTGTAATTAGCATCTCAATTGTGCTATGCCCCTTGAAGAAACAATGCTTCCTATTAAGTGGCATTCTAAAATTAAAACAAGCTGATCCATTGTAGATCAGCTTGTTAGGAAATTACTACTCTTTCACCAAGGTTATTCTGCTATCAATAAGGCGAGAAACTCTGTAAGAAACAGGAAGGAAGCCTTGACGAGGCCAATAACGTGAAGATTGTAAATTCGTTTCTCTCCAATCTGTCATGCAGGATATATATCCTTTTTTCTTCGCATGGGCAAGTCCATGTAGTGTAAGTGCATAATTGATACCTTGCCCGCGATATTGATTTAGAGTACCAGCCACCCCTAATTCAACACAACGATCCGGTACATTCAAATTTACATTACTTCTATCGAAGGGGAAATATCCTTGAAAAGAAACAATTTTTCCATCTTTTAAGGCGATCCAAAAATCGACATCATGATCATCAAGGAGACCTGCATAACCTTTACGTAATTTCTCAGGGTCATCATGTAAAGAATAAGCAAAAACGGGTGCCTTATTTTGATGAGTTCTAATAATGTTTGCAATCTCCTCTACCAAACTACGATCTTCTGGGGATGCCAGGCGAAATTCCACATTTGGAATGCTCAAGGGGAGGGGAAATTCCCGATCAAATAATGAGAGTAATGCATGTGTTTGTTCAAAGCCAAATCCTAAACGGAACCAAGAATGAAGGATTTCCGGTTGACTGGCTGGAATTAGCACAAAATGACTGAAATATCCCTCATCTACCCATAGTTGAGAAGCCTCTAAATAAAGATCTCTATATAATTCAACGGAGGTATTGCGAGAAATTGCATGATCCTCCAAGTTCATCCAGACATGGCGACCTCGAAGAGGGTTTTCCATCTTTTGTCCAATGAGGTATCCGATTAATTTACCATCTTCAATTGCTGCGACTCCGCTACTGTTTGGTCTTGACCATATCGTTTTAACAGCAGTCGTTGCATAATTTTCATCTTCACATTCAATTGGTAGTACCGAAAGGATTTCCCGATCTAGTTTATGACGTTTGGACAATAGTTGCCCAGCTTCTGAGATTAACTCATCCGTAAATGGTATGAAATACATAAAATGGACACCTCTGTTTTTTATCATCATAAAGCTGCTCTTAATCTGTTGCAATTAGTTTTGCCCTAGAAGGTGAAACAAAATGAAAGATTCTCTTTCAGTTCTTATGAGTGAAGGATATGTCAGGATGCAGGCGTTAGGTTAAATCGGGATCATTCTTTTCCAATACCCCTTTGGATATCAAAAGAGCGAAGTATATGTATGTAATTAGGGCCGGGATCAAGTAGGATAAGAAGGTTCCTCCAATATTCCAACCATTAAAATATTGTACTTTGCCAAAATAATAGGCGATAGATTCCAGAAGCGTTTGGGCAACAGAAAAAAATAGTATCCAGAGGACTGGCTGGGTTCTCGTTCGGAAAATGAGAAAGTAAGTACAGCAGGCAATAATAGGGAATAGTCCGAGGTTCATTGGAAGTACGGAAGCGGTTTTGACCTCTAAAACAGGTGTCAATATCCAGTAATGGTTATAAATCCCCCAGACATTAACGATGTACGACAGGACCGATGCAAATGGACCAATCGTGAGAACTATTTTAGGTGATTGCAAATACAACCAGATTCCAAAAATCCATGGAAATACGAAGCCAAGCAAAATGTTTATAAGCATTGCTTTGTTTTCTCCTCAAATTCTTTTTCATGAACATTATTGCCGTTGGATACAAGACTTATCACAATGCTCAAATAGAGGTTTGAAAAAAGAGAGGGAATATGTATAAGCCCCGTTGGGTCGGGGCCTTGAACCTAGCAATTGCAAGGGAAAGGAAAGAGGTTTATAACGAAATTTAATGGAATGGTGATGATGGTGAACGTCTCATTGCTACCAGTGTAGACCCGAACACGAAAACCATTTGGTCCGACACTGAGAAGACATCCAGTAAATGTATCGAATATGGTTCTTATTACAACAATTCTGTTGATTAATCGCACTGCTTTTCTCCGATTCTTTCTTTGTATTTCTAAGGACACTCTTCTTGACGAAGTTGTAACACCTTTTTGTGCCGCCAATTCTCGCACCTCCTTTTAAACGATCTTGCATACTCTATTTGATGTTTTTGTGAGAGAGATGCGTATACTTCGGCTCCGTACGTCAGATTACTCAACTCGCTTCTCTCACATGGTATAGGGAATGCAAATAGGGGATGCTTGGCAACTGATACGAGCCTAGGGCAAACGTAAATGTGCTAATGAATGCGCAAATTTATTTATGAAAGGCATACCCAAATGAACGACAAAGTTTAACGGGCAATTATGTAAAAAGGGCAGCTTATAAAGCTACCCATAAACATTGAAAATTACTCGCAACTGCAAGCAACAATTACCAACAGGACGAAGAGAACCAAAATTAAAGAAAAGTCATCAAAAAAGCCAGCGCTCATGAATGTCACTCCTTAATTGTGATTGAGGATACCCCCCAAATTAAGGTATGTGATATAACGAATTATGTAAGGGCGTTTGTACATGAAAAAAATAATGGGTGGAAAAAAAGTTGTTTTTATGGTGGTTGACACAATGTGTAGGGAGTGAACCCGATGGATCGCAACTGCATGGTTAGAGTGGCTAGCCGCATAAAATGGACGGCAGGCAGAAGTGGACGAACAGAACTGAATTATGAATAGGCTTCAATTGGAAACCCTGCATTCTTCATCCGTTCAAGCGCGGTATCGACATCATCGACTTCAATGGATAGATCAGGAGTAAGCGTGTGGGAACCTCCCTGTGAAGCAAAACTAATTTGAACGCTCATTTCTTCGTCAGTCCCGTAAGTTGCGATCCAACCATGATCCATCAATAAATGTAGGCCGAGTACGTCCTGATAAAAGCATTTAGCTGCGGCGATATCCTGGGTGTCTATATTGGCGACAATTCGTTTGACCTTCATTTCGGACCCTCCAAATGATTACGCAAACGGCAACACACCTCTTACCCAATGTAAGAGGTGTGTCTATTCGCAAACTTTGTTATTTGTCTAGTAAGGAACCATCAGGAAATGCATTCTTTAGAGAGTCAGCAAGTACCATAATTTTATTCCAATCAAAATTGTATTTGTTAAAAACAGATGCGCTTGTGATGCCACGTTTAACTACTCTTCCATTTTCTTCATCTAAAAGATAGACAGTTGCACTGCTTTGAAACCTTATCAGTTGAGCATTTTCACCAATGACTTGCCCATCAGGAATACTGCTGAGAGACGGATATTCCCTAATACCATCCCAACTATTAAACAATTTAAAGTAAACATCGGCACTAACAATGCCTCTCTTTTTACCATCCATGACTAAATATACAGTTGCGCTGTTCGTTTCCTTCACTCGAAAACCATTCAATAGAGATGGATCTGTTGCTATTGCTTGGATTGATCGATTTGACTTTGAAGATTTAGAGGTGGCAGTCGTCTTATTTGCTTCGGCATACGATGGTGTAGCTAACATACTTGCTAAAAGTAATGTAGCAGAAAGGAAAGACAAGGTTCGTTTCATGAAAAACACCCCTTATTTGTAATTTATTTCCAATTCAATATGAAATTCTTGTCTATTAATGGTTTTCCTTTAGATGTATTGGGGGATTTGTTACAAAAATGTGAATACGGAGATTTCGTTGAGTTTTTTCGGAATCCCATTCAAGAAAAACCAAAAACGAGGGAGGGGAACAGGGCCTAAGTTTGTAGCTGAAGGTTGCTCTGAAAAAGCGACTGAATATGTATTGAAAATGGGGGCGATATGGTATTCCATCTTTGTCTTAAGCATGCTGTCGAAATGCAGTGCGGCACAAGGGACGATTTGAAAATGTGTACCGCAAATTGATGGACCTTATAACCAATACCCTATCCAGTAAATTGCTCCGCTGATTACCACTAATGCGATGAAAAACAATATTCTTGCTCTAACCTTTTTGGGACTTGGAGAAAAGATAACTTCCGCACCGACCCACAAAAAAAGGAGCAACGCTAAGAAAATTTTAGATAGCAGCAACAATGTAATACACCTCCAATATATGGATAATGATACCAAATAATCAACTTGGTATGTGAATGAAAAAAGCCACCATTCCTTACGGAAGGTGACTAGATCCTCATTGGGTACTTTTAGGTAAAAAATCGGTAGGATTTACCATAGTTCCTTGTTTCATAACAGAAAAATGCAACATATCTCCTGTTTCGGATGATCCTACTTCTGCTATTTTTTGACCTTTCTTTACAGTATCTCCGGGCTTCACAAGAAATGAACCAAGGAGAATGTGACCATAGAGAGTACTGAATTCGGAATTGTGCTTGATTATGATTGTTTCTCCAAATCCTTCTGTGCTTTCAGCGAAAAGAACAACACCATCATTTGCTGCAAAGATAGCTGTACCTTTGGTGGTTGCATAGTCCAATCCGTTATGTCCTTTTGATTTCTTGGTTTCGGGATTGATTTGCAAGCCGAAATCAGAGGAAATGACATAGGGATCATGAATAGGGGTTTCTAACAAAAAGGGTGCTTCGTTCATTTTACCAGGCTGACTCAAATTACTTGCCTCCGCTGCGAAAGCCGTTGGTGTTAAAGTAACGGCTAAAGTTAAAAGATTCAGAGTAACAACATTCCTCATCTTCATATTTCTTCCTGCTTTCATATAAATTGGTTTCATTAATAAATACGAGGAAAATGGAAAAATGTAACTGTTAAGGAATTGTTGGATGTGAAAGTGGCCAAGGTAACCTACTCAGAGCCCCCTTTCTTCCCTTGGTCGGAAGGGAGGGTTTTTTAATGTACATTCGTTTTGGATTAACCTTTTATTACCATTTATGTAAGCACATTAGCATATTGTAATGTAAGGCGTAATAAGATGGATTTGTAATAAAATCCACGAAGATCGAGAGGGATACTATGAAATTCAAGAAATGTGTGAGGAATGTGCTAATGGTAGGGGCCCTGCTTGTCACCTCCGTTTTGCCGATGGCGGCACAGGTGGCGCAAGCAGAGGAAAATCAAGCGGAGGCGACTGCGGTATCCAATTACAAAATTATTGGCTACTATCCCTCATGGGGGGCTTATGGACGAAACTACAATGTAACGGATATCGATCCTAATAAAGTAACGCATATTAACTATGCATTTGCGGATATTTGCTGGAATGGCAGACACGGCAACCCAGATCCAACGGGGCCCAATCCACAAACGTGGGCTTGCCAGGATGAAGTAGGCAATATTAATGCCCCAAATGGTACGGTTGTTCTCGGAGATCCATGGATTGATGTGCAAAAATCCTATCCCGGGGATACATGGGATCAGCCGATCCGCGGAAATTTGAACCAATTGGCAAAATTAAAACAAAAAAACCCTCAATTAAAGACATTGATATCGATCGGGGGCTGGACGTGGTCCAATCGCTTCTCGGATGTAGCAGCAGATCCGGCTGCACGCCAAGTATTTGCACAATCTTCAGTCGATTTCATCCGGAAATATCAGATGGATGGGGTCGATCTCGATTGGGAGTACCCGGTTGGTGGAGGTTTGCCTGGAAACAGCACACGTCCAGCAGATAAGCAAAATTATACGTTGTTGCTACAGGCTGTCAGAGACAAACTCGATGCGGCTGAGGTAACGGATGGCAAACAGTACTATTTGACGATTGCCTCTGGTGCCAGCCCTAGCTATGCAGCAAATACAGAGCTTGGAAATATTGCCCGGGTTGTGGATTGGATCAATATTATGACCTACGACTTCTATGGAGCCTTCCAAAAGCAGACTGGACATAACGCACCGTTGGCCTATGATCCGGCAGCAGGAGCAGCAGGTTTGCCAAATGCTCAGACCTATAACGTCCAAACAGCAGTAGAGGGTCATCTTCGTGACGGGGTTCCTGCCAGCAAGCTCGTTCTCGGACTTCCGTTTTACGGCAGGGGCTGGTCGGGTTGCGGAACAGCGAACAATGGGGAATATCAAAACTGCACAGGGCCTTCAACAGGAACGTGGGAACCTGGCATGCTTGACTTCACGGATATCCAAAATAATTATGTGAACAAAAATGGCTTCACACGCCACTGGAATGACGCTGCAAAAGTGCCCTATCTCTTCAACCCGGCTTCGAAAACATATATTAGCTATGACGATGTGACTTCAATCGGTCACAAAACTTCTTATCTTACATCCAAAGGCTTGGCAGGCGCAATGTTCTGGGAATTTAGCGGGGACCGTAACAAGGTTCTGCTAGACAAAGTGAATGGCGATCTTCTAGGCGGGACAGCACCAGTCGACAACGTTCCGCCGACAGCACCAGCTAATCTCCAAGCGACTGCCAAAACAGCGACAAGTGTTAGCCTGAGTTGGGGGGCTGCTACCGACAATGTAGGGGTTACTGGCTATGAGGTATACAATGGCACCCAGCTTGCGAAAACGGTAACGGGTACAAATACAACGATTAGCGGGCTGACAGCTAGCACTACGTACCAATTCACTGTGAAGGCGAAAGATGCAGCAGGGAATTCCTCAGTAGCAAGCAATGAGGTAACGGTTACGACGGATACGATTCAGCCAGACAACCAACCTCCTAGCACACCTACCAATCTAGTCATAACAGGGAAAACTGGCACGAGTATCAGTCTGAGCTGGGCTGCTTCTACAGACAATATTGCGGTGACAAATTACGAGGTTTACAACGGGACAGCATTAGCAGCGGATGTAACGACTACGACTGCAACTGTAACAGGACTCACACCTAACACTGCTTATACCTTCTCTGTGGTAGCGAAGGATGCAGCAGGTAATGCTTCACAAAAGAGCATCGAGGTCGTAGGCGTAACAGATGCTGCAAATCCAGGAACTCCTGCATGGGCGCCAAATGTAAATTATGCAGCTGGTGATTTGGTCAGCTATCAAGGCAAGGTATACAAATGTCTGCAACCTCACACTTCTCTCGTAGGGTGGGAGCCAGCAAATGTAGCAGCTCTCTGGCAGGTTCAACAGCAAGGGGCAGTGGAAGAAGTCGATGGTTATGTAGATGAGGAGATCTTGGAGGAAACAGAAGGAAATGCAGATACTCAATAAGTAGGGAAGGGGCTGTCCCTCCAGTCATGATAATGACGGAGGAACAGCCCCTATTTGTTCGTTTGGAAATTAAGCAAAGGCTTTTAACAGTTGGAGGACTAATGGAATAAGATCTCCAATAAAAGTAAGAATCGCAATTGCCGTATTCATAGAAGCCCCTCCTTAAAATTCCAAATTCACTATTATTATATGAATGTTGATAATAAGAATCAAGAAATATTTTCCACCTATACTGAAAAAAAGTGACTTATGTGAAAAAGCCATACAATGACTTGATAAAAATAACGATTTGTACGGCAGTCACTCCAAAAATAATGACAGCCCAATCTCTGTTCTTTTTCCATTCCAATACGCCTTTTGAGGCACACATAACGACTAAGCCTACCATTGCTAATAGCTGAATGAAAGCGGCACCTGTTAGTAGTGCTAGAATTCCAATGACAACAACAACGGTCACGGTCGCTTTAAACCAAAAGGGCTGCTCACTCATACTAACGCCCCATTCCTTTTTTGTAAATTTTAACATACACAAGAAAAAATCCAAGCCATAAGGCTGTTAGAGACTTATGAAAAGCAAAGGGGGAGCATTCCGCCTTCTTACCAAGGAAGGCAGAGCGGGCATAGACGCCTATCGTTTCTTCGATTCATCTTAGGCATGTATGTATATGTTACTTTTTTTTAGGAAAATGAAACAAAACAGATTCAGGTTCGAATAATGAATGTGAGAAAACAAATATGAACAGACGAGAGGAAGAGAAATGATGAAAAAAGTTACGCACGCTGTGTTCCTCCTGATGGCTGCAAGTATTGCGATGTCATCTTCTAGTGGTGCACTGGCTAGGGAGAATACGCTGGAAAAAATAAAAGTAGAGCAAATGACTCCTGAAATAAACAGGCTGGTAGAAAAAGGGGTAAAGAAAGCAGCTAGTCTCATCCCTTATTTGAAAGATTATCCTGTTAGAGAAGTAGTAGTGAAAGACACTCCTTATCTGCTCGTGAACAACTACAAGTCAAAAGAAAACAATGCAGAATTCGTTACCTTGGTGTTCGACAAAAATACTGGTGACCTGCTTGAGTTTGGCAAACAAGAGCTATATAACCAAAAGAGCCAAACGCTTTACCCGATCGACAAATCGAAAGAAATAGCCATGTCGTTTATGAAAAAGTTGTACGGTGAAGACATGGCAGGATACCAGTTTGATGGGGATGGGGTTGCGAAAGTTTTCGATGGTCAAACAAATACCATTCAGTTTGTACGTATGGTCAACGGAGTTCCTTTCACAGACGACATCGTTCAGATACAAGTTGATCACGAAGGGCAAATCACAGGAAAATCCCTTGGCAAACCAATCGAAAAAATCTCCTTCGCGAAATTGGATCAGATCCTATCCAAAGAAAAAGCTGAGAAACAGCTGTCCACCTATATGAAATTACGGTATTCCCTCGATCAAGACGGAAAAACATACAAGCTCCTCTATGTTCCAGCTTTTTCCGGTAAGTTGGATGCCGTGTCCGGCAAAGACAACGTGAATATGCCTTATCATAGCAAAGTGAATGTGAAACCAAAGGGTGCCAGCCAGCCCGTAGCACAATCCCATGAAGAAGCACAAGCGTATTTGACTCAGCGTACGGGTTATGATTTTGCAAAAGGGAATGTCTTTTTTGAAGATTTAACTGGTGAAAAACCCGTGATTATCCAATATTTCTGGAAAACAAGGAAATGGGAGGGACGTACGAATTATTCGTGGAGAACAGACGACGGATGGATTGGGAGCATGCTAATCGAACCGAAGACAGGGTCAATTGTGAGCTATCATGTCTTCGATACAAGTGTGTCAAAGACCGCTACCAAAAAATTGACGCAAGAGCAGGCTTTGCAATTGGCCATAAATGAATTAGCAGAGATCACTCCAGCTGGTAAAGGCGAGCTGCTGCTACTTCAGCCCGGAGAATATGATGAAAGTACAAATCAATACGACTTCTTTTTTGTGAGGCAAGAGCAAGAGATTCCTGTTGAGGATGGGCTGACGCATATCTCGATCAACGGCAGCAACGGGAAAGTCATGGGGATCGATCTCAATGAAAAGGTCGATGGCGTGATGGCTGATCCGAAGAAGGCTACAAGTCTTGGAAAAGTAAGTATATCAGTTTGATTGTTGGCGAAGGTATATGGAATATTCAATCAGAAAAAGTTGATCGAAATCTAAGAAAAAACGAAATTGACACAAAATACAAACTTCAGTATGATCACTTTATAAAGTCATTGGAAAAATAAAGGATGAACGAATACGATGCGCAGAACTGGAGATCTAAAACTAATTCAAGAGCTCAATCGCTTTATTATACTCGACACCATTCGCCAGTTTGGGCCCATCTCGCGAAGTGATATCGCCAAAAAGCAGGGCATCAGCCCCACTACAGTCACCTCGGCAGTCAACGAGCTGATCCGTGACGGCATGGTTGCAGAAGATGGAACTGGTGAGTCAAAGGGTGGTCGTAAGCCGATTATGGTTCGCTTTTGTCCAGACGGGAAGTTTTTGATTGGCGTCTCGATTACGAATACAGCGATTACGATAGCCGAAATGAATTTGGAAGCGGCTACAAAGCAAAAGAAAATCTATCCGGTCAAAGCTGGTCTAGTGAGTGACCAGATCATCCAGTATGTGCTGGATTCGATCGAGGACTTTCTCCAATCGGTGGATGATGTCAGCCGTTGTCTGGGCATTTCCATCATCGCACCAGGGATTGTCGATGCAGCGAGCGGGGTCATTCGCTTCAACTCCAAGCTACGTTTGCATGATGTTCCATTAAAGGACATGGCAGAAGAGCGTTTTGGTCTAAACACATGGCTCGACAACGATGCCAATGCAATCGCTCTGGCGGAAAAAAACTTCGGTGGTGGACTGAATGCTGACAATCTCCTGTTTGTTACTGTAGGAGAAGGGGTTGGTTCGGGCCTCGTTGTAAACGGTTCCATCTTCCGCGGAAGTCGAGGTGGAGCGGGTGAATTCGGGCATACGACTGTTGATCGAAGTGGGATGCGCTGTGACTGCGGTAATGTCGGCTGTTTGGAAAACTACGTGGCGTGGCCGGCCATTTACTCAGGCATACTGTCCGCCGTTACACGCGGAAAAGAAACGCTCGTCATGGATTTGGCTGACGGAGATATGACAAGAATCACATTCGATGTCTTTCGCCAAGCACTGCATCAAGGGGATCAGGTATGCCAAGACATCGTCGACGAAATCGCTTCATACATGTCAATCGGCATCGTGAATCTGGTGAATTTGTTCAACCCGAGCCTGATCATTCTGGGTGGAGAAATGATCCGGGACAACCAAGTGCTGTTTGAGCGCATCCAAAAACAAGTGATGGCGCAAGCGATGGGGACGATGGTCGAAGGGCTGGAATTCCGTCCAACTGTACTGGGGGCTGATTTCGAAGTCAAGGCTGCTGCTGCTGTTTTGTTACAAGATGTTTTTCACTTCAGCTTGTAACATCTTTTTATACACTTTATTTGGTCATTGGAAAAAGAAAGTTTACCCCATCTAATTCGTTGAAAGGGGGCGAGTCGAAAAGGAAAGCGCGTTGAGTTTGACCATATTTTGGGGGTAAAAGAGGAGAACGTAAATCGAGGAGGGGTTTCTGATGAAGAAGTTGGTTTCGATTGCAATGGCTGCTCTCTTGGTAGCAGTAGCAGGATGTTCGGGCGGCGGGCAGAGCTCCGCACCAGCTGGAACAACTGACAGTGCTGCTTCAGGCGAAAAGGTAACGCTCACCTATGCACTGTGGGACAAAAACCAAATGCCTGCGATGGAGGAAATGGCAAAAAAGTTTAACGAAAAGAACCCGAACGTGGACATCAAGATCGAGCTAACACCTAACAAGCAATACTGGACAAAGATGGAGGCAGCCGCAACGGGTGGCACCCTGCCGGACATTTTTTGGATTAATGGTCCGCGTATCATTAAATACGCAGATAACGACATGCTCTTGCCGATTACAGATCAAATTAAGGCAGATGGCATCGATCTGAATAATTATCCGAAAGCTCTCGTTGATCTCTACACCTACGATGGACAAAACTACGCGCTACCGAAAGATTTCGACACCATTGGCCTCTGGTATAACAAGAAGCTGTTTGACGATGCAAAAGTACCGTATCCAGACGAAACCTGGGATTGGAACAAGCTGAGGGAAGTAGCAAAGCAACTGACGGATGAGAAAAAAGGCGTTTGGGGAATTGCAGCACCTCCTTATGGACAGGACGGCTTCTATAACACAATCCTTCAAAACGGTGGCTATATCATTTCGGAAGACAAGAAAACGTCCGGCTATGACAAACCGGAAACGATCGAGGGCCTCAAGTTTTGGACAGACCTGATCAACGAAAAAGCATCACCAACAGCAGCGCAATTGTCCGAAACAGAGGCAACACAGCTATTTGAGTCAGGCAAGATCGCGATGATGTACAACGGTTCATGGATGGCATCCGCTTTTCATAAGAATGAATATACGAAGGACAAGGTGGACGTGACGTATCTTCCAAAAGGGAAAGAGAACACAAGCGTCATTCACGGCTTGGGCAACGTGATTTCGGCTAATACCAAGCATCCGAAGGAAGCATGGGAATTCGTGAAATTCTTGGGCTCGAAAGAAGGGGCAGAAATCCTGGCAAAATCGGGTGCTGCGATTCCGGCATTTAACGGAACACAGGATACATGGATGCAATCCATGCCGAACTTTCATTTGAAAATTTTCATTGATCAGGCAGCTGTGGCGAAACCGTATCCGATCTCGAAGGACACGGCAAAATGGGCCAAGCTGGAAACAGAGCTCATGACCAAGGCTTGGGCTGGACAAATGAGCGTAGAGGATGCATCCAAAGAGCTGGCGCAAAAAATGAACGAAATGCTTAGCCAAGAATAAAAGGTCTATGATGGATGGCTTCGCATCATGGACGAGGCCATCCTTTTTGAAAAGCTGATGTAAGGAGGGAATGAATGCGATGAGCAGCCAGTTGCAGCCTGAAATGCACGCCGCCGTCCAGCCAAAAACGAATAAATCGTTGAATCGCATGAAGAGAAGTGATTGGTTCTGGGCGTATCTCATGATTGCTCCCACACTGATCGGGTTGGGTGTCTTCTACTTATGGCCGATCGTACAAACCATTTATTTAAGCTTTACCAAATGGGGAGGCTTCGGCAAGTACAAGTGGGCTGGCTTACATAATTACGAGCTGTTGTTGAAGGACCCTAACTTGTGGATCGCGCTGAAAAATACGCTGATTTATACAGTAATCGCAGTTCCGGTAGGTATCGCTATCTCCATTTTTATCGCTGTGCTACTTAATCAGAAAATTAGGGGGATTGCGATTTATCGCACCCTGTACTTCCTGCCCGTTGTGACGATGGCAGCAGCGGTGGCGATGGTGTGGAGATGGTTGTACAACGCTGATTACGGTCTGATCAATTATTTGCTGGGCTCGATAGGCATTGAGGGCCCAAGGTGGATATCTGATCCCGCCATTGCTTTGTATGCGGTGATTATCGTTGCCGTTTGGAGCTCCATCGGATACAACATGGTTATTTTTTTGGCCGGACTGCAAGGCATCCCGAGAAGCTATTACGAAGCGGCAGAAATTGATGGAGCGGGGCCGGTTCGCATGTTTTTCAAGATTACATTGCCTCTGTTGACTCCTTCGATTTTTTTCGTCAGTATCACTTCCTTGATTGGGGCTTTTCAAGTATTTGACCTGATTTACCTGATGCTTGGAAGCAAAATGGGCAATCCAGCGACTGAACAAACGCAGACGATGGCATACTTGTTCTTTACGAATGGATTTGAATCAGGAAACGGTGGCTATGCGGCCGCAGTTGCTGTCGTGCTTCTGGTGATGATCCTGATTGTTACCGCAATTCAAATGAAGTTGCAGAAAAAATGGGTTCACTATGATTAATCAAAGCTGAACAGACGGGAGGGATATGGAATGAGTGTATATACGAGTCGGAACAAAATGGGCAAGAAGTTGCTGATTCATCTGCTGTTGATTGCAGGTGCTCTCGTAATGATTGCGCCATTCGTCTGGATGGTTCTCACCTCGCTCAAGTCACTAGGCGAATCAACACAGGTGCCTCCGGTCATTTTGCCGACCAAGTACCAGTGGGAGAATTACACCCATATTTTTGAGATGCTGCCCTTCTTGGACTTTTATTGGAATACCGTGATCACAACTGTGGCGAAGGTAATCGGACAAGTATTCCTTTGCTCGCTTGCGGCGTACGCATTCGCGCGAATTGAATTTCCAGGGCGAAACGCCTTGTTCATCCTGTTCTTGACCGTTTTGATGGTGCCAGGCCAGGTGTTTCTGCTCCCGCAATTTATGATCATGAAGGAGCTTGGCTGGCTGAATACGTTGACAGCACTGATTGTACCTGGATTGTTCAGTGCATTCGGTACGTTTCTTCTGCGTCAGTTTTTCATGTCGCTGCCAAAAGAACTGGAAGAAGCGGCGAAGCTCGATGGCTGCAACCATTTTCAGATTTATTGGAGAATTATGCTGCCGTTGGCGAAGCCCGGCTTGATCGCACTCGCTATTTTCGTAGCATTGTGGTCTTGGAACGACCTGATGTGGCCGTTGATCGTCAACAGCACGCCTGATAAAATGCCGCTCTCCGCTGGCTTGGCGTATTTGACGGGCGAGCACACCAATTTGACGAACTACCCGATTTTGATGGCGGGCTCCGTTCTTGCCATTTGGCCAATGATCATCGTCTTTATTTTCTTGCAGAAGCATTTTGTCGAGGGAATTACCCTAACTGGGTCCAAATAGACTTTTTCCCAAAAGGAGTGAAACCATTATGAATCATGTTCTGGTAATCGGAGCAGGAACCATGGGGACTGTTCACGCGAAATCGTATGCTGCCATGGAAAACGTCAAGCTGGTCGGGATCGTCGATATCCGTAGCGAGAGAGGAAAAGAGCTGGCAGCCGAGACAAAAACAGAATGGTTTGGGAGCTATGAAGAGGCCATAGAAAAACTGGCGCAGGTAGATATCGTAGACGTGTGTTTGCCTACGTACCTTCATAAGACCTATGTGAAAAAGGCTGCGGATGCAGGCAAGCATGTCATTTGCGAAAAGCCGTTGGCCCGTGATAAGGAAGAAGCTCGTTTTATCGTTGATTATTGCCGGGAGAAAAACGTCAAGCTGTTCGTCGGACACGTCCTGCGCTTCTTCCCGGAGTACGAAAAGTCCCGTCAGCTGGTTAATGACGGTGCGATTGGCAACGTTGGTGTGGCACGGACGTTCCGTGGTGGTATCTTCCCGACAGCGTGGAATGACTGGTACGCCGACTACAAAAACAGTGGCAGCCTTGTTTTAGATATGATCATTCACGATTTTGACTTTTTGCGTTGGTGCTTCGGGGATGTGGAGCGTGTGTACGCGAAAGGCTTGCTTGGTCGAGGTTTTGCCCGGATGGATTACGCGCTGGTCACGCTTCGCTTCAAGAACGGCATGATTGCACATGTGGAAGGCTCGTGGGCACATGAAGGCTTCGCGATGAAAATGGAGCTGGCAGGCAAGGAGGGTATCATTTCCTACGACAGCTCGAAGGAAAAACCGTTAGTTGCGGTCAATCGCTCGAAGCAAGCTGGCATGAATGGAGTCGCAGTTCCGGAGAGCCCGTTGCGTGAAAACCCGTATTTCAGAGAACTGAAGCATTTCATCGAGTGCATCGACCATGATCTGGAGCCACTCGTGACGGCAGAAGACGCTGTGAAAGCGGTAGAAATCGCTCGTGCCGCGCTTGTGTCAATCGAAACGGGCAAACCCGTAACTTTGGTGTAGGAGGGGACTGGACATGAAACTCGGAATCATCAGTGTTGCACATATGCATGCATACAGTTACGCAAATGCGGTTGCGAAATTAGATGGGGTTCAATTAGTCGGGGTAGCAGACGAGGATGAAGTGCGTGGAAAGGCGGCGGCTGAAAAGTTTGGCGTTCCGTACTTCGCCGATTATCATGAGCTACTCGCAACGGATATCGATGCGGTCATCGTCACCTCGGAAAACGCCAAGCACCAAGAGCATACGATAGCGGCAGCGAAGGCTGGCAAGCACATCCTGTGTGAAAAACCGCTGGCGACAACAGCAGAGGCTGCTCAAGAGATGATCGACTTTTGCCGTGAACAGGGCGTCATTTTGCAGACGGCATTCCCAGTGCGATTCCATCCGGCTGTTGTTCGAGCAAAGCAATTGGTGGAGCAAGGCAAGGTCGGGCGGATCATGGCAATCCGGGGTACGAACCGTGGACAAAATCCTGGTGGTTGGTTCGTCGATCCGGAAAAATCCGGCGGAGGTGCAGTGATCGATCACACGGTTCACGTTGTTGATTTGATGCGCTGGTTTATGAACGCTGAAGTGCGTGAGGTATATGCGGAGATAGACAGCAAGTTTTCCGATACGCCGATTGATGATTGCGGCATTTTGACCATGGAATTTGAAAATGGGGTATTTGCTACACTCGATTGCAGCTGGTCTCGCAACAAGTCCTTCCCGACATGGGGAGACGTGACGATGGAAATTATCGGGACAGAGGGCACAATTTCGCTCGACGCTTTTTCTCAAAAGCTGGATGTATATTCCAATGAAAAAGGCTTGAAGTGGGTCAACTGGGGCGATGACATGGACAGTCAATTGGTCAAGGATTTCGTCACCAGCGTACGAGAAAAGAAAGCGCCGTCCATTACGGGTGAAGACGGCTTGCGGGCTGTGGAAGTTGCACTCGCCGCTTATCGATCCGCTGAACAAAAGCAACCAGTCGTATTACGCTAGGACGGTGAAGGACGCATGAGTGTACGTGTAGGCATGATCGGCGTAGGTGGAATCGGGCAGCATCATCTAAAAGGCTTGTTGACCGACGAGAGGGTAAAGGTCGTTGCAGTATGCGACGTGAACCAAGTGGCGGCTGCTGAGACTGCTGAGCGCATTGGTGCGCATGGCTACATCTCTTGGCGGGAGCTAGTAGAGGTAGAAAAGCTGGATGCTTTGTTTGTGTGCGTCCCACCTTTTGCCCATGAAGAGATTGAGGAAACGGCGGCTGCGAAAGGGATTCATCTGTTTGTCGAAAAGCCAATTGGGCTGGACATACAGAAAGTAAATGAAAAGCAAGCAGCGATTGAAAAGGCAGGGATTATCACTGCGACTGGCTATTGCCTGCGTTATCTCGATATCGTACAGGAAGCGAAAGCGTACTTGGAAGGCAAGTCGATTGCACTCGTCCGCGGTCATTATTTGACCAAGTTCGTCACGACACCTTGGTGGAGGGAAATGGGCAAGTCGGGTGGACAGCTTGTCGAGCAGGCGACACATACGCTGGACATGATGCGGTATTTGGCTGGAGATATTGAGAAGGTCTATGCGCAGATGGCCTTGCTCGTCTCGCGTGACATTCCAAACATTGATATTCCAGACGTGACTTCCATTAGTATGGTGTTTCAGTCAGGGGCGCTAGGACATCTGGATACGTGCTTCATCCAGCCTGATCACCGTACGAATGTAGAAATCTTGGGCAAAGATTTCCGCGTCATGATTGACGGGAAGCAATTATCGATCATCGATGAGCAGGGAGCGAGTACGAAAGAGAGCACAGTGGATATGTACGTGGAGCAAGATCGGGCGTTTATTACAGCGATTGTGACAGGGGATCGCAGCTTGATTCTGTCGCCGTATGAATCAGCGAGAAAGACGCTGGAAGTAACATTGGCAGCGAATCAGTCGGCACAAGAAGGAAAGCCTGTCACTATTTTGAGAAAAGGGGAGTGAGGCGCATGGCTTTTCAAAAGGGAATCAATGCTTGGTGCTTCCCAAAGGAAACGAGCGTGCAAGAAATGTTTCGCCAGGCGAAAGCCCATGGCTATCAAGGGGTAGAACTAAATTTGGACGAGGGAGATGCTCCCTTTCATCTAGGGATGACAGAGCAGGAATTAAAGGGGCTGGCAGACGAGGCTCGCGAGCTCGGTTTGGAGCTGCCAAGCGTCTCTACTGCCCTTTTATGGAAATATCCGTTGACACACAATGAGGAAGCGACCCGCGAGCAAGGCATTCGTGTTGTCGAGAAAATGATAGAGGCGGCAAGCATTTTTGGCTCGCGAACCGTCCTCGTCGTTCCAGGTCTCGTAACTGCTGAGGTGTCGTATGATACAGCCTACGAGCGGTCGCGTGAAGCATTGCAGCGCTTGGCGAAAAAGGCGGAGCAGCATCAGGTATACATCGGAGTCGAAAACGTGTGGAACAAGTTTTTGCTTAGTCCACTGGAGATGGCCCGCTTGATCGATGAAGTAGATAGTCCGTGGGTAGGCGCTTATTTTGATGTAGGCAACGTGTTGCAATTCGGTTTTCCTGAGCAATGGATTCGTATTTTGGGCAAGAGAATCCAAGCTATTCACGTCAAAGATTTTAAGACAACGACAGGCAACATCACAGGTTTCGTGCCGCTGCTCGCTGGCGATATTCCATGGAACCGCGTGATGGAAGCGTTGCGTGAGATCGGGTACGACGGCTACATCATCCCGGAAATCTCGCCTTATAGCCAGTTGCCTGAGCAATTGATCGCGCATACGTCCCATTCGTTGGACGCCATTTTTCAATCGTGAATGGACAGCAAGGATGTGAAGCGGAAGATGAATCAAGACAAACCATATGCCATCGGGATTGATCTGGGAGGCACGAAGATCATGGTCGCGATCGTCGACGAGCATGGCAACATCCTCAGGCAGGCGAACGCAGCGACCCAAACAGAAGAGGCAGCGCAGGCAGTCATCGGACGCATCGGTGATTTGGTGCAGACGGTCCTAGACGATAGCGGAATCCATCTCTCTCGCATTCGCGGGATCGGGATTGCAACTGCGGGAATTATTGATACGCAGCGGCAAATGGTCATTTTTGCGAGCAATCTAAACTGGAGCGATGTGCCGATCGGTGCGATCCTTCAGGAGCGGTTTGGCGTAGCCGTGCAATTGATCAATGATGCCAATGCAGCAGCGGTAGCAGAATGGGCGTTTGGAAGTGCACGAGGCACGAAAGACTTGATTTATGTAACGGTCAGTACGGGTGTTGGTGCTGGGATTATCAGTGGAGGACGGCTGATTACAGGTGTTGGCGATAGTGCCGGGGAGTTCGGGCATATTTCGCTTGATCCAGAAGGACCGTTGTGCGTGTGCGGGAATAGAGGATGTTTGGAAAATTACACGTCTGGGCTGGCTTTGGCAAGCAGGGCTAGGGAACAGCTTCAACAGGGTGCTACAAGCTCGTTACTCGTTGAAAATGGGAATGACCTGAGCAGGATAACGGCTAGAGAGGTCGGAGAGGCAGCGGTTCGCGGAGATTTGCTCAGCATGACCTTGATGAAGGAAGCAGGTTATTATCTCGGGGTCGGACTGACCAATCTGATCCACCTGTTCAATCCACAAGTGATTGTCATTGGTGGCGGTGTGATGAAGAACGGACAGCTACTGCTTGCAGAAGCGAAGAACGTCATTCGCGAGCGTTCAATCTCTCGGATGGCAAACCAAGCGAGCATCCAGTTGACGACCATTGGAGCGGAAGCAGGTGTGCTCGGTGCAGCAGGCATGTATTATCCGTCCGAGCGTGAAATGGTTGAGGTATAACGGAATGAAAGTGCGAGAGGCCGATGTTTGGTAGACATCGGCTTTTTCCTGTTCCCTGTACAGTGCAAGTCATAGGAGCCTAGACCTAGATTCTATCTATTGGTAAAATATTGATTGGAAAAGTCTTCATATAGCATGACAGAGAGACAGACGGAGGGGTACCATGGCAGAGGCCAAAACAGCAAAAGCAGCGAAGAAGCCCGGATTTTTCAAAGAACTCCTTACTTTTTTATTGGTAATTGCCATCATCCTCGGAATTGCTAGCGGTGCTATTTTCTATTTATCTGGGAAAAACCTTGATGATCTGTTAGGACCGAGACCCGTAGCGAAAAAGGAAACGAATCAGACTGCACCTGTAAATCCGGTGTCTACAGGTCAGGAAGCGGGCGCAAATCAGCAGTCAAATGCTGTGCCTGTTTCGTCGGAGGAAAATGGTGCAACAGACGTGGCGATGCCAGCGGCTTACCCTGTAGAAACGCAAGGACAACAAAGTAATGTAGATGTAGGAGAACAGGTAGCACGAACAGCACTTCCTACTCAAAAGGGAGCACTCAAGGGTACGATTACGTGGCAGTATAACGATTTTGTTGGGACGAAGCCGGATGTGAATGCAAGGATTTACCTCATTCCTACTGACTTTGATAAAAATACGATTACGGATCTGGAAGAGAGTACGTTTTTGTATGAGACCATTGCTCCAAAAGGCTCGAGATTGTATGCTGCAAAAGCAAATGGGTATGGAAATTACGAGATCGGCAACGTGCCTGCTGGGGAGTATCATATCTTAGTAGTGTCAAAACAAACCATTCGAAATTTGCAGGAACCTGTAGATGACCTTACTGCCTATACGTTAAATCCGTACGTTAGGGATTGGGAAAGTTTCGAAGCCGCTACGTTTTTGTTGTATAAACATGTACTTTCAAAAGTTACGATTGAAGAAAACCAAACGCTCGATTTTAGCCACGATTTTGGTAATACCTATATTTAAGCTTGTTTTGGCCTTTAGACTCATAGGGTTTTCCAGCGCGATTCATGTATCATATTACTATGGCACGTTTTGGCAGGAAAAACAGGTCAAACGTAATAGAATTTGTGGGTAAAGGGGTCGCAGCATGAAGGGAAAAAACAAAAGCATCATGATCGTCATGGCTCTGGTCATCGTCGCATTGCTGGGTTACGCAGGCTATCGTTTCTTTGCTCCTGTGACACTGGCAGAAGGGTATTTGTACGAAGACGATACACGTATGTTTTACACGAGTGTCACGGTAAATAACGAGAAAGTAAACGTAGAAATAACAGATTCCATCGTCGAAACGGAAGACAGCATCCCGGTTCTGAAAACCGAGTCGATCTTGCTAGAGGGGACGATAGATGGGAAGCAGCTGACCCTCAAAAATCCGGCAACGGGTCAGGATATCATCGGCACAGTGAAGGGTGACGAGCTCCAATTTGACGGGTTGCTGATGGAAGAAAATAAAGGACAGACGAGTCTTATTGCCACAAACAAAAGCGCGTACGAAAGCAAATTGACGACATTAACCAAGCGCATCAATGAGGAAGCAGAAGTAAAAAAGAAAGCAGCAGCAGAACAACAAGCCAAAGAAAAAGCGCGTGTGGACTTCGCCAAAAAAGTAGAAAAGACAGGAAAGCTAGAGGCTGATCTGATTGAAACGGCAAAGTATTTGGACGAGCTGCAATTTACGGATGAAGCGCAGTTTTCAAACGATCAAATAGCGGAGTTGCAAAGACTTTTGGAAGAGATTCGTACCTATTCGACGCAGCCAGGCTTGAGCAAGATGGAATTCGAGGTCATGCAAGGAACGCTGGGCAGTATGAAGGTGTTGGTCGATGGGATGAACACCATGGATGGCTCGATCCAGGATAAAAACAAAAACATGCAGGAAATGATCGCCATCATGGAGACCGACATGAAGGACATCCAAACGATTTGGGCGGAAATCAAAGCGAGTGTGTCGGATGCCGAGAAACGGGAAAAAGCAGTCCACGCGGCTATCAAGACGGCGACTGATTCAATCGCGCAGGCGAAGCAGCGTCAAGGCTCGGTAGGCAAAAGCGGACAAGCAAAAGTGAAAGAAACCGCGAACGGTCTGTATCAACAAGCGGTGAATGTACTGAATCAGACAAAAGCAAAGTATGGTTTTTAGACAGAAACAAGGCTCTCCTTCGAGAGCTTTTTCTCATTTAAGCACCCTTATCGTTTTCAGGGCAGAAAAATTGTATTATTCTTATAGTATTACTAAGGGATAATGACATGAAGGCATATTTTCCAGGAGGAATACGATGAGCGTCTACCAGAACATTACCGAATTGATTGGAAACACGCCGATTGTTCGACTGAGGCGCATGGTTCCTGAAGGAGCAGCAGAAGTTTTTGTGAAGCTCGAGAAATTCAATCCGTCAGGGAGTGTGAAGGACCGCGCTGCCTACAATCTGATTTTGACGGCTGAGCAAGCAGGACTGATCCAACCGGGGGATACGATCATAGAGCCAACGAGCGGCAATACCGGAATCGGCTTGGCGATGAATGCCGCAGCAAAAGGCTATCGTGCGATTTTGGTCATGCCTGACAATATGTCGAAGGAACGGATCAATATATTGAAAGCGTATGGGGCAGAGGTTGTCTTGACTCCGAGCGAGCTGAGGATGCCGGGGGCGATTGCCAAAGCGCAAGAGCTGCAAAAAGAGATTCCGCGCAGCTTTATTCCCCAGCAATTCGAAAATCAGGCGAACCCGGACATTCATCGAATGACGACAGCTAAGGAAATTTTTGCGCAAATGAATGGTCAACTGGATGCTTTTGTCGCCACAGCTGGGACGGGAGGAACGATTACCGGAACAGGCGAAGCGTTGCGCGAAAAGCTCCCGGAGCTGTATATCGCTGTCGTCGAACCAAAAGGCTCCCCGGTTCTATCTGGCGGAAAGCCTGGTCCACATAAACTGGTGGGCACGAGCCCCGGTTTTGTTCCACAAATCCTCAATACAAGCATTTATAATGAAATCATTCAAATCGCAGACGAAGACGCCCTGCAAAGCATGAGGCAGCTTGCAGCGCTGGAAGGGATTCTCGTCGGCCCTTCATCGGGTGCCTCGGTCTTTGCTGCCATCACGATTGCCAAAAGGCTGGGAGTGGGGAAACGAGTCGTTTGCATTGCGCCTGACACGGGGGAGCGGTATTTGAGTATGAATCTTTTCTAATGAGGAGAAAGAGCGATGAGCAACGAAAAACACGCGGTGATCATCGGGGCAGGCTTGAGTGGGCTCGCAACTGCGCTTGCTTTGAAGCAAAAGGGCTGGCAAGTGACGCTTTATGAGCAGGCAAAGGAGCATAAAGGCATCGGCGCTGGAATTGTTCTGGCTGCCAATGCCATGAAGGCATTGGATAAGCTGGGAGTTGGACAGGAAGTACGCGAACTTGGAGCAGCTGTCCGTTCAGCACGGATTCGCGACTGGAAAGGAAATTTATTAGTCGAGCTACCCGTCGCGGAACAAGCGGAACGGTACGGGGCTGACAGCTACTTGATTCATCGGGCTGATCTACAGCAGGCTCTTTTGGTGAAAATCTCGACGCATGAATTGGTTTTAGGCAAGCAGTTCGTTTCATTTTCTCCAGAAGAAGAAAGGGTTCATGCCGTTTTTGCAGATGGGTCACGTACACATGGGACGATTCTGATCGGAGCGGACGGGATTCACTCCCGTGTACGGAAGAGCTTGTTCGGTGAAGAGTCGATGAGATACTCCGGGTATACGGCGATTCGCGGAATTGCTACTTACAAAGACCCTCGTTATCCATTGGAATCAGGAGGAGGCTTTGAAGCATGGGGAAGGGGGATTCGATTCGGGTTTTCCCATATCGGCAACAATCGAATTCATTGGTTTGCCGCCATCAATGCACCTGAGGGAGAACAAGATGGGCCGATGGGAAGGAAGCGGGAGACGTTGTGCCGACTGGACGGCTGGTATGAGCCAGTACGGGCAGTGATTGAGGCGACAGAGGATGCAGCCATCTTGCGGCATGATATTTACGACCGTACACCACTCAGGAGATGGAGTGAGGGGCGTGTTACATTAGTGGGCGATGCGGCACATCCGATGCTGCCGAATCTGGGGCAAGGCGCGGGTCAGGGAATGGAAGACGCACTTGTGCTGGCCAGATGCCTGGCAGATGACGACAAGGACTCGGCTCACGCTTTGCGCATGTATGAAGAGATACGAAAGAAGCGAGCGAATGCGATTGTGAAAGGCTCCCGCTTGATGGGGGCAGTCACCCAATGGGAAAATCCGCTCGCCATCGCGGCTCGTCATTTCCTGCTGAAAACGATCCCTGCCCGTATCCAGAGCAGAAGACTGGACTGGATTGTCGGACACGAGGTGTGAATACGGCGGCAGAAAAAAGGCAAGGAGCATGAGGCCCTTGCCTTTCGACTTTTTCCGCTTATTGATGACGTGCCTGATAGGCAAGCAACGCTGCAATGAATAACTGACCGGTTTGAATCATGGAGCGCTCATCGACATCGAATTTGGGATGATGATGCGGATATGTCGCTTGAATCTCTGGATTGCGTCCACCGACCATGAAGAAGGTAGCGGGGCGCTCTTGGGCAAAGTAAGCAAAATCCTCTCCGCCCATGCCAGGTGGGATTTTCAAGACGCGCTCCTCGCCAAAAATACGTTTGGCTTCTTCAGCAAGTAGCGGAGTTTCTGTCTCATCGTTCCAAGTAGCTGGGTAGCCGCGTTGGTACATGATTTCGCAAGTAGCGCCGACTGCCTGGCAGCTGGCTTCCACGATACGTTTCAGAGATTGCTCGACGGCTACCCTTACTTCCTCGTCATACGTGCGGACAGTCCCCTTGAGCCTCACTTGATCAGGGATGACGTTAAACGCTTCGCCCCCGCCCACGAAGGAGCAAACAGACAGAACGACTTGTTTCAGCGGATCTACCTGACGGCTGGCAATCTGCTGCAAATTCATGACAACCTGACTGCCCAATACGATTGGATCAACGGAGGTATGAGGATAAGCACCGTGTCCGCCTTTTCCGTACAAAACGATCTCGAAGCTGTCTGCTGCTGCTGTAATGTAGCCATGACCGATTCCGACAGTGCCTACGGGAAGCTCGGAGGCAACGTGTGCGCCATACACAACATCGACTCCTTCGAGACAACCCGCCTCCACCATTGCTTTGGCGCCACCAGGTGGCAGCTCTTCCGCGAACTGATGCAGAAATACCACATTTCCTGGGAGCTCATCGCGAAACTCGCTCAACACTTGTGCGACTCCTAAAAGTCCGGAGGTATGTATATCGTGACCGCACGCGTGCATGACGCCTGGAATGCGGGACTTATACGGTACTTCTTTTTCATCGTGGATGGGTAAGGCATCGAAGTCAGCGCGCAACGCAACTGTTTTTCCTGGTTTTCCACCCCTCAAGAGACCGACAACACCCATGCCACCAACACCAGTTTGTACCTCTATACCAAAAGAAGCCAGCTTGTCTGCTACTTTCTTCGCTGTGTTTTCCTCCTGAAAGGAAAGCTCGGGATACATATGCAAATCACGTCTGAATGTAACAAGCTCTGGATAAATCTCCTGTAGCCGGGCAAACCATTTTTCTTCCATCGAACCCACTCCTTTTTCCTAGGGAAAGAGATTGGTATTTCGTATTCGCCTTATTATAAAAATATTCCGAATCATAATTCAATGTATGATTTCGATAACTATAATGAAGCTACATTCATATTATGTAGACATTTCCAGTAGAAATCTCTAGAATATTAGAGAGACATGTTCAAAAAGTCGTGTTTTTAGTACAACCAAATAAACAAAAGACGACTTTTTGCACAGATGGATTGAGGAGATTATGACGAGTACACACCCAAAAAACCCCAGAGTTCTAATCATTATGCTCGTTTCTAGCATCCTTGTTTTGATCTTGACTTGTGTAAGCATCGCGATTTCTTATTTCAATACGATTCAATCCGTCCGACTCTCCATTGCGAATCAAAGCATGAAAGCTGCCTCTACAGTAGCAGACAGTCTAGATGTTGACGCGTATCAGGAGTTTTTACGAAATCCGGTAAAAGGGACCCCCGCCTATAAACGAATCGAACAGCAATTGAATCAAGCGCGTGAGCAGCTCGGTCTGCTGTATTTATACACGATTCAAATCAGTGAAGACAGGCAGAGTGGTCGCGCAATGATCGTCGCAAGGCCTCCAAATGCGAAGCAAACTTTTGATATCGGTATGCCTATTGTTCTATCTTCTAAGCACATTCAAATGATTTACGAAGGATCATCAACGTACTACTCAGATATTATCAGGGATCCAAATTACGGGGTCTACTTGTCTGCTGGCGCGCCGCTTAGAGATAAAGAAGGAAGAATCATCGGAATCATTGGAGTAGATACGGACGTAGCCATCGTCGAGGACATTGGAGATGATGTCGTTCGTAGCAGCATTCCTGTTTTTGCGATTCAAGGTTTGTTTGTCGTCGTACTGATCTTCCTGGTTCTTTGCATGGAACGCTGGTACCAACGTGCCATCAAGGCAGCAGTTGACGAGACGGAAGAAACCTATCAGGATGAATTGCGCTCAGTCATTTGTTCGATGCGCTCCATACGCCATGATTTCGTCAATCACATGCAAGTGCTCTACGGTTTGATCGAATGCGGATATTATCCAAAAGCACGAGATTACGTACAGTCGTTGCTGAAAGAAACCAAGCTTTTGGACCTCACCGTGAGGTTTGCGAATCCTGCCTTAATGGTATTGCTTCACACCAAATGGGAGCAGGCTAAATCCAAACAAATCGTAATGCAATTTGAAGAATGTTCTGATCCAATTGATAGCATTCCTTCCGTTGATCTCATAAAAATTTTATCGAATCTTATTGATAATGCGATTGAAGCGGCTGATTTAGCGGATGGGGAAAAGCGAGTCAGCATTTCATTTTGCTGTGATGAGGAACATGTTATTTTCCAAGTTGAAAATACAGGACCGGAAATAACGCCAGAACAACGAGCACGTATATTCGAGAATGGCTATACAACGAAAACGAAAACAGAGAAAAAATGTGGCTCGCGTGGAACGGGACTGACGATCGTAGATGCAGTTGTTCACAAGTACAAGGGGAAAATTGAGGTTTGGTCCGAGCGGGGAATCACGAGATTTACCGTCTGGTTGCCGGTGAAATAGGCTCGTAACGAAAACGATACTAGGAAGATAAGAAAAAGCCGTCAAACAGTTGACGGCTTTTTGCTTTTGCGAGTCTCTATGCATGGTGTCCTGGCGCAGGTTGTACCACTTGGCTTTCCTGTGCTTGAAATGGACGTGAGACCGAGTAAAAGGCAAATCCGAATGAAATCAGGACGAACACGGCTCCAACCCAAGGCGTGTAGATGACGGATGACCGTTCGACGACGAGGCCGCCAGCCAGAGAGCCAAGGGCGATACCTAAATGCTGGGCAGAAGTATTCAAGCTCAATTGAATATCCGCAGTAGCAGGTGAGCAGGAGATCAAATAGTTTTGCTGCGCTGGCGAAATAGCCCAGCTAAGCGCACTCCAGATGACCATGATCGGCAAGAACAAATAAAGCGAGCCTGTAAAAAACGGCAAGACACACATGATCAAGCCAAACACTGGAATGATGAACAGTATGCTTTTGGTTGCTCCCCATTTATCTGCGATCCAACCGCCAATACCGCCGCCAGCAACGGCTGCAAGCCCAAACAAGAGATAAATCCAGCTCAGTGTCGTTCCATCGACATTCATCGTCGTTTGCAGATAAGGGGTGAAGTATGCATATAGCGTCAAGTGACCTGTCAGCATTAACAAAACGATAAACAAGGCGCTGAATAGCTTGCCGCTACGGAGGGTAGTCATTTGATCACGCAGCGGGATCGGCGGTGCGGTTTGAACTTTTGGCAAAAATAAGAGGATAAAAATCATCGCGACAATACTCAGAGCTGCAATTAGCCAAAAGGGGGCACGCCATCCGAAGGCATTCCCCAGAGCCAGTCCGACAGGGACACCGAGTACGAGCGAACCGCTAATCCCCATGAAAATAACCCCAATGGCGCGGCCGCGATAAGCAGGTTCCACAAGATTCGTTGCAATTGTAATCGACAGCACAATCAGGATGGAGCTACTTGCTGCGCTCAAGACGCGCGCCGTCATTAATACCGCGTAGCTCGGACTAAGTGCAGCGAGCACATTACTCAGGAAAAAGGCTGCTAATGCATACAAGTATAGCTTTTTACGCTCGACGCGCCTTGTAACATGCAGGAGCAGAGGAGCAGCAATGGCAAAGGCAAGCGAGAAAATGGTGATTAATTGTCCGGCAGCGCTAATCGATACCTGAAGATCACGAGCAATCAGATCAAGCGTACCACCGATAATCAATTCCACCGTACCTACGACAAAGGTAGCAATCGCTAAGATGAAGACACGTGGATTCAAGACAATAGCTCCTTTCAACAAAAAGGTTACTACCATAATAGTAACCTTTTTGTTCTTGTGCAACTAGAAAATTCTCCATATAAATAGAAAAGACTTCGGCCAAAAGCCAAAGTCGAGGGATTATCAGTATCGGAGACGGATGATCATCTTGCGGATTTCTTCATCGTCAAACAGTTGATCCACATATTTTTGGGTGATTTTTGTCAGCGCGACATCATGGTAAAAAGAATCGGCAAAAAATTTGACGAACGGTTGACCGCGTGTCTTGATCGCATGCCAGCCTGTGTCCTCCTCACCTGCAAAAATCATTTCATCTTGGTCCGCTACGATTAGCTGATAGCGCTCCAAGCCTTGATGCTCTTGCACCGGGATAAAGGAATGAACACAGGAAAGCGTGGTGTTAATCTGCCCGATCACCAAGGCTTCGATCTCTACGCCTTCCTTTTCTTTCCTCTCAAGTAGGGGGACATACTCTAAAAAATCATCGGACCAGGCGGAGATACGAATAGACCGAGTCGCTCGTTGGATCAGTTGTTTACATTCTGCGCGAATTGATTCGTCAACCTTCAGGCTCCAGACTCGGTCATCACGTACGGTTTTATGAGAAAGGGAGCTGGTTAATTTTTTGACGTCCGTTTGAAATTGGCGGGTCAGCTTTTCTACCAGGCTGTCCAGAGGAAGGGCTGTATACCGCTTCTTCTTTTCCGATATGGTGTCAAGAACCATCCCCTTTTCTACCAGACGATTGAGCACCTCGTAAATTTTGGCCTTTGGCACCCCTGAATGCTTCACGACCATTGCCGCATCGAGAGGCTCGCCGCTAGACGCCAACGCTTCATAAACTTTACTCTCATACAGAGAAAAACCAAATGTTTGCAGCATCAAAATCCTCCATGGAAAACACGAGCATTTTTATTCGATCGTACCGATAATCGAGGTGTTTTGCAAGAAAGAGGAGGGGCGAAAGGAATATTTTATCGAAAAGTATCGGGTTTTTTCGACGTAATTCGACAAAATTCTTGTAGGTCCTTAGGCAGTAGACATACCAAGCATATATCAAATAGAGACCCTATGTGTAAATGATCAGCCGAAAATTCGGCACTTGTTGCAAGTAGGTCGATAGCCTTATTGAGCAATTTCTTTTGAACGTGAAGGCTTTTTTGTCGAAGGAAAAAATTTGGCAAAGATTACGTATCGCGTAATAATTAAAAATAGTCGGAATTGGGGGTTTAATTTTCCGATGCATCACAAATAGATAGAAAAAGAGGGTGAACCGCAGTGAAGAAAAGCAAAAAGCTCTTATCCGTTTTATTTTCCTCCTCACTCCTGCTCAGTACTTTCGTGGCTGCACCTGCAACGGGTTTGGCCAAATCAAAAGAGGACAAGCATGATCTGCATGTAGATTTGTCCACTGTTAACCTGGATCGACTGATTAAAGGGTTAATGGAGCAAGGAATCATTGATGAAGACGCCGATCAGGAAGAGATTGACGAGGCATTGCTCGAGTACTTCGAAGACAAAAAAGTACCGCACGGCATTGATGAGTCGTCTTCTTACGGTAAGGAAGCGAGCAGAGGACAGCAGGCAGCATTGGCTGATGCTGTGCAGAAAGTAGCTGAGATGGAAGACGGCGATGAAGTGCGTGCTTCCAAGCGTCTACATACAGATAACATCGTTGTCGCTCTTGTCGAGTACCCTGACCGGGAGCATAATCAGCTACCAAAAGTGAGTGACTCGCTTTGGACGGAAGACTTCAACGAAAAGCATTACAAAGAAATGCTGTTTGATCAGGAGGGGTACAAAACTCCTGAAGGAATCGGCATGACAACAATGGCGAAATACTTCTATCTGCAATCGGGAAGAACGTGGACCGTTGATGGTGTGGTAACGCCATGGCAAATGGCAGAGAACGGCTACAAGTATTATGGAGGGAACTCCAAGGCTGGTGACGATTCCAATCCGCGCGATCTGGTAATCGAGACCTTGGCGGCGGTTGGGGAATCCATTGCCGGGAAAGAGGAATTGTACGATCAGCGCGATCCGTATGATATCGATGGTGATGGAGACCTAATGGAGCCGGATGGCAATCTGGACAACCTCATGCTCGTTCATGCGGGGATCGGAGAAGAGACAGGGGAAGATCCAGATGCGATCTGGTCTCACCGTTGGACTTTGAAAAAGCCGGTGGAAATTCCTGGAACAGGCCTCAAGGCATTTGATTACATGATCCAGCCTGAAGATGGCGCCCCAGGTGTATTCACTCACGAATACGGACACAATCTCGGTTTGCCAGACTTGTATGACACGACAAGAGCCGGAAAAGATTCGCCAGTAGGTGCTTGGTCCCTCATGTCGTCCGGTAGCCATACAGGTAAGGTCTTCCAAACAGAACCTACAGGCCTTGATCCTTGGTCCAAAATGGTTCTACAACAAATGTTTGGCGGCAACTGGATTGCTCCGACTGTTCTGGACTACAAAGATGTAGAAAAACGCAAGAAAACGGTTCAGCTCATTGATGCGAGCAGCATTGAGAAAAACGGAAAAGTCGTCAAACTGAATATGCCGAAAGTTGAAAAGAAACCGCCGGTTGAGCCAAAAGATGGTGGCTACGCATACTTCTCGGATGAAGGAAACAAACTGAACACCAAAATGACTTCCGATGTGATCGATTTGACTGGGGTCAGCTCCGCCACGATGAAATTCGACTCATGGAGAAACATTGAGGAAGGCTATGATTACCTCTCCGTCAATGTAATCGATGCGGATACAGGTGAGAAAAAAGAAGTGCAAAAATTCGATGATGTAACAAAAGGCTGGGACAAAGAAGAAATTAGCCTGAATGAGTTTGTCGGCAAAAAAGTGCAAGTCGAGTTTAACTATGTGACGGACGTCGCTTACGTGTTGGACGGCTTCTATCTCGATAACTTTGAAGTAGTGGCAGATGGGCAAGTTATCTTCGCGGATGATGCAGAGGGTGAGAAGAAGTTCAAGTTGGATGGCTTCATCCACTTCGATGGAAAAGGCAAAATGTACGATTCGTACTATTTGGTTGAGCTGCGCTCTCACGAAGGAATTGACGCTGGACTGAAGTACTTCCGCCGAAATGACTCCTTCTTCACGTATGATCCAGGTATGGTGATCTGGTACTTTGATGGTCGCTACGAAAGAACACGTGATAACAATACGAGCCAGCACCCAGGCTACGGCTTGCTCGGTGTAGTAGATGCCCATCAGGAAGTACGTTACTGGAACAATGATGAGGGTAACAAAAGCGCAATCGCAGACTCCCGCTATCAGGTGAACGATGCTGCGTTTAGCCCGAACAACACATCCGGTATGGATCTGGATTACATCTATGGAACGATGCAATACGATCCGTTGAAAGGTGTTAAGGAGTTTGACGACAGTGATGACTACTCGATGCCAGAAGTACCGGAAGTCGGTAAAATCCTGCCGCAAATCGGTTTGCAAATCAAACTGAAAAGAGCTTCCAAGAAGTTCACGGATGCTACGGTTGAGTTCTCCATTGACAAACATTAATGAATAAGCCAAAAGACGCCACACAGCGCCAAGCTGATGTTTGGCGTCTTTTTCGTTTCTATGATTACTGGTCTAAGCTCGGCTGCATCGAAATAGGCTATAACAATGAACGACAAGCTGCCCGAACTGATTGCGCGTAAGAAAGGCAACCTTTTGTACAGGCATAGGAATCGCGCCCGGCAGCAAGGGGGGATTAATTATGCTGCATATTGTCGCTTGCATTAAGCAGGTGCCGGACACCAAAATCATCAAGATGAATCCGAAGACGAATACGATGGATCGCGCCAGTGCACCAGCTATTCTTAACCCGTATGATGCACATGCGGTAGAAGAAGCCGTTCGGTTGAAAAATCGATATGGGGGTGTGGTCTCCGTCGTCACCATGGGACCGCCGCCAGCGGTGAAGGCCATTCGGAAGTGCATCGAGATCGGAGCAGACGCAGGCTATCTGGTAACGGATCGTGCATTTGCCGGAGCAGACACATTGGCAACCAGCTATGCGATTACCAAAGCCATTGAGAAGATTGCAGAAAGCCAGCCAGTCGACCTCGTCATTTGCGGAAAGATGACCATCGACGGTGATACGGGACAAGTCGGACCAGGAGTCGCCAGACGGTTGGATATTCCGCCGCTTACGTGTGTGAAAAAAGTAGTGGAGATAAACAAAGAACAAGGTTACGCCATCGTGCATCGAAAGCTGGAGGATGGTTATGAAGTCATCCAGTCGACCTTGCCTTGTTTGTTTTCTGTGGAGAAGGAGATTAATGAGGTACCGTATTCTCCGCTGCCCAACATGCTTCGAGCTGCTAGGTATAATCCTGTTGTTTGGTCCGTCGATGACTTGGGGGATATCGATCGGACGCAGTTAGGTCTGAAGGGCTCTCCTACCATCGTTGCAAAAGTTTGGCCCCCAGAGAAGCCAAAGGGTGGCGAAATGCTCGAAGGAAGCGTCAGCGAGCAAATCGCACGCTTGATGGAAGTTTTGCATGATAAACAGCGATTGTTTCGGGTGAAGGAGGAGCAGATATGAATCTGGATGATTTTCGTGGCATCTGGGTGTTTTTAGAGGTGAGTGACGGCCGTATCGCCCCAGTATCACTCGAGCTGTTGGGAGCGGGAAGACAAATGGCTGACAAGCGAGACGTGCCGCTTGCTGGCTTGTTAATCGGAGATGGAGTCAAGGAGTTGGCCCACACGGCGTTTCCCTTCGGTGCGGATCAAGTGTATGTATACGATCAGAAGATTTTTCATGAGTACCGTACAGAGTCCTACATGCGAGCTGTCATCGAATGTGTCCAAAAGCACAAGCCGGAAATTATCTTGTATGGGGCGACGTCCACGGGAAAAGATTTGGCTAGCGCTGTTGCGACGGATTTGGAGACAGGGCTGACCGCCGATACGACCATGCTCGATGTGAACGCGGAGACAGGATTGCTGGAGGCGAGCCGTCCAGCGTTTGGTGGAAACATCATGGCGACGATTTTGTGCAAAAAACATCGACCGCAAATGGCGACCGTTCGCCCAAAAGTCATGAAAGCGCTTGAGCCAGACCAGTCACGTACAGGAGAGATCATCGAGGAAACCATGGAGCTGCGTGAAGAAGACATTCGCACAAAAGTACTGAAAATCGTCCGGGAGACGAAGGAAAAGGTGCGGTTGGATGAGGCAGATGTAATCGTCGCTGGCGGTAAGGGACTCGGAAGCAAGGAAGGCTTTGCGCTTATTCATCGCTTCGCAGAACGAATCGGGGCAACCGTCGGGGCCAGCAGAGATGCGGTGGAAGCTGGCTGGATCGGTCATGAACATCAGGTCGGACAGACGGGAGTGACGGTCACGCCAAAAATCTATTTTGCCATCGGCATATCGGGAGCTATCCAGCATTTGGTCGGCATGCGTAACTCAGGATTGATCATTGCCATCAATAAAGACCCGAATGCACTCATCTTCCAGGCTTGTCACTACGGTATTGTCGGTGATGCTTTTGAAATTGTGCCATTGCTCATGGAAGCATTCCAAAAGGAGCCGGACAAGGAGGTAACGTATGGCTGAGAAATTTGATGTAATCATTGTCGGAGCAGGCCCGGCTGGAACAGCTTGTGCTTATACGCTTGCCAAAGCGGGTGTAAATGTACTTTTGATGGAGCGCGGGGAATATCCGGGTTCCAAAAACGTCATGGGAGGTGTTTTGTATCGCAAAACGATGGAAGACATCATCCCCGAATTTTACAAGGAGGCGCCTGTTGAGAGACCGATCGTCGAACAGCGGTTCATGATGCTTGATAGGGAATCAGCCATCAATTTCAGTTATAAAGGCATGGAGTGGGCCCAGGAACCTTATAACAATTTCACGGTGCTGCGGGCGAAATTTGACCAATGGTTTGCAGACAAAGCCGTGCAGCAGGGAGCACTTTTACTTAATGAGACCGTGGCTTTGCAGTGCATTGTTGAAAATGGCAAAGTAGTCGGTGTGAAAACAGATCGACCGGATGGGGACCTATACGCAGATGTTGTCGTTCTGGCAGACGGCGTCAACTCCTTGCTGGCGAAATCGTTAGGGTTCCACAAAGAGTTTCGTCCAGATGAAGTAGCGCTTGCTGTCATGGAAGTATTGAAGCTGGATCGTAAAATAATCGAGGATCGCTTTAACCTAGAGGGCGATCACGGTTGTACGATTGAAATTTTCGGAGATTCGACCAAAGGGATTTTGGGGACGGCTTGGTTGTATACGAATAAGGACAGCTTGAACATTGGGGTAGGGACGATGCTGTCGGGTCTGATCAAAAACAAGATTAAGCCGTATGAGTTGTTGGACTATGTAAAGAATCATCCGATGATTCGGCCGTATATCCAAGGGTGTGAGCAGCAGGAATACTTGGCGCACCTGATTCCCGAGGGAGGCTATCGTTCCATTCCCAAAATTGTCGGCAATGGTGTCCTAGTCGTAGGAGATGCTGCCCAGCTCGTCAATGCGATCCATCGAGAGGGATCGAATATGGCGATGGCATCTGGTGTCATGGCGGCGGAAACGATCCTGGCGGCAAAAGAAGCGGGGGACTATTCCGAAAAAATGCTCGACGGATACCGAATCAATCTGTTGAATAGCTTTGTCGGTCAAGATTTGAAAAAATACAAGGACGCCACGCATCACTTTGAAAAATTCCCGCAGTATTTTGAACAGTATATTCCAATGATGAACAAAGCGGCGAGTCAGATGTTCACGGTTGATGGCAGCTCGAAATGGAGCAAGCAGAAGAAAATCTGGAGCGACCTCGGCTCTGCGAAGGACAAATGGAAAATGGCGCGTGACTTGATGAATGCGTGGAGGGTGATGAAGTGATGCAGGATATACCAAAGGGCCAGTCAATCGAGGAGAAACAGTATCTCGTGCGTTTCAAAGCGGATACGGAGTCACATCTGCATGTGCTCTCTGCTGATGTTTGTGCGACGCAATGCCCTGATAAGCTCTGTACCATCTTTTGTCCTGCGGAAGTATACAAATGGGAAGAAGTGCGGATGCACGTCGGTTACGAAGGATGTCACGAATGTGGGAGCTGCCGTATTGGTTGCCCGTATGAAAATATCAAGTGGGTGTATCCGAAGGGTGGACACGGAATCATCTTCAGACTCGGGTAATGGGCGGCGATAAGCGGTGATACAAGTAGGCGATCTGGTCGTATATGTAAAGGATGGGGCAAAGGGAGTCGTCATTCATATTGAGGAGGACCGCTTCCAGATAATGTGGGAAGATGATTTTGTCAGCTGGGAGAAAAGGGAATGGCTGTTGCCCAGTTCATTGGAACAAAGCGATCTTCTAAAACAGAAAGAACAGCAGGAGTAGATTCCCGCTGTTCTTTTGTTTTGAGGAATTTGATCACTAGTTACGGACTGTATAAGGATACATCCGAGCAAAAGACCCCTCAATTCGAAAACAGCCGAGAACTGGTTGTGGAGAAGCGAGTGAAACGATGAGATACGCGGCCTCCGGGTAGCGACAGTAAGCAATATCTTCAGGTGACGGAATGGGAGGTGCAGTAGGGTGGGAGTGGTAGATCCCGACCAAATGCTCCCCGCGCAACGCCATTTCGTGGAAAACGCGTTGAATCTGCTTGGGGTCCATAGCGAAGGCGACCGGGCTTTTCAACGTATTTTCCATTCGCCAAACCTTCTGTGCACTTCCATTTCTACCGGAGAGCAATCCACACGTTTCATTTGGTCGCTTCTCCAGAGAATCTCGGATGATCTCATCCCAGACGGTACGTGTCATGGAAAAGGGGGGTTCTGAAAGATTAGCCCTGCCAACGCCTGCCGCAGCAGCCTCCGCTTGTTCTAGTCTGGACGGACGGTTGGACTCTATGAACCGGACCGGATTTTGGCAATGGCGATCGCGGCATTTTCGATGGGCGCTGGGCAGGTTGGACTTGATGCTGTTGACGTTGATGATACAGTGCACGCATTTGTTCAGGGGTCATGGTTTTTCCTCCCTTTCTGGACTGTAATATGTTGTATTCAGGTAAGATTCACATGGTAACGGCTCTCGCACATTTTCACTTTTTCAACGAAACGGGTTGAATTCGTTGGCATTTTTGGGATAGGGCATCTGCATTTTTACTGGTGTGGAAGATAACTGTTGAGTGGAGGGATCAGAGCTTGGCATGAATTGGGTGTTTGGGTGAAATTGGGCGCTTGGTTGAAATTGCGTGTTTGGCTGAAATTGGGCATTTTGCTGGAGTTGACTGTAGGCTTTATTGGATCGAGCTTCTTTTTGCGTGAATTCCTTGATGATTTGCTTGTATTTTTCTTCGTTGTTTTGGTGTTCTTTCACCATGTTTTTAAGTCCGGTTATCGTCTTTTTCAACACTTGCTCCTGGGATGTAAGCTGCTCAATGGTTTTTTCCTTTTCTGTTAACAGAGAGTCATATTTTTGGGTTGTTTTCTCCAGTACTTCGTTCCATTTATTTTTTTGAAGAGAGACGTTCGAGAGCTTTTCATCGGTTTCTTTGGCTTGTTGCTGAAAAGCTTTGATACGATCCTGTGCATCGGTTAATTGCTGTTGAGCTTCTTTTAACTCCGACTGGAGACTCTTAACAGTGTTTTGTGTTTGTTGGATTTCTTCGTCGCGTTGTTGGATGCTTTGCTGCAATTCTTGCTCATGCAGGGAATGCGATTCGGCCAGCTCTTTATAATCAGCGACGAGTTGATTTTTCGTTAACCGGGCTGCTTCCAGCTCAAGCAGAGCTTCCGTTAATTGCTGAGAAGTCTCTTCGTGCTTTATTGTCCAACTTTGCTCGAAATCTATTGCTTTTTGCAACATCTCATGGCGAGTGGCTTCTAGCTCTTGCTCTTTCGTGCGTAAATCTTGTTTTTGCGCTTCGAGTTCTTGTTCTCGGGTGTAAATGTCTTGATTCTGCACTTGTAGCTCCTGCTCCCGGGTTTGCAGCCCTTGCCTTTGAGCTTGGATTTCTTGCTCCAAAGAGAGTAGTGCCTGTTCCAGTGTGTTTAGTTCTTGCTCTCGAGTAAGCAGCTCCTGTTCACGAGTGTGTAGGGTATCCGCTTGAGCGTGTAACTCCTGCTCTTGGTTGTGCAGTTCTTGATCTCGGGCGTTCAGCTCTTGTTTCATCGTGAGTAACTCTTGCTCGTGGGAGTGGATTTCCTGCTCATGTGAGAGAAGCTCCTCCCCGCGAAGCTGCAGCGCTTGCTCTCGGGATTGAAGTCCTTGTTCTTGAACCTGTAGTTCTTGGCTCTGCGTTAAAAGTGCTTGCTCCTGGGAGAGGTTGGCTTGTTCCCAATCCCGAAGCCCCTGTTCATGGCTCTTGAGCTCTTGTTCTTGAACCTGCAACGCCTGGGCATGAGCTTGTAGTTTTTTTCCTTGGGCCTGGAGCTCTTGTTCAACATCGTTTAGTTCTTCTTCACGTGCTTCAAGGTCTCGCGTCCGCTCGAGAATTTCTTGATTTCGGGCCTGAAGCTCTTGTTTGAAAGCGAGCAGCTCTTGTTCTTTTGTCTGGAGGTTATGATTCTGAGAGTGAAGTTCTTGCCCGCGCGTTTGTAGCTCTTGCTCAAGGGTGTAAAGGTCTTGCTCTCGAGCTTGAAGGTATTGTGTATGGGTGAGAAGTTCTTGCCCTCGAACTTTAAGTCCTTGTTCGAGGATTGTTAGTTCTTGTTCTTTTGTTTGTAGGTGATCTGCTTGCGTTTGCAGCTGTTGCCCTTGTACTTGGAGCTCTTGCTCAAAATTGAGAAGATCCTGTTCCCGTGAGTTGAGGTCTTGCGTCTGGGAATGCAGCTCTAGCTCTTTGGATTGGAGCTGTTGTTCTTGCGTCTGAAGTTCTTGTTCGAGCTCGAGAAGTTTTTGTTCTCGTGCATGGAGGTCTTGCGTTTGAGAATGCAGCACTAGCTCTTGGGACTGGAGCTGTTGTTCGAGCTCGAGAACTTCCTGCTCCCGTCCGTGGAGGTCTTGCGTTTGAGAATGCAGCACTAGCTCTTGGGACTGGAGCTGTTGTTCGAGCTCGAGAACTTCCTGCTCCCGTCCGTGGAGGTCTTGCGCTTGGGATTGCAGCTCAAGCTCTTTGGACTGGAGCTGTTGTTCTTTCGTTTGCAGGTTTTGAACCAAGGATTGGAGGTCTTGGTTTTGCGTCTGAAGCTCTTGTTCGAGCTCGAGAAGTTCCTGCTCCCGTGTGTTGAGGCCTTGCGTTTGGGAATGCAGCTCAAGTTCTTTGGACTGGAGCTGTTGTTCTTTCGTTTGCAGATTTTGAGCTAGGGATTGAAGCTCTTGTTCACGTGAGTTGAGGTCTTGCGTTTGGGAATGCAGCTCAAGCTCTTTGGACTGGAGCTGTTGTTCTTTTGTCTCAAGGTTGTGTTTTAGGGATTGAAGTTCTTGGCCTTTTGTCTGAAGCACTTGTTCGATATCGAGAAGTTCCTGCTCTCGTGAGTTGAGGTCTTGCGTCTGGGAATGCAGCTCAAGTTCTTTGGACTGAAGCTGTTGTTCCTTCGTTTGCAGGTTTTGAGCTAGGGATTGAAGCCCTTGGCTTTGTGTTTGAAGCTCTTGTTCGAAATCGAGAAGTTCCTGCTCCCGTCCGTGGAGGTCTTGCGCTTGGGATTGCAACTCAAGCTCTTCGGACTGAAGTTGTTGTTCTTTCGTTTGCAGGTTTTGAGCTAGGGATTGAAGTTCTTGGCATTGTGTCTGAAGCACTTGTTCGGTATCAAGAAGATCCTGCTCCCGTGAGTTGAGGTCTTGCGTTTGGGAATGCAGCTCAAGCTCTTTGGACTGAAGTTGTTGTTCTTTCGTTTGCAGGTTTTGAGCTAGGGATTGAAGTTCTTGGCCTTGTGTCTGAAGCACTTGTTCGATATCGAGAAGCTCCTGCTCCCGTGAGTTGAGGTCTTGTGTTTGGGAATGCAGCTCAAGCTCTTTGGACTGAAGCTGTTGTTCTCTCGTTTGCAGGTTTTGAGCCAAGGATTGAAGTTCTTGGCCTTGTGTCTGAAGCTTTTGTTCGAGCTCGAGAAGATCCTGTTTCTGTACGCTGAGGTCTTGCGTTTGAGAATGCAGCACTAGCTCTTGGGACTGGAGGTGTTGTTCTTTCGTCTCAAGGTTATGCTTTAAGGATTGAAGTTCTTGGTCTTGTGTCTGAAGCTCTTGTTTGAGAACGTGAAGTTCCTGCTCTCGTGAATTGAGGTCTTGTGCCTGAGCGTGCATTTCTAGTCCTTGCGCTTGTAACGCTTGTTCAAGATTGTGAAGTTCCTGCTGCCGTGCTTGAAGCTCTTGTGTCTGAGAATGCAGCTCTAGCTCCTTAGCCTCGAGCTTTTGCTCAGTTACAAGCAGCTCTTGTTCTTTGGTCTGCAGGTTATGTTTTAAAGATTGCAGTTCTTGGTTTTGCCCGTGCAATTCTTGTTCAAGACCGAGCAGTTTCTGCTCCCGTTTTTGTAAGTGTTGCGACTGAGAGTGTAGATCCTGCTCTTTCGTCTCAAGGCTACTCGATAGGGATTGCAGTTCCTGCCCTTGCCCCCGCAGCTCTTGTTCAAGATCGTGAAGCTCCTGCTCGTGAGCCTGGAGACCATGCTCAAATGCGTGGAGGTTTTGCTCGCGCACCTGTAGTTCTTGTTCTCGCATCTGTAGCTCCTGCTCCCGCTGCTCCCAATTTCCGCTTGCTGCTGTAAGCTGCTGTAGGTCAGAGAGTGTTTGCTCTTCCCGTGCCCGTGCATCCTCCAACTGCTGATTCAATGATTCAATTTTGGATAGTTGCTCGTGCTGTCTTATCTGCGCACTCTCAAACTCTTCATTTGCATGATCCAAAGCTTGTTTCCATGTAAGTTGTTGCTGCTCCAGATGCGCGATCATGTCTAAATGCTGCTGGCGTTCATGCAGGATCTCCTCGATTTGACTCAGCTGCTGCTGATCTTGCTCGTGTAACGCCTTTTCCCAGTGTGCCTCTTTTTGTTCGTAGCTTTGTACTTGCCGCTGGAGCAATTCAATGTGCTCGCGCAAGTGTGCTTCCTGGGCTTGATGTTTGGACGTGATTTCTTCAAGCTGTGGACCTTTTTTTCGTTGTTCTCTGATCTCGGTTTGCAAGCTCTCGATTGAACGCTTTAGTTTTGCCTCTGTTTCCTGGTGGTCGGTTATGGCATTTTCGCGTTGTTTCAAGAGATGTTCGTAGTAGTCGAGCTTGCCCTTCATTTCTTGAAGCATGTCTTGTGAATCGTTCAAGCGCTGCTTCCATTCGGCCCCTTTGCTGTCCAAATCGTGGAGGTTCTGGTTCAGATGTTCAAGCTGCTCTCTATATGCTTCGTTTTTTTGGGATGTTTCCTCGATCAGCTTTTGTAGGTGCCACACTTCTTGCATGAGTTGTTTTGTTTTTTCTTCGTAGTAGTGTGCTTGTTTTTTTAGCAGGAGGAGCTTCTCATTTTCTCTCTCTTTCGACTTGTTCGTATTGGAGATTCTCCTTTTGTACACAGTGTTGTCCTCCTTTTACCGTCTGGCTTACCCATATAGACATATGTACGGGGTGGGAATTGGTGCCTGTATTGTAGTGACGGTTCCTCTATAGAAAAAACGGGAGAAGTGGTGGTCTTCTCCCGCCTGATTGGAAACGAATATTTTTTTCTTATGGAGTGGTAATGACAATATCCCCAAACGTGATGCAATCGGCAACCAGTAATTGTTCGTCCGGAACGACTGTAATGGTGGCGCTGAAGACGAGAACACCTGCAGAGTCGGTGAGTGTGAGAATGATAACGTCTGGCAGGCCGAGTCCTGTTTCGGCGAGTGTCAGAGAGTAGGTTAGGGTTTCTTGTGCGCCTGTTGCTGTGAAAGTCCGTACACCAGTACCTGTTACGACCAGACCTGTCACAATTGGCAGGATAGGCAGTACGGTAATGCATGTCGGAGAGCTGATAGTCGTTGGAGAGAAGCTGAAGCTTTGATCGCCAAGGACATCAGGCAGGAGAGCATCAAAGAAGTTAAAGGTAAACGAGCTGCTGGATGGATCGCAGCTTGGGCAGATATCTGCGATGAGCTGGATCGTACCGACGGCAACGGCGAGTGGGATACCAATAGAAATGGAAACATTCGGTACCAACGCGTTGACGGACGCCTGGCAATCGCAGTTGCGTACTGGGAAGATTGGTGGGCATTGTGGCGGGAATGTAATCGGCGGGCAACGGAAAGATGGCGTTGGCGATGGAATTGGAATGCTGTTTGGACGTGGAGAGCAGAATTTCGCCAATACTTCCAGTTTGACTTCTGCTTCTACTTGGATTTCGACGCAGACAATGACGTCGAGTTGAACCATGCCTCCGAGGAGAACAGTACCGGTCGGTGAGCACTCGAAAGCACTGATTCGGCACAAGATATTGTCCTCGTCAAGCGGTTCAGGCAAGCAGAGAACGACTTCCTGATCGAATTGCACTGTCGTTGTGAATTCGCAGAGAGGTGTTCCGTCTGCGAAAACGCGAACGAGCACAGTGGCTCCGAACACAAAGCGAACGACTCCGACCCGAACAGTGGTCCCATTGACTGTAATGTTCTCGCGGCGAATACTGACGACTCTGCAAGTAGGACCAGGAGAAACTGGCTCAACGCAGGAGAGCGTGATATCTTGCCCAGCACGAATGGCAGCGTCTACCAGAGCTTGACAATCGTCGGGAAGGGCAATCTTGTTTCGGTAGCTGTTCGCTAATACTACCCAGTCATACACCTTATTGACGCGAATGCACTCTTCCTGCAGGTTGTTCGATATAGGAGGAGTTGCTGTAGGCGTCGGTGTAGGGAGCTGGCGACCCATAATGGGCTTCACGTGATGTTTCACCGTAAGAATCCTTCCTTTCCTAGGGAGTTTGCTTTGCAGTTACATACTATGTGGGCAACGGGAGTTTGGCATGTTGAGCATGCGCCTATTTTTTAGGTCACTATCTTGTCAGAAAGGAATTTGGAATTTTTGGAAGAACCAATTGTCGTCGAATTTTCTTTGGGAAGTGTATCGAACACGCTGAGCAGCAGCTCCGCAAGTCAGCACATCATCCGCAATTTCACTCGCATTTGCGTAGAGCACAAGTTTTTTCGCAGCCTCAATCCGCCGCTCGTTAAAATGGCTGTACGCCATTCGAAGCATATTGTAATAAATGTGCTCATGTGCAACTGTGTAAGGGTGAACTTGCCTAAACAAATGCAAGATTTTTACGGATGGCTGGACCATACACGTATATCCAAAGAGCCACATCTTAATGGAAAATTCGATATCTTCAAATCCCCAAATGCGAAAACCACGGTCAAAACCCCCGACCTTCATAAAAGCTTCACGGGTGACCAGAAAGCAACCCCCTGGCAATATCGCAACCGGTGAAGGGCCCGTTGGCTTTGGATACCAGGTGATTTCGAGCTTCTGATTCAGATTTTGCCCATATCCGATTTTATGTGGCTCTGTCATGGAAGCGATTCCGGGAGCAACGCCATCTGCTTTCTTTGTCAGAATGAGCTCCATCATGCGATCGATCCAAAAGTTTTCAAAAGACAGATGGGCATCGCAAAAAATAAAGTAGTTGCCACGGGCATGATTCACGCCCAAGTTTCGTGCTGCAGCAGCACCAATGCCTTCTGTCGTGATTAATTTTATTTTTTCATTTTGCCCTTGGCCTTGTAAAAAGTGACAACCGTTATCAGTTGAGGCATCATCGACTACGATCACTTCATACGGAAACGTGGTTCTTGTATTCAAAAGGGAAGTGATGGTAGAACGCACATTGTCCCCCTCATTTTTGACAGGAATGATAATGGAGATTAGGGGCATTTGTGAGGTGGGCATATGACCACTCCTTTCTGTAGCATCGTATGCGCAAAGCGTTTCTTCGGAACAGTCATCGCCAAAAATGTTCACTTTGGACACTGGGCATTCATACAATATCGCGGACTGACGGAAAGTTTCGTGAGGAGAGATGGGAATGGATGTTGAGGTATATTACAGTGGTCAACGTGGCGGAACCATGCCGTACGCGGCTCTGCCAGCGTTTCGTTTATTTTGCAAGCAAAATGGCTTTCAATTGAAGTGGGATTCGACGAATAAAAGAGTTGACCTGGATTCGGGGTTGAAAGGAAAAGTTTGCGTTCTCTTTACAGGCATATCTACAGGAGGAGGAACTGCCTATGAGTGGGAGGTATTGGGGAACGTACAAAAATTTCTTTCTGATAGCGGGATGGAAGTTGTCATAAGCCAAAACAATCCGTCTCTGGCGAAAAATACGGATGTCGCTATACGTTTCAGCTTGAAAGAAATGAGAGTTCTGGAAAAGCCAAGACTGATTTTCTTTCAGTCGGAGGATGAAAAGCGGCAAGATCTGGTCAAGTGTTTGCGCGCAGAATTGCAGCATTCAGGAATCCCGTGTCACTACAAAGTAACCAAAAACCAAAAGCAACCATCGATCGTTCATATCCAGTTGCAGTTGCCGCTCTTTACGGAAGTGAGCAAGCGTAAACTCTATGCCGAAAAAATTGCGCTACACTTAGCGTCAGGGGTTTTGGAGTACTTCCAAAATGGATTGCACATTCAACCAATGGCGTTTTTACCACCCACTATTTTAAAGCTGTTTTATTCCACCATGCTCTCTACCTCTGACAAGGAAATTCAGCAGGGAGCAGATGAAAAGCCATGGGCAGAGGAACAAAGCACGATTCAGGAAAGTAACGGGTCGAGTGCTGAGGACAGTGAATCAAATATAGAAGGAAACAGTGAATCAGACAGTGAACGAGAAGAGCTGATGATCTTGGCAGAAGAAGAACTCCTGGATCAAGTAGTGACCATTCACCCGGTCGAAGAAGTGCCAGAACAGGTTGAAACGCGTACAGCTGCAGAAGTGTATTTTGATTACACGTTGATTCACTCTGAATCAGTTGAGAAGCCGTACCTGTTGATTGGGACGCTTCAGGTGAAAAATACGGGGAACGTTGAACTGAAAAATCCAATCGTTTGCCTGCGTGTCTCACCTGTCGATTCGATCAAAATGGGAGGCCAGGTATTGCCGCCGACGCTCGTGGAGACGATGGCCGTGCAAGGTACATCGGGCTTAAAAGGATGGAGATACTTGGAAGACGATTGGTTTGCCCAAGCGATGGAGAGAGGGGAATATTGGATAGCGCCGATCCAGCCTGTAACCATTGCACCGGAATCGACGGAATCCTTCCAGAATTTCCAGATTTCATTTTTGAAACAAGAAGCGGGGAAAGGAATCGTTGTCGAGGGTGTCGTGCTGTGCAACGATCAGACCGTACACTTTTCCGCCAATAACCGGATCGCCGTGTCTTTCTAATCGAGAAGAAAAGCCACCATTTCAGTAGAAATGATGGCTTTTCCGTTCCGTGCCTTTATTTTTTCAAGAACATTTGTACGAACGTTTTCCCGTACGGACCGCCATTTACCACAGCAATGGCAACGTAGTCGTATGTTGGACTCATGATATTAGCTTTGTGCCCAGAGGAATTCATGAACATTTGATGAGCGCTGCTTACAGAATAGTTTTGGGCAATATTTTCAGCAGCAGCCAAATAGCGAATACCAAAAGTGTCCATCATTTGAAACGGTGAGCCGTAAGTGGGAGAGGTGTGGCTAAAGTAGCCTTTGTTTACCATCTCTTGAGCTTTTACACGTGCAACGTTCTCCAACTGCATGTCCACTTGATAGGGTGCGAGTCCGCGACTGGTGCGCTCTTGATTCACGAGCTGAACCATTTCCTTTTCCTCAGCCGTCAAACCAGCTGGTAGAGGAACTTGCGCGTCAGCACCAGGGTTTTGCGGCTGCTCAGGCTTGCTAGGTGTTACGGGAGTCGTTGGATTTGTTGGAGTGGTTGGCTTCGTATCTGGTTTGGGCTGCACGGGATTGTTCTTGTATTGCGTTTGAATGGCTGTATAAGTTTTGGCATCGGCTTCACCAGTCAAGGTTTGTTTATTGCGCGACTGGAACAGCATGACGGCAAAACGTGTAGATTCATCGAATTGTCCCGATGCGGTTACTTTGTAACCGAGGCCAGCGAGCATCGTTTGCAATTCCTTCACGCGTTCACCGCTAGCACCCAATTTTAGCGTAGCGTAATCATTGGACTCAGCAGGATTGCCAGGCTTGGACGGTGTGCTTGGCTGTGCTGGTTGTGTTGGCTGCACTTGCTTGCGAGCTTGGTACATGCTCGTCAGTTTATCGTAGGTGGTTTTGTTTACAATTCCGGTTTGCGGCAGCTTGTATTTTTTCTGAAAAGCTTTGACGTTATAAACTGTGTAGCTATTGTATGTCTTGTCCACTACCAGCTTGTAGTCGTAATGGAGTGCATCGAGCATCTTTTCCACTTCAAGCACGCGCGAGTTCTTCATCCCTTTTTTCAAAGAGGTAAAGCTTGTTTTCGCAAATGCAGGTTGTCCGATCATGGTAACGAGGACGGACAGGGAAAGGATGGTTGCCATTTTCTTTATGTTGCGATTCATCTCATCACGCCTTTCTCTGTTTTGTCGCATCACAATGGTACTAAATGTGGAACAAATGAGAAAAGCACAAAATATTGGAAAGAGGTGGAGGTGGAATGTTTGACCTCTCTTGGATCGACCTAATCATTCTCGTGCTGGCAAGCTTTCGTCTCACGCATTTGATTGTTTTTGATGAGATCACGTCTTTTTTGCGAAACCCATTTTACCAGGTGTTCTATGTACCCGACGAGTCGGGGCAAATGGTTCGGGACTTTCAATTTAAAGGCGGAAGGGTGCGCCAATGGATAGGCAGATTGTTGAGCTGCCATTGGTGCGTGGGAATTTGGGTGGGGGCCTTGATCGTGGGGGTGTATATGTATGTGCCAGCCGCCTATCCGTTGCTGCTCCTGCTTGCCATAGCCGGAGCGGCGGCTGTCATTGAAACGAAGCTATATACGAGTTGAATGGTTAACTCCTTGAAAAAATTCTGTACACGATCACTTCGTCATACGAAAGAGGAATAATCTCTTCGGCCATGTATCCCCCCACGATTCTTTGCTGGACTTGCGGGGTGTTCGGTACACCGACACTAGAAGAAGCGATGTCCACACGGTGTGTCGTGGCATTCGGATCGAGTGGGATTTCGAGGGCAAAGGTGGGTTTATCAACGGTGTAGCTTTTTACGTTTACGCCATTCACGAGCGCAGTCAAAACAATGGGCTTTGGCAATTTTGCAGGGGAGCCAGGGACTTTGCCCTTCACTAACAACATTTGAGCCGGTGCAGATGGATCTGATTCGACAATCGCACGCAGGACAGGAGGCGCCCACAAGTCCATCCCCCTATTCATGCTCGTAATTCTGGTTGTATTGGATGGAGCGGACTTATAGATCCGCAACAGGTCGAGTACACCCATGCCTTTGTAGTGTGGGACGTACGATATCCAATGGCTGGGGATGGACGAATAATTTTTTGCTAATGATCGTAATACTTCAGGTACGCCGACAGAATGCCATTGTGTAGCTGATTTGCAGGTCGTGTGGATTCGAGCGTTTCCTAAGTAGTGAGGCACATAACCGATGGGGTAAAATTTGGCGATGCGCATCCACAGGTCGTAATCCATGCAAAATTGCAATTTTTCATCCACGCCCCCCATATGCCTGAAAACGTGGGTCCTAATGAAAGCGGATGGCTGGCAAATCACGCAGCTCTGATACAGCTTCTTGGAATCAGCCTGTTCGGACGGGTAGGTGCTAGATACTTGACCGTACTCGTTCATCACTTGGCAATTGCCGTGAAGCATTCCCCAGCTCGGGTTGCTCGCAAAAGCGTGAACAGCCATCATGATGGCGCCGGGTACATAGGTATCGTCTGAATTCAGCCAGCCAATGATTTCCCCTCTTGCCATTGCCAGACCTTTGTTAAGCGCATGAGACTGTCCGCGATCCGGTTCGGAAATATAACGGAAGCGCGGATCTTTTTGTGCATATTCTTGCAAGATGGAGAGCGTATCGTCAGTCGAGCCTCCATCTACCACGATATGCTCAAGGTTTGCATAGTCCTGGGTCAATATGCTATTTATCGTCTCACGAATAAACCGGCCTTGGTTAAAAGAGGGGGTAATGATACTCACTAATGGTTGCTGTGAGTGGGACACGAGATTCACTCCCATCTTTCCATCATAAAAAATGCATGCACTACCATCAGACTATGAAAGAATGGAAAATCGGGTACACAAGCATCGTCAATCTTGTGCACCCGATTTCAAATTCCCCGGATATTACAGGTAGTCCGGAATGATCCCCGGATTGCGGAATATACGGAGTAACTCCGCGTGACAGTTCTGGTCGATCGCGCTACCAGGAATGGCTCTTGCCACGAGGCTGATGCGACCCGCATCGTAATTGTTTATTTTGCCAGAGGGAATGGTCCTAACCGATTCAGGAATAACTTCAAACAACGTGCTCTTTAGCATCTCCTCAATGCAAAGTACGGATGGCAACCACCAAGTCGTATCGTCCTTATAAATCCGATTCATTTGTCCAGGAGCTCCGTTGTAGACCATGATGGACTGATTCGTATCCAAAATACAGGCAGTTTCCAACAAGAGGTGCCCACCTGGTTTAATCACGCTTCGGCATTGCGACAATGTCCACATCGGATCGCGCAGATGATAGAGCAGTCCAAGATGCTGGACGACATCAAATTGATTGTGCCGTATTTGTTGAGGAAATGGCAGTGGTTCTATAAAATCGTCCATCAGCAAAACTTGCAACCCTTCCCATAGTTTGTAAGGGCTGGTATTGTACAGCGGCAAAACTTTGCTTTGCAGGATGTTCTTGCAAAACTCAAAATTCAAATAGAGCGGCTGCATACAATCCGTAGCCACGACAAGACTTGCCCCTCGCTGCTCCGCTTCAAAAGCCCACATACCGTCAAAGCTAGCCAGATCAAGAACGCGTTTCCCCGAATATGGGATGTATTCTCTGGATTGTCTCGTCATATTCCATATATTTTCCAGAAGCGTAATCCCGGGAGTGACAATACCGGGTCGCAGCGCGATTTTATGGTACCATCGTCGTTTGTTGATCTCATCGAGGATTTCCTGATCTGTCCAAAATCTTCCCATCGACTAGTCCCCCTCTACTGCAGAGTGCTTGCCCTATACGATATGTTCGGACCGTGCTGGGGGAAATGATATAAATGCATTAATTTCGTCCTATTCACGTCTAAAGTTGCTTGGCAACAAGGAGGTTTTTGGAAAAAAGGCATATGCCCGTTTCTCGTTGTCTGTCACATACATAAAGTATGGGGAGAAAAAGGAGGCGGAAAGAGTATGGCCTTGCCCATCGTGATCATCCATCGGGGGGACGATGATTATCTCACATACAGCTTGCAGCAAGCGAAAAGAAGTAATCCCCATTCGCCTGTCTATCTGATAGGGAACGGGGGAAACAGAAGGTATGCCGTGAACGGCATCATTCATGAGATGATAGACGATTACATGCCTGCTGCAAGTGAAATGACGAGAGTCTATAAACATATTCATTTTATGCCCTACGAGTACAATCTGTTTTGTTTTCAAAGATGGTTTATTTTGTTGGCGTTTATGGAAAGGCATCAGATTCCGAAATGCTGCTATATCGATACGGATGTCATGCTGTTTACCGACGTGAACCATCCGCGCTTTGAAAACTTTACGATGGAATTCGTATGGACAAATTTCGTAGATAGGCAGAAGTTGGAACTATATTGTGAGTTCATGAAGTCTCATTTTGCCAATCCGATTGCATTCGCGCAAGTCGTTCAATACACCATGCGGAGAAAGGAACACGTACGATTCAATCAACCTCTCATAACGGATATGGTGCTGGCCTTGCTCTTTCTTGAGCGGTTCAAGGGTTACCAAATCACGAATGGCTTGTTTCAGGATGGCATAATTGACGGGAATATTCAGCAGGCGACATCAATGGAAAATTTGTACGGCTATAAGAAAATCTACTCGATAAATGGTGTCCTGTGCTGCAAGGATAAGGCAACGGGGCGATATCTTCCAGTGTTTTCTCTTCATTTTCAAGGATATACGAAGCACCATATGAAGTTTTTCACGACTCCCTATCTCCCGCAAGCCGGTTCTTACATTTTCGATTATATTTCTAACCGTTGGATTCAGTTTCTATAGGCTTCTATCATTCCTCGTGTTAGTTGACCATTTTCATTGGACGATAGAGCATCGACTGCGACAGACGCATAAGATGGTGCATACAACACGATAAACGGATCGAGGTGGCCTGAGTGAAACTGATATTACTATCGGGTGGTTCAGGGAAAAGGCTGTGGCCGCTCTCCAATGATGTCAGGTCCAAACAGTTCTTGAAGTTGATAGGCAATGCACATGCCCAACCAGAGGCGATGGTTCAACGAGTGTGGCGGCAGCTGGCCTCCCGCAATTGGTCGGAGCCTGTTTATATTTCAACAGGCCGCTCACATGTTGATTTGCTTCAAAGCCAACTAGGTGAAGATGTTCCTTTGATCGTGGAGCCGGAAAAAAGGGATACCTTCCCTGCCATTGCTTTAGCGGTAACCTATTTGTACTCTGCTTTGACAATGGACCCGGATGAAGTCATTGCCATCATGCCAGTAGATCCATTTGTTGAGGACTGCTTCATGGACAGAATCAAGGAACTGGAGAACGTCATCCTCAAATCTGGCGCGAATCTCGCATTAATCGGAGTGAAACCTACGTATCCATCTACGAAGTACGGCTACATTGTTCCACAGCTAGAATCACAATCGGATCAGGGTAAAAGGCCTCATGCCTATCAAAAAGTAAAAAGCTTCAAAGAAAAGCCGTCCCTTGAGCAAGCGCAGGATTTAGTAGAAAAGAAGGCCCTGTGGAATTGTGGGATTTTTGCTTTTCGATTGGGCTATCTGATTCGCGAATTGGAGCAAAAAGGATTGCCTACTGAATACAACCGCATGCTTGAGCAATATAGCCAAATGCCTGCCATCAGCTTTGACTATGAGATTGTAGAAAAGGCAGAGAAAGTAGTCGTTCTCCCGTATGAGGGAGCCTGGAAGGACCTAGGGACGTGGAATACGCTCACGGAAGAAATGAGCAGGAATACAATGGGTAAGGTTTTGCTGGATGAGAGCTGCACCAATACGCACGTTATCAACGAATTGGACATCCCTATCGTGTCCATCGGTCTATCGGATATGATCGTGGCGGCGAGTCCGGATGGCATCCTCGTTTCTTCCAAGGAACAAAGTCATATGGTCAAAAATTTGTCTTTGGATTGGACAAAGCGCCCAATGTATGAAGAGCGGCGCTGGGGATGGTATCAGGTTATGCATTTTCAGAAGAATGAAGACGACGTGGAAGTATTAACGAAACAAATCCATGTATACGCTGGGAAAAATTTGAGCTATCAGTACCATCACCACCGTAGCGAAGTATGGATCATCGTAGAGGGCAGCGGAGAGTTCATTTTGGATGATCAGCTGAGCCAGGTTGGACCAGGTGACGTATTGCAAATCCCGGTAGGAGCCAAGCATGCAATCAAAGCTACGACCGAGCTAGCATTCATCGAGGTACAGATGGGCAGTCAGCTGGTAGAAGAAGATATCGTTCGACTGGGGATGACGTGGTCAGCGATTCTGGAGCAGATTAGGAAGCACGGTGATCACAATGATTGATCCTGCGTTCTGGCGAGACAAAAAAGTGTTGATCACAGGTCATACAGGCTTCAAAGGCGCATGGCTGTGCTTATGGCTGCATGACTTGGGGGCGAAGGTTACAGGGTATGCGCTGTCGCCGCCGACAAATCCGAGTATTTTTGAGTGCGCCCAAATCAGCTCATTGGTTGATTCAATCATTGATGATGTCAGATCGAAGGAAAGTGTTCAAAAAGCAATCAACCAAGCAAACCCGGATATCATCATTCACATGGCCGCTCAGCCGCTGGTGCGTTTATCGTATCAATATCCAGCGGAAACCTTCGAAATCAATGTTATGGGCACGGTGAATGTACTCGAGGCGGCGAGAGTGGCTGTGCAAGACGGATTGAAAATCAAAGCAATTATCAATGTTACGACGGATAAGGTTTATGAAAATCGGGAGTGGGTGTGGGGATACCGTGAGCAGGATGTGCTGGGCGGCTATGATCCGTATTCCAACAGTAAAGCATGTTCGGAGCAAGTGACTGCTTCCTATCGCAATGCTTTTTTCCACCCCGACCAGTATCATCAGCATGGCGTCGCCGTTGCTACAGCGCGAGCAGGCAATGTGATCGGCGGTGGTGATTGGGCGATGGATCGTTTGATACCGGATTGCCTAAGTGCCTTGATAAAGGGAGAGACCATCGTCATCCGAAATCCAAAAGCAATTCGACCGTGGCAGCACGTCCTGGAGCCCTTGAAGGGGTACTTGATGCTCGCTGAAAAAATGTGGGCGAATGGCAAGGATTACTCCGAGAGCTGGAATTTTGGTCCGAATGAGGAAGATGCCAGATCGGTAGAGTGGATCGTCCGGCAATTGTGTGAGCTTTGGGGGGCTGGTGCTCGTTTTGAAGCAGAGCGAACCGAGCCACAATGGCACGAAGCCAAATATTTAAAGCTGGACTGTTCCAAAGCCAAAGGCGTAATAGGCTGGAAGCCCAACTGGTCGCTCGAACAGACCTTGGACAGTATCATTTCTTGGCAGAAGGCTTATCAGAAAAAACAAGACGTAAGAGAAATTTGTTTGGCCCAAATCGCGGCGTATACCAATGAGGCCAAGTGAATAACAGAGGAAGGAGGGCAGCTAATGAAAGTCGTCATCCTAGCAGGAGGGTATGGCACGCGCATTGGAGAAGAAACGCATCTTCGTCCGAAGCCGCTCATTGAGATCGGTGATTGGCCCATCATTTGTCATATCATGTCCATTTATTCCAAGTACGGTTTCCATGATTTCATCATCTGTCTGGGGTACAAAGGCTACATGATCAAGGAGTACTTTGCGCACTACTTCCTTCACCATTCTGATGTGACGTTTGATTTTCGTAACGACAATCAGGTCACTTTTCACAATCACAATGCTGCTCCGTGGCGAGTCACATTGATTGATACGGGGAAAGACACAGGGACAGGTGGAAGGGTGAAGCGGATACAGAAGTATGTGGGAGAAGATACATTCATGCTGACGTATGGAGATGGCCTATCCGACATTAATATTGAACAGCTGGTAAAATTTCATCGCACGCATAAAAAACTCGCAACGATCACCACGACTCAACCGCCAGGCAGATTCGGAGCATTGGATATTGCCAATGGGAACACCGTAACAGGATTCCAGGAGAAGCCAAAAGGGGACGGCGGATGGATCAATGCTGGTTTTTTTGTCATGGAGCCGGGCGTATTTGATTATATGGCGGGTGATGAGACGGTATTGGAAAAAGAGCCGTTGGAGGGCTTGGCCAAGGCGAATCAACTAATGGCCTTCAAGCATACCGGTTTTTGGCAGCCAATGGATACGCTCCGGGATAAAAACTACTTGGAAGAACTGTGGAAATCCGGAAAGGCAGCATGGGCAACCAGCCGAACATAAGGAGGAAGCAGGAGTGGGCGGATTAAACGAGAACAGTGAAGAAGTTTTTTCTCCGATCGGATACGGGGACATAACGATCGATTGTGGGGCAAATTATGGGGTCATTTCTCAAAAAATGGCGGATAAAGGCGCTCTCGTCTTTGCGTTTGAGCCGAATCCATACGTATTTGAGGAATTGAAAAAAAGGGTAGGAGCCTATCCCAATGTTATATGTATCAACAAAGCCGTTTGGCATAAAAACGATAAGCTACGTTTGCATTTGCACGAACATTACCATACGGATCCGGCAGGGTCTGCTTACGCCTCTTCCCTTTTGAACAATCATCCTGTTACGAATCCCCATAAGTATGTAGAAGTAGAAGTCATTGATTTGACACAGTTCATCCAGATGCTCAATCGGCCGATCAAATTAATCAAAATAGATATCGAGGGGGCAGAATTTGAACTGTTGGAAAAAATCGTAGAGCAAAATTTACACCTGCAAATCGAAAAAATCGTCGTGGAAAATCATGAATGGCTGATTGAAGGCTTGAAAACGAAAGCCGATCACTTTCGGGGTGTCATGCAAGAAAAACAAATTCACAACATCGACTTGAACTGGATATAAGAAGATTGTAGAGCAGGTGAAGGGGAGCGATCCCGAATGAAGATACTAGTGACCGGCGCGACAGGCTTTCTCGGAAGCCAGCTCGTAAAAGCGCTGCGATTGGACGGACATACTGTCATCATCTTGAAAAGGAGTACTTCTGATTGCTCGCGTATCCAGGACATATTGCCTGATTTGATTACGTATGATGCGGATCACGGTCAATGGGAAGCTCCTTTTTTCGAGCAGGGGAGAATCGACGCAATCATCCATACGGCAACCTGTTATGGACGAAACACCGAGAGCATTACCACGATGGTAGATGCCAATGTGACCTTTCCACTGAAGCTGCTGGATATGGCTATGCGCTTTGGTACCCCTGTTTTTCTAAATACAGATACGTTTTCCAGTGCGCCCACCCGATTATCCAAACATCTGAAACCATACAATTTGACGAAGCGTCATTTTCGAGAATGGGGAAAATGCCTAGCAGATACCTCTTCCCTACAATTCATCAACGTCAGGCTGGAGCATGTGTATGGTCCTTATGACAATACGAATAAATTTGTGACCTCTGTCATCAAAAGCTGTCTCGAAAATCAACCTGAACTAAGGCTTACAGAAGGGAATCAAGCAAGAGACTTTATTTATGTGGAGGATGTTGTTGCTGCCTTTCGCGTGTTGTTGGCGCATGCTGCTCGTTTACCCGCGGGCTTTACGGAATACCAGGTAGGGACAGGTACGGCTACTTCGATACGAGAGTTTGTAGAAATGGTTCATCAGATGACGCAATCAAGCACGGTTTTGAAGTTCGGATCGATTGCGTATACAGATAGGGAAATCATGTATTCACATGCAGATACTCGACCGCTGCAAGCACTAGGGTGGAATCATCGAGTGAAGCTGGAGGATGGATTGAGAAAGGTAATGGCCACTTTCAAATAGCAACGCAACAAAAAACATGGCGAGCCTACAGCCATGTTTTTTCATGTGCGCTTAATCGAGGAACGTCTTGTTTGTGCAAAACAGATCAGCGTGAAAAGGTTTCATTTCGTCTAGTAAGTGGTTGTAGTTCTTCACCTTTACCACTGTATTGTCCCGTTTAAACATATACAGATGGGTAAACAATTTCTCCAACAGTGTGTAGAGCACGAGTGGATGTCTGCCGAAGTTTTCCGTGATGCTCTCAGGGTTGAATTCAATGATCACATCCGGGTCCCACTGCTTAAGCGTTCGCATGGCACTTTCCAAGACGATGACCTCAGAGCCTTCCACGTCAATTTTAATCAGGTCGATGCGCGAGATCATATTTTGCTCTACCCAGTCATCCAGCCTGACACATGATATGAATTGGGTGGATTTCTCCACTGCCTCAGGCTCATGCGGGATATAAGACCATCCGCCCCCACGCGGGTCGTCATGAAAATGAATGTTCCCGTTCCGGTCCGCTATTCCCAGCTGGAGTGGCTCGACATTGGTAATGTGATTCTCGGACAGGTTTCGCAGGAGATAAGGATAATTGGCGTCGGAGGGTTCGAATGCGTACACCTTGCCTTGAGGCGTGAGATAGCTCAGGGCGAGCGAGATCGCACCGATGTTCGCTCCGATGTCTAGGCAAACATGGTCAGGTTGTACGATTTTTTTCAGAGGATGGATAACGTAGTCTTCATAGTACCCTTTGTAATACTCCATAAAGTACAGGACGCTTTGATCAGAGTCGTCCCCATAGACGGTAAAGGTTTGATTGTCAAACGGCAGGTGAAAGTCAACTTTCTTCATCGAATTTGTTGCTCCTTCAAGTGGATTGTAGATCATGATGATGTCATTTCCGACGACGAATAAGAGGTCGGGACGAAGAGAATGAACGAATTCTCGTAGTTCTTGGATAGTGGGATAATCTTTCAATAATGGATTGGGACCAATAAAGCAACGAGCATCATCAATCAAAATGACGTGATTATGAACAGAATGCTGCAAAATGGCAGCCAGCTCATGCAAGATAGGGGTGTCCAGGTCCCCCTTGGCTGCCTCCGTTGAGCGCGGGATGTAATGACCGTCCAGCCAAAACAAGCAAGGTGATGTAACAGAGTGCATCAGGTTGCTCAATACTTTTCCACTGTCACCGTGGAGGATATGGATGTGGCTGTCGCCTGAGAATCTCTCTTTTGCCGCGATAAACAATGCTTCATCCAGCTCGATGGAAACAAGCAAGTCGAAATGGTGTTTCATTGCTTGCAACATGTCGCCCTTAAACGTACCTGTCTCGATCAAGGTGCGGATGCCCATCGTTTTTGCGATATGCTTGATCTTCGACTTTTTCAAATCGTTTGTCGGTGCTTCCAACAGCCAAAAATCCCAAGTTTCTTGTTCGGTTAACGGAAACGGGATTCGGCGCTCCTTCCTCCACGTATCCCGAATTTGCTGCATGCGTGACATACAAGGATGACCTCCTTTCAAATGACATTAGCGTGCGACAGAAGAAAAGACAGCCAAAGTTTCGCGCGCGCATTTCTCCCACGAAAAATGCTTAGCTTGATGGATGCCTTTGGCAACCAGGTCTGCTCGTGCCTCAGGTGTCAAATAAAGATGGGCGAGCTTCACCGCGATATCATCGGAAATATTCGGGTCGAAGGTGAGAGCAGCGTCACCCACCACCTCAGGAATACTCCCTGCATTGGAGCAAACGATTGGAATGTTGGACTTCATGGCTTCTACCAGCGGAATGCCAAAGCCTTCGAAGAGGGAAGGGAAGCAAAGGAACTGGGCATTCCGGTACAAGTAAGGCATCTCTTCCTGCGGTACGTAATGAAGCCATTTGACTTGGTCCCAAAGCTGATTATTTGTGATGTAATTCATGACGTTTTGATGAGCCTCTTGAGCAAAACCGGTGAAAACCATGGGAATTCGGATTTGGTGTTTATCCCGCAAAGTGACAAGTGCTTTGAATACATTCAGGTGATTTTTGTGATGCCATGTATTCGCGGGGAAAAAGCCGTATTCGCTGGGCAACTTATACTTTTGTATGACCTGTTGGTTGAGTGCCTCATTATGCGGCAAGGAAAATTCCCGGGAGGCATCCAGGTGGATCGCATGTACTTTATGCGGAGCAAGCCCGAATTTTTGGAGGATTGTTTGTTTGGAAAACTCCGACAGCGTCAGCACGGCACTACAACGCTCTGCAGACGATTTGTAGTTGTCTAGTCGCCAACGCAAGGAATGTGCATCGAAAAACTCCGGGTAATACTCGTGCTGGATATCAGGAATGTTGATCACAGAAGGGATTGTGACATCGGCTGGATTCAATACAAGCAGCGGGCAAAACCACAAATTCAACTGCAGGGAGTTTATCCAGAAATGAAGCATCGCGTGTGCATTACCGTGGTCAGGGACCATGAATTTGCGCACATTTTTTTGCACCTCAAAGGTATGGAAATTGTGTGAGGATAAAAAAAGAAACCACTGATGGCCATCCCCAGCATTCATCGAGTAGGCCAGCAAGTTCCTGACATACTGCTCCATCCCGCCGATTTTGCCAGGAATCACTGACATCAGGTTTATTCCGACTCTCATGTAGGGATCCTCCCTTGCACGTGAGGATGTGCCATGTACCAAGCGATCGTTTTCTCCAAGCCAGCGAGTAAGGACGTTTGTGCCACGAAGCCGAAATGCTCTTTTGCTTTGGTCACATCTAAAAGGCGGCGCGGCTGTCCGTCTGGCTTGGTTTTATCCCATTCGATCTCTCCTTGGAAGCCGCTTAGCTGCTTGATCGTTTCTGCTAAGCTTTTGATGGAGATTTCTTGACCAGAACCGATATTGACCGGTTCGGATTGATCATAGTTCATGGTTGCCGCAATAATCGCCTGTGCCGCATCCTCGACATAAATGAACTCGCGCGTGACGCTGCCTGTTCCCCAGAGGACGATCTTCTTCTCGTCATTGCGAATAGCATCTACGCATTTTCGAATGATGGCAGGGATGACGTGTGAGGTTTCCAAATCGAAGTTGTCGCCCGGGCCGTACAAATTGACAGGGAGCAAATAAATGGAATTGAACCCGTATTGCTCGCGATAGGCTTGTGATTGTACCAGCATCATTTTCTTGGCTAAGCCATACGGAGCATTGGTTTCTTCAGGGTAACCATTCCATATATCTTCTTCCTGGAACGGTACGGAAGCATATTTCGGGTAGGAGCAAATGGTTCCGATAGCTACAAATTTTTCGACACCGAATAAACGGGAGTGCTCCATGAGCTGAGTCCCCATGATCAAATTATCGTAAAAGTATTTCCCGGGATTTTTTTGATTCGCGCCGATTCCGCCAACGACGGCAGCCAAGTGAAGAATGATATCAGGACGGAAATCCTGCAACATCTTGTTCACATCATGTTCTTTGCGAAGATCGTATTCATGGCTTCTAGGGATGAAGATGTCCGTACAGTCCAGCTTGCGTAATTGATGAACGACGTGGCTTCCTAGAAATCCTGATCCACCCGTAACCACAATCCGTTTTTTCGCCAGATTCAATTCTTGTCAACCTGCCTTTCTCGTCCGCATTCAAATTCGAGGCGAAGGGACTCTGCGATTTACCCAATTTTCGATCTGGGCCTTGCCTTTGGTAAATTCCTGATAAAATTGGTACTCCTCATAGGAAAGCGGGAGGACTTCTTCCAGGTGGTAGCTGACAGAGCGTTTGACTTCAGGATTGTTGGGGTGGTTCTGAAGAATCTGCTGGCTGCAAAAAATACTCACTTCGCATTGCTGTCCCTCTGAGGTTATGGGAATTACGACTTGAAAACGCCCTTGGGTAACTTGGAATTTGTATACGAATTTTCCATTCCTCATGACATGGAAATGAAGAAGGGGGGCGATATCGTGGTTGCTTCCTTTGATAAGCAAAGCGTTCATCGGTCCATGGCTGGCTTCGATGGTCATCCGCAGGTTTTGGGGAGCCCATGAGTCCGAGTAACGGTTGGATGCGATGATTTGGGGAGAGGGCCCGAAAGCATGATACGCTTTTAGTTTATTGAGAAACCAAAAGGCTCCTTGCTTGTAATGATTCTGCGTATAGTGATAGAGCCATTCATTTGAGATGGTGCCATGATGCTTCACGCTTGTTTTCAAAATTTCGGAAAACCCTGGCTCCAATTCATAGACAAACGTTTTGCATGCGTCATATAAGCGTGAGTTAGCCAAGAATTCCGGTATCGTTCCAATCGGATAATGCAGGGAAATCCGGTTCCACAAATCGTAATCCATGCACCAGTCGTGTTCTTCATTTACACCACCAACTGCTTCAAAGGCATGCTTTCGCAGGAAAGCAGCGGGTTGGCAGATGATGTTGAAATGAAACAATTTTTTTCTGTCAAACTCCACCCAAATGTACGGATATTTTACTTTGTCATCCTCATCAATGTGGAGCCCTTTACCGTATACCACGCCCCATTCGGGATGCTGCTGTAAGGCAGCTACAGCCTTTCGAATGGCACCGGGAAAATACGTATCATCTGAATTGAGCCATCCGATAATCTCACCACGTGCCATTTGTAATCCTTTATTGATAGCATGGGATTGGCCGCGATCTGGTTCGGAAACGTAGCGGAAGCGGTCTGCCAGGTGGCTGTATTGCTGCAAAATATTCTGTGTACCGTCAGTTGAGGCGCCATCGACTACAATATGCTCAATATGGGGATAGTCCTGTGTCAGTACACTTTCGATTGTTCGTTTGATAAATTTTGCCTGATTGTACGAAGGGGTGATGACACTGACGAGAGGAAGGGATTGCATGGACATAAGAAGTTCCCTCCTGATTTTTTCTACTCATCCACTCGGCGTTTTTAAGGGCTGATCTGTTGGCGTAGTACAGAGCGCCAGTAATTCAATAAATCTTCCATCGTTTGCTGGAAGGAGATCTCGGGCTCCCATCCTGTCTTTTCTCGGAACAGCGAAGAGTCTCCCAATACAATGTCCACATCAGAGGGGCGCAACCGATTGGTGTCTACATGTATTTCTACCTGCACATCAGTCAAGGACAGTAGTGTCTTCAACATGTCCTCTATGGTGTAGCGAGTACCCGCGGATATATTGTAGACATCGCCTGGTTCACCTCGGGTAATCGCCAGCCAATACGCCTTGACAATATCCCGCACATCCGTGAAGTCTCGAATGGCCTCAAGATTGCCGACATGCACTTTTGGCTCTTGCAGACCAAGCTCAATCTGGGCAATTTGTTTGGCAAAATTGGAGGTCACATAGCTTTCGCCTCTTCGCGGACCTGTATGATGAAACGTACGTGTACGGATGATCGCCAGACCGTAACTGTGGTGGTATTGATATCCGAGATAATCCTGGGCGATTTTACTGACCGCGTATGGATTAAGAGGACGGAGTGGGTTGGTCTCCTTAATGGGGATTTCCTCCGGATAAACCAAACCATACTCCTCACTGGAGCATGCGATTTGAATTTTGCAAGCAACAGCATGGTTGCGTACCGCCTCGAACAAATGTAACTGTGGGACAATATTGTTCACCATCGTATCCGCAGGAGATGACAACGAGGTGGGGACGAAGCTTTGGGCAGCCAGGTGAAAAATGAGATCAGGCTTTATTCTCTGGATGAGTTCATTTACAGATTGGGGATCTTTTAATTCACAGTTTTCCATATGCACGCGGTCTATCAGGTGCCCCAGCTGCTCCTTTTTGGTAAGGGACCGGAATGTACCGTAAACATCTACATCTCCCCGCGACAGTAGATACTCAGCCAAGTGACTGCCGGCAAATCCCGTTACTCCGGTAATCAATGCCTTCATGAGTCGAATCCCCCCTGTCCATGATGCTCGTAGCGAAGGATGAACAGCTTAACATATTATGAATATGGAAAAACGTGAAAAATGGCACGGCATACAGCTCGTTTCCAGAGGGAATTTTATGGGGATCAGGGCTCGGCATGCACCCATTTGCAGGTCGCATAGTCGAAAAACATGAAATCATCTGTGTTCGGGATAGCCTGTGAGCCAAAGAAGGGGATATATGCTTTTGCGTGTCCTTGAAAATGCAAGGAATGAGCAGGAAGGTAGTCAGTCGTGCCCGTTATTTTGCAAAAAAGAGCACCAGCCTTTTGATAAATCTGCTTTTTCCCATCTTGACTGTCAGCCTGCGGGCAGGATGGAGCAAAAGGACAGTTGAGATTATGATCGAAAAAGCCGTTGGCGACTATACCATACGTAGCTTTACGGCGAAGCGCGTAATTGTGAAACAGGATAAACAACACCATGTCGGAAATGGGGACATCTCCGAGTTCTTTTGCAAATTGAAGCAGAGTCTCGTAGTGAAGCGGGTCGCGAAAAAATTTGGTCGCGTAATCGCAAAATTGATTGAGTTTTTCCAGATCGCATACAGTCGTCCAGGTATACTCAAATGTAAAGTCATCGAACTCCTCGTTGTATCGCTTGCTGATATCGGTGAATAGCATGACGTCCGAGTCCAGGTAACAGCAACGTTCTATCCCTTGATTCCTCATAAAATCGCGCAAAATAAACCAGCGTTGGAAGCAAAACAGATTGTATTCGTAGGTGTTGGAAGTGGAGTGCTTGTAAACATGAGAGAAAGCTTGGGCGCTTTGGTAGAAATGACTCAACAGGAAGTGCTCTGTATTTCCTGTAGAAAGATACTTGTTTTCTGGGCTCCCGATAAGAATGACACGAGAAGAAGGGTTGCTGTATTTCGCCTGTTGCATGCATAATCCTACATGCTCTTCAGCCGTTCTGTGAATAAACACGATGGGCAAACTCACAATTATACATCTCCTCTGTCTTGCAAAATGCCTGCTAGGCTCCTATTGATAAACTTTATCCTAATATATTGTCCCGAGGAGGGCCTTGAAACCATGCAAATAGCCTGTTTTGCGGCCTGTTCATTGAATGACCAATCGTATCCGCAAAAAGATAAATAAGATACGAAAAGAGGGACGTTGTGAATGGAGGCATGGAGAGAATGGATCTGTTAAACCGATATGAAAGGCAAGTGTACTCTCAAAATGGAGAGGACGGCATCATTGAAGAAATATTTTCGCGAATCGGAACTACGAATCGCTATTGTGTAGAATTCGGGGTTGGCGATGGCTCGGAATGCTTGATAAAAAATCTCGTCACGCAGCATGGATGGAGCGGATTGGCGATGGAAGCCGACCTGAACAGCTGCAATAAAATGTCTGCGGATTATGCTGCCTATCCCCAGATCATCATCAAGAATGAGTTAATCACGAGAGAAAATATTGCTGGTTTATTCGAAAAAAATGGTGTCCAAAAAGAATTTGATCTGCTCTCTATCGACATTGACGGCAATGACTACTGGGTATGGCAAGCTCTTTCTGCCTACACCCCGAGACTTGTCGTTATTGAGTACAATGCGGCTTTTCCGCCTCCACAAAAAATGGTGATCGTGTATCAACCGGATTTTAAATGGGGTGGGAATACCTACTATGGTGCCAGTTTGACTTCCCTGGCCATTTTGGGAACCAGCTTGGGATATGCCTTGGTGGGGACAGATTCAAAGGGCGTCAACGCTTTTTTTGTAAGACGCGACTTACTTCTTCAATCCGGTTTCCCTGAATTAACACCAGAACAGGCTTATCATCCTCCTCGTTACGGGTCAGTCGCGGGCGGACATCCTCCTCAGTCCGGTCCCTATTTGGAAATCTAGTCCTGACTAAAAATCGAACAGCTGCAAGACAGCTTGCTTCAAGGAGAAGAGCCTTTCTTGGCTATCTTGACTACTCGTTCCTTTCACTCCGAAATAAATTTTGATTTTGGGCTCCGTACCTGAGGGTCTGACACAAAACCACGCATGATCATGGAAAAAGTATTTGATCGTATCCGAGGCTGGCAAGGTGAGCGGTGTGGTTGTACCTGTTTGACAATCGGTGCGGATTCCGCTGGCATAATCTTCGATGGCTAGGATGGGGTGGGAGGCGATTTGGGAAGGTGGCTGATTGCGCAGGGAAGACATCGTTGCCGATATTTTTTGCATGCCTTCTCCACCTTTGCATGTGAAAGAAATCAGCTCTTCTGCATAATGACCGTAACGGTCGAATAAGTCATTCAGTGTGTCAGCGAGGCTTTTGTGTTGTGATTTGTAATACGCGCACATGTCAGCAAGTAGCAAAGCAGTTTGTACGGCATCCTTATCCCGGACAAAATCACCGATTAAGTATCCGTAGCTTTCTTCGTATCCAAACTGGAAGACGTACGCTCCACTTTTTTTATAGGCTTCGATTTTTTCGCCAATATATTTGAAGCCTGTCAGGGTGTCTTCTGTTGATACACCGAAGTCTACCGCGATGGCTCTACCCATTTCGGACGTGACGATTGTTTTCAAGACAAGGCCGTTTGGGGGGAGCTCCCCCTTTTTTTGTTTGGTTTCCAGCAGGTAATGAAGAAGCATGGTTCCCAACTGATTTCCTGTCAGGACGTTGTAGTCTCCTGCCTGATTTTTGACCAGCACGCCAAGGCGATCTCCATCAGGGTCCGTCCCCATGATCATGTCGGCATCCATCTGTTTGGCGTATGAAATCGCTAATTGAAAGGCTTCAGGTTCTTCGGGATTAGGCGAGTCTACCGTCGAAAAGTTAGGATCGGGGATAGCTTGCTCTTCAACGACATGCACTTGTGTATACCCAAATAATTTCAATCCGCGCGTGATCGAGTCATGGGTCGTGCCGTGCAGGGGGGTAAAGACAATCTTCACTTGCTCCCGGATGGCAGGAGATAAGTCTGGATGGACGCGCAACTGCTTTACTTTTTCCAAATACGCATGCAAGAGAGAATCGTCAATGTAGTGGAGCAGCCCATTTTTGTACAGCTCTTGCTCATCTGCTGGAGTGATTTCGAGTTCATTTCCGGCTACAACGATATGGTCCATCAGCCGTTCGGCTGTCGCGAGTGTAATTTGTCCCCCGTCTGCGCCATAAATTTTGTACCCGTTGTATTCGGGCGGATTATGGCTTGCTGTAATGACAATGCCAGCACACGCACGATAGTGGCGCACGGCAAAGGAAAGCAGAGGGGTAGGAGTCAGCTGTTTGAATATACATGTAGTAATCCCGTACTGTCCGAGAACTTTGGCGGTTTCTTTGGCAAACAACAGTGAGTGTTTCCGTGAATCATAGGCAATGACGACTTTTTTGACGGCCAGATTCGGGTATGTTTCGAGTAAATAAAGAGCCAGCCCTGCGCTTGCTTTGCGAATCGTGTAAAGGTTGATGCGGTTTATTCCCGGCTCCATGACCCCGCGCATCCCTCCGGTTCCAAATGCAATCGGTGCAGAGAAGCAATCCGCAAGCTGCTTTTCATCAGCGTGCATGGCGGTTAACTGCTGACGAAGCTCTGGATCGAGGGATTCACACTCGTTCCAGCGTGTGTAGTGTGTGTGCCAGTTTGCATTCATGTAGAGTTCACTCCCACGTGTAGAGTACGACATCATTTACTAGGGTATTAACGGAATGGTAAGTGAGTGAGTGGATGTGATTAGGACGGGAGGATGTGAGTCTAACATGAAGGTGGATTGGCTGATTGTCGGAGCTGGATTCACGGGTGCTACACTCGCAGAGCGGATTGCCAATGAGCTCGATCAGAAAGTGTTGGTAGTAGAGGGGCGCAATCATATCGGAGGAAATGCCTATGATTGCTATGACGAGCAGGGGGTACTGATTCACAAATACGGTTCGCACACCTTTCATACGAATTCCAAGCTGGTCTGGGACTATTTATCGCGTTTTACCCAGTGGCGGCCGTACTTCCATGAGGTGCGTGCCTATGTCGATGGCATAAAAATACCGTTGCCTTTCAATCTAAATGCATTGTCCGCATTGTTTTCTCCGCAATATGCTCAGAAACTGGAGAGCTTGCTGATCCGTCAATATGGATTCGGGGCGAAGATTCCGATTCTGAAGCTTCGGGAAAGTGCTCATGCAGAGCTTGGCTTTTTGGCTGAGTTCATTTATCAAAAAGTATTTCATCGGTATACGATCAAGCAATGGGATTTGAAGCCGGAGGAGCTGGATCCGTCTGTTTCCGCAAGGGTTCCTGTGTATGTCAGCAGGGACAATCGCTTTTTTCAGGACACGTATCAGGGAATTCCGTTGCATGGCTTTACAGCTATGTTTCATCGCATGCTCGACCATCCGAATATAAAGGTGCTCCTCAATACGGACTATCAAGAAATCGCGGATGAAATTAGGTATAAACGAATGATCTACACCGGCCCGATCGATTCCTTTTTTGGCTATAAGCATGGGCGATTGCCTTATCGAAGCCTGCGCTTTCATTTTGAAACGCATCAAAAGGCATGGTATCAAGAAGTGGGGACTGTCAATTATCCCAATGAGTATGATTTCACCAGAATCCTCGAACAAAAGCACCTCACAGGTCAAGTCGTTCCTCACACAACTATATCCTTCGTATATCCACAGTCGTATTCACCTGGCGAAAACGAGCCGTATTATCCAATTCCCCGCAAGGAAAACAGTCAACGGTACCGCCTCTATAAACAAGAAGCGGAGCAAATACGCGATCAGGTGCTTTTTGCGGGCAGACTCGCGGACTATCAATACTACAACATGGATCAAGCGGTGGCGCGGGCATTGACCTTGTTTAAGCAGATTGTCGCAGAATAGTTAGGAAGGCTTCTCTTTTGGAATGAGCTTGCTCACATAGATCCAGCCCTGGGGTGTGTACACAAAAACAGGCTCGTACTCGTCTCCCCACAGCTTCAAGATTTTCGTTAGAATGTACTTTCTTGCTTTTGTCCATTGCGGCCAGTTTTTTGTGTGGGAATTGTTGCTCTCGTGAATCAAATAATGATAGAGGTTCGCATCGACCCAGTGAATATCACCTGTTCCGATCAATTTTAATAACATGTACTTGTCATGAGAAAACCTTCCCTGCATGGGATCGTCATATTCAAATCCGCCGACATCACGAACCGCTTGTGTCCGATAAAAACGAGGCCAAACCATTGGAGCTTCCAGGTAATCATACTTATTTTCATAGATCCGAGGCCGCATGATTTCGGATAGTTCACGCGTGTCACCCACTTCCCTCCAAAAAACGGTGTTGGAGAACACGACGTTCGTGGTTTCCGGCTGGCGTTCCATCTCATCCAACAAAATTTCTAAGGTTTTTCCGTCGAACCAGTCATCCGAGTCAAGTGAGACAAAGTAGGGCGTATCAATTCGTTCCAGAGCAGCAGCCATTGTTTTTCCAATCCCTGAATTTTCAGGGAGTAGCACATAGTGAATGCGGGGATCACCGAGGTACTTTTCGACGATGGCTTGTGTATGATCAGTAGAGGCGTCATCTACAATGAGGAGCTTCCATTCCTTGTGTGTTTGGTTCAACACACTTTCGATGGCTGTGGGGAGATACTTCGCCCGATTATAGGTTGGAATCACGACGGTAATGAGCGACATGTTACCTGCCTACCTCCTTATTGATCTATGACAACGGCTTGCTTTCATTAGTTTATTACGGACTTCTATTCTTGACCCTCACCCTGACAACTGAACGTATGAACATGATCCGGCATAAGCTTAAGAGATGCTCAAGGGAACTTACCGGAATCAACATTACGGCACAGCCTGAAGAAGGGGAGTAGAAACGGATGAAAACAGCTTTCCTTACAGGAATTACAGGTCAGGATGGGGCTTACCTGGCAAAATTTCTGCTGGAGAAGGGATACCATGTGGTGGGACTGGTTCCACGTCGGAGCACAGTGGACAGGTGGCGGCTGGAGTATTTGAACATCGCAGATCAGGTAGAGTACAAGGACGGCGATCTATTGGATGTGTCGTCGTTGACGCGTGCGCTGAAGGCATGTAAACCAGCGGAAGTGTATCATTTAGGTGCACAGAGCTTTGTCGGTTCGTCGTGGGAACAACCTATTTTGACCGCGCAAGTAACGGGAATTGGTGTCCTGCATGTTCTGGAGGCGATTCGGGAAACGGACCCTGCTATCAAAATGTATCAGGCTTCGTCAAGCGAGCTGTACGGATTAATCCAGGAGCCACAGCAATCGGAGCAAACGCCTTTTTACCCAAGAAGCCCATATGCAGTCTCCAAGCTGTTTGGCTACTGGATGACCAAAAACTATCGGGAAAGCTTTCAGATGTTTAGCACCAACGGCATTTTATTCAATCATGAATCGCCTTTGCGTGGACTGGAATTCGTTACGAGGAAAGTGACACATGCTGTTGCAAGAATTGCCGCCAACAAGCAAAAGGAGCTGCGGCTGGGGAATATTCAGGCGAAGCGGGATTGGGGCTTTGCTGGAGATTTCGTAGAAGCGATGTGGCTGATGCTCCAGCAGGATAAGCCGGATGATTATGTCATCGCGACAGGAAAAACATCGACGGTGGAAGAAATGTGCAAAATCGCCTTCGATTATGTTGGGTTGAACTACCTGGATTATGTCGTGATCGACCCGGAATTGTATCGGCCAGCAGAAGTGGACATTTTGTTGGGCAATCCGGAAAAAGCGAAAAGAGAGCTCGACTGGACACCGAGAACGAAGCTGGAAGAGCTCATTCACATGATGGTCGAAGCGGATATGAAGCGGGTTGCCAAACCATAAGAGAAAGCCTATTTAGGACACCCTATTTCCGATTGCGGGAGAAAAAGGGGTGTTTTTCTTTTATTTGATCATGAAGGTAGCCTGATTATCGAAAAGGACAACCTATTAATGGTTATGGGGTAACTCATTCATCGTGCGGATTGCTATTTTTGTCCCGCTACTCACGAATAAAATAGCAGAAAATTCAATATTAACTGTCACATCCTTGCGTTGGCACGCTAATTGCTTACTGTAGAAAAGTACAATCATTCTACTATTCACACTCAAAGGAGACTTGCTATGAACGTCGTTGCCAACGTATACCGGGGAGAACAGGTAGAGAGCTCACATCTTGGACATATCGCAGTTGTTGATTCGCAGGGGAGATTGCTCTATTCGTACGGGGACCCCCATCGCCTCACATATGCACGCTCCAGTATGAAACCGTTGCAGACGATTCCGGTTATCGAGACGGGGACGGCAGATCGGTATGGTTTTGAGCCAGCTGATCTCTCGCTCTGTTGCGCTTCTCACAGTGGAGAGCCACGCCATCGCACACGGGCGCTCTCGATGCTTGCGCGAGCAGGTCAGCCAGAAGCGGCATTACAATGCGGGACACATGTGCCACGTCATGAGGAGAGCTACAAACAGCTAATCCGGGAGGGCAAGCCGCTCACACCCGTATTCTCGAATTGCTCCGGTAAGCATTCCGGCATGATTGCCACTGCGACACATATGGGGGAGGACGTGACTACCTATCATTTGCCTACCCATCCGGTGCAACAGCGAATTCTCGAAGTAATCGAGGACATAACAGGCTACCCCAAAGAAAAAATCAACCTCGGGACAGATGGATGTGGGGTTCCCGTCCATCAATTGCCGCTCGCTCATTACGCGTGGGCCTTCGCTAAGCTGGCGAGACCAGAGGTGATTGAGAATCCGGAGCGACGAAAAGCTGTTCAGCGAATTACGGGTGCCATGACCGCTCATCCCGAAATGGTCGGGGGCGAGAATCGATATTGCACAGACCTCATGTCAGCATTTAGCGGTCGTATCGTAGGGAAGGCAGGCGCAGAGTCCGTGTATTGCTTGGGCGATAGAGAAACAGGATGGGGCATAGCCATCAAGATCGAGGATGGAGGACCACGAGCGATCAACCCGGTCGTCAATGAAGTGCTTCGTCAATTGGGAATCGGCATGGACGGTCCATTGGAAGCGCTCGCGGAATATACCAATCCGCCCATTACAAACATGAGTGGGAACGTTGTTGGACGGATCGAGACTTCCTTTCGTCTCGCCAAGACAGATTTTTCATTGCGTGTATAAATGGCATTCCCAGCGTGCCGTTTATTCATAAAGCATCAAAGGCTACATGTTGTTTAAAAAGAAAAGGGGGTCACATGCAATGAACATGCGAAAAGGATGGAAGCTGCTTAGTACTGCTGCACTTGTCACTGTTCTTGCCATTACGGGTTGTAGTCAGTCGGCAACGCCGACACAGCCAGGAGGGGGAGGGACAGCAGGTCAAGCGTCCACAGATTCAGGTGGACAAGCAAATGTCGCAGCAAAACTCAAGCTCAATTTGAAGACCGAACCACCTTCCCTCGATCCTCCAAAGGGCTTTGACAGTACTTCCAACGAGGTGTTGAACGCCACAATGGAAGGCTTGGTTCGACTGGACAAGGATCACAAGCCGCAAGCAGCCATGGCCGAGAAATGGGCGGTGAGTGAGGATGGAAAAACGTATACCTTTACCCTGCGCGATAGCAAATGGTCGAATGGTGAACCAGTGACAGCGCAGGACTTCGAGTTTGCGTTTAAGCGCATTGTCGATCCAAACAATGCATTCCCTTCTGCTTTCCTCGCCTATTACATCGATGGAGCAGAAGCGTTCAACAAAGGAACAGGAAATGCAGATGGCGTACAAGTAAAGGCCGTAGACGAGAAGACGTTTGAGGTAAAGCTGAAGGCGCCAACAGGTTATTTCCTCCACATCCTGACGCAGCCGACCTTCTTCCCAGTGAATAAAAAAGTCGTGGAGAGCAATCCGAAATGGGCAGAAGGCGCTGCAAGCATCGTGACGAATGGACCGTTCAAAATGGAAGATTGGGTTCATGACCAGACAGTGAAGCTGGTGAAAAACGATGGCTACTGGGACCGTGATTCGATCAAATATGCGGGAATCGAGTTTGTCATGGTCAACGATGAAAATACACAATTCCAAATGTACAAAACAGGTCAGCTCGACATGATCCAGACCGTTCCCAATGATATGAAGAAACAGTTGATCGATTCCGGAGAAGCAAAAGTGGAGACGGAAGCGTCCATCTACTACTACCGAATGAACACCACAATTCCTCCGTTCACGAACGCCAACATTCGGAAGGCATTTGCACTGGCCATCGATCGCAAAACCTTAATCGACAATGTCGTGCAAGGGAAGCAAACACCTGCCATGGCCCACGTGCCATTGGGCTTCCCGGAGCCAGACGGAGCGGATTTCCGCACAAAGGGCGGAGATTTCTTCAAGGATAACGATGCAGAGCAGGCAAAAGCATTGCTGAAAAAAGGGATGGAAGAAGAAGGCTGGACAACCCTGCCGCCTGTCACCATGACCTATAACACCAGTGATGCACATAAGGCCATCGCGCAAGTTTTGCAGGAAATGTATAAGAAAAATCTTGGGGTAGATGTGAAGCTGGAAAACAAAGAGTGGAAAGTATTCTTGGCAGAACAGCGTGCCCGCACCCTTCAATTCTCCCGCTCGACGATCCCTGCCGACTACGGAGACCCGGTCAATTACCTAGAGCTGTTCGTGACTGACCATCCTGGGAATCGTATCAATTACAGCAACAAAGAGTATGACGCACTGGTCGAGAAGATTCGCAACACCGCCGACGAACCCGAGCGCTTCAAGCTCATGCATGACGCGGAGAAAATTTTCATGGATGATATGCCACTCGTACCTATCTATTTCGGGACAAAAGTATTTATGGAGCAGCCAAACATAAAAGGAATTATTCGCCATCCAGTCGGTACGATTGACTACAAATGGGTAGAAATCGGTAATAAGTAGTAAGTAAAATAAGCGAAGACAAGAGCGAATATTCGAAACGTTCTTGTCTTCACTTTACATCTTGGAGCGGCTGAAATGGACAAAAAATCGATCATATTTATTGCGAGAATGGATGAGTTTCTACAGTCTGTCGTTAGTCAATACCATGAATTGGGAATCGGCGATGATATCCATGTCGAGGCGATGCGAGTCGACCAGCTTCCGTTACGCCCGATCACGCCTGGTGCTCTCGTCATTGTATCCACCAAAAGGATCGTCCCTCTTGTACAACCGTATATGCCGAAAGAATCCAGCATCATCATTGCCAAGCGAATGCTGCCGTATCATAATTTACGCGGCATGCTGGAAATCCCGAAAGGCGTGAAAGTGCTTCTCGTCAGTGACACCAAGGAAACTGCTGAAGAAAATGTGGAATTGCTGCGTGCCTCAGGGATGGATTTTGAGCTGTATCCCTATTATCCAGGTGCTGACTATCCACCTGACATCGAGATTGCGGTTACGCCAGGAGAGGCAGAGCATGTCCCCGCCCACATTCGTAAAGTCGTCGATATTGGGTATCGGATCATCGATTTATCTACATGGCTTGCCATCTACTCTCATTTTAAAAACGGTAATTTTCAAAAGGTGACCGCACGCGCTATGCAATCGTTGGTCGATATCACCAAAGAGCTGAACAACGAGATTCAGCATGCGCATCTGTTGAGCAAATATTTGGAGGCCATCGTCAATCGAATCGAGGACGCAGTGATTGCCATGGATGAAAAAGAAAACATCCGTTTTGTCAATCAGAAAGCAATCGATACGTTGCAAATGGAAGGGAATGAAGTCGTCGGTGAGCGGGCGTCCAATTGCTTGCCCGCGAGTTTTTATCAGTTGATCCGGCAGTGTGAAGAGAACAAGGATGTTTTGGTAGATTGGGCGAACAAGACCTACTTTTTCCGCAAAATGCACATCGTCATGGAAGGCAGCTTTCTGGGGAGTCTGCTCTTGTTTCGTCAGGCGGCAGAAATTGAAAAGCTGGAGCATGATTACCGCATGCGCCTTTACAGCAAAGGATTGATAGCCAAATACCAGTTTGATGATTTTTATGGGGAGAGTGCCCCTGTACAAAAAGTCATTCAGATTGCCCGCAAAATCGCCAGAAGCAACTCCACCGTGCTGTTGTTGGGAGAGACAGGGACAGGGAAGGAATTGCTCGCCCAGGCTATCCATAATGCGTCGCCACGCAGAAGAGAGCCATTTGTTGGGGTCAACTTCGCTGCTATATCGGAATCTCTTTTGGAAAGCGAGCTATTCGGCTATGAAGAAGGGGCTTTTACCGGAGCGCGTAAAGGTGGACATATCGGCTGGTTTGAATTGGCCCACAAAGGGACCATTTTTCTTGATGAGATCGGGGATGCCAGCACCGCTATTCAAAACCGATTGCTGCGTGTATTGCAAGAACGTCAGATTATGCGCGTAGGAGGGAGTAAGATCATTCCGACAGATATTCGCGTCATCGCCGCAACGAATCAAGACCTGCAGCGGATGATTGCGGAAGGAGCCTTCCGTGCTGATTTGTATTATCGCCTGAATATCTTGCCGATTCATTTGCCGCCGCTACGGAACAGACGGGAGGATATCCCGTGGTTGGCCCAACAATTTATAAAAAAATATTCCTATGATTTGCGCCGCCCGCCGTTTACGTTGACCAATGAAGCGATGCGAGCGCTCCATGAGTACGATTGGCCTGGAAATATTCGCGAGCTTGAAAATGTAATCGAGTATTTAGCGCATGTCGTGGAGGAGGAAGCGTATCCGTATCATTTGCCGTTTCTACGGGAAATACCGGAAGCGCCGTTGCCTGTAGATGGTCTACACAATGAATGTGAAAGCATCGTTACTGAATATAAAAAGCGAGGATTTCTAAATGAAATGACCGCTATTTTGCAGGAGCTGGGACAAGGAAGCGGTGGACGCTATACGCTACTTGCGCAGTTGCAAGAACAAGGTCACTCGGTTACGTTGCAACAGCTGCGCTATCGCCTGAAGCTTTTGCAGCAGGATGAGCTGATTCAAGTGGGAAAAGGAAGACAAGGAAGTCAGATTTCCTCGAAAGGTGAATCGTTTCTTGCCTATTTACATCGGATGAAAGCAGGGGAACGTATATGAGCGATTACTGGAGGCAGCAAGCGCTTCTGCACAGAGAGCAGTACCTGGATGATTTGAAATCCTTTCTTTCCATTAACAGCATCGAAGACATGACGACGGCAAAAGAAGGAAAGCCATTTGGTGAAGGTGTTGCCGCGGCGCTTGAAGCCATGCTCGGACGCGGTGAGCTGGATGGCTTCCAGATCAAAAACCTGGATGGTTACGCTGGGACAATCGAGTTCGGCGATGGGAAAGAAGAGATCGGTGTGCTCGTTCATATCGATGTTGTCACTGTGGGAGAAGGCTGGACGACCCCGCCTTTTGAACCGAGCATTCGCAACGGTCGCATCTATGCACGGGGAGCGATTGACGACAAAGGCCCAGCGATGGCTGCGTACTATGCGCTGAAGCTGGTCAAGGATTCAGGCTTGCCACTGACAAAACGCGTGCGCATGATCATCGGAACGGATGAAGAGAGCGGCTGGCTGTGCATGAAGCATTTTGCCCAGCATGATCGCATCCCACCGATTGGCTTCTCACCTGATTCCTCCTTTCCGATGACACATGCCGAGAAGGGACAGATCAATCCGACATTGACGATTCCCGTGATGGAAGCAATCGAACGAAATGGAGCATGGCAGTTAGCGTCGTTTGTCTCCGGTGATCAAGGCAACAGTGTACCCGAAAAAGCAGTCGCTCTAGTACGACTGGACTCCGAGGCACGGCAGGAGGTCGTCCTTTCCCGATTGGCGGAAGAATGGGAGATGTTTCTGAATAAAAATCACACAACTGGTCGTATGGAGCTGGTAGGGCTGGGACAGCTGCAATTCACGCTCGCAGGAAAGCCAGCTCATGGGATGGCGCCATTCCAAGGCGTGAATGCGGGAACCTTGTTGGCTACTTTTTTACGAGCGTACCCGTTTGGTGGCTCCTGTTTGTCTTTTCTTACGATGTTGGCTGATGTCTTGCATGAAGATTATTTTGCTCACCATCTACATATGGCTTGCGAGGATGAAGTGTCAGGTAAGTTGACGGTCAACGCGGGGATTTTACATTACGATTCCAGCGAAGGGGGGACAGTTCGGCTCAATATCCGCTATCCGGCGACCATTTCTTGTGAAGAATACGTTGAGAAATTGAAGCAAAGGACTGCTGAGCTGGGCTGGACGCTTTCCGCTCTGCGGACTTCCAAGTCGCATTTTGTACCCAAAGATCATCCTGTGATCCAAACCTTGTCGCGCGTGTACGAGGAGCACACGGGAGAGCCAGCGACCCTTCTTTCCTCAGGAGGAGCAACTTACGCCAAAATCATGCCGCATGGTGTTGCTTTCGGTCCGCTCTTTCCGGGGAAGGAATCTATGGCCCATCTCGCTGATGAATATGCCGAGATTGACGACCTGCTGCGTGCCATGGCGATTTACGCGCATGCCATTTACGAGCTGGCTAAGTAAACGAGGAGGACTTCCATGTCGAACTATCTGGTAAAACGTATTTTGATGATGTTCGTCACCCTGTGGATTATCGTGACGCTGACGTTTGCCTTGATGCATGCCATTCCGGGGAACCCGTTTGCCTCCGAGTCGGATCAGTTGCCCGAGCAAATTCTCAATAATTTACGTGCCAAATACAACCTGGACGAGCCGTTGCCTGTTCAATACATTTTATATCTGAAAAATCTGTTAATGCTCGACTTGGGCCCATCCATCAAGTCAGACTCTCGTGGAGTCAATGACATGATTTCTGATGGCTTTGCTGCATCTGCTTGGTTGGGTGCGCAAGCGATCGGGGTCGCACTCCTTTTCGGCATTACATTGGGCATTATCGCAGCGCTTAATCGCAACAAATGGCTAGACTACGTTGCCATGGCACTTGCCGTATTGGGGGTAGCGATTCCGAGCTTCATTATGTCACCGCTTCTGATCAATTTTTTCGCGATCAAGCTACCGCTCTTTCCCGTTGCGACATGGGGTACCTGGATGCATACGATACTGCCTTCGCTGGCGCTCGCCTTTGGTCCAGTTGCGGTCATTACCCGCTACATGCGTGCCAGCATGATTGAAGTCATGAACCAGAACTACATTCGAACAGCAGAAGCAAAGGGGATTCCGATGTTTATCATCGTCGTCAGACATGGAATTCGCAATGCGATTCTGCCTGTTGTCACCTTTCTAGGACCTTTGATTGCTAGTTTGATAACGGGGACCTTTGTCGTGGAGAAAATCTTTGCGATTCCCGGCATTGGCAAGTATTTCGTAGACGGCATTTTCAACCGTGACTATCCGGTCATCTTAGGTACGACGATTTTTTACAGTGCGATTCTGATTTTTACCATTTTCCTGATTGATATCGCATACACCCTGATTGATCCGCGGATCAAGCTGACCAACAAGGAGAGATAAACTGTGGCGATGGAGCACAAAGTAGACCCGTTATTTCGTCCGTTGGCGAAAAATACGCAGGCGAATGTCATTGCGCGACCCAGTCTCAGCAATGGGCAGCAGGTCATTCGGAAGCTGCTGAAAAACAAGCTGGCTATGCTCGGGCTGTTCATTATTCTCGCTTTGGTTGGCATGGCGATCATTGGCCCGAATCTCGTGCCGTATAGTTATTCCGATCAGAGCTTGCTGACAAAAAATCAGGAAATCTCAGCAGAGCATTGGTTCGGTACGGACGAGCTGGGACGTGACATGTTTGCCCGTACGTGGTATGGGGCGAGGATTTCTTTGACGATTGGCATTGTCGCGGCATTGATCGACCTGGTCATCGGGGTGACAGTCGGGGGCATTGCAGGCTATATGGCAGGACGAGGCAAACGAGGGGATCGCATCGATACGATCATCATGCGTATTATCGAGGTTTTGTATGGGCTGCCGTATTTGCTGGTCGTCATTTTGCTCATGGTGGTGATGGAGCCGGGAATGCTGACGATTATTATTGCCCTGTCTGCTACGGGTTGGGTTGGCATGGCGCGGTTGGTGCGCGGACAAATCCTACAATTGAAAAATCAAGAGTTCATTTTGGCTGCCCAAGTACTGGGAGCGAAGTTTTCACGAATTTTGCTCAAGCATCTGATTCCCAACACATTTGGCGTCATTATCGTCAATTTGACCTTTACGATTCCATCGGCCATTTTTGCGGAGTCGTTTCTCAGCTTCCTTGGACTCGGTGTACAAGCTCCCGTCGCCAGTTGGGGGACGATGACAAACGATGGCTTGGGCGTTATTTTGACGGGTGATTGGTGGCGACTGTTTTTCCCGGCATTGATGATCTCGCTGACGATGTTCGCCTTCAACGTATTCGGCGACGGTTTGCAGGATGCGCTTGATCCGCGTCTACGCGATTAGAGACGACAGGGGGAATGAGGATGAATCAGCATTTGCTGACAATCGATGACTTGCGGGTGAATTTCAAGACGTATGGCGGAGAGGTTCAGGCCGTGCGGGGCGTGTCCTTTTATGTGGACAAAGGGGAGACGGTTGCCATCGTAGGGGAGAGTGGATGTGGCAAGAGCGTTACGGCTCAAGCGATCATGGGATTAATCCCTCATCCACCTGGAAAAATCGTCGGGGGAAGGGTTGTATTTGAAGGAGCCGAAATCAGCCACCTGCCCAAAAAAGAGCTGCTGGGTATTCGTGGAACGCAGATCGGCATGGTCTTCCAAGACCCGATGACAGCGCTCAATCCGACGATGAAGGTAGGGACACAAATCGTAGAGGGGTTTGTTCGCAGTCACCAAGTATCGAGAGAGGAAGCGCGAAAGCGAGCGATCGAGATGCTTTCCCTCGTAGGAATTCCCGATCCGGAAAAGCGAATCGATCAATACCCGCACCAATTCAGCGGAGGGATGCGTCAGCGTGTGGTCATTGCAATAGCTCTTGCTTGTCAACCCAAGCTGGTGATTGCGGATGAGCCGACGACAGCACTGGATGTGACGATTCAGGCGCAGATTTTGGATTTGCTCAAGCGACTGCAAGAGGAACAGGCGTTATCGGTGGTGATTATTACGCATGATTTGGGAGTCGTAGCCGAGATTGCTCATCGCATGGTTGTCATGTATGCGGGGATGGTAGTAGAGACTGGGACGGTTGAAGATGTTTTTGCAAATCCTCGTCACCCGTATACATGGGGACTGATGCGCTCGCTCCCTCGTCTGGATGAAGGCGAAAAGCAACGGCTGATTCCCATCGAAGGCAGTCCGCCGGATTTGTTCAATCCACCAGTCGGCTGTCCGTTTGCTGCCCGCTGTGATTTTGCGATGGAGATATGCGAACAACAGATGCCCGTGACGAGCGAATTCGGTCGTGGACATCAGGCTGCTTGCTGGCTTCACGATCCACGGGCACCGCGAATAGAGGAGCTCGTGGCAGCGGGGAGGCAGGGAGTATGACAGAAGCATTGCTTGATGTTCGCGATTTGAAGAAGTATTTTTCGCTTGGAACGGGATTTGATTTGAAAGCAGTCGATGGTGTTTCGTTTACGATCAACAGAGGGGAGACATTCGGTCTGGTCGGCGAAAGTGGCTGCGGGAAGTCTACGCTGGGCAGGACGATTATTCGCCTGTATGACCATACAGATGGCGAAGTGCTGTTCAAAGGGAAGAACGTTCATCAGCTTCGGGGAAAAGAAGCGGGGCAGTTCAATCGGGATGCCCAGATGATTTTCCAAGACCCGCAAGCAAGTCTGAACCCGCGTATGACCGTAGAGGATATCATTGCAGAGGGCTTGGACATCCACCATTTGAACCGCGGGATGAGACGAGAGCGTGTGGCGGAGCTACTCCATCTAGTGGGCTTGCATAAGGACCATGCGCAGCGTTTTCCGCATGAATTCAGTGGGGGACAGCGCCAACGGATCGGAATCGCGCGTGCGTTGGCAGTGGAACCGGAATTTATCATTGCGGACGAGCCGATCTCCGCACTCGACGTCTCGATTCAAGCGCAAGTCGTTAATTTATTGGAGGATTTGCAGCATGATCGTGGATTGACTTATTTGTTCATCGCGCATGATCTGTCCATGGTCAAACATATTTCCAACCGGATTGGCGTCATGTATTTGGGCAAAATGGTCGAGCTGGCGTCGAGCTATGAACTGTACGCTCGTCCGTTGCACCCCTATACGCAGGCTTTGCTCTCTTCTGTGCCAGTGCCTGACCCGACGGTAAAGCGAGAGCGTATCGTTTTGCAGGGAGATTTGCCAAGTCCAGCGAACAAGCCGAGTGGCTGCGGTTTTCGCACACGCTGCCCACTTGTTCAACCTCGTTGTGCGGAAGAAGTGCCGAGGTGGCAAGAGGTACAACCCGGGCATTGGGTGGCATGCCATTTGATAGAGTCGTAAGAGAGGAAGAAGGGCTGTTCCCGATCGATGGGACAGCCCTTTCTTGTGAGATTATAAATAGTAGAAACAGGTAAGAACGATTGAGAAGACAATCAGTCCAGTACCCGATGTAAGAAAAAGCGAGGTTCCGATTCGCACGAACGACTCCTTCTTTTCCTCGAAAGCAGGGTCGTTAGCTTGAACGATGTCACTGTCCATCATGCGCGGCTTGCGAAAGAACATCCCTTTCAACTGTTTGAATCCACGCAGAAAAATCGTGAAAAATCCGGAGCGTGTCACGACGGCAATACTCCCTACGATCAACAGGAAAAGACCGATTAAAAAACTCTGGTTAATCAATGGCACCAACGTACCAGCTTGAATGGTAATTCCTAAAATCACACTGCTGATCACGGAGAGAGCGAGTAGGAGAATGAGCCATTTTTTCAACGAAGAAGCACATCCTTTTTATAGTGTGGGTGCAATACGCTCTGCTTCTCGCAAAAATGCTTGAACGGCAGGTGGGGCTTCACGAAGCGAACGTACAGCCAAGCCGATTTGCCGAGAGAGAGGCGGTGTGATTTCTATGACAGCGACATCGGGTAGTTGCGCTGGTAGAGTCAGTGACGGAACGACTGTCACCCCAACACCGCTTTCTACCATGGCTAGTATCGTTGTATTATCAGCGATCTCATAGACAACATTCGGCGTAAGCCCAACTTTGGCAAACTCCGCGCCAATCAACAAGTGACAACCCGCCATGGGCATGAGAAACGATTCGCTGGCTAATTGCTCCAAGGTGAGAGATTGCTCTTTTGCCAAAGGATGCTGGGCTGGCACGACAGCATGCAGGGCGTCTGTCGTCAGCAGAATTCCCTCTAGCTCGTCATCGGGCCACACATGAAAACCGACATCGACAACTCCCGAGCGAATCCATTCTTTTATTTCTTGATAGCTACCTTCATATAGCTTTGTTTGCATATGCGGATAGTGACTTTCTATCGACTTTAGCAATTTGGGTAGAAGCTGAGCGGTTACGCTGGGAAAAGAAGCAATCCGGAGCGTTGTCTCCACATGCTCGCCTGATTCGGTAGCCACCTGTTTAATCACTGAGACGTTTTCTAATATGATCCGGGCAGAGGCGACGATTTTTTCACCAGCTGCGGTCAGCTTAACACCGCTGCGATTGCGGGTGAACAAGGAAATACCGAGCTCTTTCTCCAGTGCGCCGATCGTATGACTTACACCCGACTGGCTCAATCCGATTTGTTCCCCAGCTCGCGTGAAGTTGCCAGCGTTGGTGACAGCCACAAGGACTTCCATTTGAAACAAAGTCATAGAGCTTCTCCTTTCATGAAGTTTTTATCATGGTTGGTATGCGAAAGCTTCATTTTACAGCGCGCTTGCACCACTTTAAGATGAAAAGCAAGAGAAGCATTCGTTTAACAAAAGGAGAGAAATAACCATGAATCATGTGAGCGTATATCATGTGGACGCCTTTACGAGAGAGCCGTTTGCAGGCAATCCCGCGGGCGTCATCCCGGAAGCAGGTACTTTGACTTTACACCAAATGCAGAAAATTGCCAATGAGTTGAATCTTCCTGAGTCTGCCTTTTTGATGCCATCCGACCATCCAGAAGCTGATTTTCGCATTCGCTATTTTTCTCCTTCGGTTGAGATCGATTTCTGCGGCCATGCGACAGTGGGTTCTGCTTGGCTATTGGCAACAGAGCGTGGATGGTTGGAAAAGGGAAGCCGTATCGTGTTTGAGACAAACGTTGGTTTGATTCCTGTTCAATTGATGATGGAGGATGGCCAGTTACAGCGAGTGGAAATGACGCAAATCAGGCCTTCTGTGAAGGAGATTGATGTAGACAGCGAAGAGGTAGCAAGGCTTGTTGGCATAACATTGGCCGATCTGGATGATCGCTATCCGATGAAACTCGCTTCCGCTGGAAATAGGCATCTACTCGTTCCAGTCCGCACCCGTCAGGCAATCGATGCAGCTCAGCCATTGCTCGCTTCCCTCGCAGAAATGAATAGGCAGCACGGCATCACAACCACCCATTTGTTTACGTGGGATGCTCCTGAAGGCTATGACTTGTATACGAGAGATTTTGCGCCTGCGATTGGGATTGCGGAAGATCCTGTAACAGGTGCTGCAAACGGGGCTTTGGCTGGCTATCTGGCATTGGAAGAGTTGCTGCCCGCTGGAAAAGTGACAGCGCTCGTCATAGGGCAAGGACATGCGGTTGGTCGGCCAGGAAAGCTCTACGTAACGGTTGATCGATCTGGAGTGGAGCCTGTTATTCGTGTAGCAGGTGAGGCGCATTTGACGATTGCGGGGCAAATGAGAGGATAAATAAGGAAAAAAGAAAGGCGTTCTTGTCTAAGAACGTCAGGCTGTCGAGAAAGTCGACAGCCATTTTTATTTCACCTAGTTTTAATACGACACCGCGTTAATTTGTTGTATTTCTTATAATTAATGATAAAAATCCGCAAATGCATTACGAATTGGTGTGCCTTGATGAATTGGTCCCAGAGGATCATTTATTAAGAGTCATCCAGAAACATATAGATTTCTCCTTCAGCCGAGAAAAAGTACGTCAATATTATTGCGAGGATAACGGTGGACCGTCGATTGATCCTATTGTTTTATTTAAAATGATTTTCATTGGATACCTTTACGGTATCCGCTCAGAGAGGCAGCTCGAAAAAGAAATCCAAACTAATATCACCTGTCGCTGGTTTCTTGGCCTTTCTTTAACAGATGGAGTTCCAGATCACACAACAATCAGTTGGAATCGTCGAACCCGTTTTAAAAATCAAATGTTTTTCAGGAGATTTTTGATGAAATTGTGCGCTTGGCGATTCAGTATCGAATGGTCGCTGGACGTGTATTGATAAGTGATTCCACACATCTTAAAGCAAATGCGAATAAACGAAAATTTAAGAAGCATGTCAGCGAGAAAACGAGTCGTGCCTATCTCAAAAGATTTAGAGGTAGCAATTAATGAAGACCGTGAGGTACATAGATAAAAGGATTGAAGCCTAGAGAGGGTGTGATGGAAGAAAAGGAAATCAAGGTTACCACTGATCCGGAAAGTGGCTACATGGTTCGAGACAGCAAGCCCGAAGGCTTTTTCTATCTCGATCACCGGACTGTCGATCATAAGTACAATATTATTACCGATGTCCATGTCACTGCTGGCAATGTCCATGATTCCGTTCCTTACATAGATAGGCTGAATCTCCAAATTGAGAAGTTTGGGTTTCAGGATACAATTGAAGCTATTGCATGAGATGTTGGTTATTTAACTACTCCAATCTGCAAGGCACTTCACGATATAAATGTATTTGCTGTCATCGGTCATCGTGCCTTTACACCTGTTAAATGGCGTTTTAAATATGATTCGGAGTGCGATGTGTAAACATGCCCTCAAAAACATAAGCTTACTTATTCGACTACCGATCAAAACGGATACAGAATGTATACGTCCAATAAAGAAATATGTAAAACTTGTCCAAGGCTTATTGAGGAAGAGAGTAAGGGATGGGTTCGACAGAACCGTTTAAGTAAATCGGGGAAATATTTATATAGATTAAGATACCAAACCATGGAGCGAAGCTTTGCAGATGCGAAAGAACTGCATGGGCTTCGCTATTGTAGGTTACGCGGACGCGAAAATGTCCAGTTGGATTATAATTTAAGGATATTTATTAATCCTACAAATCATGAAGTAGAGGACGTTATTCTCGAATTAGGAAGAACCATGGATTAATAGGTTAGCCTTGGGGTTGAGAATACTCCAAGGCTTTTTCTATGTCATCCAGTGCCGTGCCGAATGGATGGAGCAATTGTCCCGAAAGCAATTACCCGTTGTTTTTACTAAGACGAGGATCGTCTGCCGATCCACGCGAGCAATTAACCCCAAGTCCCCCTTCGTCAAAAGCCAGTTGCAACCACCAATTTTTTTCTACCAATAAACATATTTGAACCATAAAACAATGACAAAACTTGAATATTATGGTATTTTCTCTGTAAAAATACGTCACGCCTCTCGCATAATCTCGAGTCGCACGAAAGGAGATCGATAGATTTGCTCATAGCCATAAACATGATCTTTCTACTTATCTTTGCCTTCATACTGGCAAAACTTCTCACCCTACTAAAACAAACACAAGATCAGGTCCATCACTTCCACCCATTCATCCCGGAAACCGGACCAGCAATCGGCACCAAACTACAATCACTACCTTTCCGCACGCTAAACGGTCTAGAGCAACAACTAAATCACCTGCCTCGTCCACTCATCGTAAACTTCACACATACAGGCTGCGGGCACTGTGCCAATCATGTACACGAACTATTATCCCAGGGAAGGGTGCTCACAGATGCATCCGTTATCATCTCGACAGAATCCGAGCACATATCCACTTCCCAATGGCTGAAAGAAAACAACATATCTGGCATCCCTGTCTTGATCGGTAACGAACCCATGCTGGAAGCATACCAGATCAACCATTTCCCCAGCGTTTTCGTAATCGATGAACAGGACGTCATTCGTGCCAAGCCGATAACCGCCGTGGAAACCAAAAAGAAGCTCCTGGCGCTAGCAGGTGAACCAGCATGATTCGCTCCTATTTTGCAAAAACCGTTCGATTAATTTGGACACATGGCAAGCTATGGCTCATTTGCTCTATTGCCCTCAGAATCATCCTGGCATTTTCCCCGTTAGCTACGATCTGGATCATGAAAGAAATGGTGAACGAGGTTACAGCCATTGCGCTGGACCACACGGATGATTACCAGCCATTGCTTTGGCTGCTTGCTGGATTGTTTTCCGTGACGTTGGTGACGAATGCGTTGGAAACGGTCTTGCGTGTTCTCAATGCCCATACGGAGCAACGACTGGAATATCATTTGGAGCATATGGTAGCAAAGAAAGCAGCATCTGTTCCGCTCTCCTATTTCGATGATCCGGAATTTTACAATCATCATCATCGCATTCGGGCAGAAGCCATGGGGGAACGCTTCCTGGACCCTCTGGAAAGGGTATTGGATCTCGGGAAAAATCTGATTACTCTGATTTCATTTGCGGTATTTTTGTTTAGCATTCACTGGGGATTAGCTGTGATGAGCTTGCTGGCCGTGATCCCGCTGTTAATTGTCCAAATCAAATTTGGTATGTCGGAATACTATCTCGCAAGGCTACAGACGCCAGAGATTCGCGAAGCCTCCTACATCAGCTCGATCCTGAATGAGCGCGACAGCTCCAAAGAGGTCCGACTGTTTCAGCTCAAGGACTTTTTGCTAGGCAGATGGTCTCGCCTGTTTTTGAAAAATATGAAAGAGGTACTTCGTCTGCTCCACCGCAGAGAAAAAGCACTGATTCTCTCAGGGATATTTACCTCCTCGATGTATATTGGCTGCTTGGGATTGGTCGTATCGCTGCTTCGTGCGAGCGCCCTGATGATAGGGGATTTTGTAGCGATTGCACAAGCGGTACAGAATACGCAGCAGCTGCTTTCGCAAATGACCTTTAACCTCGCACATATCGTCAACAGATGCTTGTACATCGCTGATCTGTTTGACTTTCTCGAATACGAGGATAAAACGATTCCGCAACTCACTGGCAAAGCTGAGTTTCCCACCAAGCTGCAGTCTGGTATTACGTTTGATCGGGTTTCGTTTTGCTATCCCAAAATGGAGCGCAATGTGATCCATGAAGTTTCCTTTACGATCAAGCGGGGGGAGCGTATTGCGATTGTCGGGGATAATGGCTCTGGAAAAACGACGCTCGTCAAATGCCTGATGGGTCTTTATCCTATCCATTCAGGAAATATTCTGTTCGACAATCAGTCGATTCGTGAGCTCGATATTTCCGACCTGCAACGAAATATCACGGTCATTTTCCAAGACTTCATACGGTACAACTTCACTGCTGGAGAGAACATCACCATTGGGAGAGTGACGCAGGAAGTCAATCCCGCCAATATGAGGCAAGTAGCGGTTGAAACCGGTGCAGATACCTTTATTCGTCGTCTCCCCAGTGGATACGATACGATTTTGGGGCGGACGCTACAGGATGGGGAAGACTTATCAGGTGGACAGTGGCAGAAGATCGCGTTGTCGCGGGCTTTATACAGAAGAGGTGAGATTTTTATTCTGGACGAGCCTACGGCGGCACTTGATCCGCAGGCAGAGCTGGAAGTATTTCAGCAGTTTGATGCCCTCACCCAGAATAAGACGGCGATTTTTATTTCCCATCGGATGGCTGCGGCACGAATGGCGGATCGGATTTTTGTCATGAAGCAAGGCCAGTTGATCGAAGTCGGGCATCATGATGAGCTCATGGATGCAAACGGAGAATATTCGCGTATGTACCGCATGCAGGCGAAATGGTTTGCATAACAAAGGAGGGGTGTTATGGAGGAGCTTGGGCTGCTGTTTCGGCTGATTCTTGCGTTTTTATTTCTCAGCACGTTTATTTCAAAAATAAGGGATATGGGCACGCATTTGTCCATTGTGCGAGCCTATCAGATCATACCCTACTCGTGGTCAAAAAGCTTTACGTATCTGGATCTGGGGTTGCAGGCCATCGTAGCGGTATCCTTGCTAATCGGACTGTTTACAACGCTGGGACTGTCCCTGGCGATTCTGTTGCTAGGGGTGTACACGCTTGCGATCAGTATCAATCTAGCAAAAGGGAGAAAGAAGATTTCATGCGGATGCGGCGGAATGGCGGGAAACCATTTTTTATCGTGGAAGCTTGTTTTGCGTAACCTCGTATTCATCAGTCTGGCAGTCTGTGTGGGGCAATGGAGCGGGGGTTGGGCGAGTGTTGACCATTATTTATTGTCCGGCAGTTTCGAAATCACCAACGGAGTTATGGCTATCTTCTTTTCGAGTGTATGCATCTCACTGCTCATGGCTATTAGCGGAGAAATTAGTACGTTCAAACATATTTTGCGAAAAAGGTAGGGATGAACATGTCTACAGGCTGGATGATTGGGTTCGGGGTATTATGGGTGACGGTCATCGCAATTTTAGTCGTCTTGTTTCAAGTATTAAAGGTGGTCGGGACGTTCATTAATAAAATGGAGGCAGCAGAAGAGTACAGTAGAAGAAGCGACAAACATATGAATTCCTGAAATTTCAGAAAACGCTTTCAATTTTCGTATAATCATTGTATTATATACCTGTAAATACAATTTATACCAAAGGGGCGATAAGAATGTTCAAGAAATTACTCCAAAAGCTCGGAGCAAGTGGATTTGCAGGATGCCAAAAAGGATGCATAAAAAATGGTCCATTGTGTGAATGCCCTTGGTAGTTTTTCAGACACATAAGTAGAGCAAGACTGTCTCGCAAGTAGAGAATTCTACTACATGAGGCAGTCTTGTTTTTTTGCTAAACCGAAAATTAACGTTCTAAATCTAAATGAAGTAAAGGAAAGGGCCTTCCGGAACCATCCAGTTCAGATCGTCCTGTTTGCACAAATCCATACCGTTTGTAGAAAGCATAAGCCCCTTCGTTTTGCTCGTTGACATCTACTTTCAAATGAGGGCCATACTTACGCTCTGCATGTTCAAGTAATCTGCTCCCAATCCCTTTTCCGTGATATTCTGGATCAACGAACAGCATTTCAATTTTCGTTCCATCAAGCCCAATGAAGCCTACAGGCTCTTTCATTTCGTTTATTTCCATCCATACCTCAACGGCAGATAGTGCTTCATTTTTTACCATGTTTTTGTAAAACGAAATATCTTCCTTTGTCAAAAAATGGTGCGTACGGCAAACGGCACGATACCAAATATCTACCAATTGATCACGATAGCTGGCTTCATAAACAACAGTTTTGGTATTCATCATGAACCCCCCTGATTCAAACTAACAAACAAAAAAGAGCGCTCTTGAGAGCCTATTATATAGAGTCGCCAGGAACTTTCCTATCTTGTTCACAGTTTTTCTATCCTCCCAGAATAATCTGACAACTAAAAAGGGGGAAGGGTGCAAAAAGATACGAGATGTTTCATGGAAAAAACGGGATTTTCTCGCTTTATTTAGCAGAATTTTTAAAATATTTCGGACATCAATTCTCGGATTGAGCTATACTGTCTTTATGGAACAATCTTCTAATTAGTGGGGGCGGAAAGAATGAAAAAACTCGTTTCTTTGGCAGTCGTTGCAAGTATTGCGATCCCGTTACTAAGTCCAACTTTTGTCCAACAAGCAGCTGCAAACGCTATTCATGACTATCGGAATGAAGTTCAGGTCAACCAGTTCCGCCCACATGGGGGAGATAAGCAGGAAGTGAATGATTTCATCGCGTCCTTGGTGAAGCAACGATCCAATCCTGCTGAAGTAGCAAAGCTGGTAGCAGATGACTCCTTGACGAATTTTGCGATGAAAACCTATATGGAAGGATTGGCGCAATACAAAAACATTCAGGTGATCGAAGCAAAGGTAGACAAGCTGTACACCGTCACGAAAGAGGACGCCTTCAATAATTATCGCGCGATTGTAAAATTCAAATACGTCGGGTATACCGCCGATAACAAGGCCATTGAAAAAACGGATTATCTCGGCTTGGCCAGACTCGGGACAGACCCGGTAAACTGGAAGGCGTGGGGCGTCATTTGGCAGGACTCTGGCATCGATGTGTCAGATGTGAAGCTGATTCAGTTAGAGAAACCGCGCAAAGGTGAAGAAGTATGCGTGATCACGACAGATGCGGGTGTGATCAAGCTGAGGCTGTTCCCGAACAAAGCTCCAAAAGCGGTGGAAAACTTTAAAACACTTGCGAAAAAAGGGCAATACAACAATATGATTTTTCACCGTGTGATCAACGACTTCATGATTCAGGCGGGAGATTTGAAAGGGCCGGATGGCAAGGAGCTGCCGAGTATTTACGGCGAGTCGTTTGAGGACGAGTTTAACCGGGATCTGTTCAATTTCAGAGGAGCACTCAGCATGGGGAACGCTGGACCTAATACCAATAGCACGCATTTCTACATTGTACAAAGCCCGAAGGTAGATCAGGAGTACCTCGATTTGTCGGCGCTGCCGCTGAATGCAGAAGCGAAGTATAAAGAAATTGGCGGACGAGCTTACCTCGACAATCGTCACACTGTTTTTGGTCATGTATTTGCCGGGATGGAGGTCGTAGACAAGATCGCAGCCCAGAAAACAGATGAGAATGCAAAGCCCATCCAAAATCCGATCAAGGTACAAAAGATCGAATTTGTCCCGTATAGCGAATAAGTTTTGCCAACAAAAACCCCCTCTCATTCCTGACATTTGGGATGAGGAGGGGGTTTGTCAATGAAGGGGAGAGACAAGTCAATACGGCTCCCAGCGCAGTTTTCGTGCTTTTTCGAATCGCTCTTCCACATAGGGCCAGTTGACGATATTCCACCAGTTCTCTACATACTTGTCTCGCTGGTTTTGATACGCCAGGAAATAGGCATGCTCCCATACGTCCAGAGCCAGTAACGGAATCACATCCCATTGTGACAGGTTCTGGTGTTTTTCGGCTGTAAGAATCTCCAGATGATGTGCTCGCGGGGCCCAAACGAGGATCGCCCACCCCGGACCTTCTACCTTTTCTGCCGCCTGACTAAATTGTCTTTGAAAGGCGTCATAGGAACCGAAATACCGATTGATTGCCGCTGTGAGATCACCAGAGGGAGTGCCACCCCCATTTGGACTCATGGATGACCAAAAGATCGTATGCAAGTAATGACCGGCCCCATTAAAGGCTAGCTCGCGTTCCCAATGGCGTATGAGATCGAAGTTGCCACTTTCTCGAGCATCCGATAGCTTCCTCTCTGCTGCATTGAGATCGTCTACATACTTTTGGTGCAGTTTGTTGTGATGGATTTGCATGGTAGCTTCATCGATGTACGGCTCTAAAGCATTGTAAGCATAAGGGAGCGGGGGGAGGGTATGCCGGCCGACAGCCACGGGGCGTGCCGCACGGACTGGCTCACGTGCACCGGGATAGGAAACGGGTTCTGGCACAACAGGCACTTGTACTTCTTCTGCCACCGTTGGCTGTGCATGTATTGATTCCGCAACAGGTTCCTTCGCTTCTTCTTCCAGTTGGTCATCCTCACTCAACTGTGCCAGTCGTAAAAAGTGATGGAATTGCTCCTGCACTTGTTCTGCGCGAGTGATGAGAGCAGGGAGTTCGTCGCTGTCTCTTGTTGTATCAAGCTTGGATGCTTGCCTTCCGATCCGTGTAAATGTTTCTTCGAATTTGTGCAGATGCCGTTCGAGTTCTCGGTTGAGGGTCTTATGTTTTCGCAAATGCTCGATCCATTGTCGCCCCCATTGGCTCCAGTCCAGCAAATTCTTGGCTTCTTCTACCAAAAGATTCTCCTCCTCGTGGGCACATCATCACTCCTCACATTATGAAAGGCGCCTAGAGAAGGTGCGACATTTGCGGAGTACAAGAAATTTCATCTACGCATATGGTAGTAGCACAAATGTTTGAGTGGTATGCTGTACTATATTCATTTCAACAGGGGAGACACATTCGTATGAGTAGAGAACGAGCGATTGCCGTTATTGATTCAGGAGTGGGAGGATTAACTGTTGCGAAGGAAGTCATGCGTCAGCTACCCGAAGAACGGATTGTTTATGTAGGCGATAATGCCCGTTGTCCGTATGGCTCCAAATCGCCGGAAGAGATTCGTACCTACAGCTTTCAAATGATCGACTATGTGATGCGTACACCGTTAAAGGCATTGGTGATCGCCTGTAATACTGCGACTGCCGTCGTGCTGGAGGAAGCGATAGGGGATTTGCCGCTACCCGTCATCGGAGTGATTGAGCCAGGGGCGCGTGCGGCTGTTCAAGTAACGAAAAACGGAAGGATCGGTGTCATCGGGACGGAAACGACCATTCGTACCAAGGCGTATGAACGTGCGCTTTTACGGATTCAGCCGGATCTGTACGTCGCAGGAATGGCTTGTCCCGCATTTGTGCCACTGGTGGAGAGCCACATGGCAAATACGGAGGAAGCGAGAAGAGTTGTAAAAGAAACGCTCGCCCCGTTCTTGCACGAAGATTTGGACACGTTAATTTTGGGTTGTACACACTATCCGTTGCTAGCACCAATTATTTCGGAAGTGATGGGAGATCGAGTACGCCTGATTAACTCCGCAGAAGAGACAGCGCGAGAATTGTCCCTGCAAATCGCGAAGGACACCGAACGCAAGCAAATAGAACGCCCGGAGCATCTGTTTGTGACGAGTGGGGATGCCAACAAATTCCGGACCATTGCAGAAGAATGGCTGGATTGCAAAGTGAACGTCCAGCACAACTCACTGGAAAAAACTGTCCAGCCCTGATGGAAGACCTTGTCTGGCGAGACAAACTTTCAACGCATAAACCCAAGCCTAGCTCGTATACATGGTAGTACAAAGTGTGTGGAGGAGGCTGGGGAAATGAAGATAAGGCACATCGGGAAAATGACGGCCGTGCTGGGAGTTAGCGCAGTGCTTTTGTCGGGCTGCGGTCTCTTTGGCCCGGAAAAGGAAACGATTAGTATTGATGCACCACCACAGTCAGAGGTATCTGTGGATTTGCCCAACGGCACGCCGTCCCCGGATGCTGCAAAAGATGGCGCACAACCGGTCGTTCAGGAGACTGGAGAGAGAATGGTGTACTTGCAGGATGCTAACGGATATATCGTTCCTGTCTCGATGACTCTTCCGAAATCAGACGGTCCTGCCAAACAAGTATTGAGCTACATGGTAAAAGGTGGACCGGTTGAGAGCATGCTCCAGGGTGGCTTCTCTGCTGTCTTGCCGAAAGGGACAGAAGTAAAAGGACTTGTCATCAAGAACGGCGTAGCCACTGTCGATTTTTCCAAAGACTTCAAAACGTACGAAGAGAAAGACGAGAAGAAAATTGTCGATGCAGTCACACGGGCGTTGACGGAATTTAGCACCGTCAAGACTGTGCAAATTTGGGTGAACGGAACACCGTTAACAGAAATGCCAGCAACCAAAACACCCATCACGCTATTAGACCGGAATCAGGGAGTCAATCTCGAACTGGGCGATGGGGCAGTGCCAGGAGATACCTCCAGCGTAACGGTTTATTTCCAAGGTCAGCTGGATGATACACGTACGTATTATGTCCCGGTCACTCGTCTGGTTCCTGAAACAACTGACATCGCCAAGGCAACGGTCGAAGAGTTGATCAAAGGACCGAAACAAGGATCTCAGCTCTTCAGTTCCTTGCTGCGTACGACACGTGTTCTGAATGTGAAGCAGGAAAAAGATTTGGTGACAGTCAATTTGAGCAGTGACATCCTCAAGTATGACGATGGCAAGGAAGCAAGCCCAGAAGCTCTGCAATCGCTCGTCTTGTCATTGACAGAGACGACAGGAGCCAAGCAAGTGCAGCTGCTGGTGGAAGGAAAACCGCTCGCGAGTGGCGCGTTTACCAAGCCAGTGAGCCGCCCGGTTCAACTCAATCCCATACAGATGTAAGGAACGAGCCACGCCCGTATTAACGAGCGTGGTTTTTGTTCGTCAATGGTTCGTTGTCACCAGCACGTACGGTTCTCCAAATAACGAACCCGAGCCCAAGCGAAGGGAACGTGATCAAAAGACCTGCCACAAAGCCGACTATACGTGGGTCTGCCATCGTCAAAATCCAGCCGCCAAGGAGCATGGACAGACCGATCAGAATATTTGAGATCGTCGCATCCAAAGCAAATACTCTGCCGTGGTAGCTGGGAGTGACATGCCGCATAATCAACGTATTCAGGCTGGCGTTCCCCATTCCTCCCGCCACGGTGGATAGCGCAAAGAACAGTGCCGTTACATAAATCGTGGGTGAAAAGCTGGTCAAAAGCATTCCAAAGCCTTCCACTGCAAAGCTGCTGGCAGCCACTTCGTAAAAGTATCGTTGAAAGCGCTGAGCAAGTACTCCTCCGATAATGAAGCCAATTCCGATCGCTCCGTACAACAGACCAATTCCCCATTCACCGGCAGTAAACACTTGATAGGCATAGACACTGATCAAGACATTGATGATCCCCCCGCCGATTGGCCACACGGCTTTTAGCAAAAGGATGGCGTAAACAATCGGTGTGGATGTGATGGCGCGAATTACCTCTCCGTAGGAAGAGACTTTAGCAGCCTGCTGCAACTGTACGTTAGAAACGGAGTCGTTTGGGGAGGCAGGCACCTTCAGCCTAGCCAAAAACAGAGCTGAGGCGAAAAAGGAGAGGGCATTGAAAAGAAAAGCGAAATCACTTCCCCATAGTGCAATAAAAATACCGCCGATCAACGAACCGATGGCCATGACGATTCCATAGATACTTTGATCAAGTGCGTTCGCAGTCGCCAATTCCTCAGGGTCAACGATTTTGGGGAGCAAGGACATTCGTGCAGGATTGTAAAGGGAAGAAAAGGCAACTAACGAAAAAGTACCTGCATAGACCATCCATAAATCTGATTTTTCAGATACAAACAAAAACGAAAGAGCAACGAATCCGCGAACGAGATCACAGGCGACCATCATTTTTTTTCGATCAAAACGGTCTGCCATCAGACCGCCCAAGGGACCAAAAATTAAGTGAGGCAGTGTGCGTAGTGCGAGGATAATGCCGACCGCGATAGCTGTTCCCGTTATTTCGAGCAGCAGTGCGAGTACAGCAACGCTGTTAAACCAATCTCCGATTCCGCTTAAGAAATTGGCGGTTAAAAGGCGCCGCAGATTCGGCTTTTTCAAAAGAAACAAGAAGCTCATAAAGAAATTCACCTACCATCAAATTAATTAAATATCTAATTAGATAATATTTTAAATAGCTGAGTGACTGCAAGAAATTTTTTATGAGGAAGGAAGTGACAAGAATATTTGCAATTCACGTAAATAGGGAAGAGGCGTTTGTGCAGTGGCAGATCGTTTCCCGCCTCTGGTATAATGATCGGAGTGTAACAAAGCGATTTAGGAGGAACTTGGAATGAGAGTGGATGGCCGTGCCCATGACCAATTGCGCCCAGTAACCATTACGCGCAATTACATTAAACACGCAGAAGGATCTTGCCTGATTGAAGTCGGAGACACAAAGGTGATTTGTACGGCGACTTTGGAGGACCGGGTACCGCCTTTTATGCGTGGTGGCGGGAAGGGCTGGATCACAGCCGAGTATTCCATGCTTCCCCGAGCAACAGCGACCCGCAACGCGCGTGAGTCGTCGAAAGGAAAAGTCGGTGGACGAACAATGGAGATTCAGCGTCTGATCGGACGTGCTCTGCGCTCCGTTGTAAACCTTGAAGCAATGGGGGAACGCACCATTTGGCTGGATTGCGATGTCATTCAGGCAGACGGAGGTACACGGACAGCTTCGATTACAGGAGCGTTTGTGGCAATGGTAGACGCGATGCAAAAGCTGGTGGATAGTGGCACCTGGAAACAGCTTCCGTTAAACGATTTCCTGGCAGCGACCTCAGTAGGGGTAGTCGGCGAGGAAGCCGTGCTCGATCTCAACTACAAAGAGGATTCTACAGCAATTGTCGACATGAATGTCGTCATGACGGGAAAAGGAAAGTTTGTCGAGCTGCAAGGAACGGGGGAGGATGCTCCGTTTTCGCCTGAACAGCTACAAGAAATGATTGCCCTTGCAAAAGTCGGCATTGACAACTTGATCCACAGTCAAAAAGAGGCGCTGGCTGATGTTACGCTCTCTTTTGCACAATCGGTAGCGGAGGAAAGTCATGCCTAATCGAAAAAAAGTCGTTCTCGCAACACGGAACCAAGGAAAAGTGAAAGAATTCAACAGGCTGTTCGCAGATGCAGGTTGGGAAGGGATTAGCCTCGCTGAATTTGATGGTGTGCCTGAGGTAGTAGAAGACAAGGACACTTTCGAAGGGAACGCGCTGAAAAAAGCAATCGAAATCTCTACATACTTGAACATGCCAGCTCTCGGTGACGATTCCGGTCTGGAAGTAGATGCGCTGGAAGGACGCCCGGGTGTTTACTCTGCACGCTTCGCTGGGGAAGATGCAACAGACGAGCAGAATTGGCGTAAATTGTTGAATGAGCTGGAAGAGGTGTCGACAGAGGAACGCACAGCTCGCTTCCGTTGTACGTTGGCGTTGGTGATTCCGGGCGAAGAGCCAATTATTGCCACTGGCGCTTGTGAGGGTGTGATCGCGCGTGAACCAAAAGGGACAAATGGCTTCGGTTACGATCCGGTATTCTACGTCCCATCGATGGAGAAAATGATGGCCGAACTCATGCCAGAAGAAAAGAATCAGATTAGCCACCGCGCTCGTGCCATGCAGCAACTGCTTGCAATCCTCAAGTAGACAAGAGAGAAAACAGGAGAGTGAAGCGTGATGGGAATTCTCATCATGAGCGATAGCCACGGCTTGGTTCGGGAAGTCAGCCAGGTCGTCAACCGACATCATGTCGAAAAAATTCTGCATTGTGGCGATTTTTGTGTCGACCATAAGCGCGAGCCGTTTTCCAACATGACGCTTGTCCGAGGCAATTGCGATTCGACACAAGAGGTGCCGACTGAGCAAGAGACCAAATGGCGCGACCTTCACATCCTGCAAACGCACGGGCATCTTTTCGGAGTGAAAGGCTCTCTTCTGCGCCTTCATTACCGTGCAGAAGAGGTCGGGGCAAATGTAGTCGTATTCGGTCACTCCCATGTACCTGTCTGTGGAGTAGAAAGAGACATTTTGTTTCTAAATCCAGGTAGCCTGCAAATGCCACGAGGTTTTCACGTACCGACATACGCTCTTTTAGAAGAGACAGGAACGAGCCCGACAGAAACTTACATATCCGTGGCGTTTTATGATCATGCAGGCAACCCGGTTCCACAATTGGGAGGGAACTATTCTGTTCGTCGACCAATGAGGTCTTCTTGAAAACTAAAAGATTTGTGCTATACTAGAATGGTTATAATGGCTAGAATATTATCATCCGAGCCTGCGAAGATACCATGGCGCGGCTGGCGATGTTCTGTTATTCGATTTAGGAGGGGAAGTTTACGTGGCAGCAAATTGGGAAAAGGTAGAGAATAACCAGGGAGTCCTGACGATTGAAGTAGATGCTACGCAAGTAGACGCAGCATTGGATCAAGCGTTTAAAAAAGTGGTTCAAAAAGTTCAAGTTCCAGGATTCCGCAAAGGAAAAGTACCACGCAAAATGTTCGAATCCCGTTTTGGTGTAGAATCTTTGTACCAAGACGCTCTTGACATTCTGCTTCCAACTGCATACGGACAAGCTGTTCGTGAAGCTGGTATCGAGCCAGTAGATCGTCCAGAAGTAGACGTAACGCAAATGGAACAAGGGAAAAACCTGATCTTCAAAGCGACTGTAACTGTGAAGCCTGAAGTGAAGCTGGGCGACTACAAAGGTCTGTCCATCGAAGAAAAAGACTTCTCTGTAACAGAAGAGAGCGTTGACGCTGAACTGAAGCGCATGCAAGAGCGTCATGCTGAGCTCGTAGCAGTAGAAGAGGGTGCCGCACAAACAGGCGATATCGCTGTAATCGATTTCGAAGGCTTCCAAGACGGAGTAGCTTTTGAAGGCGGTAAAGCGGAAGATTATTCTCTGGAACTGGGTTCCGGTACTTTCATCGCAGGGTTCGAAGAGCAACTGGCTGGCTTGAACATCGGCGAAGAAAAAGAAATTACCGTAACTTTCCCTGAAGAGTACCACTCTCCTAACCTCGCTGGTAAAGAAGCGGTATTCAAAGTGAAACTGAACAGCCTGAAGCGCAAAAACATGCCTGTTTTGGATGATGAGTTTGCCAAAGACGTGAGCGAGTTCGACACGCTGGAAGAGCTGAAAGCAGACACCAAGAAAAAACTCGAAGAAAAAACAGCGCAAGAAAAAGATCAATATGTTCGTGAGCAACTCGTTCTGAAAGCAGCTGAAAACGCTGAGATCGATTTGCCAGCAGTAATGGTTGAGCATGAATTGGATCAAATGGTTAATGAATTTGGTCAACGTCTGCAATACCAAGGCATGACGCTGGAACTGTACTACCAGTTCTCCGGCATGGATGAGAGCCAACTGCGTGATCAATTGCGTACAGACGCAACATCCCGTGTTCGCACTTCCTTGACTTTGGAAGCAATTGGCAAAGCGGAAAACATCGAAGCAACAGAAGAAGACGTAAACGCAGAACTGGATAAACTGGCTGGCGTATACGGCCGCCCAGCAGATGAGCTGCGCAAAATCTTCTCCGCACAAGATGGCATGGTTGCTCTGTACCGCGATGTGCAAACTCGCAAAACAGTAGATTTGCTGGTTGCAGAAAGCAAAGTAACAGCATAAGCTTAGAAGAACGCATGATTGGTCAGAGGGCAGGCTAACCCTGACGCTGGCTGTCAAGACCACAAGGCACGAGTGTATCGTGCCTTGTTTTTCCACCATTGACTTTTTTCGGCAAAGGAGGAAAATACATAATGTTAATCCCTATGGTCATCGAGCAAACAAGCAGGGGAGAGCGTTCCTACGATATTTACTCGCGCCTCCTGAAAGACCGGATTATTCTTTTGGGCACCGAGATTGATGATGAAATCGCCAATCTGGTTGTCGCTCAGCTGCTATTCTTGCAGGCAGAAGATCCGGACAAAGACATATCGCTATACATAAACTCTCCAGGTGGCTCTGTTACAGCAGGAATGGCCATTTATGACACCATGCAGTACATCAAACCGGATGTGTCCACGATTTGTGTGGGCATGGCTGCCAGTATGGGTGCTTTCCTGTTGGCTGCTGGTGCAAAAGGCAAGCGCTTTGCTCTGCCAAACGCCGAGGTGATGATTCACCAACCGCTCGGCGGTGTGCGTGGGCAAGCAGAAGACATCCGCATTCATGCGGAATGGATTATGAAAACGAAGCGCCAGCTGAATGAGATTTTGTCTGAGCGGACAGGTCAGCCTTATGAACGCGTAGAGCAAGATACAGACCGCGACAATTTCATGAGTGCAGAAGAAGCAAAGGCCTACGGATTGATTGACTCTATTATCGAACGCAAAAACTGACCCGTTGTGAGGTGAAGCGCATGTTTAAGTTTAACGACGACAAAGGCCAACTGAAGTGTTCCTTCTGCGGCAAGTCCCAGGAACAGGTGCGCAAGCTGGTAGCTGGTCCTGGTGTTTACATTTGTGACGAATGTATCGAACTGTGCAATGAAATTGTACAGGAAGAACTGGGCACTGAAGAAGAAATCGATATGAAAGAAATTCCAAAGCCAGTGGAAATTCGCAAAATCTTGGACGACTATGTCATCGGTCAAGATATGGCGAAGAAATCCTTGTCTGTAGCGGTGTACAACCACTACAAACGGATTAATTCCGGGGCGAAGATCGAGGATGTGGAGCTGCAAAAATCCAACATCATGCTGATCGGTCCGACTGGTAGCGGGAAAACGTTGCTCGCGCAAACATTGGCGCGCATTCTGAATGTACCTTTCGCGATTGCGGACGCAACTTCTCTGACAGAAGCAGGCTATGTGGGCGAAGACGTTGAAAACATCTTGCTCAAGCTCATTCAAGCTGCTGACTATGATGTGGAGAAGGCTGAAAAAGGAATCATTTACATCGACGAGATTGATAAGGTAGCCCGCAAATCGGAAAACCCATCCATCACGCGTGATGTATCTGGTGAAGGCGTTCAGCAAGCGCTCTTGAAAATTTTGGAGGGTACCGTTGCGAGTGTTCCACCACAAGGCGGACGCAAGCATCCTCACCAAGAGTTCATCCAAATCGACACGTCGAACATTTTGTTCATCTGCGGCGGTGCATTTGATGGCGTCGAGCAGATTATCAAGCGTCGCTTGGGTAAAAAAGTTATCGGTTTCGGTGCAGACTTCGGCGATGGCGTAAAAGGCGATCTGAAAGCCGGAGAATACCTGAAATACATTTTGCCGGAAGACCTGCTGAAATTTGGTCTGATTCCGGAGTTCGTTGGTCGTTTGCCAGTGCTGGCTACTTTGGAGCCGCTGGATGAGGAGACGCTCGTGCGTATCCTGACAGAGCCGAAAAACTCTTTGGTGAAACAGTACCAAAAACTGCTGAGTCTCGACGGTGTTGAGCTGGAGTTCGATAACGGTGCGCTGCTGCAAATCGCCAAAGAGGCGATTAAGCGCAACACTGGTGCGCGCGGACTGCGTGCGATTATCGAACAAATCATGCTCGATATGATGTATGAGCTTCCTTCCAGAGAAGACGTCAACAAGTGTGTCATTACCGAAGAAACGGTACGCGATAAAGTGAAGCCGCAACTGTTGACCAAAGAAGGCCAGGAATTGCACGAAGAAACAGCCTAAGCATTGTCTACAAAAACCATCTCGTTATCAGCGAGGTGGTTTTTTGTTGGTGGTTTACGTCTACGCTTGCGGGGCAATACTACTTGATATCGTTCAAGAGAAGCTTTACATATGCACAATACGGTCATGAACGTGCTCCTCTCTCTTCGGAGGACAAAAGTTGACCGCAAGCGAAGACGCATGGGAGGGACTGCATATGGACTATACGACATTGGTCATTGCTGTCATTGAAGTGGTTGTTGGTATCGTGATCGGCACCTACTTTTGGAACTTGCTGCGAGCGCAGAGAAACACGAAAACCTCAACCGAAAAGGAATCGCGCAAGGATCTTGATTCCATTCGTAAAATGAGAATGGTTGCGTTGACAGAACCTCTGTCAGAGAGAACAAGACCAGCGACTTTGGAAGAAATTGTAGGACAAGAAGATGGGCTTCGCGCGTTGCGTGCCGCTTTGTGCGGTCCCAACCCACAGCATGTCATTATTTATGGACCACCAGGTGTAGGCAAGACCGCAGCGGCTAGGGTCGTACTGGAAGAAGCGAAGAAAAATCAGCTATCACCGTTTTCTTCTGATGCCAAGTTTATTGAAATCGATGCGACGATTGCGCGGTTTGATGAGCGTGGGATTGCTGACCCGTTAATCGGCTCCGTACATGATCCGATTTATCAAGGGGCAGGCTCGCTTGGGCAGGCAGGGATTCCGCAGCCAAAGCCAGGTGCTGTGACGAAAGCGCACGGTGGCATGCTTTTTCTTGATGAAATTGGGGAACTTCATCCGATTCAGATGAATAAGTTACTAAAGGTTCTCGAAGACCGTAAAGTCATGCTGGAGAGTGCTTACTACAGCGAGGAAAACAACCAAATTCCTTCGCATATTCATGACGTTTTCAAATACGGTTTACCCGCCGACTTTCGTCTGGTTGGAGCGACGACGAGGCTGCCAGAAGAACTGCCTGCTGCGCTTCGTTCCCGTTGCCTGGAAATCTTTTTCCGTCCATTAAAGGCTGGGGAAATTGGGTGTATCGTGCGTACAGCCGTGCCTAAAATGAATATGAATATAGAAGATAGCGCTGTTTCTGTGATCGAGCGCTACGCGACCAATGGACGTGAAGCGATCAATACCTTGCAAATCGCCGCGGGAATTGCCTTGACGGAAGAACGCCAAGACATCCAGGCTGCCGATGTGGAATGGGTAATGCACAGCAGTCAAAAATCACCTCGCCCCGAAAAACAGGTGCATGATACACCGCAGGTCGGTTTGGTCAACGGTCTTGCTGTGTACGGTCCAAACATGGGTAGTGTGATGGAGCTTGAAGTGACTGCTTCACCCGCAGCTGTTTCTGGTCAAGGTCGAATGGCGATGACAGGAATGGCAGAGGAAGAGGAGATGGGCAGCCGCAGCCGGACGATTCGCCGAAAGTCGATGGCAAAAGGCTCGATCGAAAACGTCTTGACTGTCTTGAGCAGAATGGGCGTTCGTCCGTATGATTATGATCTGCATATCAATTTTCCGGGAGGCATCCCTGTCGATGGGCCTTCTGCGGGCATTACCATTGCCACTGCGATCTACTCGGCGATTGTGAATCAGCCTGTCGATAATTTACTGGCGATGACTGGCGAAGTGAGTATACATGGGAAGGTAAAGCCAGTTGGGGGTGTAGTGGCAAAGGTGGAAGCCGCCAAACAGGCGGGAGCGACCAGAGTCCTCATTCCACAGGAAAACTGGCAAAGTATTTTTACGGACATGAAAGGGATCGAAGTCATTCCGGTGTCTACAGTCTCTGAAGTAATCGAGCTAGCTGTACCGCAAGCTACCATGCAAGAAGAGGAGGCGACGGGATTTACTTTGCAAATCCCAGAAGAGGATCTCGCTTCCTCTCCGCTATCCCTGTAACAGTCGGGTATGCTCGCGGATTAGACATCGGATTGTGTTTGCGCTACAATGGAAAAAAGCTTCTGCTTGCAAAGAGCCAGAGGCCTTGCCCGGCCTGAAACGAGCTCCACAAAAAATGATTGTGTATGATCTTTTTTGTCTCGTTTTTTGGGCCGGGTGGGCGTTTAAAAAACGGCTTTGAGGGCCGTTTTTGTCTGTTATAAGGCTCTTTGTAAGAGGGTAGATCAACAAGGAGAGGTGCATCCGCTTGGGCGAACGTTCCGGTAAACGAGAATTACCGCTTCTCCCGTTGCGAGGATTGCTTGTTTATCCGACAATGGTACTCCATTTGGACGTTGGACGGGAAAAGTCCATCCGCGCATTGGAGCAAGCCATGGTAGACGATAACAAGATTTTGCTTGCGACACAAGAAGAGGTCCACATAGAAGAGCCAGATGCTGAGCAAATTTACAAGATTGGTACCGTTGCGCGTGTGAAACAAATGCTGAAGCTGCCAAATGGGACAATCCGTGTTTTGGTAGAAGGCTTGCAACGCGCGAAGATCGAGGAGTATCTTCAGCAGGAAGATTATTTCGTCGTGTCGATTACATATTTGCAAGATGAAAAAACAGAGCAAAACGAAGTGGAAGCTTTAATGCGTTCCTTGCTGGGCCACTTTGAGCAGTACATCAAGCTGTCCAAAAAGGTTTCGCCAGAGGCACTGACCTCTGTGCAGGATATTGAGGAACCAGGACGTTTGGCCGATGTCATTGCTTCCCATTTGCCACTCAAGATGAAGGACAAACAAGAAATTCTGGAGACGACCAACATCAAGGAACGTCTCGAAATTCTTTTGACCATTTTGAACAACGAGCGCGAGGTACTAGAGCTGGAACGCAAGATCGGCAACCGCGTGAAGAAACAGATGGAGCGCACGCAAAAGGAATACTACCTGCGTGAGCAAATGAAAGCTATCCAAAAAGAGCTGGGCGACAAGGATGGCCGCCAAGGTGAAGTAGATGAGTTGCGTGCCGGGCTCGAAAAATCGGACGCTCCTGAACGGATCAAAGCGAAGATCGAGAAGGAGCTCGAGCGTCTGGAAAAGATGCCGGCGACTTCTGCGGAAGGCTCAGTCATCCGCACATATATCGATACCTTGTTTGCGCTACCGTGGACGAAGACGACAGAAGACAATCTGGATATTCATCATGCACAGCAAGTTCTCGATGAAGATCATTACGGCTTGGATAAACCAAAAGAGCGTGTCTTGGAGTATTTGGCAGTACAAAAGCTGGTAAACTCCATGCGTGGACCGATCCTTTGTCTGGTTGGTCCTCCGGGTGTCGGGAAAACATCTCTGGCCCGTTCTGTAGCGCGTGCAATCGGGCGTGAATTTGTTCGCATTTCCTTGGGGGGAGTGCGAGATGAAGCAGAAATTCGCGGTCACCGTCGTACGTATGTAGGAGCTCTCCCAGGACGGATCATCCAAGGAATGAAGCAAGCTGGCACGGTTAATCCTGTCTTTTTGCTGGATGAGATCGACAAGCTCGCGTCCGATTTCCGCGGAGACCCTGCGTCTGCCCTACTTGAAGTGCTAGATCCAAACCAAAATGATAAATTCAGTGATCACTATATCGAAGAGACCTATGATTTGACGAACGTCATGTTTATTACGACCGCAAACAGTCTCGATACGATTCCGCGTCCGCTCTTGGACCGGATGGAGGTCATCTCGATTTCCAGCTATACCGAACTGGAAAAGCTGAACATTTTGCGTGATTACCTCTTGCCGAAGCAAATGCAGGATCACGGTCTGGGCAAAGATAAGCTGAAGATGAACGACGATGCGATGCTGAAGCTCGTTCGTTTGTACACGCGGGAAGCGGGAGTTCGAAACCTCAATCGCGAAGCAGCAAACGTATGCCGCAAAGCTGCCAAGCTGATTGTGGGCGGTGAGAAAAAGCGTGTCGTGGTTACGGTCAAAACGTTGGAGACGCTGCTCGGCAAACCGCGCTACCGCTACGGTCTGGCGGAGATAAAAGATCAAGTCGGCTCCGTTACGGGTCTGGCTTGGACACAAGCAGGCGGAGATACGCTGAATGTAGAAGTCAGCATTTTGCCTGGAAAAGGAAAGCTCACCCTGACAGGGAAACTGGGTGACGTCATGAAGGAATCTGCGCAGGCTGCATTCAGTTATATTCGCTCCCGTGCAGAACAGTGGGGAATCGATCCTGCCTTCCACGAGAAGAACGACATCCACATCCACTTTCCGGAAGGGGCGATTCCAAAAGACGGTCCGTCTGCTGGGATTACGATGGCAACCGCACTCGTATCCGCCCTCACGAAAATCCCTGTGAAAAAAGAGGTGGGGATGACTGGGGAGATTACACTGCGAGGTCGGGTACTGCCAATTGGCGGGCTGAAAGAAAAGTGCATGTCCGCTCACCGTGCAGGTTTAACCACGATCATTTTGCCAAAAGACAACGAGAAAGATATCGAGGATATCCCGGAGAGCGTACGCGGTGAACTGACATTCTATCCAGTTGACCATTTAGATGAAGTGCTGCGTCACGCGCTAACTAAACAGCCAGTAGGTGACAAAGCATGAAAGTAACATCATCAGAGTTTATTATCAGTGCGGTTGGACCGAAGCAGTATCCGACAGATGGCCTCCATGAGATCGCGCTGGTAGGACGCTCTAACGTAGGAAAATCATCGTTGCTCAATAAAATGATGAATCGCAAAGGGCTTGCCCGGATTAGTTCTCGTCCGGGTAAAACCCAGACATTGAACTATTTCCGTGTCAATCAAATGCTCTACTTCGTTGACTTCCCGGGTTATGGGTATGCAAAGGTAGCGAAGACGATCAAGGAACAATGGGGAAAAATGATCGAGGGTTATTTGAAAAACCGGAATGAGCTTCGCTTCATTATTCAACTGGTCGATATTCGCCATGCTCCGAGTAAAGACGATATTGCGATGTACGATTGGTGCAAGCAAATCGGGCTCCCTACCGTAGTCGTAGCGACGAAAGGTGATAAAATCGCTCGCGGGCGTTGGCTACAGCATACAAAGATCATCCGTCAAAGCCTGAATTTGCGCGGGGATGATACGATCATTGTATTTTCCTCGGAGACAGGTCAAGGCAAGGATGAGCTGTGGGCAGAAATCATGCGTCGTATCCGTGCTGGTGAGGAAATGGCAAGGGAGACGGCTGCCAGGGCAGAAGAGATTGCTCCAGCCAGTGAGTAATTCTTAGACCCAATTCGTCGTGGGGAAGGGAGCATCTAAGTGAGCGGGGTTGCTTGCTTTGCTGTACGTGGTGTGATCGAAGGCTTCTATGGAACACCTTGGACACATGAAGAGCGGCTGGATATGATCGACTTTTTGCACCGATATGATTACAACGCGTATTTCTACGCTCCCAAAGATGACGAGTATCTGAGGGAACGCTGGATGGAGCCGCTTCCTGTGAAAGCCAATCAACAGTTAGATGAGCTAATCCAGCGGGCAAAGACTTACAACATGCAGTTTATTTATTGTCTGGGTCCCGGACTTAGCATGGAATATACGAATCGTCAGCACTTGGAGCTGTTAGGTAAGAAGTATCGGGATTTGTATGATCGCGGTGTGCGTTATTTTGCGCTATTGTTCGATGATATCCCCATGCACCTGTTGCATGAGAAAGATGTAGCCGAGTTTGCCCATTTGGCGGAGGCGCATGCCCATACGACGCTTTATGTGTGGGATTTGATACGCAGCTGGGGCGATTCAGTCAAGCTGGTTGTCTGTCCTACACAATACAACGGGATAGGAAAAGAAGCGTATATCATGTACCTCGGCAAGCATTTGCCGCCAGAAATCGATTTGTTCTGGACGGGACGATTCGTCTGCTCGCCTTACCTGACGGACGGTGATGCGATTCGCTTTCAAGAGTACACCGGTCATCAGCCATTTTATTGGGACAACTACCCGGTGAATGATTTGGCCATGGCGAACGAACTACATATCGGTCCATTGCGTCACCGAGACCCTGACCTGTGGCAATACGCAGCAGGCTATGTGGCGAATGCGATGTCTAGACCAGAATGCTCGAAGATTCCTTTGATTACGACGGCAGCCTATTTGCGAGATCCGATCGGCTACGACCCTGAGACGGTATGGAAACAAGCGGTCGAAGAAGTAGCGGGACAAAAGGATGCGGATGCTTTCTTCACCTTTGCGAATAACGTGCAAAGCTCGTTTTTATGCGAGGTGGAATCGCCGCGATTGCTAGAAGCGATTCTGACCTTCCGCTTTCATTTCTTGGAAGGAGATCGACAAAAGGCCATTGCGGACTTGACGGCTCTTTTTCAGAAGATGGAGGCGGCGGCAAACAAGCTGTTGGCAGGGATGGCGAATGAGAAGCTTGCAGCAGAAACGAGGCCGTGGGTGGAGAAGTTCCATCTGTGGACCAAAGTCGGTCTGTCGGCAGTTGCTCTCATCGATCATGGGACAAGAGGGCGACTGCCACAAGCAGTCTATCATTTGCTCCGTCTCAAACAGTGGCTCAAACGAACGGAGCGTTACCCGCAAGAAGTGTGTGGACCCGTTATGCAGCTTTTTGTGGATGCCGTAATGCTAGAGGTTAAGAAGAGCTCATAAAAAAAAGTTCCTTTCCCGCAGGGGAGAAGGAACTTTTTTGCTTTTCGCATCAGGCGGATTCACGACCGTCATTTGGCTTTCTCTGACGGAAATTCCGCACCCATTCTTGAATCGGCAGCTCAGCGAGAATCATGCCGGTGAAAATCAGGAGACATCCGGTTAACTGTCTTCCACTTAATATTTCATGAATAAAGACGTAGGAGGTGACTGCAGCAAATACGGGCTCCAAAGCGAAAATGAGAGCGACCCGCGTCGAGCTGGTTTGCTTTTGCAAGGCCGTTTGCGCGAGAAAGGCCAGTGCCGTGGCGAAAATAGAAGTGACGATCAAACCAAAGGCCACCTCGGGTATGAACAAAATCGCCGGATCAAAAGCACGACTCCAATCCTCAAAGAAAAAGGCGTACAGCCAGCTCATCACACCAACTGTGCCTAATTGCGTGATGGCAAGGGGCAATGCTGCAAAACGAGGTGCGTATTTACCGGTAAAGACGATTTGCATGGCGAAGCAGATGGCAGCGACGAAGATCAGAGCATCACCGAGATTAAAGGAGAATGACTGGTTCTGCGTCAGCAAATACAAGCCGAATGCTGCCAGAATCACACCGAAGATAGCGAAAGGCTTGACGCGCTCACGCAAGAGCAAAAACGAGAAGAGCGGCACCAATACGACGGCTAATCCAGTGATAAAGCCAGCTTTGGACGGCGAAGTATATAATAGTCCTACTGTCTGTAAGGCGTATCCCAGACAGAGCCAAAAGCCGAGAATGACGCCTGCACGAAGCAGTGGCCCTCTCCATTCAGGGGTTTGCCCACGATGACGATTGCGGATGAAATAGATGATCAATAAAAATAACGCAGCAATGGTAAAACGAACAGCGTTAAACGTATTGGGAGGCAGCGATGCGATTGCCTGCTGTACGATCAAAAACGTAGTTCCCCAGATAACTGCGACGAGGAGCAGCGTTATATCTGCCATCCAAGGTTTTCTCAAAGCTTCTTTCCTCTCCTTTCTGACATTTTCACAATTTTTCTTCGGTTTTCATGTATAGGCGACATCATAAGGGATTCCCGGAAGGAACGCAAGCGGATTATATAGGAGATACGCAAAGTGCGCTCCGTTAAAAAACTTTTCACAATTACTCCTATCCGATTCGGGACATAATGATATAATAATAGTGCATTTTACATATGCCGTTAACAGGTTTGTTATTCTGGGAGGACATTATGGATATTCTTTTGCTGGGTTTAAACTATAAAACAGCTCCTGTCGAAATTCGCGAAAAGTTTACATTCAGCGACGATGGGACAGCACGCGCTCTTCATCTACTCTCCCAGACGAAGAGTATCGCAGAATGTATCATCCTGGGGACGTGCAACCGGACGGAAATTTACGTCGTTTGCGACCAGGCAAATATAGGCCGAGACTATACCCGCCGTTTTTTGGCTGAATGGTTCGGCGTGGAGAAAGAACAATTTAAGGATCATCTCTATATAAAAGAGAACGAACGGGCAATCGAGCATTTGTTCCGCGTCTCTTCCGGTCTTGATTCGATGGTAATGGGAGAAACACAAATCCTCGGACAAGTCCGGGATGCGTTCCTGTTGGGGCAGGAGCATCAAACGACAGGGACTGTCTTCAACACCTTGTTCAAGCAAGCGATTACGTTTGCCAAGCGTGCCCATACAGAGACAGCGATTGGACAAAATGCGGTTTCTGTGAGCTACGCTGCTGTCGAACTGGGGAAAAAGATCTTCGGTTCCTTTGCAGGGAAGTCTGTCCTGATCGTCGGAGCGGGCAAAATGAGCGAGCTGACCGCCAAGCATCTGCACGCAAATGGATCGGAACGCGTCATGGTTGCGAATCGTACATTGGAGCGAGCGCAGCTTTTGGCAGAGAAGTTCAAGGGTGACTCCTGTACGATGGAGCAGCTGCCTGAGGCACTGCTCACAGCAGACATCGTCATCAGCTCGACCGGAGCGACAGGTTATGTCCTCGGCAAAAAAGAACTGGCTCCGATCATGAAACAACGAAAGCATCGTCCGTTGTTCATGGTGGATATCGCAGTTCCTCGCGATCTGAATCCTGACTTGCATGATCTTGATAACGTATTTTTATATGATATTGACGATCTGGAAGGCATCGTTGCGAGTAATGTTGCGGAACGTTCTCGTGAAGCGGAACGGCTGGATGTCATGATTCAAGAAGAGATCGTGGCATTTACGACCTGGTACCAGACGCTTGGCGTAGCACCACTGATCGCCGCATTGCGCGACAAGGCAAATGCGATCCAAAGCGAAGCGATGCGAAAAATCGAAAACAAGCTGCCGAACCTGTCTGAGCGGGATATGCACATCATCCGCAAGACAACCAAGGGCATTGTCAATCAACTGTTGCACGATCCGGTCGTGCGTTTAAAAGAAATGGCAGCTACCAAAGATGGGGAAGAAGTACTGGATATTTTCGAGAAAATGTTTGCGTTGGAGGAGATCCTGGAACGAAAAGAACAGGAAGCAATCTGGGCTAACGATAAAAATAAACAGACATCTTCTTCTCGGGAGCAAGTATTGGTTTCCCGGTTCCCTGACTAAGCTGACCTTACAATCTATCTGCTACTAGAGGTTGTTCAAAAAGCCAACTTTTTGAACACGCACTGTTAGAAACCGATTGGGAAAGTGGGGGAGAGAGTGCATGGCCGAGGTGAGATGGATCTACGACTTGACGATCTTTCTCTACGCTGCAAGTGTTCTCTTCTATTTTAACGACTTCTTGCAAAGCAACCGGAAAGTCAATCGTCTGGCTTTCGGGTTGCTTGTTGTCGTTTGGGCCTTGCAAACCGCATTTTTTGTCTCGCAAGCAGTCATGAAGGGATATTTTCCAGTCATTACGCTGTTTGAGACACTCTTTTTTTATTCATGGGTGCTGGTAGGCTTGTCGCTTGCCATTCACTATTTTTTTCGGATTGATTTGCTGGTCTTTTTTACCAATATTATCGGGTTTGTCGTGCTCGTCATGTCGATGTTTTTACCGGAAACGCCGATTGAGGCTGTATCGAGCATTTTGACCTCTGAGCTATTGCTGACGCATGTGACACTGGCCATGTTCAGCTACGGGGCGTTCTCGCTCTCGATGATCTTCTCGGCCATGTACTTGCTCCAGCACAAAATGCTCAAGGGAAGACGGTGGTCACCGTTGCTCAGGCGTTTGCCTAGCCTCGATCAATTGGAAGGCTACGCGTACCGAATGAACATGCTGGGTGTACCGATGCTCTTGCTCTCGATTGTATTAGGGATTATTTGGGGTAAAATGGTTTTGCCGGAGAAATTTCTGCTAGATTCAAAAGTAGTGCTCTCCGTGCTGGTTGTTGCGATCTATTCGCTGTGGCTGTACCAGCGCTATCGGGATACGATGCAGATGCGCAGACTCGCGCAGTGGAACGTCGTGGCGTTTTTGTTACTGCTTATCAATTTTTTAGGCTTCACTACTTCTACATTTCACGACTGGTGGTAGGAGCTGTTCATCAAGGAGGCTGTCATGGGAAAATGGAAAGTGGGAACGCGTCGCAGCAAATTGGCGCTCACTCAAACGAAATGGGTCGTAGATAAACTGAAGGGGTTTGCACCTGAGGCTGATTTTGAATTGCATGAAATCGTGACGAAAGGCGATCGAATCCTCGATGTGACCTTGTCCAAAGTTGGCGGAAAAGGATTGTTTGTCAAAGAAATCGAGCAATCGTTGTTCGATAAGGAAACCGATTTTGCGGTACACAGCTTGAAGGATATGCCTGCTGAATTGCCAGAGGGCTTGGTAATCGGCGCGATTCCGAAGCGTGTTGATCCTCGAGATGTCCTGCTTTCCAAGGACGGCAAGACGTTGGATGAATTACCACAGGGAGCTTTGGTAGGGACCAGTAGCTTGCGCCGTTCTTCACAGATTCTCGCATATCGCCCTGATATTCAAATCGAATCTTTGCGTGGAAATATTGATACGCGCATGCGTAAGCTTGCAGAAGGAAATTTTGATGCGATCATCCTTGCTGCAGCTGGACTTGAGCGCGTGAATTTTGAAGGGGAAATCTCGCAGTTCCTGCCTGTTGAAATCAGCTTGCCAGCAGTCGGTCAAGGTGCGCTTGCCATCGAATGCCGAGCAGACGATGAGGAGACACTCGCTCTCTTGAAGCAATTTGATGACGCACCGACGCGTTTGGCCGTATCGGCAGAGCGGAGCTTCCTGCACAAGCTCCAAGGGGGCTGTCAGGTGCCGATTGGCGCATATGCGACAGTTGGAGAGAACAATGAAATTACGTTGACCGGAATGGTTGGCACCCCAGATGGGAAGCAAATGTTCAAAAACACGGCGACTGGCCAGGATCCGTTAGCGCTGGGCATTCAAGTAGCAGAAGCACTTCTGGCGCAAGGAGCGGGAGACGTACTTGCGGAAGTATTGCGGGAGAATGAGCAATGATTGTCCACGGATCGCACAAGCCGCTGACTGGCAAGTGCATCATGGTCACCCGGGCAAGAAGTCAAGTTCGCGAGCTTGTTGAACAGATCGAGCGGTTGGGTGGAGAAGCATACGCATTTCCCCTGCTAAAAATGATGCCGCCGACGGACACTGCCAAGATCGACGAAGCCATCACCCAGTTGCCAACATACGACTGGGTGGTCTTCACAAGTGTGAATGGCGTGCGCTTCTTCTTGGAGCGCATGCGCGAGGTCGGGGTTGGCCTTGAAGCGTTCACTGGCAAAATTGCTGCGGTCGGTCCGAAGACGGCCAAGGCGCTTGAGCATCACGGGCTCGAAGTAGCTGTCATCCCGTCTGATTACGTCGCGGAGGGCTTGCTGTCGAGCTTGTATGATCAGTTGCACTCTGGTCAGCGCGTTCTGCTGCCTCGTGCAGATATTGCGCGCAAGACATTGCCAAAGGAGTTGGCTCGCTTGGGGCTTGCTGTGACAGAGGTAGACGTGTATCACACTGTCATTGATGCAGAGCACGCTCCAGAAGCAGCGGAAAAACTACAGCAAGGTCTCATTGATATCATCTTGTTTACCAGCTCTTCAACGGTGACGCATTTCATGGCAGCGATGGAGCCCTATGCATCGTTAGACTGGCTCAAGCACGTTCAGATAGCCTGTATCGGACCGATAACGGCAGATACAGCAAAGCAAAACGGACTTTCTGTTCATGCAGTAGCAAGTGAGTACACCGTGGAAGGATTACTAGCAGCTATCATAGAGAATCTGGGAGGGAATCGACATGGCACAAACATTTGACCGTCATCGCCGCCTTCGCAAAAGTGCGGCTATGCGCAATCTGGTGCGGGAGAACCACGTACGGGTGGAAGACTTGATTTATCCGTTGTTCGTAGTGGAAGGAACCGGTATTAAGAACGAGATTCCGTCCATGCCAGGTGTGTATCAGCTCTCCTTGGACACGCTGGCCGAAGAGATGAAGGAAATCGTAGCTCTGGGAATTCAAGCTGTTCTGATGTTTGGGGTACCAACAAATAAAGACGCATGCGGAACAGAGGCGTACAATGATGATGCGATTACCCAGCAGGCGATGCGTTTGATCAAGGAAGCCCATCCGGAAATGATCGTGATTGCAGATACATGCCTGTGTGAATACACCGACCATGGTCACTGTGGTGTCATTCACGAAGGCGAAGTTGTGAATGATGAAACCTTGAAGCTTTTGGGGCAGACTGCCGTTTCCCAAGCAAAAGCTGGAGCAGATATTATTGCACCTTCCAACATGATGGACGGTTTCGTGATTGCAATCCGTGAAGCTTTGGACGAGGCTGGTTTTGAGCACATTCCGATCATGTCCTATGCGGTGAAATACGCTTCTGCCTTCTACGGGCCGTTCCGCGATGCGGCAGGCTCCACTCCACAATTCGGCGATCGCAAAAGCTACCAAATGGACGCGGCCAATGCACGTGAAGGTCTGCGCGAGGCAGCTTCCGATGTTAAAGAAGGCGCGGACTTCTTGATCGTCAAGCCAGGTCTTGCGTTCATGGACATGGTTCTTCGTCTGCGTGAGAACTTCAACCTGCCGATCGTGGCTTACAATGTGAGTGCCGAGTATTCCATGGTAAAAGCGGCAGCTTTAAATGGCTGGATCGATGAAGAGCGTATCGTTATGGAAACATTGGTTGGCTTCAAACGCGCAGGTGCAGATATGATCATTACGTACCATGCAAAAGATGTTGCAAAATGGCTGGCGAGGTGAGCACGAGATGAATAGAGAAAAATCTACTCAGTTATTTGCAGAAGCACAGCATTACATACCAGGCGGAGTAAACAGTCCGGTTCGTGCCTTTAAGAGCGTGGGAGGCAATCCTGTTTACATCGAAAAAGGAGAGGGCTCCCGCATTTTTGATGTAGATGGAAACAGCTACATTGACTACATCGGCTCGTGGGGTCCGTTGATCTTGGGTCATGCGCACCCGCGTGTCCTTGCAGCGATTACGGAAGTAGCTGCGCTTGGAACCAGCTTTGGCGCACCGACTGAGCGGGAAACAGAAATGGCAAAGCTCGTTTGTGAGATCGTGCCATCTGTGGAAGTTGTGCGCATGGTGAACTCCGGTACAGAGGCGACGATGAGCGCTCTGCGCCTCGCGCGTGGCTATACCCGACGCAACAAAATCATGAAGTTCGAAGGCTGCTACCACGGTCATGCCGATAGCCTGTTGATCAAAGCTGGTTCCGGTGTGGCTACATTAGGACTTCCAGACAGCCCAGGTGTACCAGAAGGAACAGCACACAACACGATTACGGTTCCTTACAATGATCTGGAAAGCGTCAAACTGGCATTTGAAGCGTTTGGTGATGATCTGGCAGCAGTTATTGTGGAGCCAATCGGGGGCAACATGGGGGTTGTTCCTCCACAGCCAGGCTTCCTCGAAGGGCTGCGTGAAATTACGGAGAAACATGGGACACTGCTCATTTTCGATGAAGTCATGACTGGCTTCCGTGTAGCACTGGGCGGTGCACAAGAGCTGTACGGCATTACTCCGGATTTGACAACGATGGGGAAAGTCATTGGTGGAGGCTTGCCAGTAGGTGCATACGGCGGCAAACGGGAGATCATGCAGCAAGTGGCTCCAGCAGGGCCAATCTATCAGGCAGGGACGCTGTCAGGAAATCCTTTGGCGATGGCTGCTGGTTTGACTACCTTGCAAGAGCTCAGCAAACCAGGCGCTTACGAGCGCTTGGAGAAGATGTCCGCTCGTTTGGCTGAAGGCTTGGCTGACAATGCTAAGAAGCTGGGCATTCCGCACACGCTCAATCGCGTAGGCTCCATGGTTTGCCTGTTCTTCACAGAGACGCCGGTGATCAACTATGAAACAGCGAAAACATCCGATCTGGAGCGTTTCTCGGCATACTTTAGCTATCTGCTGGAGGAAGGCGTCATGATCCCGCCGTCCCAGTTTGAGGGTATGTTCGTTTCCTTGGCTCATACGGATGAAGATATCGAACGGACGATTGAAGCAAGCTACCAAGCGATGAAAAAAGCGTTTGAATAAAAGCAACGAAATGGAGAAAGCACTTCCTGTCTTATTGGCGGGAGGTGCTTTTTTTGCATTCTTGCAGGATTTTTCCACCAATTGTCAAAATACGAGGTAAAACGCAGATGAATGAGGTGGAGAGATGGAAGGGACGATTGTTCACGTACCGCAAAAACATCTGATTGGGCTTAGCTTCTCCGGTTCTTTTCCAATGCTTGTCGAATACATGCCCAAACTATGGGAGACTTTTTTGAAGCGTCAGGATGAGATCCCTCTCGCGATTTCACCAGATGTACGTTACGACATCAGCGACGAGAATCGGACGCACAAAATGTATACCGAGTACATTGTGGTAGAGGTAGAGCGTTTTGAGCATATCCCTGAGGGCATGGTGGGGTTCACCATCCCAGCGAAGACATACGCTCGTTTTACTCATACAGGACCGATGGAACAGGTCCAAAACACATACCACAGTCTGTTTGGCTGGCTCAACGAGAATGGTCATCAAGTGGACGACCAAGCTCTTCGCATGGAGCGCTACGACCAGCGTTATGTTCCCTCTGTGCATGAGTCTGCTCGCGTCGACAATGCGTATGAAATTTTTATCCCGCTTCGGTAAAAGAACAGGAAGCAGCATCACTAATCGGCCAACACCTTTTATACCCAAAAGCGGGAGGTGTTGGCCGTTTGGTTTCACCAATTGGAATCCAGACTCGTATACTGTATAAAACAGGACAGGGGTGACAAGTGTGGTGAAATTGAAATGGCGTTATCGAAAGCACTTGCGCAAGCGTTACGGTCGGTTGATTTGGAGTGTTCACAAACGGAACAATCGGGAAGGATATTTTAAATCAAATGTCCGGGCACATCATCGCAAGAGTTATCGTATTCTTGTCGCGAACGAATACATTGCTGCATACTTAGCCAAAAAACTCGAGTTACCCGTTGCAAAAGTATTACAGGTTCGTGTAAGAGGACCACGAGGGTATATTAAGCGCGGTCTTGTCTCTGTTAAAGCCAATGCCAGGAAGGTTATTCCTTGGAAAAAGGCGAAGTTATACGTAAAGAAAAAACCGCACAAATATATCAGGAATGCCAAAAAATTAGCACGTTTGGTGGCTTTCGATGCATGGATTCTTAACCCGGACCGTTCGAATCGCAACTTGATTCTCTACCGAAGAAAATCATGGAAGAAATACAAATGGTATGGCATCGATCACGGCATGTCATTGTTTGGCAATCCTGCTAAATGGAATCTTCGTAGAGCAAAGAATAGGTTCTCCTGTAAAAAAGCGTACAAATTTTGCTTGCATACCGGAGACAAAAAGAAGCAACGAATTCCCTGCGGATTGAGACGGTTCACACGGGAAAATCGAAAGCAGCTTGACAAGATGGTGAAAAAAATCCAATCTTTGCCTACTTCAGAAATCAAAAAAGCGATCAAAAGGGTACCGAAAGGGTGTCTGAAAAAGTCCGAAAAAAAATTCATCCAAAAAGTGTTGCAATGCAGACGCAAGCAAATGAAAAAAGTGTTGAAGCGGGTATCGAAGCGTTATGCTTAATTGTCCAGCGACTTGTCCAAAAAACAACCAAGTTTATCCATGATAGTTTGTAAGACTTGTAAGGAAAGGTCAACCTGTAGACCGATGTCTAGGGAGTGTTTTGCGTTTTGTGGCAAACATCGATGAATATTTGGCTTGTAAGTAATGATTCTTTCGAGAGTAGGCTGATGGTAGTGGGGATCGGCAGTACCTGAGACGAGAAAGACATTTTGCTCCAGCGCAAGCAAGTCTGCCACGACCAAATCCTCCCTCAGCAACGGAGTCAACAAGATCGCAGACGAACGGGAAAAACGAGGTTCTTTGAGCAAAGAACATGCAATCGGAACTGTTCCGAGTGATTTCCCGAGAAAGAAAACACGTTCATACTCCTGCTTATCTAGTACCTGGGAGACAACCGTTTGCATATCCTCGCTGATCAAAGCGCTGCGTTTTGCGAATGAGCTGGTTTCGAAATCAGGGATGTCTTTTCCATACGAAGCGTGTACATGGACCAGATCGATCTGTTTGTTCAAAAAAAGCATGGTAGAATAATACAGATAAGGCCTGTCGAACGAATAGCTGGCTCCGGGAAAGAAAAAACAGACGGAGCGAGATGGCGTCTGATTTGCCTGAATGTGCGTGTACGTCATTTCTCTGCCGTCCCTGACGATCACGGAACCTGTTTTTGGGTATACCATCTACTAGCTGCACCTCTTTCATGTTCTTTGGAACAAGGGTTATTGTCCAATCCTAAGGGTCAGTAGCACTTCTTGACAAGAAGTAAACAAACAATAAAGGAGTATAACCGATGAAAAAGGAAGTCCAACTAAGTAACGGCATCAAAATAGCCTATGTAGAAGAAGGAACGGGGGAATCGCTTGTTTTGATCCACGGTTTTTGCGGGAGCTCAGCTTACTGGCATAAGCTAGTGCCGCTCTTGTCTAAAACGCATCGTGTCATTGCAATCGATTTGCGTGGGCATGGAGACAGCTCGGCGCCTGATGAACCGTATTCGATCGAGCGCTTTGCAGACGATCTGGCTTTGCTTGTAGAGGAGCTTGGTTTAGCGAAGATTCATCTGTTTGGACATTCACTCGGTGGCTATGTGACCTTGGCATTTGCTAATCAATACGCGGACAAGCTGGCGAGCTTTGGCTTGGTCCATTCGACGCCATATCCGGATGACGATGCTGCTAAAGCCAATCGGGATAAAGGCGCAGACAACATCCGCCAAAATGGAATGGAGCCGTTTATCAAAGCCCTCGTACCGAAGCTGTTCGCCCCTTCCCATATCGACACGATGAGAGAAGAAGTCCAGCTGGCAAAAGAAATTGGCTTTTTGACGAGCCCGGTTGGAGCCGTCCAAACATTAATCGCTATGCGTGATCGAGCGGATCGCAATCATGTGCTGCAAGAAACGACATTACCTGTACTATTAGTCGCAGGAACAGAGGACCAGATCATTCCTGCTGAAAAAACTTTTACGGTAGATAAAAATAACGTCGAACAAGTGCTGTTGCCTGATGCTGGGCATATGGGCATGGTTGAATCGCCAGAGAAAATGGCTGAAGCCTTCAAGAGCTTTCTAAACAGAAACTAAACAAATATCACACCATAGTCCTAGCAGATTTTGCTATAATGAAAACGTTATCCTATTTATTTATACATAGACGAGAGGGGAAATTATCATGAAAAAGGCACGTCGGATTACGATGACGGCGTTTGCATCTATCGTATTTGCATCGCTGATGTCTTCCTCAGCATTTGCAGCACCATTGCATCCCGTACAGCACGTTGACTGGATGGTGAAAAAGGCAATTGTATCAGCGGGTCAAAATGGCGATCTTGCTTTGGATCGTGCCGTGACTCTCGCAGAAGCTACTGTTGTTTTCTCCAAATTGAAAGAGGCAAAAGTGGGAGCTGCCGCTAAAGGTGCTCATTGGTCTACTCCTTACTTCGACTGGGCAAAGAGCAAAGGTGCTCTTACTCAAGATGACTATAAAAACCCTGCGCAAGCGGTAACATCTGCGAAGCTTACACAAATGGCTGACAAACTGGGCTACAAAGTGAAGCTCGACAACAAGGCGACTGTAACGCGCGGTGAATTTTTCCAGGCATTGGGTGATGCGGCTACCACACATGTAACGATTGCCCATACCAACGATACACACGGTCATATTCAAGAAGACAAGAACCAAAAAGAATTCGGCTTTGCCAAAATCGCAACCTTGCTCAAGGAATGGCGTGCAGAGAACGAAAACTTCTTGCTCTTGGACGCTGGTGATACCTTCCAAGGTACCGTTTTCGTGAACCAATTCAAAGGCGAATCTGTTGTTCCGATCCTCAACAGCCTTGACTACAACGTAATGGCTGCAGGTAACCACGAGTTTGACTTCGGTTATGAGCAATTGCTCAAGCTGCGTGACATGCTCGAGCATCCGGTTATCTCTGCTAACGTATTCAAGTCAGATGGAAAAGAATTGCTGCCACCTGTTTTCAAAGCAGAGATTGGCGGGAAGAAATTCGCCTTTGTTGGTTTCGTAGCGGAAGACACACCTGTATTGACTCACCCTGACAACGTAAAAGGACTGACATTCAAAAACCCGGTAGAAGTGGCAAAAGCGCTTGTACCTGAGCTGAAAAAAGAAGCAGATCACGTGATTGTTGTTTCCCATATCGGCGTGAACGTAGACCGTGAAATCGCGAAAAACGTTCCTGGTATTGACCTGATCGTTGGTGGTCACTCCCATACTCCGCTGAAAGAACCTGAACTTGTAAACGGCACATACATCGTACAAGACTGGGAGTACGGCAAGTCTCTCGGACGCGCTGACCTCTACTACCTCGGAAAAGAACTGGTAGCATTCAGCGGCGGTTTGAAAGAGTACGATGAAGCAGTTGTGGCTGATCCAGATGTAGATAAGATGGTTAAAGAGATCGTGAGCAAGATCGATACGGTTATGAATGTTGTCATTGCGAAATCCGAAGTGCCACTCGATGGTGACCGTGCACTGGTACGTACGAAAGAAACAAACGTTGGTAACCTGATCACAGATATCATGCTGGAGCGCACGAAGTCCATCAAAGGCTATGAGGCAGATGTAGCACTGGCGAACGGCGGCGGAATTCGTACACAGCTGCCAGCAGGCGATATCACGAAAAAAGGTCTGTACACGCTCCTGCCATTCGAGAACAATACACTGGCAGTCGTAGAAGTAACAGGCGAAGAGCTGAAGCAAGCCCTCGAAAACGGCGTGAGCAAGGTAGAAGAGGGAGCAGGACGCTTCCCGCAAGTGAGCGGCATGAGCTTCACTTACAACCCAACCAAGCCAGCTGGTGAGCGCGTAGTAGAAGTAAAAGTTGGCGACAAGCCGCTTGACCTGACGAAAACGTATAAATTGGCAACGATCGACTTCCTGGCAGCAGGTGGAGATGGTTACGAATCGTTGAAAAAGCCATTCTTCAACACAGGCCTGTCCATGTACAGCATTGTGGAGGAAGGTCTGGTCAAGCGTAAAACTGTCAATCCAAAAGTAGAAGACCGCATTGTTGAAGTGAAAAAATAAGGTTTGACCGGACAGGGGTGGAGAAAAACCTCCCTGTCCGTCTTTTATTATGAAGTACCTTGCAATATAGAGTAGCCATTTGGTAAGCTTTTACATGGGTGATGTTGATGAACGTACAGTTTAAAAAAGGGGTTCTGGAGCTGTGTGTTCTCGTCTTGACAGCTAAGCAGGACAGATACGGATACGAACTAGTTGCGAGCATCTCTGAAAAATTCCATATCTCTGAAGGAACGGTTTACCCCTTGCTTCGCCGATTGACCCAGGAAGGATTTTTTACGACCTATTTGGCGGAATCACAAGAGGGACCCCCACGGAAATATTACCAGCTGACAAATCGCGGACGTCAATACATGAATGACCTTATCTTGGAGTGGCGAATATTTAACCGCGGGGTAAATGAGATCATAGAGGAGGGACTCGGATATGACAAGGCGTGAGTTTATGGATGAGTTAAATGCATTACTTAGCGCTTTGCCCGATAAAGAACGCTTAGACATCCTTGCCGATTATACAGAGCATTTTCTCTCGGGTATGAATCAAGGGAAGACGGAGCACGAGATAGCGGAAGGATTGGGAAGTCCGAAGCTAGTGGCACGCGAGCTTTTGGCTGGCTACCGAATTGATCAAGCTCAGTCCACCGCATCGGTAGGGAATATGACGAGAGCGATTGTCGCGACGATCAGCTTGGGTTTTTTCAATCTCGTCTTTGTTTTGGGGCCATTTCTAGGCCTGATCGGTATACTGATGGGGTTGTATGCGATGACTGCCGCACTGTTGGTCGCGCCAGTCGGAATATTCTTGGATTACGGGATTCCTGCTCCATCTCAAGAGCGACTTTTCTTGTTGTTCTCCAGCATGGTTTCCGTAGGCTTGGGCGGTATGCTTGCCATCGGCTTGCTGCGATTGACAAAATGGCTGTATCGCCAGTTCTTGCGTTATCTCCAGTTCAACGTGAAGATGATCAGGGGGAAATAAGATGCGAAACTTAGGGAAAAGACTCTTTGGCATAAGTCTTCTTTTATTCATCATTGGTGTATGTGGAATCATCTGGCTCTTTACGAAGCAAGAAAATTTCTCCTTTTCGTTAAAACAAGTGAATGAAGAGCGCGTGATCGAACAAGAGGTCAAAGCGATTGAGGTGCGGACGGAAGCGTCTGATGTGGAAATCTTGGCAAGCAAGCAACCAAAAGCGAGCGTACGGATGGTTGGGGAAGTATCCGAACAACAGCAGGAGCGACTGGAGTTTCGGAGTGTAATCTCACCAGATGGTACGCTGCTCGTAGAACTGCGTGAACGTCCTCACGTCAATATGTTTTATCCTCGCAATGGGAAGGTAAAGCTGGAGCTCTTCCTGCCGGAAAAGGTGTATGAAAATGTCCAGCTTGAAACGATGACAGGGGATATCAAGAGTGGAATGCTGCATGCAAAGAACACGAAAATATCCTCCGGCAATGGAGATGTGAACGTGTCGGGTTATGAAGGAGAAGCGCTTGACGTCCAGACAGCTACAGGAGATATCAATTTGGCGAATGTTCGCTCGGCCGTTGCCATTGTAAGCTCTACTGGCGAGATTGATAAACTGACAATGCCAGAGCTGACCCATGACGTTTCCATCCGAACGGATACGGGGGATATTCGAGTGACAGTAACCAAGGAGCCTTCTGCAGCACAGCTGGAAGTGACGACAGATACAGGTTCCATCGAAACCACCTGGTCGAACCTTACCTATGAAAAAGACGAGGAATACAGAGTGAAGGCATCGATTGGATCGGGTGGACCCAAAATGACTGTGCGAAGTTCTACTGGGGACGTTCGCATTCAATAGGAGGAGTTTGGAAACACTGATGGATAGGATTGGAAATGGAAGAAACGAAAAGATTTTGACACAAAAGAGACATTCCTTGTCGAATGACGAATGGTATCATATTGAAGGAAACATAATTGTGCAAAGCGAGGTTTATTCATGACCGCAAAAACTTTTAACGATACGTTTTTGAAAGCATGTCGCGGTGAAGCGACAGAGCATGTTCCGGTTTGGTACATGCGTCAGGCGGGGCGTTATCAGCCAGAATACCGCGCCATCCGCGCGAAGCATAGCTTTTTTGAAATGAATTACATACCGGAAGTTTGTGCGGAAGTGACACGTCTGCCCGTTGAGCAACTGGGTGTTGACGCTGCAATCTTGTTTGCAGACATCATGACGCCACTAAAACCGATTGGCGTAGATGTGAATATCGAATCGGGGATTGGTCCTGTAATCGCAAACCCAATCGAATCCTTGAAGGATGTTGAGCGTTTGCTTGAGCTCGATCCGGAAACACATGTGCCGTACATACTTGAATCCATTAAGATCTTGCGTCAGCAATTATCTGTTCCATTGATCGGTTTCGCAGGAGCACCATTTACACTGGCTAGCTATTTGATCGAAGGCGGCCCTTCCAAGCACTATCATAAGACAAAAGCATTCATGTATACCGAGCCAGTTGCTTGGCAGGCGCTGATGGAAAAACTGGGCGATATGACGATTACCTACCTCAAAGCGCAAATTAATGCAGGTGCGCAAGCTGTTCAAGTATTTGATTCGTGGGTCGGTGCATTGAATGACGAAGATTACCGCGAGTACATTACACCAGTCATGACCCGTATCTTCAACGCACTAAAAGATACTGGTGTGCCAACGATCTATTTTGGTATCGGCGCTGGTCATCTTTTGATGGATTGGAACCGCTTGCCTGTTGATGTGGTTGGTCTGGACTGGCGTACTTCGATTACAACTGCTCGTGAAATGGGTGTGACGAAGACGCTGCAAGGCAATTTGGATCCAACGCTTCTACTGGCTCCGTGGGAAAAGCTCGAAGCAAAGGCGAAGGAAATTTTGGATGAGGGCACAAAACAGCCAGGCTTCATTTTTAATCTGGGACACGGTGTATTCCCAGACGCTAAAGTAGAAACGCTGCAACAACTCACGAAGTTCATCCATCGTTACAAAAGGGACATCTAATCAGGAGGGGCGCTTACATGTCAAAGCAGAAGATCGGACTCTTGTTAATGGCGTATGGAACGCCACGCAGTCCTGAACAGATTGAACCATACTATACACACATTCGCCGTGGTCGTAAGCCACCACAAGAACTGCTCGATGATTTAATGGCACGTTACGAGGCTGTAGATGGATTGAATCGATTTGCAGACATTACAGATGAGCAGGTGCGCGCGCTCGAGCTGGAAATGAACAAACGTTACCCAGACCGTGAATTTGTAGGGTACCTTGGTTTGAAGCATATCGCTCCGTTTGTCGAAGACGCAGTAGAGCAAATGAAACGCGATGGAATTACGGAAGCGATCAGTCTTGTTCTGGCGCCTCATTATTCCAGCTACAGCGTCAAAGAATACAATGGACGAGCACAAGAGCATTCCGCTGCAATTGGCGGACCTGTCATCCACAGCATTGAGAGCTGGTATCTGGAACCAGGCTTCATCGGATATTGGGCGGACGCTATTCAAGAGATGTTTGCCGCGATGACGGATGAAGAGCGTGGACAAGCAGTCGTAATCTTCTCCGCTCACAGCCTGCCGGAAAAAATCTTGAAGTCAGGTGATCCGTACCCAATGCAACTGGAAGAGACAGCAAAGCTCATTGCCGAGCAAGCAGGGGTCACTTCCTATGCAATCGGATGGCAAAGCGCAGGAAATACACCTGATCCGTGGTTGGGACCAGATGTACAGGATTTGACCAGAGAGCTGTACGAAGCAAAAGGCTACCAAGCATTTGTTTACTGTCCGGTCGGATTTGTTGCGGAACATTTGGAAGTTCTGTTTGATAATGATGTGGAATGCAAAGCGGTTACAGATGAGCTAGGGGTACATTACTATCGTCCAGCGATGCCTAACGCCAGACCTGCGTTCATTTCCTGTCTGGCTGATGCAGTCGGAAAGAAGCTGGCGAATTAGGGGATCGATCATATGAGCGATAATACCTATCATATTACAATTATAGGCGGCGGCATAACAGGGTTGGCCGCTGCTTTTTACTTACAAAAGGAAATCGAAGCAAAAGGCTTGCCCATCCGTTTTCTACTGCTTGAAGAGCAGGGACGACTTGGTGGGAAAATCAAGACATGGCGTCACGAAGGATTTGTCATTGAGCAAGGTCCCGATTCGTTTCTCGAGCGGAAAACAAGCGCGGCTGAGCTGGCAGTGGACTTGGGGCTTGGGGATGATCTCGTTCGCAACAGTACAGGCCAAGCTTATATTTGGCATCAGGATCGCCTGAAGGCTATACCAGAAGGAGCGGTCATGGGTGTACCGACAAAGGTCATGCCTTTTGTCACGACCGATCTCATTTCTTGGCCGGGCAAGCTTCGGGCTGCTTTGGATCTCGTTCTTCCTGCCTCAAAAGGAGACGGCGATATCTCCGTGGGTGACTTTTTTCGGCGTAGGCTAGGTAATGAAGTTATTGATAATCTTATAGCGCCCTTATTGTCCGGTGTCTACTCCGGGGATCTCGACAATCTCAGCTTGCTTGCGAGTTTTCCTCAATTCGCTAAAATGGAAGAGCAGCATCGCAGCTTGATTGTAGCGATGAAGCATTCTCGCCCGCAAGCAAAAACGCAGGGAAAGCCAAAAGGCATCTTCCTGACGTTGAACAACGGCTTGCAGTCTTTAGTTGAGGCAATCGAGAAGAGCTTGCCTGAAGAAGTCATTTCGAAGAATACCGGTGTCAAAGAACTGGTAAAACGGCCAGACGGGAAGTACACCTTGGTATTGAAAAATGGAGAAACGCTTGAGACGGATACGGTGCTGTTTACCGTACCACATGCTGTGGCAGAGCCATTGTTCCGTCCGTATGTACAAGTTCCTACCCTGCCACAAGCGAAGCCGCATATGGTGGCAACCATCGCGATGGCGTTTCCAGAGTCAGCCATTGATTTAGGGATGGAAGGGACAGGATTTATTGTACCGCGGAATTCTGGTGCAAAAATTACGGCGTGTACGTGGGCGCATCGCAAATGGCCGCATACGACGCCGAAAAACAAAGCCTTGCTGCGTAGCTTTGTAGGGAGAGCAGGAGAGCAATCCTTCATGGAGCAAACGGACGAGGAAATTCTGGAGGTTGTCCTCCGCGATCTGCGCAAGATTATGACGATTCGAGCAGAGCCGGATTTTTATAACGTATCACGCTTGCAAAATGCCATTCCATACGTTGTGGGACATCAGGCTTGGGTGCAGGATGTGAACAATCAATTAAAAGAAAAACTCCCTGGTGTTATCGTGGCAGGTGCGTCGTACAGTGGCGTAGGTGTACCAGATTGTATTGATCAGGGGAAAAAAGCAATAGCAGAATGGATAGCTTCAGTAAAACCGGGGAGATAGATAACCCCGGTTTTTCCTTTTTTTTCGGTGCTAAACGGCTCGTCCTGTCCATATAGTATAGGGAAATGTCCTGCACTTGAAAGGAGGAGCACGAATGGCATTACAGGATGGGCAACTCTCTTTTGCCATCAAGGAGACCATTTTCCTCTCATCCGATAGAGCTGGAATAGGTGAATTGCAAGAGCTGGAATTGGTTCCAGATGTGGAGGTGTTGGAAAACGACTCCTTCATTTCGATCACGGGTTGCTTGCAATTAGTAGGGAAGTACGAGCCAATCAGGGAAGCCGCAGAAGCGACAGGCGGCGAAGGAGAATCGCTGGTTGAGGCCATGACTTTTACTCCCTTTCGCCAGGAAGCATCGGATCAAGCCTTTTATGGCTGGGAGGAACAGATCGGTCATCGCATTCCGTTGAATATCACCATTCCATTGGATCGGATTACGGAGATCGGCGACATCTACGCGATTGTGGACAGCTTTGACTACAAACTGGAATCACCGCATCAAATGCTAATCGATGCCGATCTGAAGATTTTAGGGATAGTCCTTGGGAATCGAAATGAACAAGCAGAGCAGATCGAAACGCAGGCTGCCGGTCCAGACGAAGAAGCATGGGAATACACCTTCGCTGCTGGGGATGATGGGCAGGAATATACGGAGCAGACGTCCCTCGATGACATTGATCAAAAGCTGAGTGCGCTGGAGGAGGAATTGGAGCGGCAGGCATTGCCAGCATCCTATGAATCAACCGAATCTCCTTCCATGTTCGATACCCCGGCTATTGCTCAATCCAATGAAGATGAATACTACGAGCAATATGGGGATGTACTGGAAGTGGCTCAGCCCGATCAACAAGAATCTTGGGAGACTGCTCCGATTTCGTATGACTTCGATTCCCAACAAACTGCTTCGTACGATTCTTCTGACTCCTATTCCGAGCAGCCGGTATTGGCAGATGAGCAAGAACAGATGAGAGAAATAGCCGAAAAAGAACAGGGACATGAGGAGCCAATACTGGCTCTACACGATCAACAGGCAATCGGATACCAACCAGTTTCTAATGAACCTACTGGCTCATCAGTCGAAGCAGAGTCACAGGAAGCTGTGCAGGAAGCAGCTGTGCATGAAGCTGTGCAAGAAGCGGTGGAAGCTAGTGTAGTATCTGAGCCAGAACCTGAGCAAGAAGCAGAACCAGTCGTTGCAGAAGCAGTCGTAGCAGAACCAGAGGCTGCCGCGGAAGATGTAGAAGTACGAGTGGCGATTTCAGGGAAACCCTCCAAGGAAGAAAAAAGTAGCGTGAACATTACTTCCATCTTCTCTCAAGCGAGTCGTGCCAAGCAGGAAGCGATGGCACAGGAGGCGGAATCTTCCTCTAGCTCTTCACGATATGGGTCTACGGCGAATGCCAGCCCTTCTACGGTGGAGGCCATGCAAAATCTCACATCGTTTGTCCGGAAAAAAGAAGAGCGCTCCAGTCAGCTGAAAATGTGCATTATTCAGCGCGATGAGACGTTAGAGCATATTTCACAGCGATACTCCTTGCCAGTTTCAAAAATCGTGGAAGTTAACCGATTAACTTCTGAGCAGCTCGTAGCAGGGCAGATTCTGTACATCCCACAATAGAGGAGTGGGGGACCGTGGATAAAATTGATCTCTCCGAGGTTTTCCAGCAATATCGGGCCCGCGTAATCCGAATTACGCCCCTTGATGATTGCTATTTATTGGAGACAAACCGGGGCCCCAAAGAACTCCACGTTTGGCCGCGTGTAGATGTGATGCGCTGGTCGTTTGCCTGGCGCGAACGACTGGCTCGTCAGGGGTTTCGAGAAGTGGAGCGGTTTATTCGGACGAGAGACACCAAGCCATTTTTGATTTTGGGTAAACGCGGCGTTACTATGACGGACCACCACAGACAAATCGAAGACTATCAGCCTGGCCAGGACACTGCGAGGCAATGCGGACGGGTGATCGCGATGATGCATCAGTCTCAGCAGGAGAGTCCTTTACTGTCCGGAAGTGATTTGCTCAAGCAGGAAAAGCAGCAAGTAGAAGAAAAAGGAAGACGTGCCAAAGAGCTGGTCGAATCATTTCGAGCCAAATATGAGAGGAATTCTAAGGAAAATCGTTGGGTATCAGAACTCATGACCCCTATGCTGCAAAGAATGGACCGTTCCGCTACGATGTTGGCCCATGAGCGAATTACCACGGAGGCAGTCGCTGTATCCCATCGGGACCTTTTGCGAAACAACTGGGGATTGATAAACGGGAAACTGTACTTGAGAGGCTTTTTCAGGCCGGTCATATCAGTCCAGCAACGCGATGTTGCCACCTTTTTGCGCGATCATTTTTTAACCCATAAGGATTTGAAGCAGATAGACGCTTTTTTTGACGGCTATGAAGAAATCAAGCCACTCACCTATGGAAACTATTCGTTGATACTTGCCTTTATGGCTCGTCCCCGTGAACTGTACAGGGGTATCGAATCCTACGTGAAACGGGTATCACTGAATCAAGAAGCGTCGATCGCTGGTATTGAGCACGCCTTGCAGAGCCAACAATCTGTTGACTTGCTACTTCGACATATTGCAGAGCGGGCCGAGCGTTCGAGAAGGGAGGGAGTCTATGAGTCGGTATGATGACATTGCTCCTTTGTTCAAAGAGTATGACATGTATGCCCAGAGCATTGACGTTTTAAAGGAGCCAAATGTATTTAAGGCGACGACTCCCTACGGCTCCTTCGTATGCAAACGAGCGCAAGTACCCGCGCAACGTCTTGTTTTCGTCAGCGATATGCTGCGCCAATTGCAGCACCGCGGATGGGATGGGGCTGTTCCTTTTACGTATACGAAATACGATGATCCTTTTGTTCAACAGGGTAGCACTGCCTATTATGTAACCCCCTGGCAGCCAGGGAGTGAGGAATGGGCCGAGCAACCCTTGTCTTGGGCGCCCCCCGCCTTGGAACGTTTGGCGGAGCTTCATCATTTGACACAAAACTATCGCTACGATGACCCTAGACAGGTAGAGCCGCTTGTCGACTCCTTGCTGAACCGCTGGCAATATTGGCAAGAACAAATGAATAAGGCGGCAGCTCTTGCGCAGGAGCGCAAATACCCTTCTCCTTTTGATCTGGTGTTTTTGGCAAATAAGGAGTTTATTGAGGAAATGGCCCAAACAGCGACAGACTTATTGACCGATTGGCGAGAACGTCATGAGACACATGCTCATTTTCGCTTATCGCTGATCCATGGTAACCCGAATCCAGAGCATGTTGTACCAGATCGATCGGGAAAAGGACGGCTGCTTAATTTTGATCGTGCCAGTTTTGATACACCAGTACGCGATTTGACGCTATTTTATCGTACTTATTTTCAAATGGCGGGGGATGAGGTTGGGGCTTCTCAACTATTCCATCGCTACGCCGAGATATTTCCGCTGCAACCGGAAGAAATTGAACTGATGGCTTCGTTTCTGTCCTATCCGGAGAGGATCATGAGGGACCTGGATATTTACTATCATCATCCCCGCGAGTGGAGCGAGCTTTACGCTGTCCAACGTTTTGAAAAAGATATGGACCGCCTGATGCGCCTGCATCGTTGGGTCCAGCAAGCCTTTTAATGAGCAACGTCTCACCGCGTGGGGCGTTGTTTTTCTTTTTATAACCATTCAAGAGAGATGGCAACATAGAGCATGGCTAGCAAACCAAGAAGGATGACATCAAAAGAGGTAGGAAACACAACCGTTCGGACAAACTGAAAAACCAACAGCGGAAAGAGCACCTGTTTGCATCCGTATTTGATCCGTAAATACGTGGGGTTATACTTCCAACGAAAATTCATCACAATCACCTCATTCCAGCATATGCGCGTTAACTTTGGACAGTGTCTACAACCTTGAACAAACGCCTAAAACATTTTCGTGGAAAGCAGATAGTGGTTTGAATGGCGCCTGAAAAGGGAAGGTGTAGGGCAGGAAGGCTAGGACGAAACGAATAAAGGTGATCATAATGTTTTTGAAAATTGCCAAAACCCTTTGCGCAATTCCCGAAAGAAAGAATTATGCTAAAGTGTGTATGGGAGTGGCCCGGGGATGAATCATCAATTGGTCAAACTAATGGAATTAAAACAGAATTATGAGTATCTGGTGATGACCAGCAATGAGCAAAGCAAGCGCCAGGTCAATTACGAGAGTCTTATGCCATTTATAGAAGAGTTGGTCGATACGTGGTTCGTGAAAATGGACAAGCCGTGCTTCCTGTCGATCTCGTTTGAATCGGCTTTAGGTGTTGTTTATTTTCGAATCGAGCGTGGCAACAAAGAGAGCGCAAAAGTGCAGCGCGAAGTAGAGGAGCGCATTGTTGTCTCGGAACAGTGTGATACCGCTCAAACACCGCGTTATGTCCGTTTGTTCGCCCAGAGTAACGTCAACGACCGTGAGCTAAAGGAACTGGAGAAATCTTTTTATGGGTTACTCCTCGTAAACATCCGGGCGTTGATTCTCAGATGTCAACAGGACCAGTCATCAGGACAGCGAGAAATTGAGATGGAGATGAAGCTGGCTAGACGCATGCAGTCGATGCTCATTCCCACAGAAGAATTGCAGTTGACCAGTTTGCGAACAAGAACGGTTTACGCACCAGTCGATTATGTCGGCGGAGATTACATCGATTATCGACAAATTAATGATCGCTACACTTGTTTTATCATTGCGGATGTGTCTGGTCACGGTTTTTTGGCCAGTATTTGGGCAGCGGGGATTAGGATTGCTGTACGGCAGGTGTTGCAGTCCAGCTATTTGCCGGATGAGATTTTGGAAAGACTCAATCAGTTGCTTTATGCAGATTTGGTGAAAACCCGTTCTTACATTACGATGCTGGTTGCTGTCTATGATGAGGTGGAACACAAAATTCGATTTAGCAGGGCAGGACATCCTCAGCCTTTTTATTTGTCCAAATCGAATCCAACCGTATTAGCCTGCAAGGGTGGGGTAGGCCTAGGGCTTTCGCCCGATAGCACGTACCAAATGGAGGAGGTACCCTTAGAAGAAGAGGGTATGCTATTACTCTACACAGATGGTTTGATTGATACAGGGAGAAAAGATGTGTTTCGAGGAAGCAGGCATTGGCTAGAAGAACTAACCTCCTTATTACATATGCCTGGTGACAGTAAGCAGGAGTCGATGGATCGAGTTGAGTCCTACTTAATGGAGATAACACAGCAACGACAACAAACGGATGATATTTCTGTGTTGATTCTTCAATTTGAGCCTGAAGAGAGTATAGCCCTCGTGTAGTTGCGTCAGTGAATAGGAGGATGAACTGTGATTTTGTGTGAGCGTTGTCCGGACAATCCCACTTGTGATAATTGCCTTGTCGCGCTACGTTCTGGCGGTGCAGCGAATAAAGTCGTTCCGCCCCGCACTGTTAAGGTGACGAACCTAGCAACGATGGAATCGTACCAGGCGAAGCTGGTAGCAGTGAGTCGGACGACCATTGGGTTAAGCAGTTCTGATCATGATTTGCACGGACGCATAGAAATAGAGCTCGCCTATGATTTCCGAATTATCGGTAGCGGATTGCGTGGTATAGCAGGTGATCCTTACCACATTATCGATATCGAAAAGGTTTTGCGACGGGAAGATGTCCTGGAGCGATTGCTTCTGGAAGAATTTCACACGTGGCACATGAGTGGCGAATTGGACCCTACAGACGTCTTGTTACATTGGAAGGATCGAGACGACGAGCGGGGGCGATTAATCAAACAAGAGATTCAAAAGCTATCGATACTGCGTCAGATCGAGACCATTTTCCTCTATCTTTACGATGAAGGGGAAGTGCGTCCGCTGGGTGACGCTCGTGCAAGTGTGGAAGTAGAGCGAGAAATGCAACGACTGGTCGAAGAGGCGGCTGGAACGGGCGGACCTGTGAGGGAGCAAATTGTCACCTCGGATGGAACAAAGGTGTTTGATTTATACACATCTGTATTGCCAGATCGGACCTGTGGAATCGCCTTGATTGATGTCACCGCCGTCATTGCAGAAGAACGAAAACGCAAAAGACGGGAATGGGAGATCTACAAAGATATTCTGGGTGTGGTCACAGAAGGTAAGCTGTTGTTGCTTAGTGATGAAGAATTATTTTTCTTGCTTCGGGAAGGGCATAAGCTCCTGGCGATTGATATCCGTTTACCGGAGCAGCTTGCAGAACTACGTAAAATGTTCAAGCAGGCCTTGGAACCACAAGGCATTTCTGATAAACGATTGCTGCAGTTTCTTGTTGCGGTCAACGAAGCTGCTTCGAATACGTTGAAGCACGGAAATGGTGGTGTGGTCACGTTATACTTGTCGAACGACAGGCAGATGTGCCGGGCTGTGATCCATGATGAAGGGCAAGGAATTTTGCTCGAGGATATTCCGCGTGCTACCTTACAGCAAGGATTTTCTACACGCCACTCGCTTGGAGCCGGCTTTCACGTGATCCTGCAATACTGTGATCGTGTATATTTGAGCAGCTCGCTGGCGGGTACAAAGCTTATTTTAGAATGTAACCTTTCGCGTTAAGCAACGATTTCCAAAAAGCCAAATGTTTGCAAGTGAACGAAAATGGGTAATATAGTAAAAGGACGAGCAGATTGGGTGTACCGATACCTATTGAGAGGAGTTTGAGCATGGACTACCGCGCAACAGAGGCGAACGGACAAGCTACATTGTTTTTCGTCGGAGAGTTGGACATGGCTGTAGGAGATCGAGTGGGTGAATTGCTCCAGCAGTATGGAGGGCGAAATCAATCCGTTACCGTCGATTTTCAAGGTGTCTCCTTTGTAGATTCTTCCGGTATTGGAAGCCTGTTTTTTACCACGAAAGAACTGTTGGCCATGGGCAAGCAGGTAGAAATCGTCAATGTCCGAGAAGAAATTCTCGATATTTTGGGCGTTCTCGGTTTTACCGAAGCACTGGGCATTGCAGTTGGAAAAGTGGGCGAAACCCGGGTTTGACGCCAAACAGCGTGATTGTATATAATAGTGAAAGCTAACAATAAGACAACTACATACGATATGAACGATGAGTGGGAAGAGTAAGTCAGGACGCCTTGGCAGAGAGGAGAATCAGTAGCTGCGAGATTCTCTAAGGTCATGAATGGCTGAAGGTCGCCCAGGAGTTTTTTCGGTGAAAGCATGTGCCTAGCCGAGACCGGTTCGCAACCGTTATCTTGTCAGAGTGAACACGCCATAAGCATGACGTTTATCGTGTGTTAACAAAGGTGGTACCGCGAAAATAATCCTTTCGTCCTTTGCGATGAAGGGTTTTTTTATTTTTTGCAAAGCAAGCCATGCTAATAGGAGGAGTCGTACATGTCTACACAGCCAACAACCGACATCGACCAATTGCTGCCGAAAAACTATGATCCAAAAGCAGCAGAGAACAAATGGTATCCGTATTGGATCGAAAAACAATTTTTCAAGGCAGAACGTGACCCGAATAAACGTCCGTTTACGATTGTTATTCCACCGCCGAACGTTACTGGTAAATTGCATTTGGGCCACGCACTGGATACGACTTTGCAAGATATCATTACGCGTACCAAGCGTATGCAAGGCTACAGCGCCTTGTTCTTGCCAGGTATGGACCACGCCGGTATCGCAACCCAAGCGCGGGTAGAGGCTACCTTGCGAGAAGAAGGCATCTCTCGTCATGACCTGGGCCGCGAAAAATTCGTGGAAAAGGTATGGGAGTGGAAGCACATTTACGCTTCTCATATTCGTGAGCAGTGGGAAAAACTCGGTCTTGCTCTGGATTACTCCCGCGAGCGTTTTACCATGGATGAGGGCTTGTCCCAAGCTGTACGCGAAGTATTTGTTCGCTTGTACGAAAAAGGCTTGATCTATCGCGGCAATCGCATCATTAACTGGGACCCTGCTGCTCGCACGGCTTTGTCCGATATTGAAGTAATCTACAAGGAAGTAAAAGGTGCGCTGCATCACATGCGTTACCCATTGGCGGATGGCACCGGTTATATCGAAGTAGCTACAACCCGTCCTGAAACGATGCTAGGTGATACGGCTGTAGCGGTACATCCGGAAGATGAGCGTTACAAAGACATGATCGGCAAAACCGTGATTTTGCCAATCGTAGGACGCGAAATTCCAATCGTAGCAGATGACTACGTTGATCCTGAGTTTGGGTCTGGCGCTGTAAAAATTACGCCAGCACACGATCCGAATGACTTTGAATTGGGTCTTCGTCATCAGTTGCCACAAATCGTTGTCATGGATGAGACGGGCACGATGAACGAGCTGGCCGGTATCTACAAAGGCTTGGATCGCTTTGCATGCCGCAAGCAAATCATCAAAGACTTGACGGAGCAAGGCGTTATGTTCAAGGTTGAGGAGCATATTCATCAGGTTGGACATAGTGAGCGCAGCGATGCAGTCGTAGAACCATACCTTTCTACCCAATGGTTCGTAAAAATGCAGCCATTGGCTGACGAAGCACTGGCTAATGCAAATAGCCCAGAGAGTGTGAAGTTTGTCCCAGAGCGCTTCAAGACGAACTACCTGCGTTGGATTGAAAACATCCGCGACTGGTGCATCTCCCGTCAGCTTTGGTGGGGTCACCGAATTCCTGCATGGTATTGCGGAGATTGTAACGAAACGATTGTATCTCGCGCGGATGTGACTGAGTGCCCAAGCTGCCACAGCCACAAGCTGGAGCAGGACAACGACGTTCTCGATACATGGTTCTCCTCTGGTCTGTGGCCGTTCTCGACGCTGGGCTGGCCAGAAGAATCCGAGGACATGAAGTACTTCTATCCAACGAATGTCCTGGTAACAGGCTACGATATCATCTTCTTCTGGGTAGCTCGTATGATGTTCTCAGGTCTTGAATTTACCGGGAAAAGTCCGTTTGAATCCGTTTTGATCCATGGCATTATTCGCGACTCCGAAGGCCGCAAAATGTCCAAATCACTCGGCAACGGTGTCGATCCGATGGAAGTAATCGAGAAGTACGGAGCGGACGCGCTACGATACACACTGGCGACCGGGAACTCTCCAGGGAATGACCAACGCTTCTATTGGGAAAAGGTGGAGGCAAACCGCAACTTCGCAAACAAGATTTGGAACGCGTCCCGTTTTGCCTTGATGAACCTGACTGACTTCAAATACGAGGAAATCGATTTGAGCGGTGAGCTGTCTACACCAGACAAATGGATTCTCTCCCGCCTACAAGCAACAATTGCAGATGTAACCCGTCTGTCTGATGCATTTGAATTCGGTGAATCTGGCCGTGTGCTTTACAACTTCATTTGGGATGACCTGTGTGACTGGTATATCGAGATGGCGAAGCTGCCATTGTACGGTACCGATGAAGCGGCGAAGAAAACCACCCAATCCGTTCTGGTAACGGTTCTGGATCAAACGCTCAAGCTGTTGCATCCGTTCATGCCGTTCATCACGGAAGAAATTTGGCAGGCATTGCCGCACCAAGGCGAGAGCATCACAGTAGCACCTTGGCCAACCGTTAACGAGCAATGGATGTTTGCAGAAGCAGAAAGCGAAATGAACCAGTTGATGGATATCATCCGCAGCGTGCGCAACATCCGCGCTGAAGTAAACGTACCCATGTCCAAGAAAATTGAGCTCTTGATCAAGCCAAGCGATGCACTGTCCGCTGAGCGACTGACACGCGGTGAGCAGTATCTCACTCGTTTCTGCAACCCTGAGCGTCTGGAAATCAGCCTGGATCTGGCTACGCCTGATAAAGCGATGTCTTCCGTGATCACGGGAGCAGAACTGTTCCTTCCACTGGCGGGCTTGATCGATATCGAGCAAGAGCTGAAGCGCCTGGAAAAAGAAGTGGCGACACTCAACGGCGAAGTGGAGCGCATTGAGAAAAAGCTTAACAATGCTGGATTTATGGCCAAGGCACCTGAAAAAGTAGTCGAAGAGGAAAAAGCGAAGATGGCAGACTACATGGATAAGCGGGATAAGGTGATTGCACGACTTGCTGAATTGAAGGGCGAATGATCCGCCATACCATCGCATATTTTTGAGAATGGAGCATTGTGGTATGCATGCAGAAGAAGGGTTTGTAGAATACACCCAAGCGCTCGACTGGCTGCATGGACTGCTCAGGTTCGGTCAACGGCCGGGGCTTGAGAGAATGCAGTGGGTTTTGGAGCAGGTAGGACATCCTGAGCGGAGAATCCCGTTTATTCATGTGGCTGGCACCAATGGAAAAGGTTCAACCTGCGCATTCCTGACGCAAATGCTGATGGAAGCCGGATATAGTGTAGGTACATTTACCTCCCCCTATTTGGTGGATTTCCGTGAACGCATCCGTTACAACGGCAGCATGATCGCGGAAGAAGATCTATTGCAGCTGGTGAATGAAGTCAAGGTGTGGGTGCAACGATGCGAACAAGAAACAGAGTATGGTTCCCCTACCGAATTTGAAGTGATTACGCTGATCGCCATTCTTTATTTTTCAAGAGTGGCGAGACCAGCGGTAGTCGTTTGGGAAACAGGACTAGGCGGGCGATTGGATTCGACGAACGTCGTCCTTCCGCTTGTTTCGGTCATCACGAATATCGGCATGGACCATACACAAGTGCTGGGAGAAAGCTTGGAAGATATTGCCCGGGAAAAAGCGGGGATTATCAAGCCGGGTGTTCCTGTAGTCACAGGTGAGGTTAGGCCGGAACTTCTCGCGGTTTTTGAGGAGCGCGCGAGACAAATGAAGAGTACGCTATATCATATAGGTGAACATTTCTGGGCAGAGCAGGTAGAGGAGCAGCTGGGTGATCAACAGTTTCGTTACAAAAGCATTCACCGTCGTGCGGAAGCATCCTACCGTCTTACCATGAATGGCATTCACCAAACAACCAATGCAGCCGTTGCTTTAATGACTATCGATGTCCTGCGAAATTACTTCTCTTTCTTGCTGGAGGAAGAAGAAATATCTCGTGGTTTGCAACAAACGCGTTGGCCTGGTCGTCTAGAAGTCATCTCTCCAAGACCAATGGTTATCTTGGATGGGGCACACAATCAGGAAGGAATGGAGGCGCTTGTAAGCAGTCTGGATCGGTTGTTGCCGGACGGAGTACAGTTGCATTTGCTCTTTTCTGGATTGGCAGATAAGCCGCTCGCCAAAATGGCAGAGTCGCTCGCACCAGTTAAGTCAAAAATCAAAAAGCTGCATGTGACAACCTTTGACTTTCCGCGTGCAGCCGAAGCCAATAGCTTACAAGAGTCGTTTTTAGCCGGAGGCTGGGAGCAAGAGTTTCTCGATGCAGTCCCAGACTGGCGGGCGTTTCTCCTTTCTTGGATGCGGGAGAAGCAATTAGCGAAGGCGGATGACTGGCTGGTCGTCTGCGGTTCGCTCTACTTCATCGCCCAAGTACGCGCATTCTTTCCCACTATAGTAGAAGAGGCAGGTGAATAGGGTGGATCAGGCCCAACACGTCCACTTTGTGGGCATCGGCGGTTATGGCATGAGTGCCATTGCCCGCGTCTTGATCGACCTTGGATACAAGGTAACCGGCTCCGATGTCGCCATGAACGATTTGGCGAAAAAGCTGGAAGCAAGAGGGGCGGTCATTCATATTGGCCATAATGCTGCCCACGTGGAGGGAGCAGACAGCATCGTATACTCCACCAGTATTTCTAAAGACAATCCTGAGGTGATCGCAGGCCAAGCACTAGGAATTCCGGTCATGCACCGTTCCCAAATGCTTGCTCGCATATTGAATGAACGCACAGGAGTAGCAGTAGCCGGAGCACACGGCAAGACGACCACGACATCGATGATCTCTCACGTGCTGGAAGAGTGCGGTGTAGACCCGACTTTCATCATTGGCGGTGAATTGATGAGTGCTGGTACCAACGCAAAGGCAGGTACCAGTGATTATGTTATTGCCGAAGCAGATGAGAGCGACGGTTCCTTTTTGGAATACAGGCCGATGTATGAAATTGTGACGAGCATCGAACCAGATCATTTGGAGCATTTCGATGGCGACTTCAACAATTTGAAGCAGGCGTATGTCCAGTTCTTGAGCCATCTCAAACCGGATGGAAAAGCGGTCCTGTGTATCGATGATTCACATGTGCGCGAAGTCATGCCGTCCGTCGAAAAAACGGTCGTGACGTATGCAGTTGATCCGAACTTTGTAGCACAAGCACAGTTTTCTGCCACTTCGATTGAATGTGGAGATCGTTGCAGCACGTCCCAGATTTATCACAAGGATGAGCGGTTGGGTGAATTGTGTCTCGTAGTCCCAGGCAAGCATAATATTGCAAATGCACTAGCTGCGATCATTGTATGTCTGGACATTGGCCTTTCCTTTGATAAAATTGCACAGGCACTGTCTACCTTTAGCGGTGCCAAGCGCAGATTTCAAATCATCGGGGATGCACGAGGCGTCCTGGTCGTAGACGACTACGCGCATCATCCGACAGAAATTATCGCGACACTTAGCGGGGCAAGGGCATCGGGCAGACGTGTAATCGCTGTGTTTCAGCCACAACGCTACACACGCACGTATTTCCTTATGGATGAATTCAGTCGTGCCTTTGCAGAAGCAGACGAAGTGATCATCACGGACATCTACTCCCCGGCGGGCGAAGAAAAAATCGAAGGAGTTACCTCCGAGGTGCTGGTTCAAAAAATCCGCACCAACAGCCACCCGCGTGCGCAGTACATTCCGACGAAGGAACAAATGCAGGAGCATGTCTTCAAAGGATTGCAAGAGGGCGACCTCGTGTTGACAATGGGTGCAGGAGACATTTGGAAATCTGCTTACTGGCTGGCTGAAAAGCTAGAGAAATAAAAATAGAGCTGTATGAAGACTTGGAACCTATGGGTTTCAAGTCTTTTTATTTTGATCTATTTATATTTAAAAAAGTATCGAGCTACCAACAAAGCTAGTGAGATGAAAAAGCACAGGGCTCGTAGACCTTGACAACGCCTACCCAGTCGGAACTTAAAAAAGGAGACCACGCTTGTCGAACACTTCTTCCTTGAGAAACGTCCGCCCGTAGGGTGGCTTTGGATCGACGGTCCCCTTTTTTAAGTGGAGACGTCCAGTGAATCCCGCTTGAGGGCGTGTCAGAGTCGAAGAGAACTGTGCTTTTTCTTCTCCACCACTATGTTGACTCGAATCAAAATGCCCTTCAAATGATTTTTATTAAAAATTAGTACCAGATACTAATATCTAGTGTTATAATCAGATAATAAAAAATGAAAGGTGATGATCGGATGATGACAAATACAAGCCCCTTCAAGTCGCGAATTACCGCCATCGGTACGTATGTGCCGAGTCGCGTTCTTACCAATACAGATATGGAAAAGCTAGTAGATACATCGAATGAATGGATTTTGCAACGAACGGGTATTCATGAGCGCCGTATGGCAAGGGAAGATGAATTTACCAGTGATCTGGCCATCGCTGCTATCCACGATATGATTGCAAATTATGGGAAGGATGTCCGCGATGTCGATATGATTTTGGTCGCAACTAGTACCCCAGACTATCCATTTCCAAGCGTCGCGAGTCAAATCCAAGCGCATTTTCAAGTCGAGCAGGCGGGAGCCATGGACCTCTCTGCTACCTGTGCAGGATTTACGTATGCGCTCCATACAGCAAATGCGCTCATCAGCTCTGGTTTGCATCGCAAAGTGTTGGTGGTAGGTGCAGAAACGCTAACAAAAGTAACCGACTATACAGATCGTACAACGTGCATCCTGTTCGGGGACGGAGCGGGAGTGGTGCTGGTTGAGCAGGATTCTACAGCTCCTGGTTTTTTGTCCGCTTATTTAGGCTCAAAGGGAGACGGAGGGATTCATGTATATCGATCGGGCTTGTCCACGCGTATGGACGGACGAGAATTGAGCGGGAATGGATGCATGGTCCAAAACGGGAGAGAAGTGTACAAGTGGGCAGTAACAACTGTTCCAAAGGGGATGCTAGAGGTGGTGAACCGGGCGGGTAAAACGCTCGAAGATGTGGACTGGTTTATCCCGCACAGTGCCAATTTGCGCATGATCGAATCCATTTGTGAGAAGAGTCAGTTCCCTCTCGATAAGACATTGTACAGTCTGACCCATTACGGGAACACATCAGCGGCTACCATCCCAATGTCGCTCGCCTTGGGGATCAAGGAAGGCAAAGTAAAGGCAGGGGATACCATCCTGGTGTATGGGTTTGGCGGTGGTCTCGTCCACGGTGGTCTTTTGTTCACTTGGAATCCGTAAAAGTGGCTATATCGAAAATGGAGAGGCTGTCCAGAATTGTTCTGGGCAGTTTTTTTGTCCCAGGAATGGTAGATATCCTTTAAGGAGGACAGGTTTCGACTGGGGGAACAAAAAATGGCGAACGCTATGATATTATTCGTACTCTGTCTTTACCTTTCGTGGGTTGATTTTCATCATAGACGAATACCCAATCGCGCATTAGTTGCAGGGTTTGTACTAATTTCTTTTCTCGAGCTCGCTCTCTCTTCGCCAATGGAATGGCTGATGGCTGGACTCTTTGCGATTCTCTGTTTACTGGTGTTTGGATGGATTAGCTATTACAAGCCTCTTGCGCTTGGGATGGGGGATGTGAAGCTATTCGCTCTAGTCTGCTATGGACTCGGGATTCGCGATTTTGTAGTCGTTCTTACGGTTGCGAGCTTGGCTGCATTGCTCGTCTCTCTCGTTTTGTTGCTGATACGAAAAGTAAGTATAAAATACGAAGTGCCGTTTGCGCCTTTTGTCACGATGGGGTTAGCAGTCCTTTTATTTATGAGTGAAGCGTCTTGAAATGGCTTGTGGAATCGTAGTAGAAACAAATTCGATAGAATCGCTAGATAGAAGTCATAACCCGTCCGAGCAAAACGTATGCTAGTACAAAGAGCCTGTGACTAGGAGGGCAAGCGTATGAGCGGACAAAATAAGAATCGTGTGACGGTCAAAATGAACGGAAGGTTCTGGGATGAAAAGCGGGAGGACAGCACAAATGAAGCAAGTAGAAAGCGCACGCCAAAGGACGATACGCCACGCGTTCGTTTTCAAGCTCCCCCCTTACCGTTTACTGACCCGTTTAAGGAGAAGGGCAACGAAGCATGGGAACGGATGATGCAGCTACGAGGAGCTGCCGCGAAAGAAACGAAGCCGAGTATTGAACTCGATCAGACGCCAAACGACTCCAGCGAATCCGATTTTTCCTTCGAGGATACCGAAGAAAAGGGATACAGGAGTCGTCCGATGAGTCGGCTCGCATCGTTATGGCCAGAGGGGCCCTTTTGGCGCACGACTTTAACAACAGGTGGGGCTGTAGCCATTGGCCTCTTATTCGGATTTCTTGTATTGACGGTCTTTTCCCAAAAGGAGTTTTCCGAGTCGTACGGAAATGTTCTGAGTGAAACGGTTCAGACACTGACCGCGCCGGGTGCAGGCACTGAACAAACGGCTGGGAAAAATGGCGTGGCAGGCCCCGTTTTACCAGATGAAAGTCAGCAAGCGCAGGGTAAGGCGACGAATGGTAACGCAGTGGGTCAAACAGCGGTAGCTCTACAACTGCCAGCCGTAAACATGTACGTTGCACAGGCGGGAGTATTCCAGCCGGATGCATCGCCGCAAACAGCAGTAGAACCACTGGAGAAGGCGGGTATTCCTCATCTGCTTTATAAAGACGCAAGCAAGCAGTACATGTTCGCAGCCGCTGCTCCCACAAGAGATGCTGTGCTAGGCTTTGCCGCCAGCTTGAAAAACAAAGGCATGGATATATACGTCAAAGAATTCTCCTTTCCCGCATTTGAAGGGTCTGTCCCTGTCGGAAAAGCCGCTAACGCAACTGGTGACCCTAACGTGAATGCCTTTTTCACCCACGGAGTCAAACTCGTCCAAACACTTTCTGCACAATCGGGGCTGATTATTACGACGGGTCAACTTTCGCCAACCGCAAAAGAAACGGCAGAAATAAAGGAAATTCACCGCCAATTTCTGGAGGAAAGCCGTAAAATGGAAGCCAAGGATGCCTGGAAGCCATTGCTTGATGGGATGGTAAATGGGGTGAATCAAGCGCTGGCAGCCAGGGACAAAATGGCGGAAGCAAGCGCTGGCAAAAAGGTGGAAAGCGCGGAATCCTATGCGTGGCAAGTACAGGCAGGTGTCCTTGCTTTTTTCGAGAGCTACGCGAGTTGGATTCAAAAGGCACGTTCGTCCACATAAATACAAGTTTATATGGTCTTCCGCAAGGTTTTCTTGCAGGAGGCCTTTTCTTTCTATACAGTAATTACCAGGAGCAATCAGGGATTGTTTCGCTTCTCCCCATTTGCTAAACTTATGTTTGGCAAAAAGAGAATCCCTTATAAAAAGGGAGTTGGGAAAATGGGGAAAGAAACGCTTACTCTCGTGTTTCTGTTGGTGAGTGGACTTTTGTTTGGTAGCATTATCGGGGAGATTTTAAGTCCTTGGCTACCTTTTTTGGCCAAGAGTAAAGAGATTACTTGGTCGCCTGCGGCAGATTTAGAAATTTTGAAGTACGAACTGAACTTTCAGGTAAAACTAAATCTAGCCAGTATCGGAGGCTTAGCCCTCGCGTTTTGGATACATCGACGAATAAAGTAGGTTGAAAAATGACGAAAAAAAATGTTCCTCTCATTCTGGCTTCATCTTCGCCGCGTCGAAGGGAGCTTCTGCAAACTTTAGGCTTATCATTTACCGTCATCACCAGTGATGTAGATGAGACGACCGCAGAGCATTTATCTGCGAGCGAAGTAGTAGAAGAATTGTCTTTGCGCAAGGCCAAGGAAGTGGCTTCTCGCTTGACGGAAGGCGTCGTTTTAGGATCTGATACGGTAGTCGTTCTTGATGACCAAATACTGGGCAAGCCTGTTGATGAAATGGACGCATATCGTATGTTGTCCATGCTCCAGGGGCAAGAGCACACCGTTTATAGTGGAGTCGCCTTGATAGATGTGGAGACAGGTCGTACTGAAGTCTCACATAGTCTAACGCACGTAAGAATTCGAGCTTTAACAGAGCAAGAAATCAAGTCGTACATCGCGACAGGTGAGCCGATGGATAAAGCGGGCTCTTACGCCATTCAGGGTATTGGAGCCACGATCGTGGAAGGAATACACGGAGACTACTTCACTGTTGTTGGTCTTCCGTTAGGCCTGACGTCTACTCTTTTGACACGTTTTGGGATGCCAATTTTGTAAAGTTGTCATGCTTGAAGCAAGCGGCGACGGCCATACGCCTCATGAACATCTCCATGTCAGCCGTTTTCGATAATGTGAATATGGCTGGAGGCGGATATAAAATGGCAACAAATACCTGTAACAAAATGCTGTTGAAAAACGTCCCTTACTATGACCGTCCACGTGAACGACTGCTTCGCGAAGGAGCGGTCCATCTGTCTGATACTGAACTTCTTGCCATTTTACTGCGGACAGGCAGGGAACAAGAGACGGCTCATCAGCTGGCTCAGCGCTTGTTAGCCAGGTTTGGAGACCTGCGTGGTTTAGCCCAAGCCTCTCATGCTGAGTTAACAGAGCTAAAAGGAATTGGTCCAGTCAAAGCGATTGAATTGCATGCTGCGTTTGAGCTTGGGCGTAGATTGATGGGAGTGCCTCGAGAGTATAGGGCTTCTATCCGTTTACCACGGGACGTAGCTGATTTGATGTCGCCAGAGCTTGCTCATTTGACACAGGAACATTTTGTCTGTCTCTTTCTGAATACCAAGAACCATGTGATTGGCAAGCAGACGATTTTCGTAGGCAGTCTGGACGCTTCCATCGTACACCCGAGAGAAGTCTTTAAAGAAGCGATCCGTCGTAGCAGCGCATCGGTGATATGCCTACATAACCATCCGAGCGGTGATCCGACACCTAGCAGGGAAGACATTGCGATTACGCATACACTGCGTGACGCTGGTGAACTGGTGGGGATTTCATTGTTGGATCATGTTATTATCGGGGAAGGCAAGTACGTTAGTCTCAAAGAGCAAGGGTACTTGTAGCATGTTTGAAAACCTTCCCCAAAAACGCGGTCGCTCTACCTTGAAGAGGCCTCGAAAGAGGTTCTCTTATGCTTGTCATTTGGATTAATATTTGGAAGGAGTTTTTTTATGTTTGGTGGATTTACACGTGACTTGGGGATTGACCTCGGCACTGCCAATACACTTGTTTTTGTGAAGGGGAAAGGAATTGTGGTGCGTGAGCCTTCTGTTGTAGCGATCCGCACGAATAACAATTCCATTGAAGCAGTAGGGAATGCAGCGAAAAGTATGATCGGTCGTACGCCAGGTAATATCGTAGCGGTTCGCCCAATGAAAGACGGGGTTATCGCTGACTTTGATACAACTGCGACAATGATGCGCTATTTCATCAATCAAGCACAAAAAAATCAAGGGCTGTTTACACGTCGTCCAAACGTAATGGTCTGTGTACCTTCGGGAATTACTGCGGTGGAAAAGCGCGCGGTCGAAGATGCTACGAAGCAGGCTGGGGCGAAGGAAGCATATACGATTGAAGAGCCGTTTGCAGCAGCGATCGGTGCAGACCTGCCGGTGTGGGAGCCGACTGGTAGTATGGTCGTTGACATTGGCGGCGGTACGACAGAAGTTGCAATCATCTCACTCGGTGGGATTGTGACATCCCGCTCTATTCGTGTGGCCGGGGATGAGATGGACGAGGCGATCATTCAGTACATCAAGCGCCGTTACAACTTGATGATCGGGGAACGGACTTCAGAAACACTCAAGTTGGAGATCGGCTCTGCGATTGCTCCTGATGAGGTCGAAAACGTTGACATTCGCGGTCGTGACCTTGTAACCGGATTGCCAAAAACGCTCTCGGTAAGCAGCACAGAGATTGCGGAAGCATTGGCGGAAACCATTTCTGCTATCGTGGAATCGGTGAAGGTAACACTCGAAAAAAGCCCGCCTGAGCTCGCGGCGGACATCATGGATCGTGGAATTGTACTCACAGGCGGCGGTGCGCTCTTGCGCAACATGGATCGCCTGTTAAGTAAGGAAACGGGTATGCCCGTGCATGTCGCGGAAAACGCACTGGATTGCGTAGCGATTGGAACAGGTCGTGCATTGGAGAACATTCACCTGTTCAAATCCAAGCAAGGCATCACCTCTTCCCGACTAAAACGGGGTAAATAAACGGAGGGTAGGGCATGTCGTTTTTCGGGAATAAGCGGCTTATCATTGTACTTGTAGGCTTGGTCCTGCTTATCTCCGTCGTGGGCTTCACTTCTCGTGAACGGGTTAGCCTGACCTGGCCAGAAATGTTCTTCAAAGATACCTTCAGCGTGGTGCAGGGCTTTTTCTATCGTCCTGCCCAGGCTGTTTCTGGCTTTTTTCAGGAAATAGAAGAAGCGTACGGCGTGTATGAAGAAAACAAGGCACTTAAGGCAAGCTTGGATCAATACGCACGTCTAAGTGCCGAATTGCACACACTCAAGGCAGATAATGATCGCCTTCGAGAAATGGTGGGGGCAAAAGATTCACTTAAATCTTACAACCTTCACTTTGCGGAAGTCGTGGCGAGAAACCCTGATACATGGAACAACGTCGTTACCATCGATCAAGGATTAAAAAGTGGCATTAAAAAGGATATGGCTGTCATTACAGCCAAAGGAATGGTCGGGCGCATACAAAGTGTTGCCAACTTTTCAGCTACGGTTGAATTGTTGACGAGCTACGAGCGACGTGACCATATCTCAGCGGATATTTTGACGGAGCAGATCGTTGACGGCAAGCCTGTGTACCGTCAGGTTAGTGGTGTCATTGAAGAGTACGACGCGCAAAAGAGATTGCTCGTCATGCGCAAAATCCCTTGGGGACAGGCAATTAAAAAAGATCAGCAAGTTATTTCATCCGGCTTGGGAGGAGTTGTCCCTCGCAATTTGCCGGTCGGCTATATTGTTCGCGTAGAGCCAGATGATTATGGCTTGACTCAAACCGCCTACATCCAGCCAAGCGCTGATTTTTCACAATTGAATGAAGTCATGGTTGTGGAACGAGACTTCACAATTGGCCCCAATGGTGAATTGATCCCGCAACAGCCAGCTGGTCAGACACAAAAAACTGTGCCTCCGGCTCCACCTGCTAGCGGGGGTGGTCAGTAATGGCTCGGTTTTTATTGACGTTGGGCGTCGTGGTTGTGTTTGTTTTGGAAGGAACTGTGATGCAAGTATTTTCACCTGATGCATGGGGTCTGTCTTGGTTGACGGTACCCCGGTTTGCGCTTGTCTGCTGCATCTTTATTTCGATGTATCTCGGCAGGCGCGAAGGTTTGTATTACGGGATCGCCTTCGGTTTTTTACAAGATGTCCTATTTGGGCAACTAATTGGAATCTATACCATGTCCATGATGGTGGCCAGCTACTTTGCAGGGATGATCGTTCTTTTGTTCCAGAGAGGATTCGGGATGGTTTTCATTACTAGCTTCCTGATTTTGTTCGGACATGAGTGGCTTTTGTATTCGTTGTTCCGCTTGTTTTCCGCCGCCCCCTTCGATGTTCGATGGATTTTGACGCATCAAATTTTGCCTAGTGTGCTGTTTAATCTCGCTTTTGGCTTACTGGTATACTTTCCGATCAAGAATGTATGCAACAAGATTCTGGCGAAAAAGGAAATGCACATGCAGTAAGGACAAAGGAGAGGAGTTCGTGGAAGAAGTCAAAGAACCGAAATCAGACATACCTATTCGGCTCAATATATTGTTTGTGATTGTATTTTTGTTCTTCGCCGCCATTATTTTGCGGCTATCCATCGTGCAGCTGGTGGAAGGCGAACAGTACAAGCATGAATTGGAAAAGTTCAGTATTCGGGAACTGCCGATTTCCGCTCCTCGTGGCCGTATCTTGGATAAAAATGGCGAGGTACTCGTTTCGAATAAGCCTGTGTACACTGTGCAATACGTTGAAGAACAAGGACAGGACATTGATGAAGAGAAAGTCGCGGATCGTCTGGCAAAAATCCTCATCCCCGATGGCGGCAAAATTGGTACGGATAAGGAATTGTTAAAGAAGACGATTGAATTGAGATCAACCTTGCCTGTTGCTTTCAATGGGCAAGAAACGAACGATCTCAAGGCAAAGGTCGCGACGAAGTTAAAAGCCGTTCCGAAAGTCGAGACCGTTGATCAGATGTCTGACTTCCAGTTGGTAAAAACCGCTGTATATCTGGGAATGCGCGTTCGTTCTCCTTTTGATGACAAGGAGAGAGCAGATCTTATTAAGAAACTGAATGCTGCCAAACCAGGTACACCCGCTATTACGGAAGCGAACACCACGGACTTTGAGCTGTTAAAAATGGCGATAAACGCCAATATGACCCTCGCTCTGAAATTCGACAAGGAAGATCGCAATGACCTCGCCAAAAAAGTGAAGGAACAGATTTCAGCTTTGCCAACCCCGGAAGGCTTAGCAGATAAGTCTGACATGGATTTGCTGCGCTATGCCTCGTTGTTCGACATGGATGTCAAACTGCCGTTGACAGAGCAGCAACGCCAATTTCAGTGGCACAAGCTCTCTTTGCTGCAGGAAATGCGTTCACCGCAGATGGCCAGCTACATTCCAAGACGTGTCAAGGTCAACATCACAGACCAGGAAATGTTCCAAATCGAAGAACGACGCACCGAGCTGCCGGGAATTAGTGTGGAGCTGGAGCCAGTGCGCCAAATTTTCGAAGATCCGGATGGTTCGGCATTTGGTACTCACTTTCTCGGGTACATCAATGCGATTCGTCCTGAGAGCTTGAAAGAATATCAGGCACAAGGCTACAATGCTATCGACCGTGTTGGTGTAACCGGGCTGGAGAGCTCCTATGAACGTTATTTGCGTGGCAAAAACGGGATTATGGAAGTGCACGTGAACAAAAATTCGGAGACGGTAGAGAAGCAGATGCGCCAAGCCCCTGAACCAGGAAACGATCTTGTTTTGGCTTTGGACTGGCGTTATCAAAGCAAGGTAGAGGCCATCTTGAAAGAAGAGGTTGAAGCATTCAAGAAGCGCCCGTCTACACCAAAAGCATTTAAAGACGCACACGTATTGGTGATGAATCCGAATACGGGCGAAATATTGGCGATGGCGAGTTATCCAGATTACAATTTGAATCTGTATTACGACCGTAAGAAATTCAACGAGAATTACGCCTCGCTTATTTTGCCGAACGAATCAAACAGATTCATCTATACGCCGTATCCACCTGCTTCTACCTACAAGCCACTGTCTGTCATGATTGCGCTTCAGGAGGGGCTGACTACACCGAACGAAGTCATCTATGACCGAGGCGGATTGTATGTCGGAAACACGTATAAACGCAACTGGAAGGCGGGTGGTCATGGAGCTGTTAACGCTCGTCGTGCCTTGCAGGTGTCGAACAATACGTATATGTACGAAATGGCGCTTCGCTTAGCAAGAAAAGGAAAAGATGGCTGGGAGAAGCAGTTCTCTGTCTATGATTACTACAATGCCCAGTTTGGTCTTGGTGTGAAAACAGGTGTGGATCTGCCGAATGAACATACTGGTTGGGAAAACCAGAACATGTACTTCGGGAACTTGGCGGACGTGATGATTGGTCAATATGATCTGTTCACGCCGATGCAGTTGGGTCAATACGTTTCGACCATTGCCAATGGAGGATATCGAATACGCCCCCATCTTGTAAAAGAAATTCGCAAAGGAACCACCGATCCGAAGAAACCAGGTCAAACGCTCTCCGTTATTGAACCTGAAGTGCTCAACCGGGTTGATATCGATCCGAAGTATATACAGGTGGTAAGAGAAGGGATGCGGCTGGTTACTCAACCAGGTGGTACTGTTCAACGCTTTAAGGGGTTGCCATTCACGGTTGCAGCCAAGTCTGGTACGGCACAAACGTCGCAGCCAGCGGAAAACGCACTGGTTGTCGGCTTTGCGCCTTATGAAAATCCTCAACTGGTTTTCGTCGTCGTTGCGCCGAACAGTTTGAGAGATGGTACATCCAGTTCTGATGCTACTGGTCCAATCTCGCGTCGATTGCTCGAAGCTTACAATGAACTGAATCCAGGTGTCCTTACAGGTGGGGTTCCGAAGCCGAATCCAACGTCCTCGAAGTAACCAGAAGGTTGTCCAGGGCAATGAAGCCCAAGAGAATAATTGAGTCAAGCTCTTGTAAAACGCCACTATCTGACCTGTTTCGGCAATTTTTTTACGCAGAGCAGGAAAAATCTTTCTGCATGGCGAATGGTATCGGTCGAGGTGAAACCGGTGACGACTGTGAAAAGCAAGGTCACGATCAAAGGGACTAAAGAGGGTCTCGTCTTCTTTATGGATGATACCTGTTCCTTCGACGAACTGCTGGCCGATATGCGTGAAAAAATAGAGCATAGCCACCAACAGATTTTGTCGGGGCCACTCATTCGGGTATCTATAAAATTGGGAAAACGATACTGCTCACCAGAGCAACAAGAGCAGTTGACTCAAATTATTCGAACTAAGGGCAACCTGGTGATCCATACAATCGAATCTGATTTGATCACGAGGGAAGAAGCGATGGCTGAACGCCTGAAAACCCATTTTTCCATACAGGTAAATACGGTACGCTCTGGGCAAGTTCTGGAGTTTGACGGTGATTTGCTCTTATTGGGAGATGTCAATCCCGGGGGGACGGTTCGCAGTACAGGAAGCATTTACGTGCTAGGGCATCTCAGAGGGTACGCGCACGCAGGTATTTCCGGTGACTCACAGGTAATTATTGCGGCTGCAGTCATGAGTCCTACCCAGTTGCGGATTGCAGAAGTGATTAGCAAGCCGGGTGAGGAATGGACGAATAATTCTGGAGGCACAGAATTCGCCTATCTGGAAAATGAGATCATGCTGGTAGCGAAAATGAACTACTTGTCGCGAATCCGCCCTGAATTGGGTGAGAAAAAGCGTGAGGGTTGAGGGAAAGAGGAGGAACGGACGTGGGGATAGGAATTGTCATAACTTCCGGTAAAGGCGGCGTGGGTAAGACGACCACTTCCGCCAATTTGGGAACGGCGCTCGCATTGTTGGGACAAAAAGTGTGCATGGTAGATACCGATATTGGCTTGCGCAATCTGGATGTAGTCATGGGACTTGAGAACCGAATTATTTATGATCTGGTAGACGTTGCCGAAGGCGCATGCCGACTGCCACAAGCTCTGATCAAAGACAAGCGGTTTGAAAATCTGGCATTGCTCCCGGCTGCTCAGACCAAGGACAAATCCGCAGTAACTCCCGAGCAGATGGAAGAAATCATTACGCAACTGAAGCGTGAATATGATTATGTCATCATCGATTGCCCTGCGGGTATTGAGCAAGGCTTCCGCAATGCGGTGGCAGGGGCTGATCAAGCAATCGTCGTGACTACACCTGAAAAAGCCGCTGTGCGTGATGCTGATAGGATTATTGGCCTATTAGAGCGAGAAAAAATCGGAATGCCGAAGCTGGTGATCAACCGTGTTCGCTCCCATATGGTGAAAAATGGCGACATGCTGGATGTAGAAGACATTTTGGATTTGTTAGCCATTGACTTAATTGGCGTAGTGCCGGATGATGATCATATCATTAAATCCGCGAACCAAGGTGAGCCTGCTGTGATGAACCATGAATCGCGTGGTTCCATCGCCTATCGGAACGTAGCCCGACGCCTTTTGGGTGAAGCTGTTCCATTGCAACCATTGGAAGAAAAAGCGGGCGTGTTCCACAAAATGCGTAAATTCTTTGGATTAAAATAGGTAATACTTGGCTCCCTTCTTTCTATAGAGGGGAGTCACGTTTTCTAGGAGGAAACGGATGGACCTGGAAAAACGTCATTTAAAAACAATTGACTGGACCATCATTTTGATTTTGGCAGGCCTAGGTATATTCAGTTATCTGGGGATTTCCGGTTCTGCGGCAGGTGTAGATAAGGCGCATCAGCAGGTCCTTTGGTATGTCATTGGCTTTATTGTGCTGGGTGTGACATTACTATTTGACTATCGCCTATTCCACAACATGGCTTATGTCTTATATGCACTCGGTCTGATTCTTTTGATCGGGGTATTTCAAACGAAGCCCATTAACAATACGACGAGCTGGTATAACCTTGGTATTATCTTGTTTCAGCCTTCTGAACCGATGAAGCTGTTCACGATCATAACAGTGGCCCGCTTCTTGTCCAAGAGGGCAAACAATCCGGACCGCTTTTACTACTTTTACAAACTGATTCCGGTAATGGCCTTGGTTGGCGTACCATTGCTTTTGATTTTGGTTCAGCCCGATTTGGGTACCGCAATGGTCTATACGGGTATGCTTGCCACTATGCTAATCGTTGGTGGTATACGGATGAAGCATGTATTGTATATGGGTGGACTGGTCGGCAGTTTTTTTGCCGCTATGACACTGTTGTATCAATACAAGCAGGATATCTTTTTCAAGATTATCAAGCCGTATCAATGGGATCGGATCGTCTTTTGGATGAACCCGGATCTTGAACCGATGGGACGAGGGTTCCAGCTCAAGCAAGCATTGATTGCTATCGGCTCAGGGCAACTGTTTGGAAAAGGGCTTGATACGCCGACACAAGCGAGCTTTGGATGGGTGCCGGTAGGAGAAAGTGATTTTATCTTTACCGTCATTGCAGAAAAGCTGGGCTTTGTCGGAGCGGGCTTGCTGATGATTTTGTTTTTCGTCTTGATTTACCGAATGATCCGCATCGCGATGGAGGCAAAAGATCCGTTCGGCTCCTACGTTGTTGCGGGTGTCGTAGGGATGCTTACTTTCCAGATCTTTGAGAACATCGGTATGACGATTCAGTTGATGCCGATTACGGGTATTCCGCTTCCGTTTATTAGCTACGGAGGGAGCTCACTCATAACCAACTTCCTGATTATTGGTGTGGTGCTCAACATTGGGATGCGTAAGGACAAGTTGCGTTTTGATTAAATAGTTGTTCAAAAAAGTCTTCAGGTTCGCCCGCTTTCTCGGTGCGGAATTGAAGACTTTTTGGATACTCATGAAATGCGTGACAAATGCAAATACTTATGCTAAAATCATCCTAAGTTAACCATTTTTACAAGTTATAGTGTTTGATTGATTGGTATGGAGTCGTACGTATTGTGAGTGACGTCACCAATTGTCAATCGCGATTCGTATGACTTTTTTTCCTTGACGCAAAAGGCTTATCTGTAAAAAAGAGGTTAACGCTACACTCTTTCGCCTCGTGGGGCGTAATGTTCAGGGAGGTTTTGTTTCATGCAACAAGGTATCGTAAAATGGTTTAACGCAGAAAAAGGATACGGTTTCATCCAAGTTGAGGGTGGCGACGACGTATTCGTACACTACAGCGCAATCCAGTCAGAAGGTTTCAAATCTCTTGACGAAGGTCAAAAGGTTGAGTTCGAAATCGTTCAAGGTAGCCGTGGACCACAAGCTGCTAGCGTAACTAAACTGTAAAATTGACAGATTCAAAGGCAGTCTCTCTATGGGGAGACTGTCTTTTTTGCATGTTTCCCCGATAAGCTGGGGAGTTGGAGAGGGGCGACGGTCGTCATAAAGCAGGTAGACAAGTCATAGGATGATACTAAAGGCTTGGCCTGCGGAGGGATGGACATGTTTGAAAGAGTAGATCGCGTAAAAGAAAGACGGAGGGAGCGTTTGGAACGAATTCGAACACAGTCACGAGACGGCTATACTCCCTACGTCGATGATTGGAAAGATCCGATCGAAGAAACGCCAAACCCATTCAGTTACTCGCCGCCCGAGAACGATATGATGGACCAGCCACCGTCTCATGAAAAGTGGGGCGTGCAAATTTTAGCATCTGTCTTATTGATTGGTGCCGCTTATGTATTGTTTCAAACAACGCTGATCCCTGCCTCTTGGAAAAGCTCCGCGAGGGAAGTCATGACACGGGACTTTAATTTTTCGGGGGTAGCGGACTGGTATGAAGCGAGATTTGGACCGATTCCGACGATGCTTCCTTCGATGCCTACCAATCCCCCTGCTGTGCCAGCTACGAGCACAACAAAGGGTGTAGCGGCTGTGTGGAAGCTCCCAAGTAGCTGGGAAATCGTTAAATCCTATGATCCAGAGAGCGCAAATGTGATCCTGCATACGGGAATGAACGATCAAATCACGATCGGAGAAGCTGGCTGGGTTGCTTTTGTCGGTGAAAAGCCTGATTATGGGACGACAGTGATTGTTCGCCTAACAAAAGGGCGGGAGATATGGCTGGGCAATCTCGATAGTATAGGGGTGACGAAGGACGAGGTCCTTGCACCTGGTAAGGTCATCGGAACCGCTCGGGTAATGGATCAGACATCACGTCAACTGTATCTAGGGGCGAAAGTGAATGAGCAATTTGTCAATCCCTTGGAAGTGATTCCATTTGAATAGGGGAGGCTGGCTCGACATTCGGTTTCGCATTCACCTGCTATTTTGGGTGGTGATTGGCTTGTCCGTGGTGACAGGCCATTTTTTGGAGGTCATTACCTTGTTTGTCATCGTGCTGATCCATGAATTGGGGCATGTAGCGATGGCGCGTGAGCTCGGATGGACCGTAAAAGAAGTGCAGCTTCTGCCTTTTGGTGGAGTAGCGACGATGGAAGACTCATACGCTACGGACCCATTGGATGAGATTGTAGTGGCACTGGCAGGGCCCTTCTTAAATATGGTGATGATGGCTGCCTCCTACTTGTTTTGGTTTATGGGGATATGGACGGAAGAGTGGGCCCGCTTTTTCTTGGTAAGCAATTTGACGATTGGGCTGTTTAACCTGTTGCCAATCTGGCCATTGGATGGCGGGAGAATCTTGTTGGCGGTTCTATGCTGGTTTATGTCATATAGACAAGCGACGATGATATCGATGACCGGGAGTACGCTGTTTGCGGGGATCATGGTGGGGATGTCCAGCTTGGAGTTGAAGTACAACTTAGCAGTGATCGGAATTTATTTACTGACGTTGAACATCCAGGCATTTTTGCGATTTCCTTATCAATTTTTTCGCTTCCTGGTCGAAAAATACGACCGGCAGCTAGACGGAGCTGCCGTTCAAGCGATACGGGTGCATCCCGAGGAAACGGTACTAGCTGTCTCGCACAAGCTGCGACGGGGATGCTCCCATCTTTTCTACGTCCAAGGTACGGGTCTCTTGGCTGAGGAGCAGCTTTTGTATGCCCTTTTGTTTGAACAAAAGCACGATGCCGCAGTGGGCAAGCTCCTTTAGTCTGTAGACCTTAATCAGCAGGAGCAATCCATTCCATCAGCCAGCAATCACGCATGCTTCCTTCGTGCCATTCGTGCAGGGGAAGCTCTTTTACTTTTCGAAAGCCACATTTTTCGTAGCAACGGAGGGCTCGTTCATTCCAGGCTTGCGGGTCAATCGCTACTTTTTGTGCTCGTCTTTCCGTTTGAAGGTAGTGGAGGATGGCTGTAACGAGCTGAGTGCCAATACCGCGATTCCAATAAGCAGGCTCTCCGATGAACTGGTCCATGCCGTAGACAACATCGTCCTTTACATACCCATACCGTTGTTTTTCCGGGGCATCGAGCGGATAAAATTGCGCATAGCCAATAGGTTTGTCCGCATGCAAGATCAGGCAGCGGGTTTCACCGTCATCTTCCGGAAAAAAGCTTTGCTGCACGAGGGACTCGTCATGTGGCCGATCGCGACCTTCATAGTAGGCCAAAACGCGTTCGTCAGAAAGCCATTTGACTAAGTGAGTGGTATCATTGGGGGTTAATGCTCTAATGGTAAGATCACCAGCATGAATCATGGTTTATCTCCTTTACCTTGACTTGGTAGCTATGTTAGATTACTTCCTAGGAGCCCGGTTATCCTTCTTTGGGGCAATGTTTGTACGGGGAATAAGGAGTGAAGGCAGTGAAGCAAGTAGCGATCAGTACACAAGGTGGCAGCATCCGCATCGCATTTATGGAAAACGGGAAATTGCAGGAATGGCGTACACAGGATGTGAGGTCACACGCAAGCGTGGGTGACATTTATCAAGGACGGATCGCAGATGTGAAGCCTGGTATCCAATCCGCTTTTGTTGATATTGGTACAGGTCAAAATGCTTATTTGTATGTAGATGACACGGTCGGTGTGGAGTCGGGTGGAACAGCGAAACCCAATATTGCAGAACGTGTTCACGTTGGGCAAAAGGTATTGGTTCAAGTGAGTAAAGAGGCGATGGAAATGAAGGCGCCCAAAATCACAATGCGGATCAGCTTGCAGGGGCGTTACCTGGTGTACCTTCCGACTGAAGAGAGCATTTCACTTTCGCGTAAAATATCTGATGATACCAAACGAAAACGACTGCAACAGGTGATCTCTTCGACAGTAGAGCAAGGGGAAGGCTGTATTTTGCGCACAGAAGCAGCGGAAGCAGAGGAGCAGACACTCATTCGTGAACTTACCTATTTGCGCAATCGTTGGCAGGACTTGCGGCGAACAGCGGAAGGACTGCGCTCAACCGGGCGGATTTTTCAGGATGCCGAGTTGATCGAGGTGGCCCTACGAGATGGCTTGGCGAACGGAATGGATGAGTTGTTGGTAGAAGGTGCGGCGACTCATCAGCAGGTAAAAGCGGCGTTGGCAGCTTTTGCTCCGGAAGTACAAGAGAAGCTTCGCTGGTATCAGGGGAAACAGCCGCTCTTTGACTTCTTGGGTGTCGAGGCGGAGTTGATTCGTGCTCGTGATCGACAGGTGCCGCTTAAGAGTGGAGGGTCCTTGGTCATTGACAGGACCGAAGCGATGACAGTCATCGATGTAAATACCGGTTCATTCACTGGTGCGGGAGGGCAACAGCGGGAGCAGGCAGTAACCGCGACCAATCTGGAGGCAGTAGTTGAAATTGCCCGGCAGCTTCGCTTGCGGGACATCGGTGGCATCGTGATCATTGATTTCATTGACATGAAAGAGCAGGGCAATAAGGAGCGAGTGATCTCGCGATTGAAACAAGAGCTGGCAAAGGATCCTGTGCCTTCGACTGTTCTTGGGATGACTTCGCTCGGATTAGTCGAGATGACGCGAAAAAGAGTTCGTGCGAGCCTGATGGAGCGGTTGACGGAGCCATGTGAGGCATGCGCGGGTCGAGGTAGAGTTTGGCGAGTAGACGAGCTGTTACGGCGCTTGTACATCGAAGTTACTGCATTGGCAAAGAGCCAAGATGCGGAGGCTGCTCTCGTAGACATGCCGCCACGATTGTTGGACATGATAGAGGCGTGGGAAAAAGCAGAAGCAGTTACATGGCCTGTCCAAGTCTATAAGCGGCTTGTTCCTTCTATGAGCCCAGACGAGTTTCGAATTGGATACGTCGGAAATCGGGCAGAGGCGGAGCGTTTACACTCGAAATAACTTGACTGGGCTATTGTAGCTATGATAACCTAATGGTTGTCATGCAGATATGCCTCGTGCATACTGTAACCGCACGAATCAGGTACATAAGCCGTCGCTCGTCGACGCACCTGTAAAGGCGAGTCTGAGTATAGGAGGTGCACACAGTGTACGCAATTATCGAAACCGGTGGAAAGCAATACAAAGTTGAAGAGGGAGCAGTTCTCTTCATCGAGAAATTGGCTGACGTTGAAGGTGAAGTAGTTACTTTTGACAAGGTTCTTCTCGTAAGCAAAGACGGCAAAGTTACTGCAGGAGCTCCTACAGTAGCTGGTGTTACGGTAACTGGTAAAGTAGAAAAACACGGTAAAGCGAAAAAAATTATCGTGTACAAATACAAAGCCAAGAAAAACTACCGTCGCAAACAAGGTCACCGTCAACCATTCACTAAAGTTGTGATCGAAAAGATCAACGCTTAATTGGTGACTTGTTATGATTGAAGTGATCGTGAGCCGTGCGCAGCACGGTATCCATGAAATTAGTATTTCCGGACATGCCAATGCGGGTGCCTATGGGGCAGACATCGTTTGTTCTGCTGTATCAGGCATCAGCTTTGGTATATTAAACGCCATCCAACCTTTGACCGGCATCACTCCTGATGTCGCTGTCGCACAAGAAGGCGGTGGGTTCTTGAAGTGGAGTCTTTCTTCTTCGGATGATGAGACTGTACGCGAGAAACAACAGCTTTTGGCAGAGAGTATGGTCATTGCTCTTTTGTCAGTTGAGGCGAATTACGGTAAATACGTAAAAGTAAATGATCGTAAATGGCAGGGAGGTGTCTGATATGAACATGCTGTTTAACTTGGACCTTCAGTTTTTCGCATCGAAAAAAGGGGTAGGTTCCACAAAGAACGGTCGCGATTCCATTTCCAAACGTCTGGGCGTGAAACGTGGCGACGGGCAATTCGTTACTGCTGGTAACATTCTCGTTCGTCAACGCGGAACTAAGATCTACCCAGGTGCGAACGTAATGAAAGGCGGAGACGACACTCTGTTTGCAACTGCAGATGGTGTTGTTCGTTTCAAGCGTCTGGGCCGTGATCGCAAACAAGTTGTGATCGAACCAGTTGCTTCCGAAGCGTAAATATTTATTAAGAAAAACCCAGCGATATAGCTGGGTTTTCTTTTTGTCCCGCTCTTTTTTGTGGTACAATAGATGGGAAAGATATTCTTATCGACTTGGGTGAATGTGATGGGGGACGAGCGGAGGCTGTTTACGCATCAGACAGACCAACTGCTGACCGTTCTGAACAGGCAGCGGCATGACTGGTTGAACCATGTTCAGGTTCTGCTCGGCTATTTGCATTTGAACCGTACTGAACAAGGAGAGGCCCATTTGAAGCGCATTGCACAGATGGCAATGCAGGAATCGATGGTTGCCCGATTGAATAGCTCCTTGTTGTCCGTCTTCTTCTTGACATTTAACGCACTGAACAATGAATTGCTTTTAGAAGTAGACGTGTGCAATCATGTGGATCTCACGCGAGTAGTCTTGAACGAGCAAGACTTGTTTCAGTTGGTGTCAGAGATATTATGCACAGTGAACGATCATGTAGACCAGAGCGGGTACGAAGCGGCCAGCATGCAAGTAAGCTTGCAGATGGATGAGTGTGGCGTTCATTTTCGTTTTGACCTGGCCGGTGTACTTCGTGCATCCGGAATGGAAGAATTGGAAAAGCTGATACGTAAAAGCGAACAGAGTACGGTGGAAGTCACCGAGTGGATACATACGGAAGAGGAATGGGTCCTGAAATTGGTGGTTCCATTCGCGGAATGAAAGAGGTGACACCATGTTTGTCGATCAGGTAAAAGTATATGTAAAAGGCGGGGACGGTGGTAACGGAGCCGTCTCCTTTCGCCGGGAGAAGTACGTACCGCTGGGTGGTCCAGCGGGTGGAGATGGCGGTCAAGGTGGAGATGTCGTATTTGTCGTGGATGAAGGTCTGCGTACACTTGTAGATTTCCGTTATCAACGACATTTCAAAGCACCACGCGGAGAGCATGGCCGCAACAAATCTCAGCACGGAGCAGGCGCGGAAGACATGGTCGTGCGCGTGCCACCGGGAACAACTGTCATTGATGATGATACCAAAGAAGTGATTGCCGATCTTGTGGAGCAAGGTCAACGTGCTGTGATCGCAAAAGGCGGACGTGGTGGACGAGGCAATAATCGTTTTGCCAACTCTTCGAATCCAGCCCCACACATCTCGGAGAACGGAGAGCCAGGTCAAGAGCGTTATATTGTCATGGAGCTCAAGCTGATTGCAGATGTGGGCTTGGTTGGTTATCCGAGTGTAGGGAAATCCACGTTGCTGTCCAGTGTAACAGCGGCGAAGCCAAAAATTGCTGCGTACCACTTTACGACGCTGACACCGAATCTGGGTGTTGTGGACTTGGGGGAGCGGAGCTTTGTAATGGCTGACTTGCCAGGATTGATTGAAGGCGCGCATGAAGGTGTGGGTCTTGGTCACCAATTCCTGCGTCACGTAGAGCGTACACGCTTGATCGTCCATGTGATTGACATGGCAGCAGTAGATGGACGCGACCCATACGAGGACTATTTGCAGATCAACCGAGAGCTGACGCTGTATAACCTGAAGCTCGAAGATCGTCCGCAAATTGTAGTCGCGAACAAAATGGAACTGCCAGAAGCAGAGGAAAACCTGCGTATTTTTAAGGAAAAGGCTCCAGATGTCAAGGTGTACGAGATCTCCGCTGCAACCAGTAAAGGCGTACAAGAATTGATGTATGCGATCGGGGATACCTTGGCGACGATTCCGGACAAGCCTGCTGTCGAAGAAGTTGCGGAAGTGGAAGAGCGCGTAGTGTTCCGAGCAGAAAAAGAACCAGACGCATTCGAGATTACGCGTGATAACGAAGTATTTGTCGTCAGCGGTGAGAAGATCGAGAAGCTCGTACGCATGACGAATCTGAACAGCTATGATGCAGCCCAGCGTTTTGCGAGACAAATGCGCAGCATGGGTGTAGATGATGCTCTGCGCAAGCTGGGAGCAAAAGACGGGGATACCGTTCGGATCGGCAAATTAGAGTTTGACTTTGTGGAGTGACAAAAACCATGATTGATATCCCATCACTGAACCCATTTATGGGGGATAAACGACTCCAACGCGGTGCGTCGCTACCGCTAATCATCTCCAAGCAGGTGCAGACACCTGTCCAAGTTTTGGTTGAACATGCAAAGGGCAATTATCTCGTAGTTTCCTATGAGATGAAGCCTGAAACGAAAGCAGAGCTGCTCGGAACAACTGTACGCATTCGTTGGGAAACAGATGCGGCAGTGAACACCATTGATTTGGAAGTAGTTTCGGAGCAAACGATTTGGCCGATCAAGCTTTTAGGGATGATTCCGATTAGTGTAGGGGTAGAAATTACCCAAAAGCGCAAGCAGGATCCTATTTCCCCAGATCTCGGTATTTCTGTCCCTTACAAGGTGATGGGAGCTAGACCGATCGAAGAAAAAGGCGAGGCAGTGTTGCTGAAATTCTCTCCTACCCGTCTTGTTTTGGGAACGGACGGTTATGTGTCAAAGGGCGATTTTCTCCATTTGTCTTTCAAGATACCGAAGCAAGCGCAGGAGATCGTCATGATGGCGAAAATCGTGGAAAAAACGTTCCAAGACAAGCAAACAATCATTGAATTAATCTTTACGGATATCAATGAAAAGCACCATGAACTCATCAAAGATTACTATAAAAAGCTCTCAACTACCGCTTCTTCCTAAGGAAGCGGTTTTTTTCCTTTGATGTTCCCGTGAAGAAGGTATATAGTAGAGTACATAGAGTTCTCAATCGAGCCTGTTCACTTCATGATTTGTTGTGTGCGCTTTCCTGAATAAATATTTGTGAAATCATTCACTTTTTATTATAAGAATCCGTTGTTTGCTTTACTTTGTGAAAAATGTTACATGCAATTTTTTACCGGATTTTCAGGGAGAATAGCGGCCGTTACTCGTATGAACAGGCATCGAGAATGGAAGGCCTCTATTCCAAAGCAAAGGAGGACGTTTTTTATGTCTCAAACAACTACGCAACAAGCTCAAGCTGCTGCTGAAGTAGCAAGCACTGCTACTCTGGCACCAGCGCAGCAACAAGATGTACTCGATCAGTTGATGAAACCAGAAATTCAAGAGTCACTGAACATATTGGTGGCGAACCTGCCTAAATTGGCAGAACTGACAACTCTTTTGACCAAAACCTATGATTTGGTACAAACGGTTGCAAATGATCATGTATTGATCGACGACATCAAAGGCGGAATGGAAGAGTTCGTAAAACCGATCTCTGATAAAGCAAAAGGTATTGCGCAAGCAGCCATTGAAGCCAATGACCGTGTTCATGTAGAAGAGTCTACGATCGGTTTGTTCGGTATTCTCAAAATGCTCAAGGATCCGCAAGTACAAAAAACATTGCGTTTCGCACAAGCATTCCTGGAAGTAACTGCAGAACGTCAACAACAAAAACGATAGTTTTTTTATTATGGAATGGAAGACAAGGACGGAGGATTGGGCATGGCGAAGCATATTCTGATTCTAGGCGGCGGTTATGGCGGTTTGCTCAGCGCATTGACTGCACGTAAATACATGACGGCTGAAGAAGCGTCGATCACGGTAGTAAACCGTTTTCCTACTCACCAAATCATTACGGAACTGCACCGCTTGGCAGTAGGAAACCTGTCTGAACAAAACGTGGCGCTCCCTCTGGAAAGATTGCTGCGTGGCAAGGAGATTAACCTTGTAGTAGACACGGTAGAAAACATTGGTCTCGAGTCCCAACGCGTAACATTGGCGAGCGGCGAGTCCATCAAATACGATGCTTTGGTCATTGCGCTGGGAAGTGAAACCGCATTCTTTGGAATCCCAGGTCTGCAAGAGCACAGCTTTACACTGAAGTCTGTAGAAGAAGCAAATCGTCTGCGTGCACACCTCGAAGAGCGCGTGATTGAATACAAGACGAGCAAAAATAAAGCAGATGCTACCTTCGTTGTAGGTGGTGGCGGTCTGACAGGTATCGAGCTGGTTGGGGAATTCGCTGATATGTTACCAAATCTGTGCCATAAGCACGGCGTAGACTTTGCAGACGTTTCCATCTACTGCGTAGAAGCAGGTCCATCCATTTTGGCTGGTTTTGCTCCTGACCTGGTTGAGCGTGCGAAAACAAGCTTGGAAAAACGCGGCGTTCAGTTCCTGACAGGCGTACCTGTAACGGAAATGAAAGAAACCACAGTTTGTCTGAAGGATGGCGGTACCATTGAAACCAAAACAATGGTATGGACAGGTGGCGTACAAGGAAATCGCGTAGTAGCTGAGTGCGGCGTGGAAGTAAACCGCGGACGTGCAACTGTTACAGAATTCCTGCAATCCACTTCTCACCCTGATGTATTCCTTGCAGGTGACAGTGCGGTCGTAATGGGGCCAGAAGGTCGTCCATTCCCTCCAACTGCTCAACTGGCATGGCAAATGGGCGAGGTAGTAGGTTACAACCTCTTCGCACACTTCAACGGCACCAAAATGGATACCTTCAAGCCGGTATTCTCCGGAACATTGGGTAGCTTGGGCCGTAAAGACGCAATCGGTACAATTGGTGCAAGCCAATTGAAGCTGAAAGGTCTGCCTGCAACCTTGATGAAAGAAGCGAGTAACGTTCGCTACTTGACTCATATCAACGGTCTGTCGTCTTTGGCATACTAATCGAATCAGGAAAACCCGGGATCATGATGTCCCGGGTTTTTTTGTGCTTGTTTATCCGTTTCCGCTCGGATCTTCAATCACGTTTGGGGATTGTGCCATCTTTTTGCCCCGCATGTCATTGCCAAACTGTTCGAGACTGCTTGGCTTACCCGCTGGGTGATTGTTACGGCGCTCCGATTTATCTGACTTTCCACGTCCGGCCATTTGCCTTTCACCTCCTCCATACGATACGCATTATTGTGCGCGAAGAAGCTCCCCCTCATGTAATCAAAGTAAACCAAATAGGATCGGATGAAAAAAAGTGACGGATAAGGATTGTCACATTCCATGCTTTCCGTTATAATGTCCTCTATGAAGAAACAACTGTTTTTCTCAGGAGGACACAACGCATGAAGAAGGAAGAAAAATTCTACTTGATTCGATCTGACATCCTGCCAGAATCGATTGCCAAAACGATTGAAGCCAAGAAGATGCTGGAATCCGGCGAAGTGGATACCGTGAATGAAGCGGTTGAACGGGTGGGATTGAGTCGTAGTGCTTTTTATAAGTACAAAGATGGCATTTTTCCGTTCAATGCGATGATGAGCGAAAAAATTATGACGTTTACTTTCTCTTTGGATCACATGTCAGGTTACTTGTCCAAAGTGCTCACATATGTAGCAGATCAAGGTGGAAACGTATTGACCATCAATCAGACGATTCCACTTCAAGGGATTGCTACCATATCCATGTCAGTCGATATGGCTAATCTTCGCGTATCTAGCACGGAGTTTTTGGATGGCTTGCAGCTGATCCCAGGCGTTCGCAAAGCGATGATCGTCGGTAGGGGCTAAGAAAAAACAATCAAAGAAAAGGCAGGGGAGAGAGACATGGAGAAGCAGAGCATTAAATTGGGATTAATGGGGTTTGGAACAGTCGGGACTGGTGTCGTACGCATTATTGAAGCGCATCAGGAGGATTTGCAAAAGCAAACCGGTCTCAGCATTGAGATTTCCCGTATTCTTGTTCAGGATGCAGAAAAATCTCGCAATATTTCATCCATGGCGGGCACACTGACCACTGACCCTGCAAGTCTTTTGGATGACCCGGAAATTGAGGTCATTGTGGAAGTAATTGGTGGCATTCACCCTGCAAAGGAATACATTTTGGGTGCCCTCGAACGAGGCAAGCACGTTGTAACAGCCAACAAAGATCTGATGGCGTTGCACGGAGCCGAAATTTTAGAGAAAGCGCAAGAAAAAGGCTGTGACGTTTTCTACGAGGCAAGCGTGGCAGGTGGGATACCGATATTACGTGCATTGGTAGAAGGGTTCTCCTCAGACCGTATTGCGAAAATGATGGGGATCGTCAACGGGACGACCAATTACATCATGACCAAAATGAGTCAAGAGGGCGCAGAATACAGCGAGGTATTGAAAGAAGCGCAAGCACTGGGCTATGCGGAGCAGGACCCAACCTCCGATGTGGAAGGCTTTGATGCCGCTCGCAAAATGGCGATTCTGGCAACGCTGGGCTTCCGTGTACCGATGAAGCTCGAAGATGTGGACGTAAAAGGGATCAGTTCTGTGAGCAAGGAAGATATCGCCTATGGCAAGCAGCTGGGTTATGAAATCAAGCTGCTCGGGCTGGCTCGTCGTGACGAAGAGGCGATTGAGGTAAGTGTGCAGCCGACTCTGATTCCGAAATCTCATCCACTCGCTTCCGTTAATGGTGTCTTTAATGCCGTGTACGTACATGGGGAAGCGGTAGGAGAAACCATGTTTTACGGGCCGGGCGCAGGTGAATTACCGACTGCTACCGCCGTCGTGTCTGACCTGGTCACTGTCGTAAAAAACAGAAAGCTAGGAGTGAATGGGCGCGGAATGGTTGCTCCATACAAAGAAAAAGTATTGAAAGAAGACAGTGAAAAATTCTCGAAATACTTCCTGCGTATCGTCGTTGCAGATAAACGCGGTGTTCTTGCTCAAATTACGCAGCTGTTGGCTGACAAAAATATTTCCCTTGAGCAGGTGATCCAGCAACCGTTCAACAACGGACGTGAAGCAGAGATTATCATGATTACACACATGTCCTCAAAAAGTGACATGGATGCAGTACTGGCTTACATGGAACAGATGGATATCGTATCAACTGTGCAGAGCTGCTACCGTGTAGAAGGGGGAGACAAATAATGGCTTTTAATAGACAGTCTGGCATCCTAGAACGTTACCGGGAATTTCTCCCGATTACAGAAAAAACTCCGCTGGTCAGCTTGCATGAAGGAAACACTCCGCTGATCCATGCCCCGAACCTATCCAAACAATTGGGGGTGGAGCTGTACGTCAAGTACGAGGGGCTCAATCCGACCGGATCTTTCAAAGATAGAGGCATGGTCATGGCTGTAGCCAAAGCGGTTGAAGAGGGAAGCAACACAATCATGTGCGCTTCGACGGGGAATACATCAGCAGCAGCAGCGGCGTATGCGGCACGTTCAGGATTGCGTTGCATCGTCCTGATCCCGAGCGGCAATATCGCACTGGGCAAGCTGGCACAGGCCATCGCCTATGGTGCAGAAGTCATCGCGATTGACGGTAATTTTGATGAAGCACTGGATATTGTTCGGGAAATCACAGCGAAAGAGCCAATTACACTGGTGAATTCCGTGAACCCTTACCGGATCGAAGGACAAAAGACTGCGGCATTTGAAGTGTGCGATGCGTTGACAGACGCTCCTGACATTTTGGCTATTCCAGTTGGTAACGCAGGTAACATTACGGCATACTGGAAGGGCTTCGAGGAATATTTCGCAGCCAAAAAATCGACTCGCTTGCCTAAGATGTACGGATTCCAGGCAGCCGGAGCAGCTCCGTTGGTTCACGGCGAACCCGTATCCAACCCTGAAACGATTGCGACAGCGATTCGAATTGGCAACCCAGCGAGCAAGGATGGCGCTTTGAATGCCATTTCCAAATCAAACGGTCTTGTCGATAGTGTAACAGACGAAGAAATTTTACATGCTTATCATTTGCTGGCGAAGAGTGAAGGCGTGTTTTGTGAGCCTGCCTCGGCAGCATCACTGGCGGGGATTATCAAGCTGCATGAGGCTGGAAGGCTCCAACCTGGCAGCCAGATCGTGTGCGTACTGACTGGAAACGGACTAAAAGATCCCAATATCGCTTTGAAGCTGGTAGGTGAAGAGCCGCGTTCTGTTCCGGCGACACATGAAGCTGTAATGGAGCTGGTTCGTCAAAGTGGGAGAGAATTTGTATCATGAATGGACGACGTGTAAAAGTAACCATACCGGCAACGACAGCGAATCTGGGACCGGGATTCGATGCGCTGGGAATGGCTTTCCAGTTGTATTCTGTCGTAGAAATGGAAATCAGTGATCATACAACAGTGGAGATGATGGGAAAGGAGCTACAAGGAACACCGACGGATAAAAACAATCTTCTATACAAGGTTGCAGCTGGATTGTTTCAAGAAGCAGGTCTCGCCATTCCTGAGCTCGCGATCCGTGCCTCCAGTGAGGCTCCCCTGACGAGAGGATTGGGAAGCAGTGCCGCTGCGATTGTAGGTGCACTCGTAGCGGCTAATCATCTCGCTGGCGAACCATTTACGCGTGAGCAGTTGTTTGAAAAGGCAACACGCCTGGAAGGGCATCCGGATAATGCGGGTGCGTCGATGTTTGGAGGTATCATTGTTGCGACGATGCCTGAAGTACCAGGAGACCCCGTTCCTTATGTGCGGTTTTCTGCTCCCGCTGGATTGCAGACCCTCGTTGTGATCCCGGAATTCATGCTATCGACAGAAAAAGCGCGGAACGTCTTGCCGCAGGTGTACAGCAGAGAGGATGTTGTATATAATGTGGGTCATAGTAGTTTGCTAGTTGCTGCACTAGCACAAGGCAGACTCGACCTGATGGGACGGGCAATGTCGGATCGGCTGCATCAGCCGTATCGCGCAAAGCTTGTACCTGGCTTGAACGAAATCCTGGACAAAGCGACTGAACACGGGGCACTGGGAGCTGCTTTAAGCGGCGCTGGACCGACGATCCTCTGTTTCTTCTCCTCGGATGAAGAATTAGAGAAGCTGCGTGCATTTGTGGACAGAGTGATGAAAGGACACGACATCTCGTACCGCGTGATGATCTTGCAACCGGACGAAAATGGCGTACAGGTAGAAATCCATCAGAGATAGACCATAGTGGATAGGAGTAGCCATGGAGAAGAAACTTGCTTTTCTAGGACCGCGTGGAACGTTTACCGAAGAAGCAGCACGGATACTGTCGCTCGGACAAAATCTATCTTTCGTTCCGTACCCAGGTATTATTGAAGTACTAGACGGTGTTTCCAAAGAGGAAGTGGCATACGGTGTCGTACCGATGGAAAACTCCATTGAAGGAACGGTCAATTCTACACTGGATTGGCTCATTCACGAAGTAGAGCTGCCTATTTTGGCAGAGCTCGCCTTGCCGATTACGCAAAATTTGCTTGTGGCAAAACGAGAGCACCCAATTCCTTTGTCCGCGATTACGAGAGTGCTGTCACATCCTCAAGCGATTGCACAAAGCCACAACTTTTTGCGTGAGAATTTGCCGGAAGCAGCGATCGAAACAGTAAACAGTACGGCATTGGCTGCAAAAATGGTAAGTGAGCATCCAGAAGAGCCATGGGCTGCCGTTGGTACTCGATTAAATGTAGAGATCTATCCATTGGAGTTTGCGCGTGAACAAATTCAAGATTATTCGAATAACTATACGCGCTTTGTTCTCGTCGGTCGGGAAAGTCTTGATCTACCGGTTTCCCGCAAGGAAAAGACGACGATACTGGTCACGCTACCAGAAGATTTCCCGGGAGCATTGTATCAAGTACTTGCTGCTTTTGCTTGGAGAAAGGTCAACTTGTCTCGCATCGAATCACGTCCGACGAAGAAAGCACTCGGAAGCTATTTTTTTGTCATCGACATTGAGCAGAAGATGGACGATGTCTTGCTGCCAGGAGCGTTTGCGGAGATTGAAGCCATTGGTTGTCAAGTTCGTCAGCTCGGGACGTATCCATTTTATATGCATCAGACCAATTCCTAGAGGATTGGTTTTTTCTTTTTCTACTCCCTCCCAACAAAGGAATGACGTCAAGGAGCAAAACGCCCATGACTGCATACGATGTTAGGGAGTTTGGTGCAAGGGAGGAGAAAAACATTGAGAATACACATCGTCCAAAAAGGCGATACGATGTGGAAGATCGCCAAAAGATACGGCGTCGATTACAAAGAACTGTTACGCCTTAATAGTCAATTAAAAACTCCCGATACAATTTATCCTGGAGCGAGAATCAAGATTCCGGCGAAACAAGTTCCTGTCCGACCACCACAAAGAACGACGCCCCCGCATCCAATGAGTGAGGCGGCCCCTTATGTGAAAGAAAGACCGATTACGGAAGAGGAAGAGATGGAGGTTCCGCAACAAATTGAAAGGCGGCCCATTGAGCCGGAAGAATCAGGAGAAGTGGAAATCGAATCCAGAGAGGAGATCAGACCTACTCTACCACCGGCTCCCATTCCTACGAGGCCACCCAAGGAGATGCCTAGACCTCCCAAAGAAATGCCAAGACCACCAGTCCCTTCTGTTTCACCAGAGATAGTCAGGCCAACGGAATCACCAACACTACCACCAACATTACCACCAACATTACCACCTCCACCACCAACGGAGCCGATCGAAAAACCAATCGAGAAGCCAAGTGAAAAACCGATCGAAAAACCGATTGAAAAGCCAACACCGTATAAACCACCGAACATTTCAGGTAATCCAAATGTGCTGCCTCCTGTTCCACCTGTTCCTATGCGTCCACTCATACCGACTCCACCTCCAACCGGAGTGAGTCCGTATATTTATCCACCAGCGATTCCACCGAATCAAAATGTGCCCTACATTCCATATAGACCACCGACTCAGGTCTTGCCCTTACAGCCTATACGACCGCCAGCAAATGTATGCCCACCTTGCACGCAGCCACAGGTAAGCCCCTTGCAACCGATGCAGCCAAACTATCCACCACGGGTAAGTCCGTTGCAACCGATGCAGCCAAACTATCCACCGCCACGGGTAAGCCCATTGCAACCGATGCAGCCAAACTATCCACCGCCACGGGTAAGCCCATTGCAACCGATGCAGCCAAACTATCCACCGCCACGGGTAAGCCCATTGCAACCGATGCAGCCAAACTTCCCACCGCGGGTAAGCCCGTTGCAACCGATGCAGCCAAACTTCCCACCGCGGGTAAGTCCATTACAACCGATGCAGCCTACCTACCCACCACGAGTAAGTCCGTTGCGGCCGCAGAAGCCGACTTCAAAGGTGAGCCCACAACAGCAGCTCAAGCCACCTTCAAAAGTGAGCCCGCAACAGAAGCAGAAACCAACAACGAGGGTAAGTCCGGAGCAAGAGCGCAGGCTGATGCCACAGGTGCGCCCATTCCCGCCATTCCGACCGCCGTTCATGCCACCATTCCCACCACCATGCCCGCCATTTCCTCCCTGCCCACCGTTCGTGAACCCGTGGAATGGCCCATTTTATCCAAGTCGCCGCCCGATTGTGAGTCCAGAACAAATTCGACCCATTCATCCATTTCCAATGGTCCCACCACCGATCAGACCGATGCCGTTTCCTTATCCATGCCCACCACCATTTCCACCCATGCCATTAAAGCGGCCACGAGCGAAGAAGCCTGTGTGCCCGGAACCAGTGGAGTCATCATCATGTGAGTGTTCTTCTGAAGTCATGGAGTACAGAGGCCGAAAAGGCAAGTACAATCGTTCTCCACAGGGGATTCACAATAACATGATGTTCCCGCCTTCCCCGTGTATGGCTTCCATGCCTGAACAAGGGGTTTGGCCGAACTGGGGAGATGGGCATGAAGAATCCTCTTCTTACTGAGAGGGTATGGGATGAACAAAGGAATCTTATCCACCATTGAAAAGGCTTTTCGCTGTCAAATCTACGGGGTAAAGCCGAAGCGAAACGTCAACCTGTTAAAAACAGACCGGGGCCATTGGATACTCAAAGGATATAAGCAGGTCGAAAAAGCTGTGTGGGTGACAGAGTTAGCAGATGCCCTATACCAAAAGGGCTTTCATCATACGGTGCAGTATGTGGCGAGTCAGGAAGGGGCAAAATTTTTTACATTTGAAGACCGCCATTACACCATCATGAAAATGATTGATGGGCATGAAGCAGATAACGGTTCTCTTTTCGATGTGAAAAAAACAGCAGAGACATTGGCGCGTTTTCATGTTGCAGCTCAGGGTTTTCCTATTGCTCATTCCTATGCGTATGAAGGAAAACCGGCTCTTTTAGATAAATGGGAGAGCCGCTTGGAATACTTTGAGCGATTGATGTGGTCGCTTGAACAGAAGGGACCACAGACAAAACTGGAGCAACTCATTTCCCAACAGGCAGATCATGTCCTTCGGGATGGCAAGGAGCTGCTGCAATCTGCCTACAAGCTGCCTTTGACGCCAGAAATGTTTTTAGCCATGGAGAGGGGGACACTCGCTCACAGAGACGTGGCGAGTCATAACTTTTTGCTTACGGAGCGAGGCAATTGCTATTTGATCGACCTTGATACCGTAGGGCATGATCTTCAGCTTGTTGACCTTGTACAATTGATGTCGCGGATGCTATTGATGCAGGAGTACCGCATGGATTCCTTTGTAGAAGCGATGGAAGCCTATAGTAACGTCAACTATTTGTCTGATACGCAGATTTGGGCTGTTCATCAATTGCTTCGCTATCCGGATAATTTCTTGCGGGAGGTAACGGGCTTGTATAGTCAGCGCCCAGGCTACCACATGAAGGGCGTCATGCAGCTGATCCAAATGGAAGGCAAAGTGATGGCAAATCGCCAACGCTTTTTAAACGACGGAGAACGAATCTTCCAGCGCTCTCCGTGGGGGCATTACCATTTTGTTGGATAGTCGGATAAAATAAAACATCCCTCTTTCAAGAGGGATGTTTGTGTTTGTTGACAAGCTTACTTGGAAGCAGGCTTGGACAGATCAATAGAGAATTTCGCAAACCCAGATTCCAATACGTTGATGAACTTGATATGGGACATTTTTTCAGCGAATGGTTTCGCGTCAGGAGAAGAAGTGAAGGTAACGTTCAGCTTCGCATCTACTGGAGCAAAAGACCAGTTATTGTCTGCTGCTGGATCGATATTTTTTTGGTTCAGGATGTAGTCGATTACGATTTGACGGTTTTCATCTGGAGAATCGATTACGATGTTTTTGCCATCCAGACCTGGGAACGCACCGCCGCCGCTTGCACGGTAGTTGTTGGTTACGACGATGAACTTGTCTTCAGGTTTTACTGGTTTGCCGTTATAAGACAGGTTTTTGATGCGGTTTGCATCTTTGTTTGCTACTTTTCCATCTACAGCGTATTTGGATGGCTGCGTAACATCGATTTGATAAGTAACACCGTCGATTACATCATAGTTGTACGTTGGGAAAGACTCGTTGATGAGTGGTTGCTCATCTGTTTTCTTCGCATCGATTTGGTTGAACTGACCAGCGGAGCGCTCCAACCATTCTTTCACCGTAGCACCATCGACCAGAACCGCTTTCAATGTGTTCGGGTAGATGTATAGGTCAGATACGTTTTTGATGGCGATTGTACCAGCTGGGATATTGGAGTAGTAGCTCACTCCGTTACGGCCGCCCGCTTTAAATGGTGCACCAGCAGACAGAACTGGAATGCCGTCGTATTCTGTACCCTTCACGTTTTTTTCAACGAACCATTTTTGTGCATTGGTTACGATTTGGATAGATGGGTCATCTTGCACGAGTGCAAAGTAGCTGAAGATCGGGGAAGATGTTTTCCCTACAGCGGAGCGAACCCAGTCAACTGTTTTATCGTGATCTTCTTTTACTGCTTCTACGATAGCTTTGTCTGCATCAGCCAAGGATGCTTTGTTTGCTTTGTCATAAATCGGAACAACTTTCGTAGCGGACTCAGCTACTTTCCATTTTCCGTTTTCTTGTTTCAGCGTCAGGTCGATCACGCCGAGGTGGTTACCCCAGAAGCCAGGCATAACAGCTGGTTTACCGTTGAGCGTTCCTTTTTCTGCATCAATGCCTGGAATTTTATCGAATCCAGGACCAGGGAATACGGAGTGGGAGTGTCCGAACAAGATCGCGTCGATACCATCTACTTTGCTCAGCTGGTAGCTAGCGTTCTCCAATTGAGGACCACCCTCGATAGGGCCAATTCCGGAGTGAGGAACTGCGATAATGATGTCCGCACCTTTTTTCTTCATTTCAGGTACGAATTTGTTGGCAGTTTCCACGATGTCCTTCGCGATTACTTTTCCTTCCAGGTTAGCCTTGTCCCACTGCATAATTTGTGGAGGAACAAAACCGATTACGCCTACTTTGAGTTTTACATCTTTGCCGTTCTCATCTTTAAAAGTACGCTCCAGGATTTCGTAAGGAGTGAACATGTTTTTGTCATTGTTAGGGTTTTTGTCCTTGTCGTCTACATAGACATTGGCATTAATATAAGGGAATTTCGCACCTTTCAAGCTGGTGCCCAAGAAGTCCAAACCAAAGTTGAACTCGTGGTTACCGATATTGGCAACATCATAGTCCATCAGGTTCATTGCTTTGTAAGCAGGGTGAGTATCTCCAGCTTTCAACGGGTCAATTTTTGCCACGTAGTCGCCCAACGGGTTTCCTTGCAACAAGTCACCGTTGTCGATTAGGATGCTGTTTTTCGCTTCTTCTCTTGCTTTTTTGACCAATGTCGCTGTTTTTGCGAGGCCAAACTCGTCTGTGTTTTTGTCTTGATAGTAGTCATAGTTCACGATGTTGGTGTGGATATCTGTCGTTTCCAAAAGGCGGAGCTTGAGGACAGAACCTGTTTGCGCGCTTACAGGAGTAAGAGGAAAAGAGAGTGCGCCAACAACCAAAGAAGTGCTGAGGAGAAAAGCAGTCAGCATTTTTTTGTTCGTTTTTTTCATGTTTGAAATGACCTCCATAAGTTTACAATAATGCCAAGCAAAAATAGTTTATCATTAGATTTGAAGGCTGGATAGATAGCTAGATGAAATAGTATATTAATTTTTTGTATTGACAAAAGTAAAAAAATATAACGTCAATCCCACTTTAGTCGCGTATGCCCCTGTTTCTTTGTGGTAATGATAGGAAGAAAAGCCTATAAAAGAAGGGGTTCTATTTGACTGAGAAGAAAAAGTGGATGGTTTACGCGACGTGGGGTGTAGCTTTCGTTACAGGCGTTGTAGCTGGTATCGTATTTTTGGGTAAAGATGGAAACGATTCGGGTCTTACGCGCTTACTGAACCATACTGGTAAAGCAGATGTAGTCGCAGGTAATTCGTACGAACTGGTTTTAGCTCGCCATTATTTGTGTGGGGTGCGAGATGAAGAACATGTATCGGTTCGTCCGAATCAACTGGCAGACGCCATGGGCAACTATAATGGATGGGAAATTGTACAAGCCGAGCCCGTCAAGATGCTCTTAATGAAACGCGAGCAGGATATAGCGCCTACGTGCAAGGAGAATGGACATATCGGAATAGCTGCGGACGGCATGCTTGCCCTGTTTCATGGTCTGCCTGTTGAACAAGATGTCGTGCAAACCTTTTATCGAATCGATACGGCAAAAATGGAAGCGAGTCTGCCAAAAGAGGAATGGGAGAATCTGAAACGGGGGATTCGCATTCGGAATTTGGCAGAGTATAACAGTGTATTGTCTACCTATGGCGAATACCAATGGAGCGGACAATGAATACGGGTAAACCGAAAAGAAATCCCTTTCGAGCCTTTCGTGTAACAAGCACGTATGGACTGGAAAGGGATTTTTGTTTCCATGGCTACGGATTTAGTTCAACCGCAATGATTCTCCAGCGTTCCCCCGGGACTTCACGGCGCAAAAGAAACTTCCATGTTCGTCGAAAATTCCCGCCTTCCTCTGCGATGTACGCGAGCCGAACAGGAACCTCTATCAAGAGGGGACCACGTTCGTCTGAAGGGATGACAATTTCTGACGTTCGAACAGATTCGATCGCGGAAAGTTCTTCTGGAAGTGTGAAACCGTCTGTTGTCATTCGCATCGAATGGGTGTCGTGCTCATGCAGAGCGGTGAGGAAATAGCCGACCAATTCTTCAGGAGACGCCCCTTTTAGTGTAGTCGCAAGTGCTCCAGAGGCTTTGAGAATCATCATGCTGTGACTGGGATCGGGCTCTGAGCGCCGATGGGTGGAGCTACCAAAAAAGTGGATGCAAAAATGCCCCGGGAATTCATTTCCCTTAATCGCACCAGCACCATGAGGCATTCCGTGCATGGATGCAGCAAAATAAGTACCGTCTACCTCAACCAGAATGGCTCTGCGCTTCCACGACCATTTTCCCTGATAAATGTTCTTCATGATCTGTGTATCCTTGCGTGTCAACGGTTGAACATCGGCATGACGACTACCTGCTCTGCGTTGGACATCAAAACGTTGTCCTGTCTCTAAATCAATTACCGTACCGAACTCCATCCGTTTTAACGTTTTTTTCACCTGTTCCCAAGGAATGGCTTGTGCAAAATGGACTGCCTCTACGGACTTGACCATTTCTTCGATCTGCTGGCGAACATCATTTGCCAACACATAGCGACGTGGCATTTCTTTTTCATAAAGCTGACCATCGTGATCATATACATACATTCGTTTTTTTACGGTCAATGTAGCGCGTACCCAATGTGGGTTATAGGAGGCAACTTCGATAGCAGAGCCCAATATCCGCTTCGTAAATTGTTTTTGATCAGGGAAGGACATGGTCGTTTGGAAGGAGGAATCGGGTGACACCGATACGGTGACCTTGATGTCATTCTTGATCTTGGCAAGCGCATAGTATGGCATGGACAGTGCGATTGCGAGAAAATAGATACAAAAAATAAGGACTTTGCTGCGCAATAACCAACACCTCCACAGCTTATCGTTTCAATAAGACGTCTGACATATGTGGCGTAAATCTTGGTATCATAACACCATTGCGCTTACGCCATACTGATTTCATACGGTGATCGAAGGAGGAGTCTTTAGACCATGTCTACCATGCCTAGAGGTAGCTACAAAGACCAGTTCCATCAGCGTTTGTACGTTCAGTTGAACCAGGGGCACAACAAGCTCAATTACCAACAGATCAATAAGATCAAAGAGCACATGCAAAGTGGCGTAGACGACTATGCCCACATGCAGCATGATGTGTCGGATTCATTCGGAATGAACAAACACTAACAGACGCCGTATAACCCGTTCCTTTTATAGGGAGCGGGTTTTTTTATTTCTGTTCAAAAGTCGACTTTTTGAACTTGGATATGAAATGGAAATACACGTTCGCTTTTTGGGTGCTTTGTGTTACAGTAGAGAGTAGAATCTTTGCTCACGGAGAGTGGACTATGCGCATTTTAGGAATTGACCCTGGCATTGCGATTGTTGGCTTCGGGGTTGTGGATAAAGAGGGCAGCCAATTGCGTCCCGTCCAATATGGAAGCATTCAAACAGAAGCTGGATTGCCAGTACCGCTTAGATTGAAACAGATTTTTGAGGCAATGCAGAGCCTTCTGGAAACCTATCGTCCCGATGAAATGTCCGTCGAAAAGCTTTTCTTTAATAAAAACGTGACGACGGCCTTTACTGTTGGTCAAGCGCGAGGGGTTATTATCCTTGCAGCAGAGCTGGCTGGTGTGCCGGTCTATGAATATACCCCGATGCAGGTCAAGCAAGCTGTGACTGGATACGGGGGAGCAGAGAAGAAGCAAATACAGGAAATGACGAAGCTCCTATTGCGGTTAAAAGAAGTACCAAAGCCTGACGACGTGGCGGACGCATTGGGCATTGCGATTACGCACGCACAGTTTCGAGCGTTCATTTCCATTTCGGAAGGGGTCAAGAAATGATTGATTTTGTAGAAGGTACACTTAGTTATCTCGATTCGGAATACATAGTTATCGAAACGGGTGGAATTGGTTATCGACTGTTTTGCCCAAACCCGTACCAATTCGTTCGGTATGAAGGCAACAAAACCAAATTGTTTACCCACCACCACGTGCGGGAAGATGCCATCCTGCTGTACGGCTTCGCTACCCGTGACGAACGCGATTTGTTCCGAAAGCTGCTTGATGTTAGCGGAATTGGTCCAAAGGGCGGATTGGCTATTCTGGCCGCTGCAACGCCTGAGCAGCTAGTGATGGCGGTTCAACAGGAGAATGTTACCTATTTGACGAAATTTCCGGGGATTGGGAAAAAGACAGCCCAGCGCATTATCCTCGATTTGAAGGATAAATTGGTAGGGTACACACCATCTGCGATTTTGACTGTTGCAGCGGGTGATTTGACAGCAGGCGAGCAAGCTGTGTCTGCACTGAACGAAGCACTCGATGCGTTGACTGCACTGGGTTACTCTGATGGTGAACTGCAAAAAATCAGAAACACGCTGTCTGAGAAATCAAAAGAGGGCGATGGTGTAGAAAAGCTCATCAAACAAGGGCTTGCGTTGCTCATGAGGGGGTAGGATTTTGGATTCTCGGATCATTACGACGCACATGAATTTGGAAGAAGATGCGGCGGAGCTGAGCCTCCGTCCTCGCTATTTAAACGAATACATCGGTCAGCAGCATGTGAAGGAAAACCTGAAAATTTTTATTGAAGCGGCCAAAATGCGGAAAGAGTCGTTGGACCACGTACTGCTGTACGGTCCTCCTGGTCTGGGGAAGACGACTCTATCGCAAATTATTGCAAATGAGCTGGGTGTGAATATCCGCACGACTTCTGGTCCAGCAATTGAGCGTCCCGGTGATTTGGCAGCGATTTTGACGAATTTGCAAGAAGGCGATGTCCTGTTTATTGACGAGATTCACAGGCTCAACCGAAGCGTCGAGGAAGTTCTGTATCCGGCGATGGAGGATTTTGCACTGGACATCATTATCGGTAAAGGGCCAAGCGCTCGCAGTGTTCGTTTGGATTTGCCGCCATTTACACTGGTCGGGGCTACGACGCGGGCTGGAATGCTCTCCGCGCCGCTTCGAGATCGCTTTGGGGTTGTCAATCGTCTGGAGTTTTATACAGTCCCGGAACTGACCTTTATCGTTTCACGGGCAGCCGACATCCTACAGGTCGTCATTCGAGAAGGCGGGGCAGAGGAGATTGCCAGACGTTCACGGGGAACACCCCGGGTGGCAAACCGTTTGCTAAAGCGGGTTCGCGATTTTGCCCAAGTAAAAGGCGAAGGCGTCATTACGACAGAGATTGCCAAAGAAGCGCTGGAAAGATTGCAAGTAGATACCTGCGGTCTCGATCATATCGACCACAAACTGTTGCTAGCGATTATTGATCGTTTTGACGGTGGGCCGGTTGGGCTTGATACGATCGCAGCAACAATCGGAGAAGAGTCACAGACGGTGGAAGATGTTTGCGAGCCATACCTCATGCAGATTGGCTTTATGCAGCGGACGCCCCGGGGGCGTGTACTCACCCCAAGTGCGTACCAACACTTTGGTCGGGAGATGAAATCGTGAATCCTGTAGCCAAGCTACTTATTATTGGTGGTGCTGCTTTAATCATAATCGGTCTGTTGTGGCAGGTAGGAGGCAGATTTTTGCCGCTGGGGCGTTTGCCGGGAGATATCGTGGTAGAAAAGGAAAACGTCAAATTCTACTTTCCGATTGTGACTTGTATTGTGATTAGCATCGTCCTGTCTCTTGGCATGTATCTATTTCGGTTGTTTAAATAAGCAAGTGTGCAGGCCATCGGAGCTCATCGTTCCGGTGGTTTTTTTGTGTGTGCGGGCGTTTGGTCCCATTTTACGAAAAAGGCAGGAGATCAGCCGACGATTGTCGAAAAAACAAGTGGGAAGACATGCCAATTTTTGTTGAAAATCAGGTGAAGAAAGGACAATGGACGACATGAGAAAGAAATGGATGGGGAAAGTCCTTTCGGTGGGCCTGCTATCAGTAGTTCTCGTAGGAGGACATGAACCAGCGCAGGCAGCCGGCGACAATATTAGGGTTGCGCTATTTGTGGACACAGGACAAGGCTATCGGGGAGTAATTCCTTCCATTACGCTAACTGCTGCAAATGGAATGGAGGTCGTGCTCAATGGACCCGAAGGCAAGACAGATTTACCCGAATTAAAGGGAGATGCAGCTCGTTACCGAGTTGATGAATATCATCTGATCGTTGCCGAAACAGGTGACTGGAATCGCGCACAGCAGATTGCACAGCAAATGAGCCAACGAAAATACGAGGGTTCGATCCAGGTGGCAAAACGTAACGGTCAGACCGTCTATCAGGTTGTAAGCGGAACGTACGACACGTATCAGGCTGCTGCGAATCAGGCAAAAACAGTTGCCCAAGCAATCGGGCAGAATCCGCTGGTAAAAGGCCCGCATCGACTCGAAGCGGGTAAATTCAAAAGCTTAAAGGAAGCGCAAGAATGGCAAGCGTCCTTTGAAGCAGCGGGTATTCCTGCTTATCCCGTGATGGTATCAGAGGGGGATAAAGTAAAGTATGCCGTTTGGATCGGTGATGAGGTTAGTCCAGATGCCGTGAAAGAATTGAAACGAAGAGCAAACGCTGCATTCCCTTCTTTCTCCTATCAGGAGCCAGACAGCCATTCATATGTTATATTAAAGCAGGATGTATACGGATCACCGGATGAAGTGATTTGGAAGTATGTATTCTCCCCTCAAGTTAAGCTGACAGTTGACGCGAATAAAGCAGACGATGAAACGGTGATTGGCGTTGTGGAACGAGAGCAGCGCACATATCGCGGAGAGATGGAGCTGTCGGAATACAATGGTCACTTAACGCTAGTAAATGAGCTTCCGATGGAAGAGTATTTGTATGGCGTCGTTGGCTCTGAAATGGCTCCAGGCTGGCCAATAGAAGCATTGAAAACGCAGGCAGTCCTGTCGAGAACTCGTGCTGTGTGGCAAGGCAATAAGTATGGTGTTGCTAATGTGTCCGATACGGTTTTCGAACAGGCGTATTATGGCTATACAAAAGAGTCTGATGATGTGCGTGAGGCCGTCGACGAGACGGAAGGCGAAGTCATTTACTACCAAGGCAAACCAGCCGAGTCGCTCTTCTATTCCAACGCAGGCGGTATGACAGCGGATGGCACAGAAGTATGGGGCAATCCCGTTCCTTATTTGCGATCTGTCGAGAGTAAAGACACCTATCCAATGGATAATGCAAGCGTATGGTATCGTGTGGCTTTAGCGGATGGTACGAGCGGCTATGTACGAAATGATCTGGTAACCGAAACAGGCCAGAGCAATTCAGCCGGACAAAGAATAGCGGTCATTTCGACCGAGAATACCAATTTGCGCTCGGGTCCAAGTACAACGACGAATCGGGTGTTGTCCGTACTCCCTACTGGTGCAGAGGTAACAATCCTCTCAGAAGTAAAAGAAGAAAATGCGTATTCGTGGACGCGCGGTCCGTTTACCGCTACAGAGATCGCAGCCATGATCAATGCCGTGCATGACAAGAACAAAGCTCCACGCATTTCAGGAAACGTAACGAGCCTGAAAGTGATAGAGCGCGGTCCATCTGGACGTGTAATCGCGATGGAAGCAAACGGGAAGCCAATCGTCGTTTCTTCACCAGATGCTTTCCGTTCTGTTTTTCAACAAGGTGGCTCCCCTCTGCGTAGCACGAAGTTTGAAGTAGAAAAGATTAATGGTTCGCAATTCATCTTCCGTGGTACTGGCTTTGGGCACGGACTTGGTGTTTCGCAATACGGAGCACGTGCGATGGCAGAGGAAGGGTATGACTACAAAGATATCTTGCAACACTACTACCAGGATGTGACAATCGAAAAGTAAGTCGTTTGCCACAAGATCTACCGCAAAAAGGAGTAACGATTTCGTGGACGTGCAACAATTTGATTTTGATTTGCCGGAGAATTTGATCGCCCAGCACCCGCTAGAAGACCGAACTTCATCGAGATTGCTCGTGTTAGAGAAACAAACAGGCAATATCGTTCATCAGCAATTTACCAATCTAATCGATCACCTCCAAGCAGGGGACGTACTCGTCATGAATGACAGTCGCGTTTTACCTGCCAGATTGATAGGTGAAAAGGCTGACACTGGTGCGAAAATAGAAATCCTTTTGTTGAAATCACTTGGTGACGATCGTTGGGAGACGCTGGTGAAGCCCGGGAAGCGGATGAAGCCGGGGACAGAAGTGGTTTTTGGTAACGGCCTTTTGCGTTGTGTTTGTGAAGACGTGACAGAGACAGGTGGACGAATCGTGCGCTTTTTGTACGAGGGAATTTTTTATGAGATTCTCGACCAATTAGGCTCGATGCCTTTGCCTCCGTATATTCACGCGCAGCTGGAGGACAGCGAGCGTTACCAGACAGTCTATGCGAAAGAGCGCGGTTCAGCGGCAGCTCCGACAGCCGGGCTTCATTTCACAAAGCCATACTTGGAGCAAATCGCTGCAAAAGGGGTACAGCTGGCTTATGTGACACTGCATGTTGGACTTGGGACTTTTCGCCCTGTATCAGCGGATTCCGTGGAAGAGCATGTCATGCACGCGGAGTACTATGAGATTCCCGAAGAAACAGTAGAGCTGGTGAACCAGGCAAAAGCAGAAGGTAGAAGAGTAATCGCTGTCGGGACGACATCCTGCCGAACATTGGAGACAGTAGGGCGCGCGAATGGAGGAAAGCTGGTGGCAACCTCTGGTTGGACGGATATTTTCATTTATCCGGGCTACACGTTTTCCATCCTGGACGGGCTACTGACAAACTTCCACTTGCCGAAGTCTACGCTCGTCATGCTTGTGAGTGCATTGGCTGGAAAAGAGAATGTGATGCGTGCCTACAAAACGGCTGTCGAAGAGGAGTATCGCTTCTTCAGTTTTGGCGATGCGATGCTAATTTTATAGAAATGTGAACAACCCACCTGTATAAGTGTATACTTATTAGTCAGGTGGGTTTACTTCACCCGGAAGTTTTTCTATAATAGGTAAGACTTACATACATAGCTTGAGGAGTGCAAAGATTTGGCTGTACGCTACGAGTTAATCAAAACATGCAAACAAACTGGTGCACGTCTCGGTAAGCTACATACACCTCATGGGACGATTGACACCCCTGTCTTTATGCCTGTCGGTACACAAGCGACAGTAAAGACGATGAGCCCCGAGGAGTTAAAAGCAATTGGTGCGGGCATCATCCTCAGTAATACGTACCATTTGTTTCTTCGTCCAGGGCATGAAATTGTTCGCGAGGCAGGCGGACTGCACGGTTTTATGAATTGGGACCGTGCCATTCTGACTGATTCCGGCGGTTTTCAAGTATTTAGCCTTAGTAACCTCCGCAAGATCACGGAGGAAGGAGTGTCCTTCCGTTCCCACCTAAACGGAGAGAAGCTGTTTATTGGTCCTGAAGAGGCGACACAGATTCAAAACGCGTTGGGTGCCGATATTTTCATGGCATTCGATGAGTGTGCTCCTTATCCTGCGGAGTACGATTACGTAAAAAAATCAATGGAGCGAACAACCCGCTGGGCAGAGCGTTGCCTAAAGGCGCATACTCGTCCAAACGAGCAAGCGTTGTTTGGGATCGTTCAAGGTGGAATGTTCAACGACTTGCGCGCACAAAGTGCACGAGATCTCGTTTCCATGGATTTCCCAGGATATGCGATCGGTGGTTTGAGCGTGGGAGAACCGTTTCCTTTGATGTACGAAGTGCTGGAGCATACCGTTCCATTGCTTCCGACAAGCAAAGCCCGCTATTTGATGGGGGTTGGTTCACCAGATGCTCTTATCGAGGGAGCGATCCGCGGCATCGACATGTTTGATTGTGTGTTGCCGACAAGAATTGCCCGCAATGGGACATGCATGACAAGCCAGGGAAGACTGGTCATCCGTAATGCAAAATACGCGCGAGACTTTACCCCGCTTGATCCAAATTGCGATTGCTACACCTGCAAAAATTACACACGTGCTTACATCCGACACCTGGTCAAGTCGGAGGAAACCTTTGGTATCCGATTAACTACTTACCATAACCTGCACTTTTTGGTGAAGTTAATGGAACAGGTGCGTCAGGCGATTGCCGAAGACCGCTTGCAAGATTTCCGCGACCAGTTTTTCGCTCAATATGGATTGGGTGAAGATAGATCTTTTTAATCGAGGGGGATTTTTTTCATGGATGGCTTGACTCAGTTTTTACCGATTATCATCATGTTTGCGATTTTTTACTTCTTGCTGATTCGTCCGCAACAAAAGAAGGCAAAACAACGCAACGCTATGCTTGGTGCTCTGAAAAAAGGCGACAAGATCGTAACAATCGGTGGAGTGCATGGAACAATCCAAGACCTGTCTGATGATACTGTTACGTTGCGTATTGCTCACAACGTAAACGTTACTTTCGATCGTGGAGCGATCAACAACGTAGCTTCTTCCAGCAACGAACCTGCTAAGACTGAACTAACGAAGAGCGAAGAAACAAAAGAAGAATCCAAATAATACATGCGAAAAGCAGGTGGGTGATCCACCTGCTTTTTTCTGTCTTGTTTTAGCGGCGTGGCTTGATAACTTTAGGTTTATGCTTGTTGTTGGAATTTGCCGAATTCACACCGAGAATCCCACCTAATGCAGCTACTCCAAAAGCACCGAACAAGAACAGGAAGGTTCCCCATTGCATCGGGGCGTCAAAGCCAAGGAAGCCAATCAAGAGAATGAAGAGGAAGTACGTGAGTCCGGTAAGTCCGCCATAATACCAGCCCTTGCCGCCGCAACGACGTCCAGTAACGTATCCCCCGACCAAGAGGGCAATGGCATTGATTACGTACGTAAAATAGGGCAGCGTGCCTTCTCGTATCGAGGTGAAGCTAAGGAGCAGGGTCGCGAGCAACGCTCCAATTAAAACAAGACATGTCGTATACAATAGACCGGTCAGTACAGAGGTGGATGCACTTCGCACGGTATGTACCCCCTTATTGGAAGTGTTTGTACATCTATATGAGAGGCTTGGCTCACGTATTCATCTTCGCGTTGAACATTGAAAGGAATTTTCGTATGATGGATGGGGAACGAGACGGGGGTGAGGAAGATTGATCAAAACGTACTTTTATAACCACTCTGAACAGAAGATGTTTCACGACGTTGATCTGGCAACGAAGGATCAATGGCTGAAATCACCAGAGGATTTGCTCTGGATCGATCTGTATGATGTGGGAAACAATGAACTGCCCTATATTGCCAAGATTTTCGACTTTCACCCGCTGGCAATTGAGGACTGCCTGCACGTCAGTCCACGTGCCAAGGTAGACAAGTACGATGACTACTATTTCTTCGTTTTTCACGCCCTGCGTTACAATGAAGAAAGTGACGACGAGATCACAACGGTAGAACTGAACGTTTTTCTCGGCCCTAACTACATCGTGACGATCCACAAGTCCCCGATGAATACCATCGGTCGGATCGCTGCCATGTGTCACCGCAACATTTCATACTTGAACAGAGGTCCTGACTATTTGCTGTATGCCATTGTAGACGGGATTACCGATGAATATTTTCCCATTATTGATCGGATTAGTGTGCGGATTGACGAGCTGGAGGACGAGATTTATGAACATCAGATGGAGGAAATTACCGAAGAGTTCCTGGCGTTGAAGCGAACGATTATTTTAATCAGGCGTGTGATCATGCCGCAAAAAAGAATTTTCGCGAACGTCAACGGCCGTTACTCCTTCGACATTTCCGAGGAAAACGTTCCGTTCTACACCGACCTAACAGACCACTTGGAACGGATTTCGGATTCAACGGAAACCTTCCGTGATCTGGTTAACGGTGCGTTGGATACGTACTACACCATCATTAGCGCCAAAACGACGGAGACGATGCGGGTTCTTACCATCATCTCCACAATCATCCTTCCGTTGACATTTATCACCGGACTATTCGGGATGAATACTTTCGCGTGGCTGGGTGAAGAAGCAGAACCGTATATGCTGATCGTGGCACTCGTAATTATGCTAGCCATGACGTTTGCCATGCTTCACATTTTCCGCAAGCGAAAGTGGCTGTAATTGGTGCTAATACTTTCCCTGCCCCCTGTTGAACACTAGTATCAAATGTTCTTTGGGGGGCAGCGTAAGTGGATAATCTTACTATGGTGTTACTTCGCACCCTTTTCTCGTATTTTTTCCTCCTGATCTTAGTGCGGTTAATGGGAAAGCGGGAATTGGGAAAGCTGTCCGTTTTTGATGTGGTCATCTCGATTATGCTTGCAGAAATGGCTGCACTGGCGATTGAGGATGTCGACAAGCCTGCACTTCGGTTTTATTTGCCGATGCTGTTGATTGCCTTATTGGAAGTCGCCTTCGCTTATGTGTCATTAAAAAGCAAGAAATTCCGCGATACTGTGGACGGCTCTGCCGATTTGATTATAGAAAATGGGCAAATCAGGGAGCAGGCGATGCGTCGCAATCGCTTGAACATGGATGATTTGATGGTCCATCTGCGGCAAAAAGACGTAAAAAACATTGCGGATGTTGAATTTGCGTTGTTGGAGCCAACTGGACAGATGAGTGTGTTTTTAAAGGAGCAAAAAGACAAGGTTACGAGGGAAGATCTCTCGTTGATGAAGAAGCAACAGGTCGGTCCTGTCTCATACAAAGGCCTGCCCATCCCACTGATTCTCGATGGCAAGGTGCGAACGGAGGCATTGAGCAAGATCGGACAAAACGAGCTATGGCTGAAACGAGAAATCCGGAAATACGGAATCAAAGACATTCGAGAAGTTTCCTTTTGCAGCATTGACGAGCGTGGCATCATGTATTTGGACAAAAAAGACAAGCCGTAGCAACAAGTGCTAACGGCGAGGGAAGAATGCGGCGAGTTGTTCGCCGATCCACGGAATGCGCCGGACGTCTTGCTTGCCCAAGACGCGCATGGCGACGAGTAGGACAATGTACAGCAACATGCTAATGAAGGTGCTTGCGGTCAATAGCTGTCCAATCGAAATGTCCGTAAACCAGTGCTTGGCAATGTAGGAACCGGAATAACCCATGAGCAGCATGGCAACCGCGATTTTGCCGAATTCCCGAAGGTCGACCGTAAAACCGATTTTTTTGATCAGGCTGGCAAAATGCAATAACGTCCCAAGCGTAATGCCGATATTAAGAGCAATGACAGCGCCGTGAATACCGAATGATGGATGTGCCGTGAAAAAAAACATGGCGACAGTTTTGATGATGGCGCTGATCAGTGTATTTCGAAAGACGACCTGAGCGTAATCGAGACCTTGCAAAGCGGCAGCAAGAGGGGCTTGGAAAAACAGGAAGACGGAGAACGGTGCCAGCTCTTTTAGCAGCACGCCAACCTCCCGATACTCATTGCCGTAGAGCAGGACACATAAGGGTTCTGCAAAAATAGTGAGTAAGACGGTACAAGGTGCTCCAATGACGAGTGTTATCCGCATGGCTTGATAAATGCGGCGATGCACGAGTGGAGCATTTTTTTGATAGGCCGCTTCCGCTACGGCAGGAACGAGGGAAACGGACAAGGAATACGTTAAAAAAGTGGGAAAAAGCACCAAAGGAACGGCCATTCCGGCAAACTGTCCGTACAAGCTAGTAGCAGTCGAGGTGGTAAAGCCTGCAATAACGAGCGCGTACGGTACGAGCATCGGCTCAAGTACGTAAGCAATGGAGCCGATGACGCGGCTTAGCGTGACAGGGAGTGCGACATGGATGAGTTGCGACAAGCTCTTTTTGCTTGCTGAAACCGTCATGAGAAGAGGCTTATCTAGAAGTTGAGCTGCTGCTTTTTTGCTGCCTTTGCGATACTGCCAGAGAATGTACAAGAGTCCGGCGGCTTCTCCAAAAATAATACTGGCGACAGCCCCTGCTGTGGCGTACTCAATGCCTTCAGAAAGAAACGACATCGTCATGACAACGACCAGTGCCATTCGGACGATTTGCTCCACAAGTTGAGAGACGGCAGTAGGGATCATGTTTTGCTTGCCTTGGAAGTATCCTCGCAGGACAAGGGAAATGCCGGAAATCGGGATGACCGGAATGGCAGCAAGCAGAACAATGTGTGCACGAGGGTCTGCGAATAGCATTCCAGAAATCCATTGTGAGAACAAGAGAAGCAGGACGCAAATGAAGAGGCTAATCCCGCCGGCAACCGATAAGGCTAGTAACAAAAATCGGCGAGTCAGCCGCGGATTATTAGCTGCTTCCGTCTCTGCCACTTGCTTTGCAATGGCAACCGGAAGTCCGAATGTCGTCACCGTAATCAGAAAGTATAAAAGGGGCACAACCATCTGATAAAGCCCCATTCCTTCCGCTCCGATAATGCGCGACAACACGATCCTGTGAGCAAAGCCAAACACTTTGGTGATGCCACCAGCAATAATGAGGATGACCGTTCCGTAAAAGAAGGATTGTTTCATGGAAGGCTCCTTTGCAAGGATAAATTCACTCAGTAAAGAATATGGACGTGCCGCTGTCGGCATGACTACTTTGAGGGGGAAAATTGGGATGGACCAAGCGCAAAAACAGGAATGGTATGGGCAAGTTGTAAGTCTCTGCGTAAGCAAGGCAGAGGAATTTGCTCTTTTGGGGTACGACAACGTGGCGCCTGAAGACGTTTGGGAATGCGTCACGAACGGCTATAAAGAAATGCCTCCGATACACCAGCTTGTCAACGACATTTTATCCTTGAAGACTAACAAGTACATGAATTACCTCATGATTCAAATGTACAAAAATTCTTAGTGATTTTATAGAAACTTCCGGCTGCCCTCTTCGTATACGTACATGTCGCGAAAAACGCAAGGGGTTGGTTACCATGGTTTACATTCCCAGCAATAATTGACACGTTTTTTTGTACTTCGTTATAATGGGCATATTGGTTTCTCGTCTAGGACGGGACCCTGTTAGGAAAGAGGGGTATTACTACTATGGTTAAATGGGGAAGATTCCTCCTGTTTCTGGTCGTTGTAGGGCTTTTGGCTACGCTTGTAGCAACTACGACCAAGCAGGTGGCAGGAAACATCACACTCGGTCTGGACCTGCAGGGCGGGTTTGAGATTCTGTATGAGGTAGAGCCTCTCGAGGCTGGGCACAAAGTTGATATCGAGCTTTTGAAATCAACAGCTCACATGATTGAAAGACGGATTAACATCGGTGGCGTAGCTGAGCCTGTCACCACTACCGAATTGCCAAATCGGATTCGCGTTCAAATCGCATCACAATCAGCGGATCAGGACAAGCTTCGCGAGTTGATCGGGAAGCCTGCTCATCTGACATTCCGTGATGAAAATGGCAAGATTATCTTGCAAGGAAGTGACTTGGCTCCAAACGGGGCAGCAGTTGGTTATGACGACCTGAAACGCCCGCTCGTTACCCTGAAATTCTCTGACCCGAAAAAGCTAGAAGACGCCACACGTGCAAACCTGCACAAGCCAATGGCGATCTTTTTGGATGAGACGATGCAAACTAATCCGACCATTCAATCGGTCATTTCTGGTGGTAGCGCGCAAATTACTGGAAATTACACACAGGAATCGGCACAAGAATTGGCTGATCTGCTGAATTCCGGTGCGATGCCAGCCAAACTGGTTGAGAAGCAAGTAACCTCCGTGGGTGCTTCCTTGGGAACTCTGGCTCTGGAGAAAACCATGTATGCAGGGTATATCGGGGCTGCGCTGATCTTTATTTTCATGATAGTTGTTTACCGTATGCCAGGAATGATTGCAAACATTACATTGGCTGGATTTACCTATTTTTGTATGGTCGTACTCGATTGGATGCATGCAACGCTGACGCTGCCAGGTATTGCTGGATTTATTTTGGCGGTAGGGATTGCCGTGGATGCCAACATCATTACCTATGAGCGCATTCAGGAAGAAATCCGTTCTGGCAAGACAGTCCTCTCTGCCTTCCGTGCAGGTGAACGTCGTTCCTTGATTACGATTATCGATGCTCATGTAACGACACTGATTGCAACGGGTGTTCTGTTTTTCTTTGGGACGAGCTCCGTACAAGGCTTCGCTGTTGTATTAGCGATGACGATTATCGTAAGTATCATTACCAACGTGTTTGGGTCCCGCTTCCTCCTCTGGCTGGTTGTCCGTTCCAACATGTTTAAAAAGCCGTTCTGGTTCGGGGTAAAGGAGAGTGAGATCCGTGAGCTATGATAAAGACCATACTGTAATCAGATTTGACATCGTGAAAAATCGCAGGAAGTTTTTCATCGCTTCCTCTGTGATTATTATCATCGGCCTTCTGTTTACGCTATTTCAAGGTCTTCACCTTGGTGTTGACTTCAAGGCAGGAACTCGCTTGGATCTTTTCATTGGAAAAACATTCAATCCGACAGATATAGAAGCAGTGATCAAGAAAGAGGTTCCTACTGTGAATTTCAGCCCGGTCACTCCGTACGGGGACAATCATGAACAGGCCTATACACGGTTTGACCAAACCATTTCATCCGACACACTGATGAAAGTGGAAATGGCTCTCAAAGCAAAATACGGTGAGCAGGTCTCTAAGCAGGTTTCGTCGGTTGATCCGAGTATTGCGCAAGAGATGGTGCAAAAAGCGGCGATTGCGGTTGCGATTGCTGCTGTGGGAATTGCCATCTACATCGCGATCCGTTTCCAATGGCTGTTCGGTATTGCATGTGTCGTGGGGCTTGCGCATGACGTGTTTATTCCGATTGCGTTGTTCTCTATCCTCGGGTTGGAGGTAGACATTACCTTTATCGCCGCGCTTCTGACGATCTTGGGTTACTCGATTAACGATAAAATCGTTATTTTTGACCGGATTCGTGAAAACTTGAGAACGATGAAATCCAAGACAATTCCTGAACTGGAACATCTGGTGAACGTTTCGCTGTGGCAAACGATGCGCCGTTCTGTATACACGGTTGCGACTGTATTCTTCACAGCTCTTGCACTGGCTGTTTTGGGAAGCGAGAGCATTCAGAACTTCTCCTTGGCCTTGCTGTTCGGTCTGGTGAGTGGTACGTATTCCTCTATCTTTATTGCAGCCCAAGTATGGGTGAATTTGAAAGAACGGAATATGAAAAAGAAAAAAGAAGTAATGTAAAGATGGACGAAACCGCAGGTGAACCCTGCGGTTTTTCTATTCTCTGTTTCTATATTTGCCGCAGTTTGAAGCCGTATGAGAGTTTTGCATAAAACGGTATGTTTTATGCAGTTGTCAGCTTCCTGCTCCATCCACTATAATGAATGAGGATTGGAGGAAAGCCCATGCTGAAAGCGAAAACACGCTGGAAACTGGCCACCTATGATGAGCAGCTTGCTGCTAGTATCGCCGCAGATTGCCAGCTTACTCCGCTCGTATCCAAGCTACTGGTGATACGTGGCATTGATACATCACAAAAGGCTCGTGATTTTTTACAAGCCGGTCCAGAATTGTTTCATGACCCTTTCTTGCTGGATGGAATGGAACAAAGCGTGCATCGCATTCAACAAGCCATTCAAAGGCAAGAACCGATTTGCATATACGGCGATTACGACGCCGATGGGGTTAGCTCCACATCGCTAATGGTACATCTACTGCGCCAACTCGGCGCTGTTTTTGACTACTACATTCCCAACCGCTTTACAGAAGGGTATGGGTTACATAAAGACGCCTTGGCGCATCTGCATCAAAGTGGCTATAAACTGATCATCACTGTTGATACAGGGATCAGTGCAGTCGAACAGGTAGCGTACGCGAACCAGTTGGGTCTTGACGTCATTGTAACCGACCATCACGAACCTCCGGCAGTCATCCCGGAGGCATTTGCTGTGATTAACCCCAAGAAGCCTGGTTGTTCGTACCCGTTTGATATGTTGGCGGGAGTGGGGGTCGCCTTTAAAGTAGGGCATGCCTTACTGAAGGAGCCGCCTCTGCATTTGGCTGATTTGGCTGCGTTGGGGACGATAGCGGATCTGGTGCCGTTGGTAGATGAAAATCGCATTCTTGCTCGAGCAGGATTAAAGCGCTTAAATCATACAAGGAACCTTGGTCTGCAAGCCTTAATCCGAGTTTGTGGGTTGGCCGATACTGAGCTGTCTGCTGGACATGTGGGCTTTGCGCTTGGACCGCGTTTGAATGCGAGTGGAAGGCTGGAGACGGCTGAATCCGCTGTGAAACTGCTGACGACTTCAGATATGGACGAAGCAGAGAAATGTGCACAGGCGCTGGACGACTTAAACCGCGAACGTCAGGAAATCGTCGCAGCGATGACTGAGGAAGCTGTCCAGATGGTGAATGAGCTGTATCCGCCAGACCAGAACAATGTTCTCGTTCTGGCTAAAGAAGGCTGGAACGTGGGCGTGGTAGGGATTGTAGCTTCCCGATTGGTCGAGCTTTTTTACCGTCCAACGATTGTGCTTGGCATCGATCCGGAAAAAGGAACGGCAAAAGGCTCGGCGAGGAGCATTGCAGGTTTTGATATGTATGAAGGTTTGACTGCTTGCAAGGAATGGCTACCGCACTATGGCGGTCATACAATGGCAGCAGGGATGACCTTGCCTGTAGAAAATCTCGACTTATTACGCCAAAAATTGAACGAGCTCGCTGGAGAGTGGCTGTCCACCGAAGACTTCACACCGATGACCAAAGTGGACGTTGCGATGAGTATGGAAGAGATCAGCTTGACCGCAGCGGAGCAACTCGAACAGCTCGCCCCATATGGCATGGGGAATCCCACACCGCTCGTTTTGTTAGAAGAAGTAGAAACACAAGGGATGCGCACCATTGGACGAGATGACAATCATTTGAAGTGTACATTGAACAAAGCGGGAACCTCTTTGGATGCAATTGGCTTCAACTGGGCACATGTAACAAAGAGAGTAACGCCCAAGGCACGTTTTCACGTATTGGGAGAATTGTCTGTAAACGAATGGAACGGAAATAGAAAGCCTCAGCTGACGATCCGTGATTTGTCTGTTGGACACCAGCAAGTGTTTGACTGGCGAGGCAGTCGTGACAAGATAGAGAAATGGCAGCAAGTGATGACGGAGTCCAATTCGGTGACGATTCTGTTTCGCGAGGAAAGCTATGAACCATTGGCAACGAAGGCGACAAGCGATCAGGTGAATTCCTTGATCGTGGTTGGTCGAGAGGGGACGAATATCACAGCCTCTTCCAACGTGATTTTGTATGATTTGCCGACGCGCCGTTCCGAATTGGAAGTGGTTCGTGTTTTGCTCAAACAAGCGGAGCGCATATACTGTTTGTTTGGTGATCCGGATTTAGGAATGGAGCGGCTTTCCTGTCCGGGCCGGGATCATTTTAAACAGTTGTACCAGTTTTTCGTCCAAGTGCCAACTGTTAAAAAAATCCATATGGATGCATTGGCCAGAAAGCTTCAATGGAAAAGAAATTTATTGGATGGCATGATCGCCATCTTTATGGAGCTGGAGTTTTTAGCGGAGGAGGCCGAGCAGTACACGCTGCAAGCCAACACTGCCAAAAGGCCACTCGAGAGCTCTGTGCTCTATACGAATTGGAAGGAAGAGGCACAGCTCGCGACGGATTTATTACTCTCTTCTTCCGATGCAATGATTCAAGCGCTTCATCAATTGGTGGAACCAACCACCGTTTAGGAGGAATTTTTCATGGATTTTAAACAATACATTCGTGTTATCCCAGATTTTCCACAGCCAGGTATTCGTTTCAAGGACATCACTACCCTCTTGAAGGATGGCCCCGCTTACAAAGCTGCGATCCAAGACTTGGCTGTCTTCGCTCGTGAAGTACAAGCAGACGTAATTGCGGGTCCAGAAGCTCGTGGATTCGTAGTAGGTGCGCCATTGTCGTACGAAATGGGAATTGGCTTTATACCGATCCGCAAGTCTGGCAAGCTGCCATATGAATCCATCAAGGCGAATTACGACCTGGAGTATGGAAAAGATGCGCTGGCTGTACACGTGGATGCTATCCAACCAGGTCAGCGTGTTCTGATTGCAGACGATTTGCTGGCGACAGGTGGAACCATTGAGACAACAATCAATTTGATTGAGCAACTCGGTGGCAAAGTAGTAGGAGCTGCCTTCTTCATCGAACTGTCCTACTTGGATGGACGTAGCAAAATAGGTGAAATTCCTATCAAATCGCTCGTTCAATATTAATTGATGCAACAAGGAAAAACGGGTGAAATGCCCGTTTTTTTCTTTTTTCTGTGGCTGTACATACTTTACAGGGGAATTCAGCTTTACAAGACGAACGACATACAAGATAATAGTATGAAATAGACAGACATGATACGTGCAAGTAAGCCTTCGCCTGCGCCAAAAGACTTGGCAACGCCCAAGTTTTCTAGACGTATAGGAAAGTTCAAGTGCTTCACAGTGCGAAATGCGTCCAGGCTTAAACTTTCCGGAGCGCATCACGAAGTGCCTCAGCGTCTGCTTCCGGCAATACTTCGGTGAAACTTTCCGCTATAATGCGGTCGCTCCTCCGTGAGAAGGCCTCGATCGAGGTTATTTTACTGAGAGGATAAGGGAAGGGAACTATGATTACCGGCATTGATGAGATAGTAAAAAAAGCAAGCACATATTTATCACAAACGGATATGGACCTGATTACACGAGCCTATCAGCTAGCCGAAAAAGCGCATGAAGGGCAAATACGCAAATCAGGCGTTCCTTACATTATGCACCCAATCGCCGTGGCGGGTATTCTTGCAAACCTGCACATGGATGCCGTTACGATTGCGGCTGGATTTTTGCATGATGTTGTGGAAGATACCGAGATTACGCTTGATCATCTCCGTGAGCAGTTCGGACCGGATGTAGCTCTCCTGGTAGATGGAGTGACCAAGCTGGAAAAAATTAAATATAAGTCCAAAGAAGAGCAGCTCGCCGAAAACCACCGCAAGATGCTGGTTGCCATGGCGCAGGACATCCGCGTCATCATGATCAAGCTGGCAGACCGTCTGCACAACATGAGGACACTTCGGCACATGTCGGAGGAGAAGCAACGCGAGATTTCCGATGAAACGCTGGAAATCTTTGCGCCACTCGCTCATCGCTTGGGGATCGCTTCCGTCAAATGGGAACTGGAAGATACGGCGCTTCGGTATTTGAATCCGCAACAGTACTATCGGATTGTAAATTTGATGCAAAAGAAACGGGTGGAGCGTGAAGCCTACCTGAATGAAGCATCGGATACGATCAGAGAAAAGCTGGGCGAGTTAAACATCGAGGCAGAAATTTCGGGACGTCCGAAGCATATCTACAGCATCTTTAAAAAGATGACGAGACAAAACAAGCAGTTCAACGAGATTTATGATCTGCTTGCGTTGCGAATCATCGTGAATGACATCCGCGACTGTTATGCGGTTCTCGGTATCGTGCATACCCTGTGGAAGCCGATGCCAGGCCGATTCAAAGATTACATTGCCATGCCAAAGACGAACATGTACCAATCGCTTCATACCACAGTGATTGGGCCAAAAGGTGAGCCATTGGAAGTGCAAATCCGCACGTGGGATATGCACCAGACAGCAGAGATCGGGATCGCGGCTCACTGGGCGTACAAAGAAGGCAAAAGCATCGTGCAAGGCTCTTTTGCAGAGAAGCTGGGTAGTCTGCGGGAGATTATCGAAGGTGGGTCGGAAGAAGCTCCGAACGCGCAAGAGTTCATGGAGAGTCTCAAGCAGGATCTTTTCTCCGATACGGTTTTCGTCTTCACGCCAAAAGGCGATGTAGTCGAGTTGCCAAAAGGCTCTGTACCGCTAGACTTCTCCTATCGGATTCACTCTGCGGTAGGAAACAGAACGATTGGCGCCAAGGTGAACGGTAAGATTGTACCGCTAGATTATGCGATGAAAACAGGCGATATCGTCGAAATCCTGACGTCCAAGCATTCCTACGGTCCTAGTCAGGACTGGCTAAAGATGGCCAAATCCGCGCATGCTCGCAATAAAATTAAGCAGTGGTTTAAAAAAGAGAAGCGGGAAGAGAACGTCGCCAAAGGTCAGCAAATGGTGGAAGCGGAGATCAAGTCGCGCAGCTTTGACATAAAAGAAGCGATGACGGAAGTGAACCTGAAGGAAGCGGCAGCCCGGTTTAATTTCCAAGGGGCAGAAGACATGTTTGCCGCAGTCGGCTATGGCGGCATTACGGCATCGCAAATTGCGACTCGTCTCCTAGACAAACTCCGTCGGGAGCGCGAAGAACAAAATCCGACCATTCCTGAGGTCAAACCGAATCCAGCAAATCGCTCTGTCAAGAGTGAGTCTGGCGTGAAAGTCCGTGGCTTGGATAATCTGCTCGTCCGTATTTCTCGTTGCTGTACACCTGTCCCAGGCGACCAGATTATCGGTTTCATCACGAGAGGTCGTGGGGTATCGGTGCATCGACTGGACTGTCCGAACGTACTGACTGACGAATGTACTGAACGTCTGATTGATGTCGAATGGGATACCGATTTCAAGCATAATTTCCATGTAGAGATCGAGATCACGGGCAATGATCGGAGCGGACTGTTAAACGATGTATTGCAGGTTGTGGCTGAAACAAAGACGAATATTGCGGCTGTCAGTGGCAAGTCCGATAAAAATCGAGTGGCAACGATTCATATGACCATCTCGATTAGCAATGTGGATCATCTGTTGAAAGTAGTAGAGCGCATTAAGCGCATCAAAGATATTTATTCGGTTCGCCGGATACTGAGCACCTGATCCCTCGTGGATTGGGTGTTCTTGTTTAGCGAAGGGAAAGGATGAATCAGTGTGAGAGTTGTCGTACAAAGAACAAGAGAAGCGAGTGTGACCGTAGCAGGAGAGATTGTCGGACAAATTGATCACGGCTTAATGCTGCTGGTAGGAATTACACATGAAGACACAGAAAAAGAAGTAGAATTTGTCGCAGACAAAATTGCGAACTTGCGTATTTTTGAAGACGAGGAAGGCAAAATGAACTTCTCTGTTTTAGACAAGGGTGGTCAAATTTTGTCCGTATCACAATTTACACTGTATGGCGATTGTAGAAAGGGCAGAAGACCCAACTTTATGGCTGCCGCACGACCAGAGCAGGCTGAACCGCTGTACGAGCTGTTTAACACCAAGCTGCGGGAAAAGGGGCTCCAGGTGGAAACAGGACGCTTTGGTGCAATGATGGACGTGCGTCTGTTAAATGATGGCCCTGTCACATTGATTGTGGAATCGTAAACACAACCAAGGGGATGAAAACATGGCGCAAGAAGCATTGGTGATCGGTGCGAGTGGCATGCTTACAGAGGTTTCCCGATGGCTGGCTCGCGAAGGATATCAAGTAACCGTGCTTGGTCGTGATCCGGTCAAATTAAGGCGTGTCAGAGACGGTTCCATTCACCCAGAGTCGATTCATTTGCTGTCTCAAGACTATCAGCAGACAGACAGCTTGTGTCAGTCTATGGCCGAGCTCGTAGAGAGGAGAGGGCCAATGGATGTGGTTGTCGCGTGGATTCATTCGACTGCACCGCATGCACTCTCTGTGATCGTAGAAGAACTGTCGCGTCCAGAGAAGAGCTGGCAATTGCTGCATGTGTGTGGGAGCGGTGCTTGGAAAAATTCACCGAAAAAGCCTACATCAGAAGTTTGTATATATCGACGGGTTATCCTCGGTTTTACGTGTGCAGGTGAGCATTCACGCTGGCTGACGAATGATGAAATTGCGGCTGGGGTGATTGACGCTCTGCAAACAACTGAAAAACAAATAATCGTCGGTATGGTTGAGCCGTGGGAAAAACGCCCCGTGAATTAATACAGATCGTCAAGTCTAAAACAAAAAAACGATTGCGTTCGGCAATCGTTTTTTTTCGTTTCAGTACGAAATCGAGTCAGTGAATGTAATTGGCTGTTGGGAGGATCAGATTTTTGCCGATTAGATTTGCAGAAATCGGCTTTTTCCCGATTTCTCGTGCCCATATCGATAGCTGTCCGACATGGTGGATTTCATGAGCGATCATGTGCCGCATAATTTCACCCCATGTGTACGTAGCGATGCTGCCGTCTGGCTTCGTATCTTGAAAGGCTCTTGTTTCCATGCTTTCATCCCAATTGCGCAAAAATTGAAGCACATCCGGGCGAAAAGTCGTCTCCAGCTCACAAACCTTTTCCAACCGGTTGTAGAGGTTGAAGCTTTCTTGAAAATCAGGCCTTCCCAGCATGACTTGAATCCAGCTCCACTCCACATCAATGACATGGAACAGGGTATGCAAAATACCCCCGACACCTCCGATGCGCGGACGAAGCAATTCTTCTATCGGAACGTCCTCACACCATTTCAGCCATTCTTCACGAACTATCCAATTGTACTCAAACATGGTTTTAATAGAAATCACTCCATTTTCAAAGGTTAACTTGTGATCACCTGCGTGCATACCGTGCGATTACTGATAGTGTGATTGTTTTTCATCCGTCATCACTCCTTTCGATGCTTATGATATTCGCAAATCCTTTGGGAATTCCTGCCTGGCTTGCCTTGATGCGATCAGATGCGCCATAAAAGAAACCCCCAAACGAGAGAGCTAGAGCCAGCTTCTTTCGATGGGGGTTTTTGCAAGAGAGGGATCAGCCTCCCTGATTGCTTTGTGTATTAAAGTACTGGACAATCCCTTTGAACAGACCTTCTGCGGCAAGATCCTGCTGTTTCTCGGAACGTGCGCGAATCTCATCGTTGTAGTTGGATAAGAAAGAGATCTCGGCCAAAATGGATGGCACCGGGTTTTCGCGTAGAACGAAATAGTCTCCGTACCGATAATTCATGTCCTTGTAGCTCGTCGCTTTCACCAGTTCTGTTTGAACGAGGGAGGCGAGCTTGCTAGAGTTACCTTGGCTGTAGTAGAAAATAATCGAGCCATTCGTTGCAGAGTTTGGATGCGTATTATGATGGACGCTGACAAAAATATCAGCCTGATTTTGAATCGCGATGTCGACGCGCTGTTGCAGGGTCAGTTTGCGATCATCAGCCCGTGTCATGATGACTTTGGCACCTGCTGCTTCCAACTTGTTGCGCAGGAGCAGAGATACTTGCAGATTGACCGTTTTCTCTAAAGTAGAGAAGCTGGAGCCAGTCGAACCACCATCTGTGCCACCATGTCCAGCATCAACAACGATGACTTTACCGGCAAGATCGTTACTGCGTACCACTGCTGGCGCACCGTTAGCTGAAACGAGCCAGCCTGCAATGTAGCCAGTGGAGCCGTCAGGGAAGTTTACTTGGAACCACTCGCCTGATTTATTGGCAATCCCGTATTTCTCACCAGGCTGTACCTGTTTGATAACAGCGTGATCGGTACTCGGACCAGAACGAACATTGGTATCTGGATTCATGACCGTCACGTAGGGGCCATTCGGAGTAGGCATGCTTGGTCGGTCCACCGTAATGTGCTGGCCTGCCACCCAGCCAGTTTTTCCGTCCGCCGCTTTGATGCGGTACCAGTCTCCTTGTTTTTCCAAAACAGTCAGCTTGCTTCCGACGGGAAATGTAGTTTGAATGGCACTGCTTGTGTTCGGTTCACTGCGCAGATTCAATCCGTCGGTTTTTACTGTGGCGGTTTGACTTGAAGAGGACGGTTGTCCAGTCTGAGGTTGCGTGTTCCCATTTCCATCTTCAGGCAGGGTCGGCTGACCTGTGTTCGGGTTGGTTTGATCGGTGGAGAGCCAAGCATTGACTCCATCGTAAGGAAATTGAATCCAACTATTTTGTCTGTTCAAGACCGTGATTTTCTCGCCCGCATGTAGTTGACCGATTGCAGGTGTACTGGCATCTGGCGTGGCGTATACGTACGGAGCGAAATCCAAAGTTAGGCTGGTTCCTTGTAGTGCAGGAGGCTTCGGTTGTGAGCCAGTGCCCGCTGGATTGGTCGTTGGAGGCGTACTACCTGTAGAGGGAGGAGAAACTGCTTGTCCCGTACCTACTTCTTTTACAAGCCAGTTTGCGACCCAGCCTTTTGTTCCTGCGTTGAGTTGAATTTGGATCCATTCGCCACTCGTTTGCACGATGGGGTAGCGTGTTCCTGGATTGATGGTTTGTACGACTGCATATGTTTGACCTGGTCCAGAACGAACATTGAGATTCGTTGTGGTGCTCTCCACTTGCTTGGTAGATACAGCTGCTGGTTTCTGTTGTTGTTGCTGTGTGCTGACGAGCCAGTTCGCTACCCAACCGCTTTGACCGTTCGGAAGCTTTACTTGAATCCAGTCATTTTTGGTGGAGATGACGGGTAGCACAGTTTTGTTCGGCAGTGAAGTGACGATAGCGTCTTGGAGGCTGGGACCTGAACGGACATTGAGCTTGTCCACGGTGACCTGAACAGAACCGGCGGCCCAGGCTGCAGAAACGGGGAGGGAAATGGCACAGACGACAGTCAGGAGACTCCTCAGGATCTTTTGACGAACAAACACGATAGACATCCTTTCCGAAATACGTAGCTTTTTGAATTCAATGCGATCTTGATCTTGCATGTTTTTGCCAAAATAATCACTTCGCTATTTCTCCTGCTTTTTCCTGCAAAATACGACAAGGTTCTGCATGGGTTCCCTGATTGCTTTTCAGCTGGCAAGGCAATACTAGATTTTACTAGATGCTAGCGCACGCAGCTTTTCAGGAGGAATTTATCGTGAGACAGTCAAAGAAGGAAACATTTGCGCAAGGATTGAATCGGCAGTTTTTGTCTGTTGATTTTCAAGACGATTTAGAGAAAGAAACGTCACTACAAAATGCGGAAATGGCCCAAGATTTTCATCCGGGCTTGCGGGATATCCAACACCCCCGGCAGAAACGGACATAACCGTTTTTACCACCTTGCACACGATGCCACAACTTGTCTAGTTGACCCAAGTAATTCTCGTCGGCTATGATGAGGAGTGGCATTTTTGAAAAAAGCAGGTGAACTCCATGATACAGATGATATGTGAGGGACACGCATTCGAGCGGGAACTCTCCTTAATTCTCGCGTTATTTTATGAAGATCCAACGCTCACTTTTGTACCCGAGTGGACAGATGAGGCTGATTTGAAAATCAAGCTGGCATTGACCGTGCGTGAAAATGGAGTCGTAGCTTCGGGAGAGTTATACGATGGCAAGCGAAGCATCTCCCATCAGGTGGAGCGTGACTACGTAGCACGTGATGAAAAAGCGATGAAAAAGACGACCAAGCAAGCTCTTTGCTATGCGTTGTTATTGATGCTGGAAGAATACACGGGCATGGAGCAAGGCTGGGGAATTTTGACCGGGATACGCCCGACGAAACTGTTGCATCAGTTGAACGCGGCCGGTGTAGACAGACAGGAAGCACACAAGAAATTGCAGCAGGATGTGATTTTGCGTCCATACAAGCTAAAGCTTTTGCAAGAAATCGTAGACAAGCAGCTGAACGTCGTGCCTGATTTGTATCAGATTGACCGCGAGCTATCGGTCTATATCGGTATCCCATTTTGTCCGACGAAATGTGCGTACTGTACGTTTCCTGCTTACGCGATTCGCAGTCATACGGCTTCGGTTAATCCGTTTCTCGAAGGTCTCCATTACGAGATGGAGCGGATGGGGGAGTGGCTTCGGGCGAATGACCAACGGATCACGTCCATTTATTTCGGCGGCGGAACCCCTACGAGTATTACCGCAGATGACATGAATCAGCTGTTTGAGACGATGCATCGTTCGTTTCCACACATGGGAGATGTGCGTGAGTTGACGGTTGAGGCGGGAAGACCCGACACGATTACACGCGAAAAGCTCGATGTTATGAAGCGGTGGGAAGTGGATCGGATCAGCATTAATCCACAGTCGTTTACGCAGGAGACGCTCCAGGCAATCGGACGTCACCACACCGTCGAAGAGACGATTGAGAAATACCATCTGGCTATGGAGATGGGCTTGACAAATATTAATATGGACCTGATCATCGGGCTGCCAAACGAAGGTGTATCCGAGCTGGCACACAGTCTCCAAGAGGTAGAAAAACTAATGCCTGCCTCGCTGACGGTGCATACGCTATCTTTCAAGAGAGCATCTGAGATGACGCAAAACAAAGACCGTTATAAGGTCGCCAGTCGCGAAGAAATTAGTAAGATGATGGAGATGGCCTCTGATTGGACAGCAGCGAACGGTTATGACCCGTACTATTTATATCGTCAGAAAAACATTTTGGGAAATCTGGAGAATGTCGGGTATGCCAAGCCAGGGCAGGAAAGCATCTACAACATCATGATCATGGAAGAGGTACAAACCATCCTTGGTCTCGGCTGTGGGGCGGTATCCAAGCTGATGGCTCCAGGAAGTGGCAAGCTGACGCGTTTTCCGAATCCCAAGGACCCGAAAACGTACAATGACACGTACAAGGTTCTGGTTGAAAACAAGCTCCGTGATTTGGATGAAATCTATTCGGGTGTGAGACTGGCTGGACAGGTATCTGGCAAGTAAGTGATGGATATACTTGTTCATAATAAAAAAAGTTTTATTTGAGCGCCTGTTGACGGCTGTTGGCGGGTTTGCTATGATTCACATTAAGCTTTTTTATTGAATAAGAAATGATCTGATGACGGGAACAAGTATCCAGGAACCGGATGCCCAGAGAGAAAGCGCCGTGGCTGAGAGTGCTTTCGTATAACGGCTTGGTGAATGACATCCCTGAAGACCGCAGTGAACGGCTGAAAGAAATCTCTTTCCCCAGTAACTGGCAGGCGTGTGCCGGCGTTAACGGCTAATAAGTGGGATAGCCTTTTGAGATATAGGGCTATTCAAACAGGGTGGCACCACGGGAGTATAACCAGTCTCTCGTCCCTGACATGCGGCGATTTGCTAAATGTCAGGAGACGAGGGGCTTTTTTATTTGTTCATAAAGAAAGGTTCCTTGATCCTGAAGGTTTGGCTTTAGCCCGAGTTTTTGAAAAGACATGGAGGTTCGAGAGGAATGACAAGAATCCAGATCCCACGCGGTACGCAGGATATCATGCCTGGTACTGTAGAGCTGTGGCACTACGTGGAGGCCAAGGCCCGCGATCTGTGTCGCCGCTCCAATTACGCGGAAATTCGTACGCCGCTGTTTGAGAGCACAGAGTTGTTCCAACGGGGTGTAGGCGAGACCACGGATATCGTGGAAAAAGAAATGTACAGTGTAGCCAATCCGCGCAGTACGGATGCTCTCACGCTGCGTCCAGAAGGGACAGCGGGTGTTGTTCGCTCCTACGTGGAAAACAAGCTGTACGGTGTGCCTAATCAGCCTACCAAGCTGTACTACTTAGGACCGATGTTCCGTCACGAGCGTCCGCAAGCAGGCCGCTATCGCCAATTCGTCCAATTCGGTGCAGAAGCGATCGGTTCAAGCGATCCAGCGATTGATGCAGAAGTCATTGGCCTTGCGATTCGTCTGTATCAGGAGCTCGGATTGACAGGACTTTCTGTGGAGTTGAACAGCGTAGGTACAGTCGAAGACCGGGCACGTCACCGTGAGCATTTGCTCGCACATTTGAACGGCGTTCGCTCTGAGCTGTGCGAGGATTGCCAGTCTCGCATCGATCGCAACCCGCTGCGCGTACTCGATTGCAAAAATGAAACATGCAAAAGACTGACGATGGACGCTCCGTCCATTTTGGACTACTTGAGTGAAGAGTCCGCGGCACACTTCGAAGCCGTACAAAACTACTTGACCGCACTGGATATTCCGTTTCATGTAAATCCACGTCTGGTTCGCGGCTTGGACTACTACACATTGACCGCTTTTGAAATCAAAATGGCGGAGATCGGTGCGGTAGAAACACTTTGTGGCGGTGGGCGCTACAACGGACTGGTTGCAGAGCTGGGCGGCGACGATATGCCGGGCATTGGCTTTGCACTCAGTATCGAGCGTCTGCTGTTGGCTCTGGAAAAGCAAGGTGTTCAACTGCCAATCTCAGGTGGCATCGACTGCTTCGTAGTGGTGCAGACACCAGAAGCGAAAACAACAGCTTTCGTCCTCGTTGACCAATTGCGCCAAGCAGGGATTGCGGCTGAGCTGGATTATCTGGATCGGAAAATGAAAGCACAGCTGAAGCAGGCAGGTCGTCTACAGGCACGTTTTACGGCGATTATTGGTGAGTCTGAATTAACGAACGGCACGGTTGTTCTAAAGGAAATGGCAACAGGTGAACAACAAGAAGTGAAACGCGAGGAACTCGTTGCGGTACTCGCTGCAAAAGCAAATCAATAATACAAATCGTTGGGGGAAATGATCATGTCTTGGCAATATCGCACCGTACATGGTGGAGAAGTAACAACAGCACACGTTGGGCAGGAAGTCGTACTGAACGGATGGGTACAAAAGCGTCGCGACCTCGGAGGCGTCATCTTCATCGACTTCCGTGACCGTACTGGCATCGTCCAAATCGTATTCAACCCGGAGTACAACAAAGAAGCTTGGGAAGCGGCTGACAAGGTTCGCAGCGAATACGTATTGGTTGTAAAAGGGAAAGTGGTAAACCGTGCACCGGAAGCAGTCAATCCAAAGCTGAAAACCGGAGAAGTAGAAGTGCACATCTCTGAAATTGAAATCTTGAACGATGCAAAAACGCCTCCGTTCCTGATTGAAGATGAGATCGATGTAGATGAACAAGTTCGTCTAAAATACCGCTACCTCGACCTGCGCCGTCCAGAAATGCAGCGCTCCCTGCTTTTGCGTAGCAAAGCAGCAAAAGCTTTCCGTGACTACCTAGATGAGAACAACTTCCTAGAAATTGAAACACCAATTCTCCAGAAGAGCACTCCTGAGGGCGCACGTGACTACCTCGTGCCTTCCCGTGTACACCCAGGCGAGTTCTACGCACTGCCGCAATCGCCACAGCTGTTCAAACAGCTTTTGATGGTATCCGGTTTGGAGCGCTATTACCAAATCGCTCGTTGCTTCCGTGACGAAGACCTGCGTGCTGACCGTCAGCCTGAATTTACCCAAGTGGACATTGAGACCTCTTTCCTGTCTATGGAAGAAATCCTGCCAATGATGGAAAAGATGGTCGCTCACGTATTCAAGCAAACGGTTGGCGTAGACGTACCGACTCCATTCCCTCGTCTCACGTATGCGGATGCCATGGCGCGCTACGGTTCTGACAAACCAGACGTACGCTTCGGCATGGAGCTGACTGACGTATCCGACCTGGTTGCGACAAGCGACTTCAAGGTGTTTGCAGCAGCAGTAGCGGGCGGCGGACAAGTAAAAGCGATCAACGCAAAAGGTTGCGGGCACTACTCCCGTAAAGAAGCAGACGACCTGGGCAAATTCGCTTCCCGTTATGGCGCGAAAGGCTTGGCTTGGATCGGCTTCAAAGACGGAGAGGTCAAAGGGCCAATTGCGAAATTCTTTAAAGAAGAAGAGCTTAACGAGATGAAAGCACGCTTGGCGGTAGAAGAAGGCGACCTGCTCCTGTTCGTTGCTGACAAACCAAAAGTAGTAGCAGATGCACTGGGTGCTCTTCGCTCCAAGCTGGGTGCTGAACTTGGTCTGATTGACCAAAGCCAGTTCGCATTCCTATGGGTAGTAGACTTCCCGCTGGTTGAGTGGGATGAGGATGCAAAACGTTACGTTGCCCTGCACCATCCGTTCACGCGTCCAAAAGACGAAGACCTGCACCTGTTCGACACCGATCCAGGTCAAATGCGCGCACAAGCGTACGACATGGTTCTCAACGGATACGAGCTCGGCGGAGGTTCCATGCGGATCTTCAAGCGCGAAGTCCAAGAAAAAATGTTTACCGCACTTGGCTTTACACCAGAAGAGGCGCGGAAACAATTCGGCTTCCTCATGGATGCTTTCGAGTACGGTACGCCTCCACACGGTGGAATCGCTCTTGGCTTGGACCGTCTGATCATGCTCTTGGCTGGACGCACCAACCTGCGTGAAGTCATCGCATTCCCGAAAACAGCAAGTGCGAGCGACCTGATGGTAAACGCTCCAGATGTAGTAGACGGGAAACAATTGAAAGAGCTGTCCATTGCAACAATTGTCACAGAAGAAGAAAAGGTGGAAGCGTAATCGACTTGCGCAACTGCATTGCTCTTTGATACATTGGTAATACTATGATGAAAGCCCTGCGATGCTCGTGACATCCGATAGTTTTGAGCCACAAAGTTTGTTTAGGGAGTTTTTCGTCCGTGATTGTAAAGGCATGCCTCCTTAGAGTGGACGTCTGTAACAGTTCGGCAAGACACCCACCTGCGATGAGCAGGTTCAAAACTAAGGAGTAACACGACATAATGGGGCTCCTTTTTTCTATTTCAATCCTACTTTTCCGATTGACTATAATCCAGCTTGCGAATGAAAGGTGACACGAAATATGCTTCATCAATTTTCTCGTTGTGAATTGGCCTTCGGTCCCGAAGGTTTGGAAAAAATGAAAAATAGCTGCGTTGCTGTATTAGGAATTGGCGGAGTAGGTTCCTTTACAGTGGAAGCACTGGCGCGTACAGGTGTAGGCAAGCTCATTTTGGTAGATAAGGATGTAGTAGACATCACAAACATCAACCGCCAAATCCATGCGACGCTGAACACAGTCGGTCAAAAAAAGGCTGAGCTTATGAAGGAGCGCATTGCGACGATCAATCCAGAGTGCGAGGTCGTAACTCTTCATATGTTCTACAATGAAGAAACAGCGGATGCGCTGTTCGAGCATGAACTGGATTACATCGTGGATGCGATGGATACCATGTCTGCGAAGCTCCATGTGATTAAGGAAGCGAAACGTCGCAATATCCCTATTATTTCTAGCATGGGTGCGGCCAACAAAATGGACCCGACCCGTTTTGAGGTTGCCGATATTTCCCAAACGAGTTATGATCCGATTGCAAAGGTCATTCGTCGTGAGCTGCGGAAAAGCGGTATCTACAAAGGGGTAAAAGTTGTCTATTCCCGTGAGATTCCCGTAACCGTACGTGTAGATGTACGCGAACAGATCGTTTCCAACCCGGATTCACCGATTAGTAAAGTGCGGATGCCTCCAGCGAGCAATGCTTTCGTGCCTTCTGTAGCTGGTTTAATTTTGGCCAGTGTAGTGGCAAGAGATATTTTGGAGTGGCAGCCTGTAAAAGGATAGTGGGACATGGATGATTTATTCACGTTTGCCTATGACCAGCAGGGTGGCGGCAAACAGAAGCCATTGGCTGCACGAATGCGGCCGCAAACGATTCAGGATGTAATCGGGCAATCGCATATTTTAGCTCCTGGAAAGCTGCTTCGACGCGCGATTGAAGCAGATCAAGTGTCCTCTGTCATTTTTTACGGACCTCCGGGAACAGGGAAAACAACACTGGCAAAAGTCATTGCCCGAACCACACGTACGCATTTCTCCGAGTTAAATGCCGTTACGGCTGGTGTCGCTGACATCCGCAAAGTGGTAGATGCAGCGAAAGAACGGCTCGTTATGGACAGTCAGCGGACAACCTTGTTCGTAGACGAGATACACCGCTTCAATAAATCACAACAGGATGCCCTTCTTCCTTATGTGGAGGAAGGCACGATTATTTTGATCGGCGCTACGACGGAGAATCCTTTTTTTGAGGTGAATCCGGCGCTTTTGTCGCGTTCACAAGTATTTTCCCTTCAATCGCTTTCTCATGAGGAATTAAAGCAGGTTATGGATCGGGCACTTACTGATGAAGAAAACGGATTGGCGGAGCTATTTGTCACTGTAGAACCGGAAGCGGCAGAGCATTTGGTTCAATACGCAGAAGGGGATGCCAGACGTTTGCTCAACGCATTGGAACTGGCGGTGACAACGACGCAACCAGGAGCGGATGGACGCATTACGGTGACATTGGACGTCGCCGTGGAATCCATTCAGCGCAGGGCTGTGCGCTATGATAAGAGTGGGGACAATCATTACGACACGATCTCCGCTTTTATTAAATCCATTCGTGGTTCTGATCCGGACGCAGCTCTTTACTGGTTGGCGAGAATGATTGATGCCGGAGAAGATCCGCGGTTCATTTCTCGCCGCTTAGTTATTTCGGCTTCAGAGGACATCGGAAATGCTGACCCGCAAGCGATCACAGTTGCGATGTCCTGCTTTCAGGCGGTAGAATTGGTGGGGATGCCTGAAGGGCGTATCCCTTTAGCACAAGCGACGACGTACCTAGCGACCGCCCCCAAAAGCAATGCCGCTTACAACGGAATTAATTCTGCGTTGGATCGTATCCGAACAGATGGTCACAAGCAAGTGCCGATTCATCTGCGAGATTCTGCTTACAAGGGAGCTGCGAAGCTGGGACACGGTCAGGGATATCTGTATCCGCATAACTATCCATATGGGTATGTACCTCAACAGTATCTGCCTGACGGTGTAAACTACTCGTTCTACCAGCCAAAGGATCACGGCTATGAGCGTCACATTCGCCGCTTTCAGGAAGAAAGACAGAAGATGGATGAACGTGGATTGCCAAGGAAAAACTCCCCCGAATAATGGGGGAGCTAACATGTTAAGTGCGGACATTTCCGCCTGGTTTATTGGGCAAATCACCGTTTTCATTCGGCTGTTTGCTCTGCTCACTCGCACCGTAACGGGCTTTGTGAGCAATCGTGCCTGCGGGTTGGTCGTACAAGGTTTCGGACGGGTGGTTGGGACCTCGTTCCGAGCGTTTGTTCGTTGTCATCTGCATATCACCCCCTAAGATGTTAGTGTGTCCCTCGATACAGAAGACATGTAGGGGGCGGGCGCGTATTACCGATACAAAGAGGAGAGTTGTTAACGTGAAGATTTCAACGAAAGGACGTTACGGGCTGACAATCATGATGGAATTGGCCAACCGTTGCGGAGAAGGGCCGACTTCCCTGCGGAGCATCGCCCAAAAACACGATTTGTCCGAGCATTATTTGGAGCAATTGATTGCACCTCTGCGTAACGCGGGTTTGGTAAAGAGCATCCGTGGGGCATATGGCGGTTATGTTCTGGCGAAGCAGCCGGATGAGATTTCTGCTGGCGATGTGATTCGCGTGCTGGAAGGACCGATCAGCCCTGTGGAATTTGCAGAGGAAGAAGACCCGGCTAAGCGTTTTTTATGGCTGCGTATTCGGGATAGTATTTCTGCTGTTCTGGATTCGACATCCCTTCAAGACTTGATCAGTTTTGAGGACGATAGTCCTGCCGATAATTATATGTTTTATATCTAGAATGTAAGAGGTTGTTCAAAAAGTCGTCTTTTGATCACGAAGTAGCTCAGAAAGCTAATTCGACATCGAATATGGCGTTCACCTCCGAAGTCCGGTGCTCATGTAGATTACCTACACTCCGCTCCTCCTTCGTTCTTGTTCTCGCCATCTTCTCGGTGCTAAAAAGCCGACTTTTTGAACACGTACTATAAGTTGGTAGAAGGTGACAGCATTGTCAGAGCGAATGTATTTTGACCATGCAGCTACTACGCCCGTACATCCGCGTGTAGTTGCTGCTATGACTCCCTATTTGACTCAAGTGTACGGGAATCCATCCAGTGTCCATGGTGCAGGTCGCGAAGCACGAAAAGCGTTGGAGCATGCGAGAGACACGATTGCCGACTTTATGGATGCTGATCCGCAATCGCTCATCTTTACGAGTGGCGGGACAGAGGCGGACAATATGGCAATCATCGGCGCCGCAATGGCACAGCGCGAACGTGGTCGTCACGTCATCACTACGCAAATCGAGCACCATGCAGTCTTGCATGCTTGTGAATTTTTGGAGCAGGCAGGATTTGAAGTGACGTACTTGCCTGTTGACCAGACAGGCATGGTCCGCTTGGAAGACCTGAAACAAGCGGTTCGTCCGGATACGGTACTGGTGTCTATTATGTACGGCAACAACGAAGTAGGAACGATCCAGCCCATCGAGGAAATGGGTACCTTTCTGCGTGAAAAAGAGATTGTTTTTCATACAGATGCCGTACAGGCTTTTGGTGTACTGCCTGTCCATGTACGAAAGCTGCCTGTTGATATGCTCTCGGTATCCGCCCATAAAATTAATGGGCCAAAAGGAGTCGGCGCTTTGTATTTAGCGCGTAAGGTTCCGTTTTCCCCGATTCTGCACGGCGGTTCGCAAGAGCGCAAGCGCAGAGCAGGAACGGAAAACCTGGCCGGAATTGTTGGGTTTGCCGAAGCGACGAGGGTCGCTGGCGAGGAAATGGCGGAGCGAGTTGAAAAGTATGAGCAGATGAAAGCAGCGATGATCGCAGTCTGGCAGGAAGCAGGAATTACGTTCTGCCTGAATGGACATCGCGAGCAGGCATTGCCACATATTTTAAATGTGTCCTTTCCTGGTGCCCATACAGAAACCATGCTGATGAATCTGGATATCGCCAAGATTGCAGCAGCGAGCGGCTCAGCTTGTACATCCGGATCACTAGAGCTGTCACATGTTCTAAAAGCAATGCACTTGGACGAGAAGATTGCTCTTTCAGCCATTCGTTTCAGCTTTGGGATTACGAATACGGTGGAAGAGGCGAAGGAAGCTGCTACAGCGGTTGCTGCGATTGTGAAGCGTTTGGTACGCGAATAACGAAGGATGAAAGCCGTTTGGATGAAGCCAAGCGGTTTTTTCATTGGAGCAAAAGTGGGTTTCTTATTGGAGTTTGTGGTGAATTGTGGAAGAGGATGGTAAAATGATGCTGTAGTACTAATCCTGAAGAACTACTATACAATTCGGATCATCCGATAAGGAGAGGACTTTCATGTTGGCCAGACGCTACTCTATTCGCTACAAACTGGTGTTTACAATACTCATCCTAACCATGCTTCCATTAATGGTCGTCGGCTATATCCAATTTGAAAATGCGCGCAGCGCGCTATACAAGCTCGCTGTATCTGACTTGCAATACATAACGGAAATAAAGGCACGCGAGCTGGCTGATTACACGCAAGAGGCAACAAATAGTGAGCGGAACAGACAGAACATTAACGAAATAATACGAGAGGTGGCCGAAAAATATTACAAGCCAAATGGCATGGTTGGCTACGCCTATATCTTGGATGCGAGTGGAATCGCCATCTTTCATCCAGACCCGAAAGTTGAGAATACCTCTTTGGCGAATGAACCATTCACGCAAGTCATGCTCGCTCAAAAAAACGGCTGGATCGAATATGAATTCGGTCGCTCTACCAAAGTGGCGGCGTATAAGCAGCTGCCGAACGGGTGGATTCTTGTTATTGGCAGCTACGAGAATGATTTGCTGACGACGATTGAGAGCAGTCGTCCCATGATGTTTCTCCTCAGCCTGATAAGTGCTAGCTTAGCGCTGGTTACTGGCATTTTTATTGTCAACAAGCTAGTACGACCGCTAAATGAGCTGGTATCGGCAATGAAACGTGCAGAGACAGGAGATTTGACCGCGCAAGTGACTGTTCGTTCCCGGGACGAGCTTGGGGAATTATCGTCGATGTACAATGAGATGATGGGAGTATTTCGCAGTATGGTCAACGAGGTGCAGCGAGTAGCCCAGCAGGTCGCGGCAGCGTCGGAAGAATTAACAGCGAGTGCGACAGAAAGTGCGCGTGCTTCCGAACAGATTTCCATCGCTTCCTCGGAAATCGCTACGGGTTCCGAACAACAAAAACAAACGGTTACGGATACGGTACGCTTTTTATCTCGCATCGGTGGAGATATCCAACTCATTGCGGCCTCGACTTCTCAAGTCAATGCTGATGCGACAGACGCGAATCGATTGGCACAGGTTGGGGAAGGCAAGCTGCACGAGCTCGTACAAGAAATGGATCAAATCACGGATCACGCCCGTCGTACAGAGCAGGTTATCCGCGAGCTGGGCTCTCAATCGGAGCAAATCATCGGTATCATCACGATCATTCGTCAAATATCTAACCAGACGAATCTGTTGGCTTTGAATGCCGCCATCGAGGCTGCACGGGCGGGGGAACAGGGACGTGGCTTTGCGGTTGTGGCTCAAGAGGTGCGTAAGCTGGCTGAGCAATCGGGTGCAGCTGCAGAAGAGATCGCAGGCTTGATTCATACGATCCATACAGATATTCTCGCGGCTGTAACGGAAATGGGAACGACTGCTGTCGCTATCCAGAATGGACGCGAAGGAGTGGCGCAGGCAGGAGACAGCTTCCAGCAAATCTTGGTGGCTGTTCAAGACGTCAGCCAGCAAGTACATCGTATGAACGATGCAGCCCAAGCGATTCATCGCGATACAGTTCAATTGGTGAGTCACTCCGAAAAAATTGCTGGACTTGCGGATACTGCGGCCAGAGATACACAGGAAGTGGCAGCAGCGTCCGAAGAACAGTCAGCAACGTCTGAGGAAATGACGGCAGCATCCGAAACGCTTGCGAAAATGGCGGAGCAGTTGTCAGAACAAGTAAAACGATTTACAATTTAAGACGAGCCTATGAGAAATCCACTTTCCAAAAGAAGTGGATTTTTCCTTTCTGGAACGGTTTTTTATGTAAGGAGGCGTTTAGATGGATGAGCAGCAGTCAATCTCGCTGTTTGCGGAAACCTATATTCGAGGATTTGTTTCTCAAGAAATTTTTTACAATGAAGAAACCTGGTACGGAGTTATCCGTCTTAAGATAGAAGAGACTACCGAATCGATCAAAGAATCGGAGGTCATTATTGTCGGTAATTTTCCTCGCCCGCATCCAGATGAGCTGTACACCTTTTACGGTGAATGGAAAACACATGCTCGTTTTGGACAGCAGTACGTAGCAAAACGCTATGAACGTGAAACGCCGAAAACATTGGCAGGGGTTGAGCGCTACTTAGCCAGTGGCTTGTTTCAAGGGATCGGAAAGAAGATGGCCAAACGAATTGTCGAGCAGCTCGGGGTAGATGCACTGTCGATTATCGCAGACTTCCCAGAGCGATTGGCTGAGGTACCAGGCATTTCTGAACAACGTGCTAAAACGATCTATGATTCCGTGGTCGAGCATCGCTCCTTGGAAAGTGCCATGGTTTTCTTGTACGACTTCGGCATTGGTGTGAACATGGCGCTGCGTATTTATCAGACCTACAAGATCGAAACGATGACAGTGCTGAAGGAAGAGCCGTACCGTTTGATTGAGGATGTCGTAGGAATCGGCTTTAAGCGAGCAGATGACATTGCACGAGCAACTGGGATTGCTGCTTCCTCAGAAGAACGTGTGAAGGCGGCGGCTCTCTTTATGTTGCAGGAGGCATCGTATTCGGAAGGGCATGTTTATTTGCCCGTGGAGGAGCTTTGTGAAAAAACGCTGCGCCTTCTCGAAGAGTGCGGGGGACACGTCTTTTCTGGAGACGATATTCAACTGGCAGTGGAAGCCCTGTTCGTGTCGAGTAAAATTGCCTGGGAAGATGAGCGGGTTTATTTGCCCTCGCTGTTTTTTGCAGAGCTTGGTCTAGCCAAAAGACTGCGTCACTTCGCTGCACGGGATGAATTCGGTACGTTCCCGACATCGGAATTTTACCGTGCGTTAGGGGCGGTCGAGGATGAGCTGGGGATTACGTATGCCCAGACGCAGCGTGATGCCATTGAACAGGCGATCAAAGCAGGTTTGATGCTGTTGACAGGGGGACCTGGTACGGGGAAAACGACAGTCATTCGTGGGATATGTCGTGTCTTTTCTCAGCTTCATGGATTGTCGCTGGACTTGAAGAAATACAACGAAGAAAATCCATTCCCGATCGTTCTTGTGGCTCCTACCGGACGTGCAGCAAAACGTATGACAGAGACTACGGGTTTACCTGCAATGACCATCCATCGCTTGCTCGGTTACAAAGGGGAGAGCTTCGAGCATGACGCGGAGCACCCAATCCGTGGCCGGCTATTAATTGTGGATGAAATGTCCATGGTCGATATCTGGCTTGCCAATCAATTGTTTCGTGCGGTTCCAGACGACATGCAGATCATCATGGTAGGTGACCCTGACCAGTTGCCTTCCGTAGGACCGGGGAACGTTCTCTTGGATATGATCCGATCTGGATTACTTTCGTTGGTACAGCTGACAGAAATTTATCGGCAAGCAGAAGAGTCTACCATTATTCGGTTGGCCCATGATGTACGCAAGGGGAATGTACCGGCAGATTTGCTTCACACCACCCCGGATCGGCGATTCTTCACAAGTTTGCCACAAGAAGTTCCGGAAGCAGTGAAACAAATTTGCTTCGGAGCCGTAAAAAAAGGATATACGGCAAAAGATGTTCAGGTATTAGCCCCTATCTATAAAGGTAATGCCGGTGTGAACCGGTTGAATGAAGAATTGCAGGAGCTGTTTAATCCGAAAACGCCGCAAAAGCGTGAAGTTACTTTTGGAGAGACGACTTTCCGTACAGGAGACAAGGTTCTGCAATTGGTGAACAATGCTGAAGAACAGGTGTTTAACGGTGACATGGGTGAGATCGTCGCCATCTTTTTCCCGAATGAAAATGCGGAGAACCAGGAGATGCTGGTCGCTGCCTTTGATAACAGGGAAGTGGTGTACAAGCGTTCGGATTACCATCAGCTGACGCTTGCCTACTGCTGCTCGGTTCATAAGTCTCAAGGTAGTGAATTTCCGATTGTGATCATGCCGTTTGTCAAAAGTTACTACCGTATGCTCAGACGCAAGTTGGTCTATACCGGGATCACCCGGAGCAAATCATTCCTCATCATGTGTGGAGAGCCGGATGCGTTCCGTGCTGCTGTAGAGTCTGATGAGGAAGGGGTACGGTACAGTTATCTGGAGGAACGGCTAAAGCAAGAGTGAAGTTGGAACCATTTGCGCCGAATGGGCGCGTCCATTTCGCCTGATACTAACAAGGCGGAAGGGGGATGTCCCACATGCGCAAGGCAATGGATGCAGTCGGATTGCCAGTTGTTTGCCTTCAAACAGGCGAGACGATTGGAACCGTGCGTGACATTCTTTGCGACTCCACTTGGCATGTACGAGGAGTCTTGCTGAGCGAACAGGGCTGGTTCCAATCAGGTACCTATATTCCTGCCGAACATATTCATGCGGTCGGGGAGTCCTGCCTTACCGTATCGGGAAAAGACGCGATCACGCCCTTACCTCATCTCGCCGGACTAGAGCCTGTCGGCATTGTGACGGGAAAGACGAAGTTAAAAGGAAAAGCGGTGATTACCGCTTCCGGAGAGTGTTTGGGGAGGCTGGAAGATGTTTACTTTTCAGCCAACTGGGAGAAACTTGTAGGGTACGAACTATCAAATGGCTGGTTTGCAGATATTACGGAAGGGCGAAAGCGCCTCCCTGCACCAGCATCCGTTATCATCGGGGAAGAAAACCTGATCGTGCCGGACTAGTTCGTGGCCAGGCGTGAAAGGGAGGAAAAGCGTGATGCGTGTCATATGCCCGAATTGCAGTTCCAAAGACGTAGGGAAGATTGGAACCAATCAATACTATTGCTGGAACTGCTTTATAGAAATGAGCGTTTCCAATGAGCAGATCGCTTCTGTCTACCAAGTTGAGGAAGATGGATCTTTGCATTCGCTCAACGATCTGTTTATTGAGGAACAGACAGTAACCGCTCACTTGAATATGTAGTGGATTTGAGCGGCAAATCCAATGGAGGTGGCACGCTTGTTCACTCGAAGCCTGTTGCGGGTTCTGGCCACAAGCGGAATAGTGGCGATCATTGGTTATTGGTTGGCTCCGCGACGTCGCAGTCGGTTTTCATTGAATTGGAATCAGTTGCCCTTCTCCATGCGTGATGTAACGCGTATGTGGAAATCAGGTCGCAAGCTGATGCGTGCCGTTACTCGTTAACACAAAATGTGAATTGGAACGTAAACAAACACCCGAACATACACTGTGTTCGGGTGCTTTTTTCGCCATACATGAAAAAGCTCCGTCGTGGAAATGACGGAGCTTGCGTTGTATTAAGATTGTTCTGCCAAGCGTTTTTGTTGTTGGCTTTTCGTGCGCCCGATCAACAGGACACCAACCACAACAGCTACGATGAATACCCATTTTACCCAAGGGTAAGTGGCAAAGAATGGTGTGAGGAACTTCTCATTTGTTACCATGTTCGCTGCGGTATACGCCAATACTGCAGAGCCGATATAAATAACGATCGGATATTTCTCAATCAGCTTCAAGATCAATGTGCTACCCCATACCATGATGGGAACACTGATGATTAAACCGATAACTACCAGAAGGAAATCACCATGCGCTGCACCAGCAACGGCGATAACGTTATCCAAGCCCATTACGGTGTCGGCTACGATAATCGTCCAAATCGCTGCTCCCAGTGTTCCGCTTGCCTTCATATTCTCATGACCATTATCCTGAATCAGCAACTTGAGAGCGATCCAAATGAGAATCAAACCACCCACTAGTAACAGGCCAGGAATTTTTAGCAACCAAACCACAGCGAGTGTCGCCAATGCACGAATGACAATGGCACCAACCGTTCCCCAGATGATGGCTTGCTTTTGCTGATGAGCGGGCAGGTTACGAGCCGCCATCCCGATGACGAGGGCATTGTCCCCGGCCAGCACGAGGTCGATGATAACGATAGAAAGTAATGCGGTCCAAAACTCAGGGCTTAACAATAAATCCATTTCTCTTCCTCCTCCTAATCCGTTTTAGAAGCGAATAATCCGCTGGCCGTTTTCTTGATACCTCCCATAGTGTATGTAAAGGGGCGAAAAAGAAAACGACCTTTCCCGATTCAGGAAAAGGTCGTTTGAAAACCAAAAATAGACCTTTTACCTGATCGGCAAAGGTCTTGCTTACAACATTGCGAAAATGTTGCCAACATAGCCGGGGAAAAATCCCGTAATGACGACTATGTTGCGAAAAAGCTACTCCCCTTTGGAGATATCCTCTTGTAATTACATAGTACTGAACACGAAATTGTGTGTCAATAGGTTACATGAAATTAATGTGAATGAGACAAGCTAAAAAAGATGTAGGCAAATAGGGAGGAGTTGGGGAACGTGGATGAACTTCGGCGAAGTCGTCTATTTGCTGCTGCTGTTTGGGTCATCACACTTTTGGTCATCGGCAATCTGCTTTGGCTGCTCCGACCAGTCCTGTCACAGTTGTTTTCGCTCATAAAGGAAGTCCTTGTCCCCGTCATATTGGGACTCGTCATTGCGTACTTGCTCCATCCGATCGTGCAATTGCTGGAAAAAAGAAGGGTTCCGCGCTTGATGGCAGTCCTGCTCATCTATGGATCATTTGTATTGGTGATCACGATTTCGATCATTAATGCTATCCCAGTTTTCACGAAACAATTGGTGGAGCTGTCAGACGATATTCCCCGCCTGATGGATTGGTACTATACATGGATGAGTGAGTGGGAGGCACGAAAATATTTTTTGCCGGATAGCATCTCGAAGGGTGTGGACCGGGTGATCATCCAGTCGAATGAGGGAATGTCTCATTCCGTTTCGAAAATCGTGGATAATGCCAAGCATTCGATGGGCAAGTTGTTTGCCTTTGCTATTGTGCCGTTTATCGCTTTCTACTTTTTGAAGGATATGAAGCAATTGCATGAGACGGGGATGTCGATTGTTCCAAAGGCTTATCGGAAGCAAGTGCTGATTGTCCTGCGGGATATTAATGAATCCTTGGGCAAATACATACATGGACAAATGATGGTCGCCCTGATCGTAGGCGTCTTCGCATACTTGGGCTATTGGTGGATCGGCATGCCGTATCCTTTTGTACTGGCTGCATTCGTATGTCTCACCAACATCATTCCGTACATCGGACCATTGATTGGGGCGGCACCAGCAGTTGTGATCGCGATTACGATTTCCACCAAGACACTGTTACTCGTTGTCGTTGTCAATCTCATCATTCAAATCGTGGAAGGGAACATTTTATCTCCGAACATCGTTGGTCGTTCCTTGCATTTACACCCGCTGCTCATTATCTTGGCACTGCTGGTAGGGGAGACGGTAGGGGGGATCATCGGGTTAATCGTTGCTGTCCCGATTCTGGCCGTTTGCAAAGTGATCGTTAGCCGAATCGCTGTCATGATGCATGAAAGTTGACAGTGATCAGGTAAAATATTTATAATATGGACAAAGTGATTTATGTGAAATCAATGAGGGAACGAGTATGTTGCAGACCTTTTACAGAGAGGACGCTCCATGGTTGAGAGGGCGACCAAAAGAAGAGCAGCAGAAGGCTACTCCTAAGACCGGGCAAAACCCGGCGGCTTGGCACCGTTAGACGCCACTTAAGCGACAGGCCTTGGCTCAGATAAGTGTAGCGAGCCTGTAAGCAGGGTGGTACCGCGAGAAATCAGTTCTCGTCCCTGAGGGGATGGGGGCTTTTTTTATTTTTAGATGAGGAGAATGTAGATGAAGAAGCTGACAGGCAATCAAATCCGCCAGATGTTCCTCGACTTTTTTGTAGAAAAAGGACATCGCATTGAGCCTAGCGCTCCATTGGTTCCAATCGACGATCCTTCCCTTCTGTGGATCAACAGTGGTGTGGCGACTCTCAAGAAATACTTTGACGGCCGCATCATCCCGGACAACCCGCGTATCACGAACTCGCAAAAGTCTATTCGTACAAACGATATTGAAAATGTGGGACGTACGGCTCGCCACCACACTTTTTTTGAAATGCTGGGTAACTTCTCAATTGGTGAGTACTTCAAGGAAGAAGCGATTGAATGGGCATGGGAGTTTTTGACAAGCCCAAAATGGATCGGCTTTGATCCTGAGTTGCTCTCCGTTACCATTCACCCAGAGGACGAAGAAGCATTTGAGCTGTGGAACAAGAAAATCGGTGTTCCAGAAGAGCGAATCATCCGACTGGAGGGCAACTTCTGGGATATCGGAGAAGGCCCGAGCGGACCGAACACGGAGATTTTCTATGACCGTGGAGAAGCGTTCGGAAACGACCCGAGCGATCCTGAGCTGTACCCGGGTGGGGAGAACGAGCGCTACCTGGAAATATGGAACCTGGTATTCTCCCAGTTCAACCACAATCCAGACGGTACCTACACGCCGCTGCCTAAGAAAAACATTGATACAGGGATGGGTCTTGAGCGCATGACGTCTGTCATCCAAGGCGTAGACAACAACTTTGAGACAGACCTGCTGTTCCCGCTGATCGAAAAGACCACGGAAATCTCCGGTGTGAAGTATAAAACAAGCCCTGAGATGGATGTAGCCCTGAAGGTTATCGCTGACCATGCACGTACGGTTGTGTTTGCGATCGGTGACGGTGCGCTTCCATCCAATGAAGGACGTGGCTATGTCATTCGCCGCCTGCTTCGCCGTGCCGTACGTATGGGGAAAAAGTTGGGCGTAGAAAAGCCATTCCTGTACAGCTTGACTGAGACAGTAGGTACAATGATGGGCGAATTCTACCCAGAGGTTGTTCAAAAGCGTGCGTTTATCGAAAAGGTCATTCGTGCCGAGGAAGAGCGTTTCCACGAGACACTGAACGATGGTCTGGCGATCCTGTCTGACATGGTAAAAGCAGCAAAAGATAGCGGAAAGACACAACTGTCTGGTCAAGATGTGTTCAAAATGTACGATACGTATGGATTCCCTGTTGATTTGACAGAAGACTTCGCAGACGAGCAAGGGCTGACTGTCGATCGCGATGGCTTTGATAAAGCAATGGAAGAACAGCGTGAGCGTGCACGTGCAGCACGTCAAGACGTAGACAGCATGCAAATCCAAGGTGGTCCATTGTCTGATTTGACGGTTACGAGCCAATTTGTTGGTTATACTGAATTGGTAGCAACAGGTAAAGTGGAAGCGATTATTTTGGACAACCAGCTGGTAGAAGAAGCAGAAGAAGGTCAAACCGTACAAGTCGTTCTGAGCCAAACTCCTTTCTATGCAGAAAGCGGCGGTCAGATCAATGACGAAGGTTTCCTGATTTCTGATATCGTGAAAGCACGTGTGACAGATGTACAAAAAGGACCAATGGGTCAAAATGTACATTCCGTCATCGTCGAAGCGGGTACCCTGCGTAAAGGCGATGAGGTTCGCGCGGAAGTGAACCGTGAAGCACGTCTGGCTATCACGCAAAACCATACAGCGACTCACTTGCTGCATCAAGCACTCAAGGATGTCCTGGGAACGCATGTCAACCAGGCAGGTTCTTTGGTAGCACCAGAGCGTCTCCGTTTTGACTTCACTCACATTAGCTCCATTACTCCAGAAGAGCTGGAGCGTATCGAAGCAATCGTGAATGAAAAAGTGTGGGCAAACCTGGGTGTCGAGATCTCCAACAAACCATTGGCTGAGGCAAAAGCGATGGGCGCGATGGCGTTGTTCGGTGAAAAATACGGCGACGTTGTACGCGTTGTAAAAGTGGGCGAATACAGCCTGGAGCTGTGTGGTGGATGCCATGTGAACAACACCGCAGAAATTGGTCTGTTCAAACTGGTTAGCGAGAGCGGTATCGGTGCAGGTACACGTCGAATCGAAGCAGTAACAGGACGCGGCGCTTACCAGTTCTTGAACCAGCAGTTCACTACACTCAAAGAAGTGGCGCAAGCACTCAAAGCACCTGTACTGGCAGAAGCACCTGCACGTGTAGAAGGTCTGCAACAACAATTGAAAGAAGTACAGCGCGAAAACGAGTCCCTGCGTGCAAAACTGGGGAACATCGAGGCAGCGTCGTTGACGGATAAACTCCAACAAGTAGACGGTATGAATGTACTCGCTGCACGTGTTTCCGCTGTCGATATGGACAACCTGCGCGGCATGGTGGATGAGCTGAAAAACAAACTCGGCTCCGCTGTCATTGTGTTGGGTGCGGTCGATGGCGACAAGGTGAACCTCGTTGCAGGTGTAACCAAAGATCTCATGGATCAAGGCATTCACGCTGGCAAGATCATCAAGGAAGTCGCAACTCGTTGCGGTGGCGGTGGTGGTGGACGTCCAGATATGGCACAAGCCGGTGGTAAGGACCCATCCAAGCTGCAAGAAGCACTGGATGCAGTGGTTGACTTCGTGAAGAGTCAAGCAGTAGCGAAATAATGCGATTGCAAGAGAAATTTGTATAATCGACAGGAGTAAACGAAATCCGAGTCGAATACAAAAAAGAGTAGGAAACCAAAAGAGTCTCAAAGGAAATCGAGGTGTTGATTGTGAGTTCGTTGGATAATACCATGAAATTCACGGTGCCCAAGGAAGCGAATACGGCGGATGTCCAGGAAACATTGACAGAGGTGTACAAAGCCCTGCAGGAAAAAGGATACAACCCGATCACCCAGATCGTCGGTTACTTGCTTTCTGGCGACCCGGCGTTTATCCCACGCCACAACAACGCGCGGAGCCTGATTGGCAAATTGGAACGGGACAAAATCATAGAAGAGTTGGTGACCGTTTACTTGTCAGAGCGCAAGTAGACCTTAACGATGACACGATTGATGGGGTTGGATGTAGGCGACAAGACGATTGGAGTGGCTGTCAGCGATGAGTTGGGATGGACTGCGCAAGGAGTAGAGACCATCAAGCGACAATCCAAGGAAAAGGATTTTGCCCGCCTGAGCGAATTAGTTTCGCAGTATCAAATTGGGGCTTTCGTAGTTGGTTTGCCCAAAAACATGAATGGAACCATAGGCCCGCGTGCTGAAATGTGTCTAGCATTTGGCAAGCTTTTGGAGGAACGCACGTCTCTTCCTGTTCACATGTGGGACGAACGCTTGACGACGATGGCGGCAGAGCGTATGCTGATTTCTGCTGATGTTAGCCGTCAAAAGCGAAAGACAGTGATAGATAAAATGGCGGCCACTTTAATCCTCCAAGGATATTTGGACGCGAAATCGAGGTGACCACAATGAGTGAAGAGATGATGGAAGAGTTCGAAGTGGGCGATGTGATCGCGCTGACGGAAGAAGGTACCGAGGAACCGCGAGATTTTCGTATCATGTACATTTTTGACATTGAAGATCGCAGCTATTTGGTACTCGTACCAGTAGATCAGGAAGAGGAAGAAGAGTACGAGGTTCACTTCCTGCGTTATGACGGTACAGACATGCTTCAGCCAATCGAGGATGATGAAGAGTGGGAGCAAGTAGAAGCTACCTTCGAAACGTTGATTGCTGATTTGGAGAAAGACGGAATTTAATAGATTCGTGGAAAGAGAGTCCGCAACTGGCGGGCTCTTTTTTTATGACTTTTTTCGCCAAAATCACCCATGAAGTGACAGTTGGATAAGCCTCTTGTATAATGAATGGGATGGAGATAAAGAGACCCTAAAGGGAGGATTTCTAGCTTGAAACCAATGTCAGCGAAGCCTGATTTTAACCCCGAACGCCCTGCGACGCGTCGACGCAGACGCGGCGGACGAATTGTGATGTGGCTGGTTGCCTTGTTGTTGTTGATCATTTTGGCTGCGGGGGGAGCAGCGTGGTACGTGTACCAGCAATTACAGCCTGTTGCAGGTGAACAGACGGTAAAGAACGTGGCGATTCCGTCCGGTTCCTCCGTACAAAAAATCGGTCGGGTACTGGAAGAACAAGGTCTGATCCGAGATGCCGATGTATTTAATTACTACGTGAAGTATAAAGGCGTGGCCCCTGATCTTAAGGCGGGAGAGTATCAATTTACGACTGGCCAAGCTATTGACGAGATACTAACAGCCATGGTGGAAGGAAACACGGTGATCAATGCGAACCGTTTTACGATACCAGAAGGCTGGAATGTCGAACAGATCGCAGATCATCTCGATAAAGAAGGCATTGTAGAGAAAGCGGCATTCTTAAAAGAAGTAAATGAAGGTGCATTCCCCGAATATCCTTTTGTCGCCGCCATTCCGAAGCAAGCAGACCGAAAAAACCGTCTGGAAGGGTATCTGTTCCCGGAAACGTATGAGGTGGACAAAGACGTTACGGCACATGAAGTCGTCTCACGTATGCTGGCTCAATTCCAAAAGGAATGGAAGCCAGAGTGGACAAAGCAACTGAAGCAGCGCGATTTAACACTGGATGAAGCAGTTAATCTCGCATCGATCGTTGAGCGTGAAGTAACCGTTGACAAGGAGCGTCCGCTTGTAGCAGGCGTGTACTACAATCGGATTCGCGATAAGTGGCCGTTGCAGGCTGATGCTACTGTCCAATTTATTCTCGGCAAACAACGTGACCGTCTGACCTTTAAGGACCTAAAAGTAAAAAGCCCGTACAACACGTACACAAATCCTGGATTGCCACCAGGGCCGATTGCTAACCCAGGCAGAGCTTCGCTTGAAGCAGTCGTCAATCCGGCCAAACACGATTACTTTTTCTACGTGACGAAAAAAGACGGAACGTCCGAGCATTACTTTTCCAAAACACTGCAAGAGCATGAAGCAAATGATAAGAAAAGCAGGGGAAACTAACCAGGTTTCCTCTTTTTTTTGCCTGCGGTCAACAGTGCTTGACGTAGCCAAGTTTTCCTTTGGTGTGCTATAATAATTCGGTTGTAACGAAAGAGGAGTGAAATCATGATTACCAATCCGGCAATTGACGACTACGTGTCAAGCCTGGTTCCCGAGCGTTCTTTGCTGCTCAAGCGACTGGAGCAGGAGGCGGCAGAGGAAAACATCCCCATTGTGCAGCTCCCGTCCGCTCAAGTCATGCGGATGTTGTTATTGCTGCATCGTCCCAAAGCGATTCTTGAAGTGGGTACAGCAATTGGGTATTCCACGATTTGGCTTGCAGAAGCTGCACCGGAAGCGCGAATTGTCACGATGGACATAGATGAAGATCGATTGGTGAGAGCACGGGAAAATATAAAAGAAGCAGGATGTGCAGATCGTGTGGAAATACTCTCACGTGACGCCACTTTAGGGCTGCCGGAGTCGTATCAATTTGACTGCTTGTTTATCGATGCGGCCAAAGGTCAATATCGAACGTTCCTCGATTTATATCTACCGCTTCTTCGCGAAGGCGGTTTGGTAATTAGCGACAATGTCCTGTTCCGAGGACTGGTGGCGACTCCAGAAGAAGCGGGCAAGCGCCAGCGTCCGATGGTGGACAAGCTGCTTTCTTATAATTCACATCTAATGGAGCGTCCTGATTTAGAAACGACATTTATTCCGGTCGGAGACGGGTTGGCCATCAGTATGAAAAAGAAGTAAAAACATAGGGTCGTATATGCGTAAAGCATCATGAGGAAGGGGACATGAAGCATGGGTAACCCCGTATTGATTGGGGTAGCGGGAGGCAGTGGTTCTGGAAAAACGACTGTAGCAAAGGAGCTGTACCGCCAGTTCCAAAATGATAGTGTAACGATGATTGAGCAGGATTCCTACTACAAGGATCAAAGCCATTTGAGCCCAGAAGAGCGGGCGCTGACTAACTACGACCATCCCTTCGCTTTTGACAACGATTTGTTGCTTGCGCATTTGCAGGAGCTCATGCAAGGAAAAGCGATCCAAAAACCGATCTACGATTTCAAGGTGCATAACCGCAAGCCGGAGCAAATCCAAGTCGACCCAAAGGATGTCATCATTCTGGAAGGAATGCTGATTCTGGAGGATGAGCGGATTCGTAATTTAATGGATATCAAGGTGTTCGTCGATACCGATGCCGATGTGCGTATTGCACGTCGAATCGTACGTGACATCGAAGAGCGCGGTCGTTCCCTTGATTCAGTGGTGACACAGTACTTAAACGTCGTTCGACCGATGCACTTGCAGTTTATTGAGCCGACCAAGCGATATGCAGACGTCATCATCCCAGAGGGTGGCTACAACCGAGTAGCATTGGATCTGTTATCCACGAAGATCGGAAATATCTTATTGGAGAAGCACCAATTCACCAATCAATCATAGACACCTAAAAGTGCACCGTGACGTACGGTGTGCTTTTTTCTTTGTTCGTTGTTTCTGTCGCGTACATTCCGGCAATACTGGTGAAAAAAGCCAGGGAGGGAATTCGATGCAGCTGGATCGACGAATCAAAAGACGTCACTTTCTTGTATTGCTATCCATGTCGTTGTTATGGCTCGGTTTGATCGTGCGCTTGTGGTGGATTCAGCTCGGATCACCCCATCGGTTTTCTCGGCATGGCGTTGACTTGGTAAAAGCAGCAGTAAAGCAAAGACAGCAAAGCATCGTACTGCATAGCGGGCGTGGCGATATCGTAGATCGAAATGGGTACGCCTTTACCGGAGAAGAGCATCTCGCCTTGATTTTGTTCCCGTTGGCGCGTGGGAGCCTGCAAGGAACAGATGGCTTGCAGCGGTTGGCTCAAATAACCGGAGAATCTAAGGAACGCCTGTCAGAGACCATGGAAAAGGCGAAAGTACCGCTGCTCATGCGAGAGGCGTCCGGAAAGCTGGTGATGCTCACCGAGCGGCAGGCCGAGGAAATCAATGCCCTTGCCATCCCAGGAGTTGTGGCATTGGCGGTGACAGAGCGATACCGTGCTGATGAAGTAGCCAAGCATTTGATTGGTTTTATCCATAAAAATCCCAACATGGTGCAGAAGCTGTATCCAGATGAATGGACAAGCGGCAAAATGAATGCCGAGAGCACACTAGGGGCGTCGGGCCTGGAGCGAAGCTTTGACCGTTTTTTACAGGGGGTCGAGCCATCTGTCTTGTCCTATTATGTAGATGGGCATGGTCAACCGCTCCGAGGGCTGGATATCCGTTATACAAAGCAATCGAATCAATACTATCCGTTGTCCTTGACGACTACCTTGGATGCGGCGATCCAGAGACGCATGGAGGCAGCAGCCGATCAAGTAGGCCTCAAAGAAGGCAGTATCGTCGTTTTGGACGTGCAGACAGCCGATGTTCTTGCAGCTGTGAGCCGCCCTACCTATGATCAAACGAATGTTACAGGAAACACGAGCGATTGGAAGAATCGCACGTTCAAACAACTCCCGCCTGGTTCGGTCTATAAAACTGTGGTAGCAGCAGCCGCCCTGGCGGAAGGAATCGTTTCACCAACAGACCGTTTTTCATGTACAGGAGAATACGGGAAGTACCAATTCTCCTGCTGGAAAAAAGAAGGCCACGGCAGCGTGACACTGGAAGAAGCGTATGCCCATTCCTGCAACATTGCGATTGCTCATATCGCCAAGATGGTGGGCGGGGAAAAGTTGGAGGAATATGCAAAAAAGCTGGGCTTGACCACTCAAGTGGGACATCTTACCCCTCATCTGTATAAAATCCAAAACTTCAAGCAGCTGGATGGCGAAGAGCCAGGTAGAGTCTTTGCTGAGGGGATATCCCGCGACGATGAAGGCGTCCTGATTCAAAGCGCTATCGGTCAGCGGGATGTACGCATTACCCCCTTGCAAGCAGCAAATATGATGGTAACGATTTTGCGTGGCGGTCAAAGCTCTCAAGTACGGCTGGTAAAAGAGATCGCATACCGAAATGGTCAGTCGTTCCATACATTCCCCGAGCAGGAGCTCTCTTTGGACGGTATAGACTACGTCACAGCCAACAAATTGCGAAAAATGATGCGAAAAGTCGTCACAGAGGGAACAGGAAAGATACTCATGAATTCCGCTTGGCAGGTGGCAGGCAAAAGTGGGACCGCGCAAATCGGGGATGCGAATGGAAACAACCATCTGTGGTTTCTCGGGTACGCTCCGTTAGAGGAGCCACGTTACGCCATTTGTGTCGTGGCAGAAAACCAGCCGAGCTGGGGAAAAAACCAGGCTATGGAGCTTTTTCACCAAGCTGTTGCTGGGCTTGCCGATCATACAGCTCAATCTTCCCAACCTCGCGAAGAGTATTTCCGAGGATGAATCCTCTTGCGTTAATTTGATTGTTTTTACTTAGCCCGACGATCAGCATGAGGGGAGAGGAAGACATGTACATGGATTGCGAGGCTTTTGCCCAAATGGTTCTCTTATCACCTTTGCTGGGTGACAGGCGTTTTACCGTATGACTATGCCAATCACCAATGTATTTCCATTGTCGATTTCTGCTTAATTTGCGGACGAGCTTGTTGAGATGCGTGTCATCGAAAAAAATAGAATGTGGCTGGTGAATCGCATTTGGGCCTGGTTCACTTGCATACGTAACGACCCATCTATCCTCACCAAGTGGGTATCCCATCATCACCCCTCCTGTTTCCAGTGAGGGTTTTTTTCGTACGGCCTGCTCAATCTGTTTCCACGCTTTTGGTGTGATGTACAGCGTCGTCATGAGACGTTCGTCCCTCCTTGATAAAACCACTGACATTTGCTTGATATCATATGTATGCGAATGGTGAAATGACCCGCGTCCAGTAAAGTTAGGAATTGTCGAAAAAAAGATTGTAACTAACCTTCTTCCTTTCTATAATTTGAATAAAAGTGTGAGTTCAAAAAGTCGGCTTTTTGAACAACCTCTACTAAGACGGAGACTGGAAAGGTTGATTGTATGCCTTTGGCACCTGTTGATCTCTCACTGATTGGGCAAGTATTAGCGGCAGATTTGTACACCGAACAAGGAATATTGCTGCTGGGACAAAATACGACGATCACACCTGCCCATGTGATCCTATTGCAAAAGCAACGAGTCCGTGAGGTTGAAATCATACAGAGTCTTACAGAGGGAACGGGTGAGGAAGTTACTTCTCAACTATTCCAACTGGATGCAGATTCTGAGACCGTTGCCGCTTATGTACAAGCTCTCGACAAAACGAGACTACTCTTCGACGAACTGACAGTTGGAGGGGCACAAAGACTTGATCATTTTTCCAACATCTTTTTTGATGTAGCAGAAAAATCGACGAAGCATTTGGGGTTGTTCCGGAACTTGTACGTGCTGGAAGGGGCAGACAGCTATACATACCGACATTCATTAAATGTAGGCATTCTCTGTTCGCTCATAGCTCGCTTGATGAAATGGGATGAAGAGCGAGTAGCATTCATGGGGATAGCCGGATTTATGCATGACATTGGGAAAATGAGAGTACCGAAGGAAATATTGCTGAAGCCAGGCAAGCTAAGTGAAGAGGAATTTGCTATCATGAAGAAGCACACCGTCTTCGGCTATGAAATGATCCGTGAAATGAAGGGTGGGTCTGAGCTGTTGGCGTTGTGTGCCTTGCTGCATCATGAGCGACTCGACGGGTCTGGCTATCCGGAGCAAAGAAAAGGTGATAGCATTCCAATCGAATGTCAGGTGCTCGCTGTTGCCGACATGTTTGATGCGATCTGTTCTGATCGGGTGTACAAAGGGAGGACATCCCCATTCGAGGCGGCACAGCTCCTATGGAAGGAAGCCTGTAACGGAATATTGAACGTCGAGATCGTTGCACAGTTTGTTCGCTACATTGCCTTGCTGTACGTAGGCGCGAAGGCGAGGTTGAGCAGCGGGGAAGAAGTCGAAGTCATTCTTATTCATCAAGATGAACCGATGCGTCCGTTGGTAAGAAGAATGGGTGAATTCCTCGATTTGCGGCATGATCGCAAGCTGACGATTGAAAAAATGATTGGATAAGAACCCCCGATGCGAAAAAGGAAAAACCGCTCTTGGAAAAAATGAGAGCGGTTTCATTGTTGCTGATCTGTGAACGATCGTCGGGAAAGCTCGATCAGCATGGAAGATTGTGACACAATGAAAGTGTGTATGATAGACAAAGAAACGAAAAGATTCGTGTCGTGCGAATGCTCGAAACGATAGGAGGAAACACATGATACGCAAAGCGGAACCCACAGACGCAGCTTTTGCTGCGCCATTAATTTACGATGCCATTGGCGATATCGCGCATACGTTGACAGGTGCAACGGAGGAGGCGGAAGCGATTCGCATGATGGAGGAGTTTTTTGCGAAGGAAAATAACCGGCTCAGCTACGAAAACGCAGTGATTGCCATGGATGGAGATGTACCAGTAGGACTGGCGCTCTTTTATCATGGAAGCCAAACAGAGGTGCTCGATCGCCCCTTCGTTGAGCATGTCCAACGTTTGACTGGCGAGACGATTACGCTCGTAAAAGAAGCAAAGGATGACGAATTCTATTTGGATTCTGTCGCGGTTGATTCCTCATGCAGAGGGAAGGGGATCGGATCACTTCTGCTGGATGCTTTTGAAAAAGAAGCGATCCAGCGTGGGCATGACCGAATTGCTTTGCTCGTTGACGAGGAAAAACCACGTGCGCGCAAGCTGTATGAATCGCTCGGCTATCGCGAGGATGGGACAGTGATTGTATGCGGGCATAAATTGAGCCATATGGTGAAGGATATACCGAAGAAGGCGTAAGAAGACCTCTGTTGGGCTTGATACAAGAATAAAAAACGTTTCCCGTCGGACAACGCGCAAGAAGTCCGAGGGAAACGTTTTTTTGTAAGCTTAGCTGCTAAAAGCAGGGAGGCTTTCTGCATGGGGGGAGGGCAGGTAAGGTGTGAGATCAAACTTCCAGTCAAATTCATGGATCGGACTGTACTTACCCGTCAAGAGTTTCAAAATATGAGCTTCAGTTGCTTTCCTCGTATTTTTAGATGCGCCTGCTTCGTCGTAAAGATTGCCGCAAGCATAAGCAAACAAATACTCTTCCCAGCTCGAATAAGCGAGTTGGATTCGCTTGGCTACGTCCAGCATGCCTTCTACGGCCTCTGCCTTGGGAAGATAGGACTGCTGGGCGCCTGCTTTGCAAATAATGAGATACCAGGCGTAATCAAAGGCGGCGATACCGGCATGTGGGAGCCTGTTCATGTACGCGTACACGACCAACTGTCGGGCTGACTCCAGATCGCCTTTTTTTAAGGACGCGATGTAGTTGGAACGATTGGCATCGCTGAGTGTAGATAATACGTGGCGATGCTGATCAAATTCAGTTCTTCGCCCATGCTCCAAAAACCAAGTCAAGCGCTCTTTCGTTTTCGTGGCATCCCCGGTATCCCATCTGTTATCAATACGAAGCCGCAAAAACGTATCGCGCAGGCGGTTGTATTCGTGGATGGCCAAATAATACGCGAGCCGCTTCTGATTTAGGCAAACAGAGGAGAGAGCATGCAAGTAGCGGCTTAACTTTGGGTCGATCTCTTTTTCGTTTTCTGCTTCTTTTGTCATGGTAGTCCGCCCTGCCTCCTTTAGTGGAATGACAATGCTTTGCGAGTTTTGGGAAACTCACGAATGATGCGGATGTAATACAACATGGCAATCATCGCGAGAATGCCCAGAAGCCATGATCCCGTCCATCCTTTTTCTTCTAAGTCAGGCTTGGCATTGATATACGTATCGGTCACGAGAATCGACTGATAGGGATGCTTTCGTTTTTCCAAAGCATTCACAATGGCAGGCAACATCTCCCCATCTGGTACCGCCTTTAGCGTTCCTCGCATCGTTATGGATTGCTTGTCATGAATTTCCTTGGCATGGTCGTAGTCCGTAATGAGAATGATCACTTGTTGACCCAGATAACCTACATTTACATAGCCTGTGTCCGAGTTTAATAGATCTCGTTCTTTGGCTTTGGCAGCAGGAATGAACTCGGCTTTTGGCTCAGGATACTTCTCTTTGTCATAGACACGGAGCATATTGATATAAGCCGCTTTGGTCAATGTAAATTCCACCTGGTAGCCAAGAGGAGTTTGTTTCATCTCTTCCACCGTCTTGATTTGGACAGGCTTATATTTATTGACCAAGGAGTCAAACATTTGCTCCGAAGTCATATCCAGCTTGATGGATACGACAGCAAACATAGCGTAATGGAGCAGAAGGAGAAAAATAATCGTCCAAATGTTACGTCTCGTGTAGAGAGCAAAAAATTGCTTGAACCTTGCTAGCCTGCCAGGAAGTCCAAGCGTTTGCAAGTTTTTTCTCCTAACAGCTTTGGCTTGCTTGCTCGCAGGTGGTTCCGTCATCCTGTTAAACGGTGAGTGTATTTGTGTCAGGCATATCTTCGCGTCGATATCGGATGGATTATGCGAGAGTATCTCCTGAAAAACTTCTTGAGCCTTCTCCCATTCCCCTAGCTGAAGATAGCCTTTCCCCAGCAAGCTGCGAGCGTCCCATAGTTCTGGCATGCGAGTGAGGATTTCCTCGCAATCTTTGATCGCATCTGTGGCATCTCCCTTCTCGAGGAAAAGTCGGGCACGATACAAATACGCATCGATGTTATCTGGATCAAGACGTATCAATTGATCAAAGGTATGAAAGGCGCGATTCTTATTTCCGGTTCGCAAAAAATATTCGCCCTGCAAACGGATCAAATCGGGGTCAAGAGCATACAGAGCATGAGCTTTTGCCAAATAGCTTTGAGCCGTTTCCCAATCATTTTCCATGAGGGCAAATAACGCATCGCTGCGCCATTCTAGAAACGCTTCAATATCCAGGTCATCGCGATTCTCAAAAGAGTGGTAACGCAGCGTGAAAATCTGATTAAGCTGGCCGTTCAGGTAAGCAACAAAACGTCCTGAGAGCTGGCTTGCGAGCTTTTCTGATTTCTCCCGCCATTGAAAATGGGAATCGAGCAGCATCCACACTTCATGAGGCAAGTGATAGTGTTCTTCTAAAAAGTGGAGAAATTGCGTATCGATGAGTTGATGGCAGCCGACATTCCACATGGCCTCGTCATTCAGCAACTCACGCCAGTTTTCAAGCTGGATACGTTCGTGATAGTTGTCGTACAACTCTTGTGTACGGCGGAAAAAACGCTCCACCATATCATCGGGGTTCATGGAGCGTTCGGAATGATCGTAGTTCTCAGTGAAATCGTACCGCTTGGGAATCGGGATTTCTTCTTGAGGGACTACTTCTTGCGTTGGTTCCTCTAAAAACCTGTCAAACAGTGTGAGCCGCTGCGGCGGATCGTAGCTAGGCTGCTCTTCTTCTGCTGGTTCAGAATGCCACTGCTCATAAAGGCGTCTCGGCGGCTGGAGGTGAATCGTCTCTTCTTGCGTTTCAGGATCCCGCTTGTTATTGCGTGTGAACTTCAGGGCGAGGTCATACGCCTCTCGCAATCGCTGAAAGCCTTCAGGATCAACTTCCGGATTGTGCACCTTCAACTTTTTGGCATAAGCCTTTTTTATCTGGGCAGGATTGTCCGTCGGTTCAATCCCGAGAATCTCCCAAATCCCCATTAATACTCATTCCACCCTTCAAACATGTCCAGCTGCTGCTTCAATTCTTCTGCTGCTTTGGCAATGTCCCTTTCATTTTGGGTGGACAGGACACTTTCGAAGCGGCGTAAGTAATTCGCAATAATCATCCGGTTTTCGCCCAACGCTTCCTCATACATACGCTCGCCTTTTGCCAGAAGCAATCGATTTTCGGTTCGTTCTCTGGGGTGGATCTTTATGTTTTGAAGAGCTTGAAAACGCTCCTCAATTTCTTCTTTTGAAAGGCTACCCGGATTTTTTTCGATGACGGCCTTGGTTTTGACTCCTGTAGATACGACAGTCACTTCGACTTCGAGAATCCCGTTGATGTCATATGTATAACGAACATCGATAGACTCCTCGCCCTTCTTGGCAGGGGGAACTTTTATATTCAGTTCGCCAAGCTTGAGGTTATGTTCGACGCGTCGGCTTTCGCCTTGATACACGTCAACGAGAATGGAGCGTTGATTATCGAGAACGGTGTACAGTCGTTCTACCCGGCTGACCGGGATTGGCGTATTGCGCTCAATGATCGGAAAAAAGTAGCCATCCTCGTGTTTGCCGTTTGCCATGGTTTGAACAATACCCGTACCGAGTGTGTATGGACAAACATCTGTTAATACAAGCTCGTTTAACGCCTCGTTGCGTTCCTTGAGTGCTGCTTGTATCGCTGTTCCCAATGCAACGGCCTCATCGGGATTAATATGGGAATAGGGCAGTCGCCCAAATATTTTGCTTACGATGGATTTGATAAGCGGCATCCGCGTCGCACCGCCAATAAGCACGATGGCATCTAGGTCCCGAGGTGAGATGGATGCGTCTCGCAAAGCACGCTCGATCGGCTGACGCAGTCGTTGCAGCAGAGGAAACGCGAGTTCTTCCAGCTGATTTCGACTAAGGGTCGTTTCAACCAGCTCACCCTGGATATTGACACTCATTTTCCCTTCTTGCTCGGAAAACAAGGCGCGCTTGCACAACTCAGCTTGTTTGTGGATGGACGAACGCGTTTTGCTGTCCAGCGTGTTGATATCGAGTCGATGGGCTTCTATGAAATAAGAGGCGATCAGATCGGTAAAGTCTTCGCCGCCCAAAAAGTTGTCTCCAGCGATTGATTTTACTTCCATCACACCTTCGAACATTTCCAAAATAGAAACGTCAAACGTTCCACCACCTAAATCGAATACGAGGAATTGTGTCTCGGTTTCCTCTTGATGGAGCCCATATGAGATCGCGGCGGCAGTCGGTTCGCTGATTAAGCGCTCTACTTTCAGTCCTGCAAGCTCCGCTGCCCGCTTGGTCGCTTTGCGTTGTGTGTCGTTGAAATAGGCAGGCACACTGATAACCGCTTCGTGAACGGGGTGCCCTAAATGAGCCTCTGCATCCGCCTTCAATGATTTAATCACAAAGGAGGAAAGGTCATCGGCAGAAAAGGAATATCTCCCCAGCTGGTATCTTTTTTCTGTCCCCATAAACCGTTTAAAAGTAGAAGCGGTACGATCTGGGTGAGTTAAGAGGCGCTCTCTGGCGATTTTTCCAATCAAGATCTCGCCGTTCTCATCGACGCTGACAACAGAAGGAGTCAGTGTTTCTCCGAGCGCGTTTGGAATGAGCGCGGGTCCATTTTCAGTCCAGTAGGCAACCAGACTGTTCGTCGTGCCCAAATCAATTCCAATGGTGGTCATTAGCTAGGTCCTCATTTCCGTGTTTTTTCTACTAATATCGGCAAAAATAGTGACTTAGTAGATAATTTTACCATGAAAAATATGGATATAATTGGTGCTTTAGTAGGATATGAAATCGAATTTTAGAAAAAGAAAATAGATATAGAATTCGTAAGATAGAAAACGACAGACGAGAGAGGTCGTTATGCCAATGCAGCAACGAATGGAAAAGTGGTTTGAAGCGTGGAAGTTACTTATGCATGATATGGAGCGACAAGGTGCTCAGGTTTGGCCGCTCACCATAGAACCTCCAGCAGCGCTGGAAGAAATCGAAAGCAGAGAGGAAAGTCTCGGAATCAGCTTTCCCGCGACGATCCGGACTATTTTACTATTGGGCAGCAGTCAGGTTCAAATAAATTGGTCGTTGCCATCTCGAGCGTTAGATCCTTTTTCGCTCAGTGGAGATTTAGGATGGTCATTGGATGCGTTTGAGTGGCCGTACTTTGGTGGGGACGAAGAGAGTGAGGACGAGAAAAGGTATCTCTGTTTTCACGTCGGTGGGAATGGCGACATGCTGCTCATCGATTTGTCGACAGGCGTGGATGACCCACCCGTTTATTCTTGGGGGCATGAGACAGACGAATTCCTATTGCTCGGCAAAAGCTTCACAGAGTTCGTAGAGCGAGTCACGGAGCTGGGCTGTATTGGAGCAGAGTGCTGGAATTATGAAGCACTCGCCGGTGCAGATGGGCTCGATGTGGAGGGGCAAGTCGCACAAGAGTGGAAAGAATGGCTGCAAATCTATCGGACGCTAACCTTTGAAGAGGCAGCGCAAGATTTCGAGAAGCTAGTCTTGTTTGCAAAAATGCATGGTGCAGGAGATTCACGTATCCAAGAGGCATTTACCCAGTACGATTGGGAGCCAATTTTGCAAAAATGGGTAACACAAATTGAGCAGGAAACCTCATCGAGTAATCTGCTACTGTGGTGCCAGCTCATTGTCGAGACAGTAGGCAAGAAGGCAGAGAGCTGGGTGCGCTCGCTATGGGAGTCCGGGCCACATTATCAACGGCTAGGATCAAGCCAACGTGCATATCTAACGGCAGCTTGTTTGCCGGAAGAAGAGGGCTTACAGCGAGTTTTGGCTGAAATGGATGAAGTCGTTGCCAGAAAAGAATGTTTGGTAGGATATGCTGCCAACAGTCATTTGCATCACTTTCGCTCCCGAGAAGTCATTTGGTGGATGGAACCACATGTGGCGTACCCGATAGAAGGCTGGGATGAGCTTTTCGCGGTGTCACGTCCACAATGGGAGGATCTGATTCGCTGGCTGGACGGAAATGAAGCACAGCGGCAGATTGCATTAAGTGCTTGGGGAAAAATGCTGACAAGTGGTGAATCGCCTTCCGGTGAAGCGAATTGGCAAGAAATCAATCGGTTGCTGGATGTAGCATACGAGAAAGCCATTCTGCGCAAGGAAAAGGAGCGTGTAGATCGTATTCGCTCTTCCTTGGAAACCGTAAAGCATTAGACGAGGGGGAGAGACAATGAGAAATGTGGTAACCGTATGGGGAACAACCTTGCAATCGGCTGATGAATTAGCGGATTTTCTGACTCCGGTTTACGATGAGGACGGGGAAGTGATACCGTCTGGCTTTTTAACAGCGTCGGGTCTTGAATGGGTAGACGAGGACTTTTTTGAAGTACATGAGGTACAGGATGCAGAGGCAAGAGCAGACTTTTTCATGTATTTGGAAAACGAATATGCGATGAATGCAACTCTCGATCGAAAAGAATGGCCGGAAAAGCTCACAGAGGAAATTGGCAAGTACCCACATGTCATTTTGCTGTATGGAAATGAATCGCGGTACGGACCCATTAACGAAAAATTGTTCGATCTCACTGAGGGCGGGCAAGAAAAAGATTCACCGCTGGTCCTGCTCGCCAAACTTGTATTTGAAACAGAAGAGCGATAAAGAGCAGGGAGAAATACATAAGAGAGGAGAGAAAGATATGGCGTACCATTTCGCAGATTTGTATGATGCGGCTGAACTGGGAGACATCGAGCTTGTAAAAAAGATTGTTACGAAACAGCCGGAATTGTTGCATGAAAAGGATGAGTATGAGTTTTCTGTACTGCATGGCGCAGTGATGACGGACGATGTTAACCTCATAGCGTATTTGGTCGCACAAGGTGCGGATGTTCATGCGAAAAACGATGAGGGGATTACCCCGTTGCATATCGCGCTCTATCCAGAGGTTGCAGAGGCTCTCATCGCGCACGGTGCAGACATACATGCCAGTGCTCATGATGGAAGTACCCCATTGCACACACAGGTATCGGATGGAGAGGAACGTTTGGATGTGGTGGAGTTATTGCTGGCCAAAGGTGCGAATCCTAACAAAAAGGACATGGATGGGCAAACACCATACGATATAGCGCGTGAGAGAGAAGACGAAGAGATGATGGCTCTATTTGAATAGGGGAAAAAGGTAAGCGTCCGTTATGATTCCGGACGCTTTCTTTCTTGCTCGAGTGCTGCGACGCGTTTTTCCAGCTCGTCGAAGGCTTTTTGGTTGGTTGTGGTGCGCTTTACGATAAACAAGCAGCAAGCAATGACAAGTGCGAAAGGCAAGAGGAAGACAAAGAGCTGAAAGAGTAAAGTACCCCATTCGATCGACACAGCGCCAAAATCTAGCATGAGTGATCACTCCAATCATAGGTGGAAATGTGAATCCTTTACCATACAAGCAACAGTGAATTAATCGACACCAACTCCTTGCGTACAGGCACGCATAGGCGACCGCCCACATAAGGATAGAAGTAAGCTATTCCAGACGTGGAGGTGGCAGCCATGTCCAGCATTATCGCGGCGCTTTCCCTTGTTTTTAAAGAACTACTCGTTTTTGTGGCTTATGTCAAGAACAATGCCTTCCCGCAACCGCTTCAGGACACCGAAGAAGAAAAGTACCTCCGACTCATGGCCAAAGGCGACCCTTACGCCCGCAACAAGCTGATTGAGCACAATTTGCGTTTGGTGGCGCATATTGTGAAGAAATTCGAGAACACGGGTGAGGACAGTGAAGATCTGATTTCCATCGGTACCATCGGCCTGATCAAAGCAATCGAGAGTTATCAGGTGGATAAGGGCACCAAGCTGGCTACGTATGCTGCGCGTTGTATTGAGAATGAGATAGTAATGTCAAAAGGGTGTATCAAGAGTTTAGCGCAAGAAAAGGGAACCATTCAGATTCCACCAAAATTGAAAGATACGAACGAAGCCCTTCTTCCTACATAGGACGAGCTCCAGGTCCTGATACTCCACCAACAACTGGCGCTACTCGAAACATTCCTGTCAAAGCAGGGTACTGCTTAAAATCGTATTTCTCATACAGATTCTTACCTTCGTTAGAAGAAAAGAGACCTATAAAAGCTTTATCAGGAGCATTCCGTTTTAGATAGGACATGAGATTGTCCATAATTCTTGTCCCTATCCCCATTTTTTGAAACTCCGGAAGTACAACAATATCTTGAAGGTAAAAATAAATGTACCCATCGCCAATAATTCGGCCCATACCAATTATTTTACTGTCAGAGAGAACAACAACTGCATACAACGAATTTTCAAGTGAGTCTTTGAGTACTTTGAAATTCATCATCTTTTCCCAACCAACTGAAACGCACAATTGATGAAACTCTTCAAGGGTAGGCGTGCGTTCTATAATCTCAAATGACATATAACTCCTCGCTTTCAAATTTTCTATGTTTGAGGATATAACTTCATTTGAGAGACCCCCCTAAATGTTGATTAATGAAAATATTACCATTTTTTTCTTGAACACCTCAAGTATGTGAACTTTCATAAGGAGCAATTTATAATATTTCAAGTTCCTTTACCCATTCTTGGATAAGCTTTTTCAGAAACATCGTTGAAATACTGCATTTAAAACTATACAAGTGATTATCTTCTATATTTTCAAATAGATAATTAATTACATTTGTATATCCGAGGAAAAAAGATCAGATAGTGACTCATAACCAACAGGAAAGCCTATGATTAAAGTTTTTATTCCGTTGCTCAATTCCATTTCGTCAATTTGATAGGCTAGTTTTATCAAAAGAGCACCTTCTTAATGTAAGAATAGCATAGCAAATTCCAATTTTAACAAAATAGTTAATAAAAAAAGCCCTTTAATAAAAGGGCTGGTAAATACGATGAGTATCTGTGTCGAAAACAATATCAACTTTAATGTCAGATGAGTATGCGATGATTTCGTAGCCAAAAAGCTTACAAAAAACATAATGGAAATCACTTGTTTGTTCACTCTGTTCTAACGCAAAAGCGAACATATTCTTCAATTCATGCAGTTTGTGTTTCTTTCCATGAAGGATAATTTCATCAGTAAAGTTACCTGTCACTTCAATCAACATCTAATCATGACCGAGTGCTAATCAGTCGTTACAGCAACAAATGATAACTACCATTTTACAACAATTTGAAGTTAACACAACGGTAAACATGGAAAGTATAGGAAAGTTTCTTATGCTTCCAAGCCTAATTTTTCTACGAGAAAGTCTCCATTTTCTATTGTCAGTATGCGTTTTTCATTCTTGTAATCCCAACCATTTTGTAGAGCATGCTTTACTATTTTAGCGCATGTACCCGGCGTACAAAAATTGGCATACCAACTGATCGCCCAAGAAAATGAGATTAAGACGAATGATGTCTTCGTTCTTGCTGGATAGATAGTAAATCTAATGTTATCGCGGTTAAATGTTTGGTCAATAACACAATGAAATAAAGAACCATCAACTGCCACCTTTTTTACTTCCTTTGTAAACGGCTTAATAGAGTATTCCCCCCTCATAATCAGACAGTATACCATTTGGGGTATTTTACCGAACGCAATGCTTCTGGGAATATGTTCTGAACTAGTAAATACAACACACGATTTGTTAACGGTATCGGTCTTCGAAAATTCGTTTCAGAGCATGAGTTCTTGGTTCAGCGCTATTATCTTGACTCAGTATTTGTAGAGCTTTAAAAGTAGCTTTCTTGTTATAAGCAATACGTTGTCTAACAAAAAATTCGTGATCGCTGGCAAGCTTGATTTGCAACTCTTCTGGAAGCTTATTCTTCGAAGCAACCATGCTTCGAACATTCTCCTCCGGGTGGCTGGCAAGAATGCTAAGAATCTCAACAGGAACCGATTTATTTTGAGCACCCAAAAAGACATTTCTGGATGTTATTGAATTACTTCTTGCCAAACATCCAATGGGGCTTCATCCCAAGCTGCACGAAGATATTCATCAGGATTCTCACTTGTTCTAAGTCTTACAAGTTCTTCGGCGGATCTAATCACATAATCATTCCTCTTATCTGATGGTGTTGGGGTTATCTTACAACAAGGTCAGTCAAAAATCATTAGCTTAACAAAACATTACTTATGGTAGTCAAATGTAAACCCTTGATTTTCCCAAATTCCATCACTCCTAAATACTTTCGCATGGACTTGGCATTTTGTCCCCGTTACTTCGTAAGTGGCATAGACCTGATAGCCGGACCCAAATGGAGTTACAGAAACTATTTTAAAATTTCTTAGCCATTTATCACCAACGGGGACCTTTGATGCTTCATGATCTTCACATTCGTTCCTAATATGTTTCTCAAGTGTCCAACCTTTTCGGATCCAGTGATCGATCGAATTGATGATATCTCTGACCGGTCGATTTGGATGTAAATCTGCTGCATAAGTGTTTGGGGTAATGAACGAAAACAAATAGAAGCCCAGTAGGATAATCAATTTCCGCATCGGAAAGTCACTCCTTCATCAGTAACTTTTCCAACTGCAAGGTAAAATATCAACAAAGTTCATTTAACAAAAGAGATATTATGAATATACTTTTATTTACAATTAGAGAAGTGAAAGGGGAGGAAAAAAAGTGAGAGATGAAAGGGTATTCCACATTACGATAGATGTTTCAAATGTGAAAAGTAACAAGGATTTACATTCATTGCTAAAGAGCTCTTTAAACTTTCCGGATTTTTATGGTATGAATATGTCTGCATTTTGGGATGCCATTACTGGGTTAGTAGAAATGCCAATAAATCTTACTTTCATAGGATGGGATTCATTAAAGGAACTACTCCCTGATGTAACTGCGACTTTTGAGAAAACCCTTGAACAGTATAACGATTATTACCCAAATCATGCTTGCAATGTTACATATAGTTGAATCGTATTAACACAATATTTCGAGTAAAAAGCAGGTGAGCGGCTTGAGCGCAGGATTTGATCTTATATCAGACGTACATCTTGATTTTTGGGTGAAAGTTGAAAATCCTCTACACAAAATGGTGCCTCAAATTAAGAACTTTATTAAAGGAATCTTACCTGATGTTCACCATAAAACGCTTGTCATTGCTGGTGATCTGGGCCATTACAATTGGCAAAATAGAATACTGATTGAAGAGTTGAAACAGATATATGAACACATCCTGATAGTTGCAGGAAACCATGATTACTATCTGCTTAGTGCTAATCAAGAAAAACAGTACAGAGGAAGATCTATTAATCGTGTTATCGAGATGAAAGAAATTTGCAATGCGTTAACCAATGTCCATTATCTTGATGGAGACACAGTAGAGATCGATGGGACTATGTATGGGGGAGTTGGAATGTGGTACGACTTCTCTTATGGGATAAAAGAACTTGGATACTCGGAAGAGGTTTTATATTCCAAATGGTGGGATATAATGAACGACTCCAGACTGATCAAGGGTTTATTGGACAAGACGTTTACAGTTGCAGACGAAGAGAAGAAGAAACTCGATGCTATCATTGAGCCCTCAGATGTAATCATCACACATGTTGGTGGTGATTGGAGCAATGCAGACCGTGATCTGGTTAACTCATTTTATTACTTTGACGGAAGTACTTATTTTTCGAAACTCGACGGCAAAGTTTGGTGCTTTGGGCATACTCACCAACGGTATGATTACGTAGCGAATGGATGTAGGTTTGTAAATGCTGCACTCGGATATCCAGACGAACGCAATGATCAAAAAATATTGCAGATCAAAGTGTAGAAAGAATGCGAGTGCAAAACATTTAAAATTGTGGGAAGGTGATAAGAAATATGCAAGGACATTCTTATTTCTATCACAATCAGTACACCGAAAAGCACGTTCATATTCAAGCGTATGAAATGAGAGCAAAAAAATGGGTAGAGGCAACTCTCTTACAGAGAAGGGATCAGTCGTGGGATGTATTTTTCGATGAGTTAAGTGTATCGGAGTTCAAATCAATATTTAAAGATAATCCCACATACGATGATGACTTTTTAGGCGCTTTTCTCTTTAATGTCCATGATGTAGAGGAAGGTAAAAAAAAGTTTGAAGAATGGATTCGTGAAATTTTAAGCGCTCACCGGGAACAAGAAAAAATTGATTTAACATCGTTATTTCGGTTGTCAAACAACAGAGAACAAAAAAGGAGCCCCCTCCGTGTTGCTGTTCAGAACAAGAAAGAGCAAGAGGAGAAGGGCTTCGAGCAATTATTCCCTCGGCTGCAGTTTTCAGAGACACAGAATGAGTTGAAAGCGAAGTAGATCGAAAGAGCACTCGAGTATTCGCTTGATGAGGTAGAGCGACAGATCATCGAAGAGAAGTATCTCAGCACGTCCAGGGTGAAGGACATCAATGTATATCTGGACTTAGGTCTGACAAAAGACCAGTACTACACAAAAAAGAAAGAGGCAATTATGCAAATTGCTACGGCACTCGGCATATCTGAGTGCCTTTATTAAATTACTGAGACTTATACAAGTAACATAATTACTAACATAGTGGCATTTAAGCAAAGTAATCGTTGAGAATGGGGTATTTATAAACGACCTGCACTTTTCCAAATATGGTAATATGTTTTATAACGAATCCTTCAAGATTCATTTGTCTATCTACAAATATTAGGAGGATCAAATGGCAGAAACGTATAGAATCATAGATAAAGAGAAGATTGACGAATTGGATCTAACTAAACCGGATACTTGTCCTTTTTGTCACCATGGAATAAACCCAGAGATTTTCTTTGGTTATGATTTCGAGAAAGGGTTTAATTGGCACATTAGAGTGGTGTATGCATGCCCAAGAAATAGTTGTCTTGAGATGTTTATTGGTATTTATTCGAAGAATAATTACAATTTATATGATAGAGAAGCCCCAGAGTTTAGGGGATGTACTCCATTTAAATTTAAAGAAGAAGAGTTTAATGAAACGGTGAATGAAATTTCTCCAAACTTTGTTGCTATTTACAACCAAGCAAAACAAGCTGAAGAAAGAGATCTAGATCAGATTTGTGGATTAGGGTATAGGAAGGCATTAGAATTTTTAATTAAAGATTATCTTATTAGTAGATTTCAAGAAGATGCAGATAAAATAAGGGATAATCATAGATTTGACTCCGTAATAGAGCAATATGTTACGGACGAAAAGGTGAAATTTTTGGCCAAGAGAGCTTCTTGGCTCGGGAATGACCACGCTCATTATACTAGAAAGTGGGAAGATAAGGATATATCTGATTTAAAAAGACTTATTAAAACCTCACTTTACTGGATATCAGCTGAGAAAGAGCTCGAATATTATGAAAGGGAAATGCAGGAAGGAAGGAGATGACTTTGTAATATTTGATTGATAGTTGAATAAGCACTTACTAAAACCACAATGGAAGTGGTTTTTCTTTTTGTAAAGCATTATGTCCAAACAATAGACGCTGTTTTGATTAAAAACCCGACAAAAAGCTGGATAAAAACCGGACAAAAAGCTGTCTATCCCTTATCAATGGCGTACCTGAGCGAATCTATGGGTGATGACGAATGTGACCTTACGAGAGGGGGACATTCTGAGCCTGAACGCACCAGTTGCGTCGAGCGTAGCAGGGAACCATGCAATTATTTTCCATTGTATGCATTACAGCGGTTTTCAAGTTTTGGGAACACCTCTCGGAGCTTTGGAAAATCGCTAATTACTCTGCTGGGATTTACCGGACAGGGGACTTCATGCGAGGTGTAAGGCTTCGGCCCCTCGCCCCTTGTCCGGTATCTCTCATATTCGAATACGCCGATCCTGTCCGAAGAGTGCAGATTTACCTGCTGCACCACCTCCTCTAACCTATCTATGACAGCAATAGGTGGGGAGTGTCTCGCGGCGGATGCCCCTGCCGGAGAAAGTGGGACTTTAGTATAGACAATCTACTTTACTTACCTCAAAATGGAATTAGAAGGGGGAATTTCAATGTTACAAGGATATATAACTGTTTACACATCTTGGGCTGGATTAGGTCAATTCATTGATAGTGGCAGTTGTACTGCTAGGTTGGAACAGGAGGGTCCTTGGACTCATCCAATCGTAGTACCAAGAGAAGCGGTAACTAGAGGCGATAACTCTAGTGCAGTAGTTGGTGTGGATCTTAGGGAAATTGCAGGGGAAAAATAAGCACCCACGCGGTGCTTTTTCTTTTGCAAAACAAGATCAATAAGATGAGCTTACTAGACTGACAAATGATTACATAAGTTTACAGTACAGTATTATTCTGCTGCCTAACAAGACCCTTTGATAAAATGGAGACAAGCAAATAAGAAATAAGCCACTCGGAAGGGACTGACCCCCGTCTTTGGACGGGGCTTTTTTATTGGGAGGTTTTCGACAGAATCACGACCGTCTATTGATTAGATGCTTGCAAATGTGATTGTTACAATAACTATATGGAAAATTAGATGAGCAATCAGGGAAGCTGGGTGCTCTTCATTCTTGGTGTAAAACAAACCCAAACAATAGTGGTGATGATCATTTAGTGCGCCAGTTTATTAATACTGGAACCGGAGAAATACTTTATTCGGAAGAAGTGCTACGCCTGTTCAGTTGGTCGCAGCTCAAAGTTCGTTAAGATCAAAGCCAGCCAGTTTTTCAAGAGTAACAATAATTATCCTCTTCACCTATGATGTTATCTAACACATTAGGAATTTTTCAAATGATCAAAATCTCAATCATGTGAAATCAATTCGTTTACGACCTTCTATTGTTTTCTGTCTGAAGTAAAGAAACAGAGGAAAAGCAAATGATAGACCAACCGTTAATGTTGCGGCGATGTAAATCCACCAATGCTTCATGTGATGCTTTCTAACTTCTTGAAAAAGAAATACCCAGAAAATGAAGCATGAGATAAGAAAATCGGTTGCAAAAAACGAAGAAATGTCGTTTGCAAAAAGTTCCGATGTAAAAAGGTTGATATCTAGTCCATTTGCACGAAGGAACGGAATGAAATAACTGTAAGGCAAGACTGCCCCCAAAATTGCCAGTAACAAATATAGGTTTTTCATCCTCAACTTTCCCCCCCTTATTTTTGGAGATATTATACAGTAGGTAAAGAGTCCACTTCAATTCGTTTAGGAGTAAACTCTTTACAATTTAGGGAATTTATATATTGCTCAAAATGCTAAATACTATGGTGAACAATACTGTAGTTTTCATGAAAAGCCCGTTCAGCAATAGCTGCCAATGCAGATAGGGTTTTAGTCAGATCATCTCTGTTGCAATTCCACTTCTCATAGTCACCATTCCCATTCTCATCCATAACAAAGTCTCCGGTAAGCTGGAAGGTTGAAGGAGCCAGAGAAAACAGCCGTGACCAATTTAAACAAATTAAGGTTTTCGTTCATATAATCACAATGCGTACTTAGTCAATGACGAAGAAATCGTCAAAAATCTCTCCGTCAAGATTGAATAGTAGTTTATACCAGCCAAGTTTCTTGTTTTTAAAAATTATTGGAATGTATGAGGCAACGTAATCAAATCCGTATGAGATACCCTCATATGTCATGTTTTCATCCCATCTATCGATGAACATGGCTACTTCTTTTAGCGAAATGGTTAAATCTTCGGTCTTAAAATCAACACCGAATACAGAATGGAATTCCTCTGTGTCTTCACTTTGGTAGCTCCAAAAACTTTTCCAGAACGAATGAATCGACCTAGTTTCGACTTCATGTGTGAGGCACCATTGTTTTAAGAATCCACTGTTCAAAAAATCACGACCTTTGGTAATTTACCTTTAATTTACCACAATAGAATAGTTATTGAAAAAAGCCCTTTCATAAAAGGGCCCGTAAATAAGAGGAGTATCTGTACCGAAAACAACATCAACCTGAATACCAGATGAGTGAGGGTTGAGTGGAAATCTTGCCGCCCTGGTAAACTGCGAATGCATGCTTACTGGAGATTGGTTGGGTGTGGATTTTGATGCCCGTATTTAATTTCCGAAAAAATGTTATTTGGTGCCAAGCGCTCCGTATGCGGTATTCGATTCTCAAGAATATCAATTAACCGCTGAATGTCTTCTTTCGTTGCAGGTTGCTTTTCCAATTTTAGTTGATATCCTAAATTCCCACTAACCTCAATTGTAGCCCATTCAACGTCAGAGAAATTTGAGATTCCAGCTTGTCGTAGTCTCATTTCAAGCTTGTCAGCTGTTAGCCTGAGTTTGCGCATGTTACTTTCAACCAATTGCCCATTTTCAATTACAATTACTGCCTTGCCCGTAATAAAAGTTTCGAATCCATTAGATTGAATCTCTAGGAATTCCATCAATATCATGACCACGACCAAGACTGCTGCTAATAGAAAAGTAGGCCAGTAACCATTACCAGTAATAGGTTGGATGATCAATGTACCAAGCCCGATCATCACAATTACTTGGGCCATCGTCATTTGAGAAATTGATTTTCTACCAGCAATTCGCAGTAGAAGGGTACCGAGTACAATTACACCTACAGATTCCCATATAAGAGTCCAACTCATGTGAATACCTCCGCATTCATGATGGTATAGGTTGCCCAATTGGCAGGAAAAGTTTACAAACACATCATTTGTTAAATGGGGAGGAGAGACGATGCAAATATGTAGTAAGGAGATGACTAGGCAAGACAACAATCGATGTGCGAAACGATAGTGGTAGACAATGAAAAAGGCGCTAAGGCATTTATACGCTTAGCGCCATGGGGATTGGTTATTTCAGTACATTCAAAGCACGACGTAGTTTCTTTGCAAACTCTATGGGTGGCTCAACAGATTCAATATGCAAATACATGAGACGTGGCTTATCAAAGAGCCAGTGGTTGTGTAGGGCAGAAACGATAAACCCTTCTTTACGAACAGCGTCAATAAACTTTTGGACTTCGGTTTGCAGGAGTGTAAATTCACCTGTATTCAAGGTGTTGCCTTCTTTGTCGAGGGATTCAATGGTAATTTCGTGCTCTGTATCATATGGCTTGCCCAAGATTGTTGCATTGAGGTTACGCTGAATCGTGATAGAACAGGTATCATTTGACATGCCTGTCCCACCCAGAATTTTGGCTATACGATCGCATAAACTTTTCGGTATCTTCAAGTGTGATCCTCCTTTTCTTGTTTTCATACATTCTATGTAGAACAGAATAAGAGGTTCTGGACAGGGTGAAAAAAGGGTGCATGTACAAGTGAAAGGATAATAGCAATGAGATTACTACAAATGATTACACAACGGACAAATTGCTCGTCGTATGCGAAAAGTGGCTTATGACACACTAAAAAATAAGATAGCCACCACCTAACTAACTTTTGACAGGTGTAAGGCTATCTTTTTTATGTTTTGAACTGCCACTGTCATTGGTGCTTGCTCTTTCACGTCCACGTAACAGAAGGCAATATGGGTGGAATATAGCGATGTTGAATTCAGTGCAGGTTGGATGATGATGAGCGAAGACCTGAATGTAATCTACACCAAGACATTAAAATATGAGTAGAGTCTGGGGAGCGTACGAATTTAATTTAACATTAATTCTACCACCAAGGACGCTCGCTCAAGGCAATGATATATTTCACATTGGGGTCAACTCTTATTGCGTCTTGGGAAGAAACATGTATTCTAATTTTTTCGCCAGCGGGCAAATATACATACCAGGTTTCGCGTCCAGTATCTTTAAACACTTGATGTACTGGACCACCAACACTCATATCACGAATCTGATAGTCTAGGCTGCGATTTTGATAGGTGTCGAAATTAATATAAAATGCTTTTGCTTGGCCTGTGTCGTTTGTCCATTGAAAATAGTCATGATCCATTGGTCTTTCAAAATCTGGATATGATTTGTAAAAAGTACCTTCAAAACTATCACCAATTCCTTGAAAATAATTCGGTGAGTCAAAACTATCAGGCTCTCTGGCATCACCCATAGCGAATGCTGAAGATGACATGGAAAGTAGGCAAGTCGTAAGTCCAAGCGTTGAAATCAGTTTCTTTAATTTCATAAATGTAACCTCCTGAAATTTGGTAAGTACCTTTGTAGTTACTGGTGATTGCTGTCTCTCCTGTACAAATGCAGGTACTGCTGAAGTCAAAAGTGCCAGTGTTGCTAAACTAGTCAGAAACTATTCCATCGAAAAACACTCCTTCTTATTCTCATTTCTACCTGCCCTCAGATGAGAAGCAAGCTAACGGGAGAGTGGACTTGGTAGTCGACATTCAAATGTTATCAGTAATGCATATTTTCCATCTTTTCCCATTTATTTCAAAAACATCATATCATGCGACTTTAAATAATACAACTGTATTGTTTGGTTTTATTATGGGATTGTTTTCGGCACGGGTCTCCACCTCGAGCCAAACCTTACTCTAAGGGGGCAGGACCAACCTAACGATTATGAGAATACACCGATCCTGTCACAAGTGTGCAGATTTACCTTCTGCACCACCTCTTATAACCTGTGATCGCAATTGGTATAAGGATTGGCTTGCGGGAAAGAACTCTGCCCAAATATTGGCTATCCTTGGGAGGGATGTAACTTTATTCAAAAACAGTTCGTCAAACAAATGTATTTGCAAACACCCGATAAACGTTTGCCCCACTGAGGAGGTAACAAATCCATGAAAAAGGTTGTGTTCATCGCTGCAATGACAGCCGTTCTGTCTGTCGGGCAGATCGCCTATCCCATTCAAGAGGTAGGAGCGGCAACGGCGGCCTCTTATCGCATTTCCTACAAAATGCCCACGGTCAATATGCTGGAAGAAAAAGAAGTTTTTCATTCTCTCCTAAAAGATGCGCTTAAGATCAAAAATCCGCATCCGGCCAGCATCCTGGACAAAAACAGAAAAAGTCTCACGGAAATTGTCGGCGATCTTAACGGTACAGACACGCCGCGCGGTTTCATGATCGATGAATTCGTCGTTTCTAAAAACGGGTATTTGTTTGCCCTGTACAATGAGATCGGGATACTAGATCCCGTCTATCCCCAAGGTTACGATCCGGCCGCCATCAGCAAGCAAATATTGGAGCAGGAAGCATCTGGTCAATGGGGAGGCGATCTACGGCGAAAGCGGGGAGAGATGGAACTAAAAGCACGGATAGACGCACTTGTCCAAGCGGGGTACGTACAGCCTGAGGAACTGAAAGACCAACAGCTTACGAAGCAATTTGTTGCGGAGACGTTGTACCGCATGTACAAAAAAGTTAGGCCTTTTAAAGGGAGTGTAGCTCCCAAGGACAGCCAAAGTGAAGCAGTCCGTTGGGCAGTAGAGGTGGGAGTACCGGAATTCCAGGTCGATGCAAAAGGGTATGTGTATCCGCAATCGCAGCCGTTCTACACAAATTCGCTCGACTTCATCCAGCTGTTTTTGCCGAGTAAAAAAACAGCGGCTGGATGGGAGTATTTTCAATACGAAGTCAATCAAGACATGCTGCTAGAGGCCGTGCACAACTATTCGGGCCAATTATTGTATGTAAACAACAAGCCGTTGTCCTCCCATCCCAACTATGTGATTCTGTCTAAACTTCCAGAGACGAAGAAGGCCGAAACGCAGCTTAGCGCCTCTCTTGAACCTAAAGTAATGGAGATGGTGGAGCAAGTCCGGCAAGAAGTCCAAAAACCGCGCGTGTGGGACTGGCGAACAGACGTAATCCGGCATCCTTCCTTTACCAAACTTGTGAGCGAGTACCGGAAAACGAAGAGCCAAAAAGCGCTGAATCAGGTCTATCAATCAGTCAAGGCGCGCTATAATTTATTCGATCGGCAGGACTCGCTGCAGGTCATAAAAAGCGTCCTGGATCATATTCGGTGAGTTTTCGACAACACTACACCATCATCAAACAAAAGCACCCGTGTGGTGCTTTTTTCGTGTTTCCTCACTACTTTTGACAAGCCGTTCGCGCATATCTTCTCGACAGGAGGGGATGAACGGTGCATGTAAAGATTATACCGGGTATTGCTACTGACAGTATTCGTTCCGCCTGTTATCAGTATTTATTAGGAAAATACAGGAGGGAGAAGCCGTATGATCGGAATATATGCCAGGGTGAGTACAGAGGAACAAGCCAAGAGCGGATTCAGCCTCGACGATCAGTTAAGGGAATGCAGGAAGAAAGCAGCGACGAGTGAAGCTGCTGAATATGTTGACGATGTATCAGGCGAGTTCTTAGATCGACCGGCTCTCTCAAGGCTTAGACGAGATGCGAAGGAAGGACTCATTACGAAGATCGTTTGTCTGGATCCCGACCGTTTATCACGCAAGCTTATGAACCAGCTGCTCATTACAGATGAATTTGATAAACGCGGGATAGAGCTCGTATTCGTTAATGGCGAATACGCCAAGACTCCAGAAGGACAGCTCTTTTATAGCATGCGTGGAGCTATTGCAGAATTCGAAAAAGCGAAAATCAATGAACGAATGAGTCGTGGAAGAAGAGAAAAGGCAAGACAGGGCCGTGTTCTCCGTGACTTTCAAATATATGGATACAGCTATGATTCCAAGAAGGAACAGATCGTAATAAATGAAGCAGAGGCAGCAGTAGTGCGACTCGTATTTGATCTGTTTACTCAGCCCAACGAGCTCGTTCATGGAATGAATGGGATAGCTGTTTATTTAACCAATAAAGGGGTTCCTACCAAGCGTGGTGCTAGTGTATGGCATCGTCAGGTGGTGCGACAGATGCTGATGAACGAGGCGTACGTGGGGAGATTTTATCAAAATAAGTGGAATACGGAAGGAATGCTGGGTAATCAGTTTCGCGAGCCAGATGAGAAAGTCCGTATGAAAATGCGCCCAAAAGATGAGTGGATATCATTGCCCTGCCCATCTATCATTGACGAAGTAAAATTTGAACATGCCCAGCGATTGCTAAAGGAATCCAGAAGGAGATGGGCAGGCCGGAGCTTCAACGAGTACCTCTTAAGTGGCCTAGTACGGTGTGGGTCCTGTGGTAATACGATGTCAGGAAGAAAAGTGAAAAACTGGAGCCAATATGTATTTGAGTATACTGACGTTAAGAATACAGCAGGTGCAAAAAATAAGGGATGCGGTCGCCGTGTAAGATGTGAGCAATTGGACAATCAGGTTTGGGAAACGGTACGTTCATGGTTGAACAATCCAGATGAGATAGCGATAGCGGTTGAAGAAAAGGTGGAGACTCCATTTGAGCAAGTAGAGCTGGAACGTTTGCAAAAGGAACTCGAAAAAACGAAAGCAGGACGCAAAAGATTGCTCAAATTGTTTGCATCCGTTGAAGAAGACATAAGCGAAGAAGATATACGGCAAGGGTTAAAAGAGCTGAAGGAAAAGGCAGATAAACTGAATCAGCGCTTGAACGAGCTACATGAACAAGCGAAACGACAGATCGATAACGAATATAACCGCAACTTGATCCAGGAAGCTGCTGACTATTATTTATCAAAAGCACAGGATGAACTTTCGTTTGAGGATAAGAAAGAGCTGATCCGTCATGTAGTAAGGGAAGTTAGAGTTTATGAGGAGAGCGTGGAGATATACACGTTCTAAATCCGTTTATGCACTTCTTTTGACATTTAGATTGAAATCCTCATGCATCTAAGAAGTCTGAAAAAAACCAAAAAAGATGTTTCCTTGCACGACCCAATCGGGACGGATAAAGAAGGGAATGAAATCACCTTAATTGAC